>NC_010163.1:748496-1496992 GCF_000018785.1 Acholeplasma laidlawii PG-8A
AATGCCTATTGTATTTGCTCTTTTAAGTACTAAGCTTTGAGCAGCAGCATTTGGGGTATAACCCATTTGTTCCGCTATTTTTTTAACTCTGTTTCTAGTTTGATCACTAATTTCTTTATAGCCATTTAGTGATTTTGAAACTGTAGATATTGATACACCTGCTGCACGAGCAATTTCACCAATAGTTACCATAATATGAGTCTCCTTTATTGTAATATTGTATAGTTTAAACCATATCCAAAAGGATATCTATAATCACTTGGTTCATAATTTTCATCAAGGACTGTATGGGATGATTGGCTTATAGATTTAGGCCATGTAAATGGTAATTTCCCTTTAAAATTATAGTCTCCATAAAGTACATCTGTAATGCCTAAGCCTTCACTGCCTGGTAAAAACAACATCACAAATGCATCTAAATATGGAATAACTTCTTCTATTATAAGTGGTTTGCCGGATAATAACAATCCAATTACAGGTTTATTTGTTTGTTTAGCAATATCTATAAGTGTTTGATTTGAAGCATAAGATGTATCATCTGTTAAAGATAAGGCTAATGAATCTCCCATCATTTCTGCACTTGGTTTTTCAGAGAAGACGATGATAATTTGATCAGCTTTGTCGATATCATTTATGTCCGTATAAATCTGACCATTTGTAACACTCTTAAAGGCATCAACAATCGTAGTGCCTGGAATATTTAGTTGATCAGAACCTTGCCAGTCTATCGTCCAACCACCAGATTGAATTCCAATATTTTGACTTCCTTTGCCTAATATTAATAGATTTAAATCTTTATTAAACGGTAGAAGGTTTTGATTATTTTTAAGCAATACCATGGATTCTCTAACTGCTTTTCTAGCCACATTTAATGCATTTTCACTTCTTAAATCACTTTCTATAGGTGTTTTTTCATCAAATAAGCCCATTTCATATTTGACGCTTAAAATTCTAGAAACAGCATCGTTTATGCGGTCTATGTCAATACGATCTTCTTCCACACCACGTACGATAGCGTCAATGACTTCTTTGAAGTTATGTGGTTGCATCAACATATCAATACCCGCATTAACGCCTTTTATAACGCGTTCATAGAAAGTATTGGCACGGATATCATCAATACCATTATAATCCCCTATAACAAAACCTTTGAAACCCATTTGATCTTTTAAAATATCTGTGATGAGTTCTTTATTTTCGTGCATACGTACATCGTTTAGACTTGAATACGATACCATAATTGATTTTACACCAGCTTCTATAGCGGCTTCGTATAATGGAAAATGAATGGTTTCTAAGTCTTCTTTAGAAATGGTTGAATTACCTCTGTCTAGTTTATTATCTAAACCAGTACCAAAAGTTGTATAACCATCTCCCACGAAGTGTTTTGCTGAACCAATAACGCCATAACTTTGAATGCCTTCTATATAAGAAGGTATTAAATTTAATGCGATATCTGGTGACTCACCTAATGTTTCATAAGTTCTACCCCATCTTTTATCCTTGATAAGTCCTATCGAAGGGGAAAAGTTCATATTCATGCCTGTTTGACCCATCTCATAGGCAGTGATCATACCAATTTCTTTCATTAATTCTTTATTGTTAGCAGCAGCTAGACCAATATTATGAGGAAATATGGTGGCACCATAAAGATTATTATGACCATGAACTGCGTCCACACCATAGATAATTGGTATTTTTGATGAACTTTCTAAGGATGCATTGAGCATATTTTCATACATGGATACCCAACCAAAAGTTGTGTTTGACGATGGCCTGTTACCACCACCATTTAATACGGAGCCAAGATTTAAGTTTCTTACATCTGTAGGTTTAACACCGGATGCACCATTGTTATTAGAGCGCTCTCCTTGAACCATTTGACCTGCTTTTTCAGCAATCGTTAATTTATCTAACCACCAGTTTATTTTTTCATTCATAGTTAAATTTGAATCAGGATAATCATTATCATGAATGACTGGTGGTGTGTTATCACAGGATACAATCATTACAACAAAGCATATGATGATTGCAATCGTTATTAGTTTATTTTTCATACATTTAACCTAAATATGCATCTATATGACTATATTTTAGATTTCTAATATCATCAGCATGTTCACCCAGAATACTATCGCCTTGAATTTTAATACGCTCATTTTGATTGGATAGTGTGTAATGTGTTACATTTAAGTTAAATGTGTCAACATGATGTGGGTTATGGATAGTAATCGTGATATGAGAAAGGAATTTAAAGGATAACCTACCTTCTTTAAAGAAATCCTTTATAACTTTTGGATTCACTTTAAAAGTTAATTTATTTTCTTTATAACTAAAAGGTTGTTTACCTAGAAACATTAAATACATTAAAGTCATAGCTTCTGATGTCGTACCTGTGAGTCTGGCAACAAAACCCTGACCATGTACTTTTGGATTTGGATTGTTGGATGTAGCAATAAAACTTACATTTTCTAAAGTACTTCTACCATAAACTAAAGGATCCATAAAAGGTGGCATACTTGTTTTAATATCTTTGTAAAACTCATCATAAAGACCTGATTTAAACATGCCTATTAAATATTTATAACTCATATGTACAAAAGAAGACTCACGTTCAAGCCAGCCTTTTGTAAAAGCACGTGCTCGACCAATTTCTAAAGTCTCATCCTCTAAAGATGCAGATGTTTTATATACACCTAAAGTTTCATCATAAATACCTGATGCTTTTACATGTTGATGTACACTATGAGCATCTATTACATTGAGCATTGATTTTAGATAGTGCGCGGGTGCTTCTAAATAATGAGGTAGTGGTCTAACCTTCCAGTTCGTCACATCAATACACTCTAAATTCAAATGAGGATGTCTTAAACCATTTTTTTGATAAGTGGTAGCTTCAAATGTTAAATAAGTAGGAATTAATCCTTTACCTAGTTCAAATGCATTTTTAATACCCCTATGAATATAGTCATTTAATCGTTCAATCAATGGGATTAATTGGGCTATTGTAATATCCACAAATGCATCAGACAGATAGAGGTTTGTTTTTGCATCAAAACTTTCTCTAATGTCTTGTATCTTATCAAATCCATCATCAATATGATGAGTTAAGTTCGTAAAAAAATCATATATATCTGATTGAATAGATACAGTTTTAGATTTAAATAGATGACTAAACTCAATTAAGTATTTAAATAATCGAGCTAAATTTATAGTTTCAGTCGTACCTGATCCAAAAATGGCAGGTAAACCGTTCATTGCATCATTCCAACCAGGTTTTTCGCTATCCATCATTACACCCATACCCATTGGGTCTAAACTTGCTGTTTTGATCGTTGCTAAATGTAATAATTTTGAATATAAATTGACTGATACAGTTTTACCGTTTGTAAATTTATGAAAGTTTGAACCTTGTTTTAAATCTAAAGATTTTACTTTTTCTTTATCTTCATAAAGTCCACCTAATTGACGTGGAAAACCTTCTTTGTTAAGAACATACTTATATTTTCTTGGATAAACACTCATTTTTGACTGATAGAATTTAATAGGTTGGTCAAAAAGCATAAAATCTATTTTATCAGGAAAAATTGCTAGATATTGTTCAATTAAATCTAGATTATAAATCCAGTGATCTGACCAATAACCTGTTCCAAAGCTACTTTGAGTCGTTTGATCAGTATAATACATGATTAAGTCTAATAATGTTTGAGGTGAAATGTTAGTTTCTATATTGTTTTCAATAAACATCAATAAAGAGCCTGGAGTAAAAGGCTTTTTAAGATAATCTATGAGTTTATTCTCACCCTTAACAACATGTTCTAATAATTTATTTTGATACTTTTGATTAAACGTAAATCTTGAGCCTTCAATGGTCAATGGATTGTGTCCATCTAGTTGAATTAATTCTAAAAACTGTACTATATTAAAAATACCAGCTTCTTTTACAAAATACACATCATTTCTTCTATTTTGATTTACATCTCTATAACTACCATTACCATGAGAGTAATATCTTGGTTCTATATAAAAATTATTGTATTCTCTTTCCATATCACCGTGAATTCTAGAATATGTATGGTAAACATGATCTTTATTTAACCCCTTAAATATATATGGAAAACCACCTCTTAGTAAATTATCTAAGAACGATTGTTTCATATATTGATCAAATAAAGGATAATTCGTCTGTGTATCCATAGGAGCAACGAGTTCTTCAATAAATGATTCACTTAACGCTTCAAGTGACTCAAAATAATTAAAATCCCAATGACGTGCAGATTCATTCAATGAATCTAAATTGCTATAAGACCCTAGTAATGTATAAAATGTATAAGTTTCATCTTTTCTTAAATGAACCTCATGTGTTGAAAATCCGGAAAGTAGCTGGTTTGTTGATGCTTGATTTTGACGTATAAACTCATCATATGGCATCTGATTAAATACATGTGGTACTGCAAGTTCATTTTGGTATCCAAAGATGATAGATGAGTCATAAATTGGTTTTAATCGCTTATGATGTTGGTCCACACTTACATAGAAATTACCTGCTTCTAATGCACTAATTTCTTCTGTATCTTCCGTTGTAGAGCGATTTTTCATAAATGGAATGTGGTTTTCTTGATTAAATACATCAAACCATGCTACAGCTAAATTTGACATGTTTTTTTGTGCATATAAACCAGTTCCATAGGGCCAGAATGTTGCTAACCCATCGATGAAGCTTAACTTCATATCTTTAAGTGCTTTAAACTGAACTTTCCTTACTAATCCAGGATACTTTTTCTCAGTTACGTGAAAGTATTTAACAGTAGTTTGAACATCATTGTTCGTTTCTTCAATAGATACTTTATTTCTTCCAATGAATAATTTTCTATTGCTATCTGTTGTACCAAAGGGTTCAAAACATTGATCATTAACCTTTAAAAAAGTCCTAAAACCATTTACTGAAGTATTTCTATAACTTAAATTTGCAGGTGTGAAATCTAATATAGCGTGGTCTTTATTCTCAATACCAAAAGATGCAATTAATTGACCTCTATTGACATAATAAGTCCACATAGGTACGCCATTTTTACCTGCAATACCTGGTAAAAATGAAGCAAAAGGTTTTAACTTATGATAGTTTTCAAATATAAATTCTTTTGTTTCCTCATTAAAATATGTCATATTAATCAATTTCCCTTACTAAATTTTGAATTGTTGGTGATTGATACACTCTAACAAAATCAATTTCCATTTTGGCATAGCTCAATTCAGGATCTATACCTTGAGCTGCACCCCAATCACCACCTATTGCGATATTTAATAATAGATGAAAACGTCGATCAAATGGCCAGTGTCTGTTTTTTGGTATATCAACCAAATTAAAAGGATTATAAGTATAATACACTTCGTTATCAATTGAAAAAATTATCAAATCTGGAAACCATTCAACTGTATAGGTATGAAAAGCTTCACTTGCAGTTGGAATCACTTTAGAACCACCTTTTTGAGTGCCTATTTTGTGATTATATGCTTGGGTATGGATACTCGCATGAATACGGTTTTGGTCATAACCTACGTGTTCCATGATATCTATTTCACCACTATTTGGCCAACTACCATACTGCCAATCAGTAGGTAACATCCATATTGCAGGCCACGTTCCGCGACCTGTTGGAAGTTTAGCTCTCACTTCAATCTTACCCCACTTCCAATCACCTTTATTTCTGGTGACCATACGTGCTGATGTCCAACTTCCTTTTTCATCTTTTATCGCTTCTATGGTGAGTATGCCATCTTTAACAAAGGCGTTTTGATCACTTGTGTAATTTTGTAGTTCATTATTTCCCCATCCGTGTCCGCCTACATCATAACCCCATTTATCATCATCAGGTAAACCTTCATAATCAAACTCATCAGACCACACCAAAGCATAATCAGTAATATTGTCTTTATCATAAGTATAACCTTCAATTTTAGAGCGTTCTACTACAATGGGTGGTTCATCTTCTCTTTTATCACAAGCAATTAGCAAGGATGTAAACAATAATACACATAATGCAATCACAGTTTTTTTCATGTTATTCACCTGTCATTCCGGTACGTTCAATACCTGCAATAAATTGCTTTTGTGCAACTATATAAATAATAAATAAAGGTAAGATAGACAAGAATGTTGCTGCAGATTTATAACCTTCGTTAATTAAACCGATACCAACATCACCTGGTGCACTATTTGCTTGATCTGCAAATATTGAATCAAATAGACTTAATCTCATGACTACAAGCGGATTACCAGATTGATAATAAATAGTTGCTGTATAGATATCATTCCAATTCCAAATAAATGAAAATAGAAATACGATTAAAATAATTGGGACAACTAACTTAACATAAATATGCCAAAATACTTGGAATGAAGATGCTCCATCAATTCGTGCTGCTTCATCTAATGTAATTGGAATCATTTTAAAGAAATTATAGAAAATTAATATAAGAATAGCTGAGTTGATACCTTGGCCAAAAAATGAAAATAGTACTTGAGGAATTAGTGTGGAAAATAACGCTCTACTGAAAAATGAACCTAAGAAATTATTAGCAAATAAAGCATCATAAATAGGAATCCAAATATTTTCTTGTATACCGCTTATAATCATAATTCTAGGTACTGTGACCATTGGTAGTGGAATAATGAAGGACACTAATAACATCACAAAGAAGAATTTCTTAAACTTAAAATTATATCGTGCAAAAGCAAAGCCTGTAAATGCAGCAATAACTGTTTGAATTAGTGCAAGTGTAGTCATGTTAAATAAGCTTTTAATCAAGTTACCTGGATTTGTAAATGTACCTAAAAAACGATCGATAAAACTTAAACCTGGTGCAAACCAAGAAGGTGGTAGTAACTGTAGTACATGATTAGAAACAACAAAGTTACTAAAAGTTAATCCAGTTGGAATCCATGAAACCTCAGGACTTAATAAGTCCTTTCTCGTCATAAATGAGAGTAAAATCATACGAATAATTGGAAATAAAAATACATAACTAATACCAATTAATAATACATAGATGACAAGTTTACCGATAACACCACCACTAGCTTTATGCCCAAATAAGTATTTTCGTATTTTACTTATAGAAATGTGTGAGGTGACTTTTTTAAATAGTAATTTAATTTTACCAAATAGGTCATTCATATATTTAATCATGACATGTCACCTTTATCTTTCTTCTTCTTAAATACACGATCAAACCATTCTTTAAGTGTTTCTTCATCTCTTAATTTCTTCAATTGAACACGATTGATACGTGCGATATGTTTGAGTTGTTTTTCCTTTAATGTATCTAGATATTTTGTGTCATCTTTAGTTCTTAGAACTAAGAATATAACACCAACAAATGCAAGTACTATCGCAGAATAAACAATAACAACTGCAGCAGCAAATCCTAAACCATTCGTATAGTTGGAGTTGATAGTACCGACGACAAATGAGTAAATCGGATTCACTTCAAAGATTGCTATTTGTACCACAGTATAAATACCTACAACAAGTCCAGTAGATCTTAAATTTGGTAGCATAATCTTCCATAGCATTTGCCATGAATTAGCACCATCGATTTGTGCTGCTTCATATAAACTATTATCAATTTTTTGTAAACCATTTAAAAATAATATAATTGGTATCCCTGTAAACCAAAGTATTAATGTAAAATTATCAAAAATCGACATTAAAATGTTACTAAAGAAAGGCGAAATATTGTCGATCATCCTAAATATGAGTAATTCTGATATATCCATGAGTTGCATGGTATTAGAACTTCTTAATTGTGTCATAACAGGTCCACTAATAACAACTACAGGGAAGAAAAATATTAATCTGAAACCCGTTCTAAATTTAATTTTACTATTAAGTAGTATTGCTAGGATTAAAGATATAACTAAAATCATAGGCACATAAGTAATTTCCATAGAAATAAAGCCTACAACTAACTGGTTAAACTCAGTATTTCTAAAAAATGCTGTTACATAATTTTCAGTTCCAATAAATGAATATGTCCAACCATAGACGTCTTTAGATACTAAATTAAAACTTAACCAGATTGTATTGATGAATGGATAGATAATGAAAAATATCAATCCTATCAACCAAGGAAGTAAAAATAAGTATGCTACATTTTCATTTTTCGGTTTTCTAACCCTTAATTTTGACATACAAATCCTCCTTTAAATAACAAGCTTATAGTTAAGCTTTTCAACGGTTATACCTTTATAGATTACAGTATCTTCTGTGTAGTTAATTACAACTTCA
Organism: Acholeplasma laidlawii PG-8A; assembly: GCF_000018785.1. Classification (NCBI taxonomy): domain Bacteria; kingdom Bacillati; phylum Mycoplasmatota; class Mollicutes; order Acholeplasmatales; family Acholeplasmataceae; genus Acholeplasma; species Acholeplasma laidlawii. The sequence goes on from NC_010163.1 coordinate 756,788, forward strand.
TAGCCGTTTGCATAGGTATTTACAATAACACCTGGTTGTAGTACGCTTCTACCTACCCACACCTCATTCATCACACTTGCGAGTGCACTGTTGACATCATTATAGATATCTTTTATCATCTCTTCATATAATGTAAATTCAGTAGAATAATAGTTAGATGAATGTGTTGCAATTAATTTATAGGCAGGATCGTGTGTTAATACAAATGATGGGAATGTATTGTAGTCTATCATTCTTAATACATCTTTTTGTTGGTAGAATGAGAAGTTTGAATAGGTCGCATAATTCTCCATAGCACCATTCAATACCAATTGTAAGAATGGTACAGTATCAGTTTCAACAAGGTGTTGAGAACTAAATAGGGGTGTACTTAAATGTCTATCAACGTATGGCCATAAATACATATTAGGCATGATGGCATTAATCTTTGTTGATGCATCAATCTTAGTAAAAGTATCTTCATAAAGTTTTATTGTATCTGTAACAGTAGTAATATTTTCATTACTTCTATAATGGCTATACAAGAGGTTTGAAATGCCATCATAAGTATAACTTTCAAAGCCCATTTTAGAGGTCTTATTATAAGTATTTAAGACCCATGATGATGCTCTATTAGGTGTAGCATAATACTGCTTTTCTACCGGGCCAGTTGTTCTTCTATAGTTATATTCACTATACCAACCTCCGATATGTTTCATCGCATTATCTATTAAGAACATATTTTCAGAGTAAATTGTTGTATAGTCTTGATGTAAGGATACATCGATACCAAGTTCATTTAGATACTTAACTGTTTGAGTAAATTTAGATTTACTACCTATTGAATCACTCCAATTAGGGCTTGATTTTCGACCGAGAGTTACACCACCTTTTTGGTAACCGAGTAACCCTGAATTAATATTATAGACACCTTCATTTTGTAATGTTTCTAAAATCTTTTTTACTTCATCAATTGTTGTAACAACAACATCTTCTGTTCCGATTAATGCATTTTTTGCATCACTCATTAAGAAGTCAATTCTCATTGGAATATTTATAAACTGTTCATTTTTATAACTTAATACGCCTGATTCATGTAAATAATCACGATATTTAATTGCCATACCGACATAATCTGCGCGATAAGGGTTATCTAGAGTTGTACCATCTCCTGCAAGCATATAAAAATGTTGATGGATGTCAAAGTGATTTCTTTCCTCAAATAAGGACTGATAGCTTGCTCCAGACTGATTATAAACTTGAGTATAGACTCGATTATATAGATATCTTGAATGTGCAATCATATAATCAGTTAAGTTATAGGCATCACTTGAGTTAGATGGTCTAGCATATATTTGCATATACTCATCACCACTACTAGTGTGTGATAAAAATGCTGCTTGAGTTCCATCGCCATAAGAGATACCAAATACTGGCATAGATGGATCTTTATGAGGTATAAAATTGGGTTCTGTGCGGCTATGTGATGGTAATTGTGCAATATCTTGTCCATATACATGACCAGTATAACCATTTAATGAGGATTGGTAATCTGTAAAACGGATTAATGCGCCACTTCCATCTGGAACGAATATGTAGCCTTCATTTCTAGGTTTATTGACTACCGTGTCCCACTTTACTTCTTTTTCTGTTATTGTGCCTTCTTCGGATTCAAAGGTTTCAGTATGTACACTTGGTAAAGAAATCTTACCACCGTAAGAACCCATAAAAGGTGCGATGGAGATTGATCCAATTAAATCTGTGTCATCTCCCTCAATTTCGCTATCTCTAATTTCAATAGAAAATCCATCTAAAGTTAAATGTAGATGTACCTTAACCTCTACATCAATGGCTTTAAATTTAAAATCAAGTCTAAAATGGTTAGGATCGTTGTTTACATTCTTTAAAACGTCCGTATTCACAGAATTAGATACACGTTCTTGAACTGTTTCTATTTCAGGATTGTTTAAATCTGGTGCAATAATGAAGTTCTTTGTACTACTTCCTGTTTGTGTTAAAGGACGATTTGGACTTAAGCGATTGAGATATTCAATCATGATTAAAGAGTTTGCAATACCTTCTCTAGAGTTGTTCATTTGTTCCTCTAAAGGTTTTGCAATAGCTAATATGTCTTCATCTGATGCACCTGGATTATTTTTAATAAATAATTCTACAGTACTTTCAATGTAACCATCATAGTCATGATCAATACCACTTTTCCAAGTAAAACCGTTTCTTTTATCATAGACAGCAAATATACCATTATGTTTTTTATAATAGTATTCAAAGTTGGCATTTTCTTGAATGAGTGTAAAGCCATCCTTATTTAGTGGTACGATTACGACTTCATCAGGTGGCATTTTAGTATCTTTACTAGATTCAATATATACCGCATTCACCGTGAAACCAAGTAATATAACGATACAGATTACTAGAATAGTTCTTTTAATTGAAAACATTTCTAATCAACTCCTTAATAATTGCATCTAAGAATAGATAGAGTTGTTGCCACATGGTGATGATGATGATTAAGACAACAACAATGATAATTGCAAACAGTAAACTCATAAATATACTTCGTATGGTTTCCTTACCAGAATATTCATGTATTTCACTAATGCCTAGATAAATTAATATGAACGACCAAATGGTGCCAAAAGTCATTATAAAATCTAAGAAAAAGACTTCATTATATGTAAGTACGTGTGATAGTAGTGTAACGAGTAATAAAGCTAAGAATAAAGGTCCTAGAGCATATACAAACATCATAAAGATCTGTTTAAGTTTACCGATACCATCATTAATTGATGTATCTAAATAATTACAGATTACAAACAATAAGGTTACTGCTGTAAACCCTAAAACAAGTGCAGTGATATCAATATCTTCTACTAATATGTATTGATAGATGAACCCTTTAGATGTATTAAAGAAAATAAAGGTGATAAAGATAGCTACATATAAAATGAGTGTGGCTCTAAAAGAACCTTGATGTCCATGTTTTAAGTCTTCAAAACTATCGATTGGTTTTCTCATGACTTTAAACATGAAACTTAATTCTCTTAAGATAGGTTTATCAAATGATTTTTTAATCGGTTGTGTGAATTGAGTTACTTTACCTGTTTTTTTATCTACTTTATGTAATACTAAATTACTAAAGTAAATAAAGATAAGTGCAATAATAAATATACCTAAATAACTTTGTATCACAAGATTTCTAACTTCCCAGGATGCTTCTGAATAACCTGTACGATTACCTGCAAGTTCAAAATGATGCATTGCAGATTCATAATCCTGTAACTGTAGATAAGATTTTGCAATGTTATTATGAGCAATCACAGACATTTGATTTAAATTAAGTACTTCGCTCCATGCATCAATAGCTTCTTGGTATAATCTGTCTTCATATAGATTAATAGCTCTATATATTTCTTTTGCATATGCGGTTGGTTCAAAGGATTGTAGAAATGATTTTGCATCATCTAAGGCAAATATAACACCATCATCTCGTACTGCAATCGAAGAAAGTCTTTGGAAGACACCAGAGATATCTTGATTTGAGGAGATATCAGAGTTACTTGCACCAAAATAGAAAATAAAATCACCGGTTTGATCATATACAAATATAGCACCTGATTGCATACCGGCATATACGATACCTTCTTTGTCAACATAAATATCTCTTGCATCATCAAAAGATATCATACGTTTGAAAATATTACCGCCTTGTGTGTTATGTTTTTTAACAGCATTGAAATAAGTACTCATCGTTGTAGTATAAACCATCGAGTTATCGTCGATAAATATGCTTGAGAATGTTTGTGGACTTCTCGCAAGTAAATTATCAAACTGTTCTGGTGTTAGTATGAGTTTTTGAAATTGTTGAACGACTGAAAGTCTGATTTTATTTGTTGTGAAAAATCCTAAGAATTCACCAATGTTAGATAATTGGATAATACCGTTTGAAACACCTTCACCATAGATATATAAATTTCCGCGATTATCCACTGCGATTTTACTTGGTTCAAAACTCGTTTCACCAAATGATAAGGAATCCGGACGTTCAAATTTTTCAATAAAAGTACCATCAAGATCAAATCTAAAAACTGCTTTAGCTGCACTATCTGCAACATATAATCCACGACTGGAAATATATAAACCTTTAGGTGCTAAAAATTCAGGATAGGTCAGTTCGAATAATAACTCATTTGTTACTGAGTCATATTTTAAAATACGCATATTTCCAGTATCGGCTATCCATAAAAACCCATCATCATCAAACATCATATCTTCTGGTTTGTTTAAATTTAATTCCATTGTAGTTCTTAGTGGTAAATACGCATCTTGAGTTCTTACAAACTCGCCCTTCGCATTTAAAGTCAACGTATAACTTGTAGCTGCTGATGCAAATACTGGTGTGGCGTATATGACTATGAATGCAACTATGAATAGTAAAATTGTAATTATTCTTTTAGTATTTTTCATCATATCACCTACTTAATCCCTGCATGAGCCATAGTGTTCATAACCCTAGACTGCATAATGATAAAAATAATTAAATTCGGTAAGAACATTATTAATCCGGCAGCTGCAGCCATACCAACACCTGCTAGTGCAGAACCTGTGTTTGCCAGTGCTAACGTATTTAAATAAAATGCAAAGGACTTCATAGATTCATCCTGAATGTATAAATTAGATGCTTCAACTGCTCCCCATGTAGCTTGAAAGGTTAAAATAGCTACTGTCGCAATCGCATTTTTAGTGAGTGGATAGATTATTTTAAATAGGATCTGAAAGTCATTTGCCCCATCGATTCTTGCAGCTTCAATTAATGCATCTGGAACTTGATCAATAAACTGTTTCATTAAAAATACATTCACTGGTACTGCTAAATAAGGCAGTATATGAACAAGTGGATTATTATTCAAACCAACTTGAACAATAATAAAATAAGTTGGAATCACAACTGCTGTTCTAACAAACATTAGGGCAGTTTGATTTAAACCAAATAACGCCTTTTTAGCTCTGAAGTGTTTCTTTGATAGCACATAGCCTGTCATGACACTTAAAAATATTGTTAAAAATACAAGAATGATTGTTACTACCAGTGTATTAAATAAGTATCGGATTAAAGGAACCCCGGTAGATGTAGCTGTTCTAAAGAGTTCAGTAAAATTTCCGAAAGTAGGATTTTGAACAAAGAATCTTGGAGGAAATAAGAATAATTCATCTAAAGGTTTAAATGCTTGATTAATTATAAATAGTACAGGAAGTAACATAAATATAGCCATCGGAAGCAAGATTAGATAAAAAGGGATTTGTGATTTAGAAAAACTCGTTGGATTTATTTTAGTTCCTTGAAAACTCATATCATCACCCCTCCTTTAATCTTTTTCCGCAAATAAGCGGTATGCTATTTTAGAAAATACCCATATTAGTAAAAGTAAAACTACTGATAATGCCGCAGCATAGCCCATTTCATAGCGAATAAATCCAAAATCATCAATATGGTTTGTGATTAGCTGTGCTGCATTTTGAGGTGTTGGATTAGATCCAGATAATGCAACGCCAATATATCCGTTTGTGAAAGTTGCCACGATCGCCATAACAGCTCCGAATAACATTTGAGGTTTCATCATTGGTATTGTTACATAGACAACTTCTTGAAATTTATTACGAATCCCTTCAATATAAGCTGCCTCATAAAGTTCTTCATTCCCATTTAATATACCAGCCAACATTGCTAAAAACCCTACACCCATACTACTCCATAGAGCAACTACGATAATAATTGGCATTAAATATTGTGGTGATTGTAGAAACTGTATCGGTCGGTCCAATATATTCATATCCATCAAAATAGCATTAATATAACCGGATTCATCACCTGAAAAAAGTGTACGCCAAACAACTGAAATAAATACTCCACCTACCATGGAAGGTGAATAAACTGCCAGTGCAATGATCGTTCTTGGTACTACTTGTATTTGTGCGAGCATCCATGCAAGTAGGAAAGATAGCATGTAGCCACCTGGTCCAACAATTAGTGAAAACATTAATGTATTTGGTAAAATATATTTTAAAAATACTGGGTCTTGTGTAAATATATTAATGAAATTTGTTAATCCCAAGTATTGAGGCATTTCAATTACATTAAAGGATGTTAAAGATAGGTAAATTGCAATTGCTACAGGAAATGCTATAAATAAACTAAATAACAAGACATAGGGTAGTAACATGAAAAATACTGTGAGGCTATCTTTAAACTTTGCATTTTTGAAAAATACATTTTTACGCTTAATCGTTTGATCCATGATAGCCTCCTGATGCATCTAACATTTGATTTCTAACCCATGTAATATCTCTAATTACATATGGTTTTATTAGGTTTCCTTCATTATCAAGAAAACCAAATTCAATCATTTTCTTTCGCATTTCTCTGTTTATTAAAATGGTATATCTGTCTACAGCAATACCTGTAGGTGTTCCATCAAACACTGCTGTATTCCATATATCTGAAATCGATCTTTCTAACATATATTGACCAGGTGTTCTCGGTACATCTATTAACCATTTAATTTGTTCTAAAATTACTTCTTTATCTTTTTCGGAAAAAGGTGATGCCATAAATGCATTAATATTACCAGAAATCCATGCATAAGTAGGTCCATAAGTAGACTGTAAATTAAATGAAAATTGTGATTGAGTTTCAGTTGACATCCACCACTTTAAAAAATCCCATGCATCATCAGGTTGATCAGTTTCATTCATAATCATACCTGCTGTACCATTAGCAATATAGTGACGGTTCGTACCAGCTGCTTCAGTAGTTATACTAGGATAAGGTGCTATTTCCCACATCCCAGTTAATTCAGGTGCAGCATTTTTAATAAGTTGATAAGTTCCAAAGTCCGCGATTCCAATTGGTAGTGTTGCATATCTAAATGAATTATAAAATGAAACTACTTGCTCAGGTAAAGCATAGTTTGTAAATAATTGATTTAAGAAAGTTAAACCTTGAACGGCTTCTTTTTCATTAATACTTGTTCTTAAGCCATCTTCAGAGTAAATATTACCACCAAATTGATATATAAACCCAGAGGTTTGATAAAACCACTTAATTGCAGTTCCACCTGCAATTGGATGGTAGAAATTCATACCATACTTTTGTAATTCAGGTAGAATTTGAATCACTTCTTCCCATGTATCTGGTACCATAAAATTTAAAGCATCAAATATATCTTTTCTATACATGACAACATTAAAGTCCAAAGTTTCAGGTAATGCATAAGCTTTATCATTTAAAATATAAGGAACAAATGCGCCTGGTGCAAATTGTGATGCGAATTCCCAATAATCATCAAAACTGGTTAAGTCATACGCTGAATTTCTAATTGCTAAGTCAAAAGGCATATAACTTGCTAGTCCTAGTGCAACATCCGGCTGTTGATTTGCAGCAGATGCCATAACAAGTTTATTTGCATCAGGCATTACTGAAATCTTAACTTGAATACCAGTTTGAGGTGTAAATGTTTGATCTGCCATCTTTTGCATCATATCTACATAAGTTATGGGTCTGTTTACCCAAACATCTAAAACACCATCTTCTTTAGTTAAGGCATATTTATTCGAACTAAAACTTGCGATAAATGATTGTGTTCCAGCATAAAGTGATTCAAAAATATTCGGATTTGCCTTTCTCAATCGCGTGTTATTATATAAATGCAATTGATTCAAATACATTTGTTGATTATTTAGTGTATCTAAAATATCACCTAAAAATTGATTAATAGAGCCAGTTCCCCCAACAAGATCCTCTAAATATAATGGCAATCTATTGTAATCTTTATAGATGTTTTCTGCTCTTGATAATGATTTTTGAAGGTTACTAATTGTTGCTGATTTTGCACCATTTGGTGCAAACAAACTGAGTTCATCAATACTAGCCTTTAGAAGTAAGATATAACTTTCCAAATATGCCTTAGATTCAGGCATTTGTTCACTAAATCTCCAAGTTCTATTCTTATCAACTTCTTTACCTGTAATTTTTCTGATTTCCAAAGTAAATGTATTGATATGATCTATAAGCATTTGTATGTTTCTAACAGCTTCTTGAACGGGTTCGCTTTCCGCTCTTAAAGTAATTGTATTTTTACCTGATTGGAAATAAAAATAGTAATCTGTTTGTTCATTGCCCAATGTTTCTACGCGCCAATTGCCTGCTTTTGTAGATTTAAACTGGTATGCTCTTACTTCATTAAACGGAATCTGTCCATTAATTTTAATAGATCTAAAAACAGGAAAATCAGCTTTAGGATTAGAATATCTAAATGCCAGTTTATAAAGGCCTGATTTTTCTACGTTGACTTCATAGGTTAAAGATTGACCTGGACGTTGCCAAGTTCTTCCGTCAATTACATTTAACTTTTTATAAACTGGGTCAAAAGGTAAAACACTAGGATTTACCTCACTGTATGCTTGTACATAACTTGAGTTTTTATAACTATAATTGGTTGCATCTATATCAATAATTCCATCAATAATCTCATAGTTGTTTTGGTTAATATATGTATCGTAGTCGATTTGTAAAACAGGTTTAAATACATCAATATCTCCTATTATAAATTTAGAGGAGGATGTATTTTCAATGGTTAGTTGATTTAAACCTTGTTTAAAATAAAATAAGAGTGGATCAATAGAAATATAGGTATTATTATATGCAGCTACATACTGCCAATCATCCATAATTATTTGATTTGGCAACACTTCATCACCATAGCGATCTGTCAGATAATTTTTTGACTCATCTTGCCAAATGATAGGTAGTTCGATAGTCTGCATTTCTTGATAATAACTTTCATCATTAATTTTTAGTGCAATAGTAATTTGATTCAGTGTAGCATTCGATACTTTATAGTTCATACCTACATGATAATAACCAGCTTCTTGTATTTCTATTTCGTAAGTAGCTATTTTATCTTTTGTCATTATCAAACTATATTGCATATTCTCTGAATCTATTAATGCATCAGAGTTTGTTAAACTTGCTGTAATTGTACTTAAGCCATAATCAACATTTTGTTGATGATCGCTTAAATAATCGACATACGTATATCTTGCATTATTAATGGATGCATTTAATAGTGTTTTTGTTTCTGAAACTAAATCATTTGTTATAGTTCCATCTGGCTTATAAATTGAAGTACCTCTTGTAAAGTAAATGATAGCAAAAACTAATAAAACAGTCGCTAAACCCCAAACAATAGATCGTTTAATTTTACCCATCATGATAAAAAACCTCCCTTTTTCATTATGAAGGCACCAAACAATTGTCTAGTGCCAACATAATAAAGATTACTAAAATTTATTATTTAAAATCAGCGTCTGTCTTGCCGTAATGTGTTTTAAGTCCGGCTTTCAACTTAGCCCATTCATCAGCAAATCTTTGGTTTACCTGTGTATTCCATTCAGGCAACTTAGCTAATACAGCATTTGTAAATCCAGCATCTGTACGACGTGGAGAAGTAGCTTCAGGGTTACCAGTTAAGACGGTTGGTAAGTTAAAGTTATTCCATTCATATAGAATTTCAGATCTTACACCATCTTTATCGTAATACCAAGGGTAAGCTTTATCAGAGACGTCAATAACTTTACCTGATGAGAATACTTCCATCATATAGTGGAAACCAGGGAATTGTTCTTTATCTGCAAGCATTGTATGATTTTCTGCAGAGAACCAAATATCCATTTGACGTTCAAATGCAGCACCAGTTACTAGAGGTACAGAGTCATTCATAGCAGTTTTAACTGTAGCACCATTTGTATACATTTGGTCAGCTCTTGCTTGCCATGCACGGTCATCACCAATCCAGAATGATGCAAATGTATAAGCAATTTGTAATTTATTAAATTCTTCATCAGATAATTCTGAATTATTATCATCTAAAGCATAATTATGAATTGCAAGTGGGTCAAGTACTACACCTACTGTATTATCAACGTAATCTGTACTAGGTCTTGGATAAATATCCCAATTGTTTGATTGAACAGCACCCCAATGTAATGGATCAGGGTTTGCAGCATCACCTAACATCCAAGGATCTCCATCAAGTGTTAATAATGCACCATTTTTAAAGAAGTTGAAACTCCACCAACCATTAGCATCCATAAATGGAGCCATTGGGTCGCCTACTTTATCAAATTGTGGCCATACTGAGTGTTCTGACCATTCAGCGATATAAGGAATTAATGATCTAACTTGTGCAGAATTAAGATCAATATATGGATCATTTCCAGTATGATTAACAAGTGATTGTGCCATTGTAGTTGATCCTGTGAATATAAAACTCTTTGGAGTATCCATAGAACCATACCAAGAATTAGCTACAGAATGGCTAACAAAGTCTGTATATTCATCAATTGTCCAATCTGGATCAGGAATATCAATATTGTTATCATCTGCTAATTGCTTATTGATATATACGCCCCAAGGTTGTAAGAATTGTGGTAAACCAGCTTGAACTCCATAGTAATTCATCATGCTCATAATACCTTTATTAAATGATTTATACATAGGGTCATCACTAAATACAGATAAGTCTGATACCATACCACGTTGAACTTCACCAGGTAAATCTGTTGATGCCCATATATCAATTGTTTTACCATGTTCTAAAATGAAGTTTTCTCTAAACTGAGACCAACTCACACCATCATCATGTGGACCATTGACTTTAGTGATAACATTGATCTTAACATTTGGATAATCTTTGTTAAACTCTTTAGCTACTGCATAAATAGTTGCAGCATTTTGAGAGACTAACTGATCAGGTGTTAGATTTTTCTTACCGATATCTTGGTAGAATTCTCCGTCTCCTGACCACAACATAATTGTAATTTCACCACTAGCCGCTTTATCTAATCCTTTATAACTAGGACCACAAGCTACTAATAGTAATACTACCATTGCAAGTAAACTTGAAACAAAAATCTTTTTCATACTTTTCCTCCTATTTGGAATGTATAATTAATAGACATTTTTATTATATCACCTTATGAAAACGATTACAACTATAGTATTCATCATTTTACAACGTTTTCGTATTTTACTAAATCGTTTTCTCAAAAATGGTCATTTTTCCGCAAAACTGTTAGTTTTTAACTGGATGTTTCTTAATTTTCGTTACTAATATTTTCGTTTAAAACAAATGTTGTAGTTGCTTTTGCTGGTAGTTTATAATTCATTTGGCTACCATTTATATCTAAACTAAACATCATTGAATTAGAAGATTTATTATGTACCACGACTGTAATACTACCATCAGGGTTTAAAAATGCTGTGTTTAGTAAATTTGCATTACTTGTTTTACTATCTATTCTATATGCTCCAACCTCTACAAATTTAGAAAAATGTCCGATCATATAGTATTCTTCATTTTTAATAACCTCTGAAGTTTCACTATGAATAGTTAAAATGCCACGGCAATTTTGGCACCCACCATTGATAGGTCCATTGTTTTCATTTAAGGCAATGTTCCACATCAATACACCTTTAGCGCCGCGATTTAGAGAACCCATAAAAATATTTTCCATATTCCACGATATATTGTCTCCAAAATTCGTAGCCCATAAACCACCGGATATTTCTGTGAACCAAATACCTTTATCAGGAAATATGTTACCTAATCTTGAAGTTTCTGATACATTTCCACCATAACCATGTAATGCAACCCCTGCAATATATTGATTTGCTTTACTATTTAGTACAGTTATTGGGTAGTCCATTCGATCCCAATTATGGTCATATGCCATGATTAATGTATCGATATTGGCTTCATTAAATTGGATGCCCATAGACTCAATTAAATTTATTTGTTGATCTGGCAACATTTTCATTGTAGGATAAGTGTTTGATTCATGAAGTGGTTCATTTTGCGGTGTAACTGCATATATATCGATGCCTTGAAGCTTCATAGCTTCAATATATTTAACAAAATATTGTGCATAGACATCGATGTACTTATCCAGTAAACTACCACCATTAAGGTGTTTATTATCTTTCATCCAAGCTGGTGCACTCCATGGAGATGCCATAATAAATAGGTCGTTATTTCTTATGAGTGCTTCTTTTAAAACTGGTATAAGATGTTGCATCTCTCTATCGATAGAAAAGTTATTTAATGCTAAGTCTTCTATGTTACTTGGCGTATCATTATACGTATAATTGTCTAAGGAAAAGTCAGATGCACCTATAGTAAGTCGCATAAATGACATATTTAACCCTTCTTTGTTAAATAGTTCATCTAATACATTATGTTTATCATTTTCATCCAAATTATTAATGACTAAAGCACTAGATTCTGTCATCGCTGCTCCAAAACCATCAATTACTTGGTATTTTATACTAGGATCAATATTGATTTTTGTGTACTCTGAATCTAAATCTATAGTGGTATTTGAAGCCTCTTCTTTTTTAAGTAATTTGCTTTTATCAGCCCATGTTGTAAAGCTATCCACTGAATAAGTTTTTTTCACGATAGGGGGTTCTCCATTATTCGTATTATCACATGCAATAAGCATCATTAAACATATACACACTAAGCATAACAAGAAGATACGCTTATGTATCTGTGTGCTAGCTTGTAACTTTAACATAATCGATTAAAAATTCTACTGGGAAAATTGAGTCATCTATTTTACCGCCCCAGTTACCACCTATCGCCAAATTAATTATCATGAAAAACGGTTCATCAAACGGCCAATTATCTAACCCTTGCTTATCTTCTTTAGGTGCTTTAAATAATAGTTCATTATCTAAATAATAATTAAAACCTTCTTTGGACCATTCTAGTTTATAGACATGAAAATCATCACTCAAGTTTTTAATTTCTTTTTTTAGATGTAGATTGTTTGATTTTGTATGATTGAAGTTTTTAGAGTGTAATGAAAAATGTAATGCGTCCGGTTCTTTACCTACATATTCCATCAAATCAATTTCACCACAAGTTGGCCAACCAACTTTATGAATATTATCCCCCAACAACCAAAATGCTGGCCAAGTTCCTAATCCCTTTGGTAACTTCATACGCACTTCAATTGCTCCGTATTGAATACTCACTTTATTTTTTGTAGTTATTTTCGCAGATGTATATTTTCGATGTTCAAAATCTTCTTTACGAGCCACAATATGTAGTAGGCTATCCTCTATATAAATGTTATCTAAGCGGTCTGTGTAAAACTGATCTTCATTGTTTCCAAAACCACTACCACCAACATCAATATTCCAGTATGTTTGATTAGGTTTTGTTCCTACATCAAAATGATCATAAAAAACTATTTTTTTCATAATATCTCCTTTATTTTTGTTCTAAGTTTGGAATCTATATAGTATTTCGTAGAATTCAGATCTCCTGTATTATCTTCTTCTATAATCAGTAGTTTTGCATCAATAGATAATACTTGTGTATGATATACATCTTTTTTAACATTATAAATTTTATTTTTTTCAAGATGAACTGCTTCAATACTTAATGATTTTTCATCATTAACATCTAAAAATAATAAAGTTGCAGAACCATCTAATAGAACAAATACTTCATCCGTTTCATGATGTGCTTCAAAATATATCAAGCCATCCAAACTACAGTCATCAATATAATTTAGTATGGCAACACGCCAATTTTGGTAAGTCATTAAACTTTTGTAGCCCTCTTGACTAAATTCAAATAGTTCATAATTCATCTAGATATACCTCGATGTCTCCCTCAATTTTTGTATGTTCAATGTTGATAGGTTGTCCTTGATATAAAACTTTATCAATTTTATAAGCGCCATAATCTAAGTTTTTCAAGTTAATATACGTGATTTTAATTAGTTTTCCATGAATAAAGGTTTGAATGCTTGCTCTATGATTTATAAAATCTTCTCGAACTAATTTTGGATTAAGTGTTAATTTTCCGTAATAAAATGTAATTCCGAACACCTGTTCTTGTAAGAGTTTTAATAGCCAACTTGCACTTCCAGTTAAATAAAGATATTTGCCAACACCTTTGTCAGTAAAATACTCTGGAATTCCAAGCACCGTATGTGCATCAGGGTGTATCGCACGCATTATCAGTGATTTATAACCTTCATTACCTAGTTGAACTAAATTATAATTATATAACCCATAGACATACATGATGGCCATATGTGAGAATACAGCACCATTTTCTTTGTGATTATAACTAAACCCGAATGCTCTGCCCATGTCCATCATAATTTTATGATAGTTAGAGTTTAAATGATACCCTCCATTATCTTTATTAAATAATAGTTTTTTTGTTGTATCTGCTACGCTTTTAGCCTGAGACATGGTTAGTGTTTCATTTAGAAGTGCCATCGCCTGGCCCGTTAAGTTCATCGTATCTGCAGTATCTAAAAATACATTACTATCTGTTATATAACTTTGAAGATGTGTATCCTTAATCCAAGCGTTTTCATTTATATGATCAATTCTTTTTTTATAGAGCTCAACGAGTTGATAAGATAACTTAGTGGCATCCACTTCAACCGTAGTATCTTTAAAATCAGAAACGTTATCAAAGAATGTTTTTAGATCAATTGTTTCAAAGATTAGATCATAGAGTGATTTAAATAGGCGAACAGGTCTATTAATTTTTTCAATCACTTCTGCCATCTTCATTAAATTACTTGCATAAAAATGGGTAAATGCTATCGTTTCACCGTTATTTTTGGCCATATCCAAACCATCATTCCAGTCAGCATTTTCTAATCTTACAAAGCCAAATTTACCGGTGTTAAAATGTGCAACAATATTTTGTAATAGTAAATGTTCCAAAATAGTGCCTAGATAAGGTTTGTTATGTACTCTTAGAATATGTTCACTTGTTTCTATATCTCTTGTTTTATTCGTATAGTGTGTGAATTGATCATGAAAGTAAGTTTGCTGCTTAAATAAGAACTCGATATGCCCAGTACTATGAATGTATGATAATGTAGTAAGTAATGGCCAAGCCCCATGATCAGACCATACACGGACTATTTTATTTCTATCTGCTAGGAACTCTCCAGGTTTATCGCCAATAATTGTTGCGTTAGAACCATCAATTCGTATCCCTTGAAAATTATTAAATAATAAGGTTTCGACGGATTCATCATTAATAAGGATTAAACTGAGTAAATCTTGCCAAAGATCACGCCAACCCCTTCCCCCTCTACCATAATCATGATGTGGTAGGTAGGAATTACCAAAAATTCGTCTTAACACAGGTTGAAATCTTACCCATCTTAGAAGTAATTCAACATCCTTATTTACCATGCTAATAGAGAGTTTGCTACTTTCTGCTTCAAAATAATTACGCATGTGTTTAAATGCTTCTTCAACAGATTTTTTTGTTTTGTACTTGTTTATAATATGTAATGCATCTTCATTTTGATTAAAAATACCCATACTTATATTAAATGTTGCTGTTTCTTCAGGTTTTAGTATGAAGGGTTCAAATCCAATCGCGCCAATAACTTCATACCCAGGTTTGGGTTCGAAATCTTTTCTGTAAATACCTTTAGGAAAATTAAATGAACCACCATCTATAAAATCCTCTAGGCTCGTAATGATTCTATTTACTTTCGTTGTAGGACTATATGCAGAGACTGTATAAGCCTCATGATTTAAATGATGACCTCTTTCATCAAAACTTAAAGTTGGTTTAACTAATACAGTTTGTTCATTGATTTCAACTTTATTTAGTAAGGATGTGACATGACGATGATCTCTTATATTATCGGCACTTCTTGCATAAATCGGTATGGCTGTAATTACATCTAGAGTTAGATTCTTATTAGATGTGTTTTTAATGGTGACCTCTAATAGTTCTAAATTATCATGTAATGGTATGAAAGAAAGTGATTCAATAGAAAATAAAGTGTTACTTCTAACAACTCTTTGATAGAGTAAATCATACTCTACTTGCAATTCATCATTCTGCTGTAGATATGTGTTGCCATTTAAAAAATACATTTCATCATCGATTGTAAAGATGATATTTCTTGACATATGATTGGCATAAAGATCATTTTCAGTCGTTGGTTCAAGTAAGTAATGATGATGATCCGTTTTAATATCTCCACCGAAAAATGGTGTAATCGAAGATTTTAATTGTCCTAAATTATATAAAGGCAGATATTGTCCATAATTTTTCTTAATTGATTGCTTTTTTTTCATATATTTTAACCATGTCTCATCATTTTGATTTCATAGATATGGATATTTGATTTATTAAATTTTATCGAAAGTACTTGTTTTCCAGGATCAGCTAGCAGACTCGCTCTTGCGTGGACCTTGTTACCTTCAGTGCCATGTATTGTAATTGTTGTTTTATATTGATTATTCAGGTACAGTGAAAATGGTAATTGCGCTAAACTTTGTACATCACTTGATAGAGTAAAATCGACCAAGTACTTCCCTGGCATTTCTAGAGCTACAGGAAAATTTAAGATAGCATCTTTTTCTAAAATAGAAAGGACATTATTATCAAGTGAAACGGATTTTATATGCTTTAGAGCAGCATCAAAAACAAAGTTTAATGGTTCCCATGGTTTCATACCACACTTTGGATATTCCATCTTACTAAACAGGTTTAAATCGACTATATTTAGGTTACTTGATTCAAAATTTTCAGTGTTAAAATAATAAATATTTGTATCATATTTATTTGATTTTACTGCGATTGCGTGTTGTTTATTTTTGTGAATATAGACTTTAAGTTTTTTATGCTTTATCGTGTCAATTTTGTCTATTTGATGGTTAAAAATCAACGGATTTATAACGAATTTTTGACCATTTACCAATAGTTCTTCTATAAGCGGCAATTTTATATCCTTTGCATCATATTTAAACCAATAATTTCTCCTATTTTTTGAGGGTTTAAATTCTAGTTGATGCATACGACTAAATGCTGGCGTTTTTAGTAAAAAGTTTAGAATATTTTTAGCTACCCTTTGCAAGTGAGACTTTTTAAGTTCGCCATTTAAGTAACTTTCTTTTGAATTGTCATGATTTGAATTTGATTTGGCATCACTAATAACCATATATAAATCATTTTGGCTGATGATCATTGCCTTAGTATTCTTAACATCACCAGGACCATTAAAATCATTCATTTTAGCCCACCAATCGGTGACTAAAATACCATCAAATCCCCACTCATCCCTTAAAAGGAGTGAGTTAACCTCAAAATGAGAGGCTGTCCATAAACTATTCACCGGATTATAAGATGTCATGATTGCACGGGCTTTACCCACTTTTATTGCAATTTCAAAGCCTCTTAAATAGATTTCTCTTTGAGCACGTTCAGATACTACTGCATCTACATTAAATCGATCTGTTTCTTGATTATTTGCAAATAAATGCTTGAGTGTCCCTGTAACACCTTCTTTTTGTAAACCAATGACTGCACTTGATGCCATAAGTCCTGTAAGCAGTGGATCTTCTGAATAATATTCAAAATTACGGCCATTTAGAGGATGTCTTAAAATATTCATACCTGGACCCAAGATTAAATCAATATGATAAGCTTTCATTTCCTTACCAAGTAGTTGGTAAAGTGTTTCAACCATATTCAAATCAAAACTTGAGGCTAAGGCTATGCCATTAGGTAAACTTGAAGCATAAAAACCAGAGTCCATACGAATACCACTAGGTCCATCTGCTGCACATGCAATCGGTATACCCTTATCAAGTAATTCATCGGTCACACCGCCAAATGCTGATGCAGTTCCTGGTGTCACTTTAGGTGAACTCATACCTTCACCTCGTGTGAGTTCAATGAGTTGATCAATTTCAAGTGATCCGATAAATTCATCCATAGTATGTTTATGCTCATAAACATCTAATAATGTAATATCAGATGTATTGCTTGGTATTTCTCTAGGTATATGATCTTTAATTGTTTCATTATAATTGGTAGTTCTTAAAGGTACATCTTCATAGATAATTTGATAGTTTTCATCTGGTTTGATACGTTTAAAAGGCTTAACCGGTGCTGATATTTCTCTTGATAAATGTGTAATGATATCATCAATAATTTCAATTTCACCGTATTGTGTGTGGTGTCTTGATGAATTTCCAATATAGAATTTATATAAACCTTTTTCTAGCACAAAAGAAGATTTAAATACATGCCCAATATCATCAAAGCTTGCTAGATTATATAAATCAATTTTAATTTCGATGATTTGATTTTCTTTTGGTTCAAGTTCTCTGGTTTTAGCAAATGCTGCTAAAACCATTTTAGGTTTACCTAATAATCCTTGAGGTGCATTTAAATAGATTTGGACAACTTCTTTTGCTCTATGTCTACCAGTATTCTTAACCTCTATTTTAAAGGTTATAATTTTATCATCCATATCAAAAGATATAGGTTTAATTTTAAATTCAGAGTAAGTGAGTCCAAAACCAAATGGATATCTCACAGCAGTGTGATTAAATGTCTCAAAATATCTATAACCAACATAAATATCTTCTTCATATATGACTTGTGATTTATGTCCGAAATTATGGAATGCGGGCTCTGATGATAAGTCATTAACTAATGTCATAGGTAGTTTACCTGATGGTGACTTATAACCTACCATTACATCTTTTAGAGCTAATGCTCCATACTGTCCACCATGCCATGCAAAGATAAGTCCATCAATTTGATAAGTATCCATAAAAGTTAGATCCATAGCATTACCAACATTTAATACAACTATTGTTTTCTTAAAATGAGAAGTTACATCTTTAAGTAGACTTAACTCTTCATCTGTTAAATAATAACTTCCTTTTGTCGGTTTGTTATCTTTATCTTCCCCTGCTGTTCTACCAAATACTACTATCGCAATGTCACTTTCTTTAGAAGCATTTAATACTAAACTAGTGTCTAAAAGCATTTCTTGTTGATTCCATGGTTCAGATGCCCATTGCCCATTACCGGAATCGAATGGATTTTCTTCTACCCATTTTTTATAAACATCATAAACGTTCATATTTACAGATACATTGGGATCATTAATAAACGATTCAATTAATGAAGGTACATGCTTAACATTTACCAAACCTCCAGAGCCAGTACCAGATTTATAGTAATTAAACTGAATTCTACCGAAAACAGCAATTTTTTTATCTTTTAGTGGTAACACATCGTTATTTTTAAGTAAGACGATACCTTCACCAGCTGCATACTTTGAAAAAGTTGCAAGCTCAGCAAGCGGATTCATCCGTTCGATGTTCATATTATTTAAATATTTTTGCATGTCATATCTCCATATCAATAATTTAAGAAATCGTTTTCTTAACTATATTATATGGTTTTTTTAGAATATTGCAAGCGTTTACAAAAGAAAAAGAGTTTTCGTTAAGAAAACCCTTTTTCGTTAATATATTTACTTAAATAAAATGAAAGTAATTAAATTGCACAACCATCCGGACCACATATATCATCATCTGATCCGATAGTTTGGAATGGATTTGCTTCTTTGTATGCTTGTTCAATTGCTTGATTAAACATTTCTATGGGTTGAGCACCACTTACTGCATATTTTCTATCTAATACAAAGAATGGTACACCACGCACGCCAATGCTTTGAGCTTCTTCAATTTCTTTAGCTACTTCATCATGAAATTGGTTAGATTCAAGTACTACTTTTGCTTCATGAACGTCAAGTCCTAATGTGTTAACAATATCTAATAAGACTTTATCATCATGAATGTTTAAACCCTTAGTAAAATAAGCATCAAAAAGTTTTGTTGAAAGTACTGATTCTTTACCAAAAGTTCTAGCCCATTTTGCTAGTCTATGTGCTTTAAAAGTGTTTGTCATCTTCATGTTGTCATAATCATAAACGAGACCTACTTGTTTTGCACGCTCTACAGTCTGCATAAACATTTGTTTTGTTTGATTCAAACTAACACCTTTCATTCTAGAAAAAATAGTATAACTATCTTCTGTTGTTTCAAAAGGTGCATCTGGACTTAACTGATAAGCCTTATAAATGACTTCGATTTTATCTTTATCTTTAAAATTGTTTAGTGCTTGTTCAAATATTGTTTTACCAATATAACAAAACGGACATGAAAAGTCACTCCATACTTCAATTTTCATCTTCATACCTCTACTTTCTTATAGTATTCATTTTAACATGACCTACATAATAAAAAGTTGCCTAGGCTTAGGCAACTCTGATTATGTGAATTTACTTACCTTCTAAGGCAATTAAACTCACGATAAGTAATAATAAAGGTTGATAGACGGTGTTCCAAATAACTGCTACAACTGCTTGTACTTGAGTCCATAAATCACTGCTTGATTCCCATGCATCCATGTATGCTTGGAAAGAACCTAAAAACAATGATGCAAAAACAACACCTGCTACTACTAAACCTACTAATCCAATAAGTCTTCTCATTTATTAAACACCTCCATGTTTAATTCATTTTACAATATTATAAACTAGATGTTTTAAAAAATACTTTACTTTTTGTCGTAGGCAATAATTTCATCAATAGTTTGACTAATAAATTTAATAGCTTCTTTTAATGGTTTACTTGTTTTTAAATCTACATCAACCATGAGTGCTAAATCTAATGGCTTTTTAGTAGCTCCAGCTTTTAAGACTTCAATCCAATCTTTTGGATCTAATGTTTTTTCAAAAATTCTTTGTGAAACAACAGTACCTAATGTTAACCCTGCTGAGTAAGTATAAGGATATAGACCCATAAAGTAGTGTGGTTGACGCATCCAAGTTAAGCCTGCATAATCAGGAATAACGACTGCATCACCCCAAAATTGTCTTAATACATCTAATTTAATATTATTTAAGACACTTGCAGAGATTGGTTCATAATTATCAATCTTTTCATAAACTTTTCTTTGGAATGCTGCTTCTAGTAAGTGTGTAACAAAGTTATGATAATACGTTCTAGAAATCATTACGGATTGAATCCAACGTTTTGTGCGTGCATCTGTTGCATGTTTCATTAAATGACGTGCCATAATCAACTCGTTTGTTGTAGATGGTGCCTCAATGAAATATAAAGAAGGTCTTGTATTAAAAATGTTTTGATATTTATTTGCATATTGGAAATGACCTGCATGCCCAATTTCATGGGCAAGTACCATTACTTCATCCATTTGACCATTCCAGTTAATTAAAATGAATGAATTTTGACCATAAGGTGATGAGCAAAAACCACCTGTAGATTTACCAACGTTTTGAGGAAAATCAATCCATCTTTCATCAAATGAACGTCTAACAATCTCTAAATAGTCTTCACCTAATATAGATAGACCATCCATTAATAACTCTTTAGAAGACTCAATTGTAACTTTAGGCTCAAAAGAATCATCTACAGCAATCTTTAAATCTGCATAAGTTACTTGGTCAAGACCATGTAATTTGCCTAAATGTTTAGCATATTTGCGCATTGCAGGTGCTAAATCTTTCATAATGACATCGATTTGACGATCCATAAATGATTTAGGTACTTTTTGACTATATAAAAGATAGTCAAAAACGGATTTAAAACCTCTTGCATCAGCAAGTGCTTTTTCTTTTTGAAGTTGAGCATAATACTGACTAGCAAAACCGTGTTGATATTCACTTAACTTGCTATAGAAGGCTTCATATGATTTTCTACGCACCTTTGTGTTTCCATCATATTCATATTCATTTTCAAATAAAGTAAATGAATTCGGGTATGTTTGACCATCTACTTCAAAATCACTAAACTTCATATCGACTAACTTGAAGCGGTTGTAACTTCCATAAGGTGCATTTAATACAGGAGATAATGCATTAAGAAGTTTTTCAGCTTCAGGTTTTAGTGTATGTTTTTTATACTCTAAAACATCTTCTAAATAGAGTTTATTAGATTCATCTATCCTCATCGCATCCATCAGTACTTTCTTAGTGACTTTATTGAGTTCACTATGAAAGAAATTGAGTTGTTTGGATACTTTTTGTAGTCTTATAGAAGTTTTACCACTTCTCATTTGGTTTGCCTCATCCACACCATCCACAGAGGATTGTAAGGATGCATAAGCACTTAAACTGGTAATCATTTCATTAATGACTTTTAGATCGTTTAAACTGCTTGTAATAATATGAGCATCTGTTAATCTTTTTTCATATTTAACGACGAACTCTTTAACCAAACCTTCTAAAGTATCAAATGTTTGATTAAATGCTTGGTCATCTTTATAAATTGAATGAACATCCCATGTATGCTTAATATCAATCTCAGATCGTTTTGGTAATTGTTTTTTCATATTTATCCTTCTTTCTTAACGCTTTCGTATATAAATCACATATAACATAAATAGTATAAATAAATAGATGGGTAGGATGATGATATATACCCAATAATTATATATATCACCAATTAAAAGTGTAATGCTTAAAGCTAGAGACCATTGAAACAATGTAAAGTATAAGAATATGTACTTGATTTGCCTCCAAAAGAAGAAAAACCAGAGTAATACTAAACTAGAAACAGGTATAGCATATATAAGCACATGCCAAGCAGGATAATCAACTTTTAAAATAGATAATATACCAAAAGTAGTACCTGCAATTAACCATGCTATGGATGCATAAAAGTAGGCTAAAAGATAACGATGTTTAAATAAAGAAAATCGTTGTTTTCTTTTGGATATCAACTGATCTACACTAATTCCAAGAACACAGATAATTCTTTTATCACAAAGATATCAGGAACCCCTTCTCCTCTTTCCCATTTAGATATCGATTTATCTGAGTAGTTTAGTTTATCCGCTAACTCTAGCTGTGTAAGTGCCATTTTTTTTCTATAATATACAATGTTATCAGCTAAATATTTAGTTATTAAGTCTTTATTATTATTTTCCATGTCTATATTGTATCATAAAGTATCATTCTACTCCCAGTAGAATCTTGAAAATTAACTCTATTGTGTGAAAATAATTAGTAGGTTTACCTATTAGCGAAGCGGATTTATAATAAATAGTAGTAAATAGACACTATAAAGGAGTAATTTGACATGATAAAAATAATTGTAGATTCAACCTGCGACTTAAGTGAAGCTTTTATCGAAAAATATCAAATTGATATCGTACCACTTCAAGTCATCATCAATGACAAAAACTATAAAGATAAGTTTGAAGTAGATATCAATCAACTATACGAGCACATTAGACAAAAAGATGACATCAAAACTTCATTACCAAGTTATGACGATATCTTCCCAATCTTTGAAAAATACGCAAAAGCAAATCAACCATTTATATTCTTCTCATTTTCTAAAGCACTGTCTGGTACATTTAACTTTGCAAATTTATTAATCAAAGATCTAAAAGATACCTACAACACACAAATGAGCGTTGTAGACTTTAAAAATGGTGGTCTTGCAAGTGCAGTAATGATGGAAGAAATTGTAGCTTTCATGGAAACTAATAATAACATTGATGATGTAGTTAAGTTTAGTGAGCATTTAGTCAATCGCATGCATCACGCAGTGATGCTTGAAGACTTATCTCAATTAAGAAAAGGTGGCAGAATCTCTGCTGTCAAATCCATCATATCAAGCGCATTATCAATTAAACCTATCTTAGAACTTGTTGATGGACATATTGCATCCTATAAAAACGCAATCGGTTCTAAACGTGCACTAAATGATCTCATGCATTATGTAACTTCAAAAGCACCAGACAAAGAAACTAAAATCGGTGTACTTTATTCAGCAAATGAGGATTTATTAAATCAGATGCTAACAAGACTTGATAAGCATGGTTATAAAAACATTGTTGTTGGTAGAATCGCAAGTGTAATGACAGCACATATTGGCTTAGACGCTGTATCAGTTTGTTTCTTAAGTAATTAATTTAAAACACTTCAAACCTAAATCAATGTTTGAAGTGTTTTTTTTTTATTCATATTATATGTTTTTTAATTGAATTCTCCCATAGAATATTAGAATTAATGTATAATATGTATATATTAAGTATTTTTGCACGAAATTAGAGGGTAAGTACATATGACACATACAAATGATTCTGATTATATGAGTCTTCATCAACCTTTAGATAGTTATAAAGCTATTTATAAGGATTTACACAACAAACATGTTAACGATAAGTTAGATAGTTTGGTCTTAGAATCAAAAATTGATATCCAAGCAAACAAATCGACTGTTAAAGACATAAGACTCAATGAAAAAAATAGAGATAATTTAGCAAAAACAATCCGCAATAATCGAAGTTTACGTTCTTTTTTAATTTTCTTAATTGTTGTTTTAGTAGGTGTAATTATTTATGCTATCTATCAGCTGACATTAGCACCGAACACTTTAAGTTATATACTTATACCAACTTCTATTCTGTTATCCATACTATTTATATTTTTGATATCTAAAAAGATTAATCCTAAAATTAGAATACTTGTTAAAGATAAAGAAGCTATCATTAAAAAACTAGAAGGACTCTTTAAGGAAGCTTGGACACAAATGCAACCATTAAATGACTTATTTTATGAGGGTATGAGTCAAGAATTATTCCAAAAGACAGTACCGTTAATTAAGATGGATCAAATGTTTGATTCTAAGCGTTTAGATTATTTAGTCAATAAATTCGGCCTTGATGATCTTAATGTTTTAGATAGGTCAACACTTTATGTTCAATCTGGTGAAATTAAGGGTAATCCATTTTATATCGCAGAAGATTTAGTACATAAAATGGGTACTAAGACGTATTCTGGTTCAATTACAATCACTTATACTTCTACTTCTAGAGTGAATGGTCGTACCGTAACAACCACCCATACTCAAGTACTTACTGCATCAGTTAATAAACCTTACCCATTATATACAGAACAATCTTATCTCGTTTATGGAAACGAAGCTGCTCCAGATTTAATGTTTTCTAGAATAGACTCAGATGCGGAGCATATGAGTGAAAAGCAAATAGATAAACATGTTAATAAGACCATTAAGAAGTTAGAAAAGAAATCTAGAAAAAGCGTTAATCAAGGAACCAATTATACGGTATTTGGTAACTCAGAGTTTGAAGTCTTATTTGGTGCAACCAATAGAAATCATGAAGTGCAGTTTAGGTTATTATTTACACCACTTGCACAAACAGAACTCCTAAAACTTATGAAAGAAACAACACTAGGGTTTGGTGATGATTTCGACTTTATCAAACATAAAAAGATAAATATTATCGTGCCGGAACATCTAGCAACGATTAAACTAGATATGGCGCCTAGCTACTACACAAGTTATGACTTTGAGGATATTAAGAAAAAGTTTGTAGATTATCAAAATGCATACTTTAGACACATATACTTTGCTTTTGCACCAGTACTTGCAATTCCTCTTTACCAACAAACAGTTACTCAAGAATATCTCTATAAAGATTTATATAGTAGTTATGTCTCCTTCTTCGAACATGAACATGTCGTAAATAGTATGGATATCAATAAATTTAGACATGAAGAATCTGCTACACGTAATATATTAAAGACTAAAGTGGTTCGAAGCAGTGATCATAAAGACGTTGTTCAGGTTACTGCATATGGTTATAAGAGTGTACCACGCGTAGATTACGTTTCTAGATTAGGTAGAGACGGTAGAATGCATGTTATACCAATTCCTTGGAATGAGTATATTCCAGTAGATAGACAAACAAACGTTGAAATCAATGTAACACCTGAAGACAAACCATTAACACCTAGACAACGTGTTGAGGAGATGGTTGAACGTCTAAGAACTAATAATATGACACCAAAAGATATGTTTATTATTAAAAATTTCGCTGCTCGTGTATTAAACCCAGAAAAAAATGATAAAATAAAGACAAATGAAAGGAAATAAGTCAATGGGAAATGAGTTAAATGAATTAAATGGTCCGGTAAATCCAGACGGTCGTGACATCAATGTCATCGAAAAACAGTTACAAGTTAAAGTGGGTGTGGGTTCATTAATATTTGAAATCGCACTATGGGTATTGGGAATTATTCCAGGGTTGATTTTCTTGTTTATGAAGATTAATGCTAAAAAATATTTCAATCAACTTCAACAACGTATTCAAAGAGATGCATCTCAAATTGATAATTATCTAGAACAACGTGTTCAAGTGCTACAAAACGTAGTTGGTATCGTTAAACAATCAGTTGATTTAGATAAAGATGTGATGAAATCTGTTGCAGCACTTCGTTCTGGTATTCATCCAAATGAAGAAAATAGAAATGAAATTCAAGGTACAGTGGATAGTGCAATGCGTTCAATTAACGTAGCATTCGAAGCTTATCCTGATTTAAAAGCTCATAGAGCATTAGCTGATGCTATGCAACAAAACTCATATCTACAAAAAGAGATTACTGCGGCTAGAGAGTTATATAATGACACCGTATTAAGATGGAACTCTGATATCTTTGCATGGCCAACAAAAATGATTGTTGCAGCGCGTTCAAATTATACAACACGTATTCCATTCTCTGCTTCTCAAGAAACTAAAGCTCAAGCAAGATCAACATTCTTCTAATAGTTATTCATTAAAAAAACCACATTTCAGGATGTGGTTTTTATATGCTTAACTAACGGATTTACATGGACCATACAGTGAATTACATCATAGTTTGCTTCAATATAATGGTGAACATCTTCTGCTATCTTGTGTGCAGCTTCAAGTGAAAGTTTATTATCCACTGATATTTCTACGTCCACATAAAATTGTGACATATGTTTTCTAACCTTTAAGTCATCAACTCTTAATACACCCTGACAAACTAATATACTTTTCTTTATAGACTTAATCGTGTCATGATCAGGTGCTTCATCAACTAAAAATGAAATAGCCTCTAAAATCATTTTAAAGCCGGAATAAAATATAAATATAGAAATTAGTATAGATGCGACCGGTTCAAAATATATAAAACCTACAAGCGCAAATGTAATACTAATTAAACTAATTGTTGTAGAAAAGATATCAAACATGTGGTTTTTACTGTCTCCATATAAGACGACAGATTGATATTTTTTAGCTGTTTTATAATTTAGAATAAATAAACCTATTTTGATGACGAGTGAAATCATTGAAGCAATTACAGTTATGAATTCAGGCTGAGCTATAAGTGTTGGGTTATTGATTGTAGTAATTAGACTTCTTATACTACTGTAACCTAGAATGCTAGCTAATGCCATAATAAATAGACTTAAGAATAAGTAGAGTATACCTTCAAATTTCTCATGACCATACGGATGATTTTCATCTGGTTCTTTTGCTGTAACTCTAATGACCACAAGTAACATCAAACTTATAAAGATGTCTACAAAGGAGTTTACCCCGTCACTGAATAAACTTTCTGATGATCCCAAATAACCAAATATTAACTTAATAAGTGTCAACACGATATTACCTACTAGACTTATAAGTACGACGCGTCTTAAAATATTTATTCTCATATTGTCCTTTGAAAAATACTGCGAGTATGAATTACTCACAGTATGATTATTGATTTAACATATGATATTCTATCACAGATTAAGTTAAATAGTACTTACAAAATAT
Organism: Acholeplasma laidlawii PG-8A; assembly: GCF_000018785.1. Classification (NCBI taxonomy): domain Bacteria; kingdom Bacillati; phylum Mycoplasmatota; class Mollicutes; order Acholeplasmatales; family Acholeplasmataceae; genus Acholeplasma; species Acholeplasma laidlawii. Next base: position 784,348 of record NC_010163.1, read on the forward strand.
TAAGGGTATCCTTATAACTTTCAACGTCTATAAACATGTTATCAAGGACTTCCTTGACAGTTTTTACCTCTTTAACTAGACCTGCGATTTGACCTGCCATAAACGATCCATTTTCTACATCGCCTTCCATGACTGCTTTTCTTAAAGAACCTAAGGTAAGATGCTCTAATTCTTCAAAACTTGCACCTGATTTTTCTAAATCGATGTATTTTACAGCCATTTGGTTTTTAATAACTCTAACAGGAGCTTTTTCTGAACCAGTAATGATTGTGGATGTATCTGTTGCATCAACTACAAGTTGTTTAAAGTTTTCATGGATTGGACATTCTTTTGTAGCAAGTAATACTGTACCAATTTGAACACCTTTTGCACCAAGTGCAAATGCAGCTAAAACACCTCTTTTATCTCCAATACCACCAGCTGCAATTACAGGGATTTTTACTGCATCAACAATTTGAGGTACCATTGCCATCGTGGTTAGTTTACCGATGTGTCCACCAGCTTCCATGCCTTCTGCAATAACAGCATCTGCACCTGCTTGTTCAACGCGCATCGCTAATTTTGCTGTTGGTATGACAGGTATTACAATCATGCCTGCTTTTTTCCATGCTTCCATGTAAGGAACTGGGTTTCCGGCACCTGTTGTAACTACTTTAACACCCTCATCAATAAGTAATTGAGCAATGTCTTTTGCATGAGGACTCATTAACATAATATTTACACCAAAAGGCTTATTCGTTAACTGTCTTATTTTTTGAATTTCTTCTTTAACCCATGCAGCATCGTTTCCGCCTGCACCGATTAATCCTAAACCACCTGCATTAGATACTGCAGCAGCAAGTTTGGCGGTTGCAATATTTGCCATACCACCTTGTATAACCGGATATTTTGTTCCTAATAATTGATTAATGTTGTTCATGTTCATTCTCCTTTTTTGGTGGCATCACAACAGCTTCTCCAATCACAACTTCTTGATCATGTTGATTGGTCGCAATAGTCTTTAGTGTGACTCTGTTTCTTTTTTCATCAATACTTGTTACCTCTACTTTAATAGATACTGTATCCCCAATAAATACAGGTTTCACGAATTTAGAATCTTGTCTTAAATAAATAGTTCCTAAACCAGGTAAAACAGTACCTAAAACTGTTGAAAATAATCCTGCGATAAATCCACCATGCGCTATTCTTTGTTGAAAAATTGAACAGCTCGCATATAGATCATCTAAATGAACTGGATTCATATCTCCAGTAACACCTGCAAATATATGAACATCTGCATCGGTAATCGTTTTGTTTAATAAAGCAAACTGACCAACATACATTTGGTCTATAGTTTTTCCATGCATATTTGTTTCCTTCTTTCTGTATTAAATTGTAATCTGAATGGTTTTTACACCCTTATATTAAACCTTAAATACCCTATTGTCAAGCAATGTTATAACAATATATGAATATTTATTCATACAACATAATTTTATATATTTAAACACAATTAAAAATAAAAAGAGCTCGAAAGCTCTTTTATAGTTTTTCATGGATATTAGCCAAGTGCTACGTCTAGAATCATCATAATTACAAATCCTAGCATAAATCCAAAAACTGCAAAGTGTGTGCCGGATGTCGCATTCTCTTGTGCCTCAGGTATTAATTCTTCTACAACTACATAAATCATTGCACCTGCAGCAAAAGCTAATGCATATGGAAGTATGACAGTCATTGAAGTCACTAAAATAGCACCTAATACTGCAAACAGTGGCTCAACTAATGCAGAAGCTTGCCCCCACATAAAAGCCTTTTTTTTACCCATTTTTTCTTGTGAAAGTGGAATAGATACTGCAGCACCTTCTGGAAAATTTTGAATACCGATACCTAAGGCAAGTACCATTGCAGCAATTGTGGCTGCTTCTATCGATCCTGTTGTTGCACCAATAGCTCCAAATGCTACACCAATTGCTAATCCTTCAGGAATATTATGCAAGGTAATTGAAAAGACTAAAAGAATAGATCTTCTCATTTTAGTCGTAATACCCTCTTTTACATTTTTCTTACCAAAATGCATATGTGGAATGACTTTATCTGCTGCGAATAAGAATAAGCCCCCTAAACTAAACCCAATAGCTACAACTAACCAAGCAATATTACCTTGTTCTTCTGCAATTTGAATACCAGGAGCAAGAAGGGACCAAAAACTAGCTGCAACCATCACACCTGCTGCCACACCATACATCATACCTAACACATTTTTACTAATATTTTTAAAAAAGAAGACAAGTGCTGCACCAAGGGCTGTAACAAACCAAGTGAAAATACCACCTAGTAATGCCTGCACCCAAAGTTCTAAACTCATGAACCATTCAAACATAATAACCACCTCTTTTGTCATTCTACATTTATATTTTATCATAGTTTTACGTAATTTTTAAGCATGTGCTTAAAATTAATTTAACCAAATGATTAATTTAATAAAAAAAGAGTTTTCACTCTTTATTTAAAGGACAGTTCCATAAATTTTATCAGTAATAATATCTGTTAAATCCAATTTTTTATCATCATATTGTATGGTATAAAGTTTAGTAAATTCATCATATTTAATAATAGATAATTCTATGCCAAGGTTAATATGATGCTTATCTAAGAATTCTAATAAACGCCTTTGATCAACTACTCTTTTGACTAGAAATATATCACCAACTTGAGCTTGAGATAAGGAAACTAAAGTATCATATTCTTGGGGTTGTTTCACACCAGGAATTGGATTTCCATGGGCACATACAACAGGTTGACCTAAAGAATCATATATATGACTCATCAAAACATCAGAGGATGCATGCTCGAGTCTTTCTGCTTCATCATGGACTTTAGACCATGGATAATTTAGTTTTTCAACTAGATACTTTTCCCATAAACGGTGATTTCTTACTAACCTAATAGCTTCTTTTAATCCTTTTGGTGTAAGTTTAACACCCTTATAAGGTATAAAGGTTACTAATTTTTTTGTGGCTAATCTACGTACCATTTCATTCACAGTTTGATCCGTACTTTCCATGATGTAGGCTATTTCAATATTTTTAACAAGTTCTCTGTTTTGTTCAACAGTCAACTTATAAATATTTTTGATATAATCTTCTTCTGCTCTGTACATAAATTTTCCTCATTTCTTCTATTTACTATGTTGCTATCATACATCTTTTAGTATGTATATGCAACAGATGAACTATTTAAAACTCTTGACTAAATTATCTAAGACATAATCCCATGCTTTATTAAAGTATTCGTAAGCAAATTCCCATGTTTCACCTTCTAAGTAACCACTATTTGTTAGTCGAAGTAATGTATGGTTATCCATCTCAATAAATTCTAATAAAACCCTTGTCTGTGCCTCACTTTGTCATTAAGGACTCAAAAGTAGGCGGCACATTCCATGTAAATGATAATGTATGATTTGGTGTAAAGGATAGGACTTTACAGCCCTCACTACCTCTATGTTTAATACTTTTGTCGGTAGTAAAATATATTTCATATTTTCCACCGGGTTTTATTTCTATGTCATTATCCTGACTAAAAAACGTATTAAGACCATCTTTAGTTGTCCATTTAAGATAAACATCTTTAACTTTTGCAGGTATTATTCTTTCTTTAATCAAAGTTTTCATTTTAAAGTATCCTTATCTTCATCTATAAGTTTTTTCAGTGCTTTTTCAACCGGAACAATAGTTAAAGACATGATAACTACCTGAATCATCATCAAAATGAAACCAACGACTGCTAATGTATCTTCTTTACTATCTGTTAAGTAGATAAAAGGAACTATGGATATCAGTAATAGAATGAGTGATAGTCTACTCCAAATTTTTCCAATATATACTTGAGCAAAATCCCAAGTCTTTTGATTCATCTTGGATCTTTTTGTTCTATATCCATAATAGTCATTAATCCATTTAGGTGGTTTTTTACTAAGTATAATACCAATAATATGCATTAAAATCGGAATAAAGATGCTACTGATCAACATAAAGTAGTAGAAAAACATTGAATTTTCTCCTTAAGTGACTTTAGTTATATTCTATCATAAATAAACTGCCATCCTAAAATGGCAGTTTATTTACTTACTATAATATATTACAGGACTTGGTTCATAGTTCTTTAAATCCACTTCAATAGATTCAATCACTACCTTGGTTAAAGGTGCATCATTGGAATTCGTACTTAGACTCTCAATTTGGTTTAAGATAGTAAAACCGCTTATAATACCACCAAAGGATGCATATGCGCCATCTAAATGTGGTGAGGTGGATGTCATCATAAAAAACTGTGATGTTGCACTATTTTTATCACTAGTTCTTGCCATGGAAAGCACACCATAAGTATGTTTTAGGTTGTTTAAAAACCCATTAGAAGTAAACTCACCACGAATTGGTAATTTTGAGTCCTTAACCATACCGCCTTGAACCATAAAATCTTTGATAATTCTATGAAAACTGCTATCACTAAACTGATCATCTAATATATAGTCAATAAAATTATTGACGGTATTTGGTGCAACATCATGAAATAACTGTGCTGTAATAATGCCATAATCTTTGACTTTAATAGTGATTATAGGGTTTTCATCATTTAAATAATTAAAGTACGCCAAATCCTCTAATTTAACATCTACTTCTTCGCCTTTATCAGTTTCATCAGGTGTTTTACTTTCACATCCTACAACTATAAAAACACTAAATAATACAAGAATTGATAATATTAATTTCCTCATCTATATGCTACCTCTGCAAATTTTTCTCTAAGAAAGATTATAACATGCTCTAGTTATATTACCAAGTGTATTATGAGTAGACTTTATAGAGATAGTTTTCAGATGCATCAACAAATATTATAAATCCATATGTATGAGGTAATTCTTAGTATGTCTACAACTCAAAGTATATGTTACATACTACTAGGCATCTAAATCTAAAACTGGTGTGATAATAAATTTACATGATCTACAATAAAAGGATACAGCCTTTTTTTTAGTTAAAAATGGTGTTTTTGTTATCATAATACTATTTTGAGGTCTACCAAAAATTGTAAGAGGCATCATCTCATCCTTGGGTAGCCACATAATTGGCATTTTAGTGTTGTAAATGTAGCCTTCTTTCATCGTATTTAGACATTTTGGACATTGCATGGTTCATCTCCTTTTATAGTCTATTGATTTATTTTTATGATTCTGTTGTACTGTAAATTCATTATATCATTAACTTAGATTCAAATACTTTATAGTTATAAGTAAATCATAATATAATTAAGACAACATCATATAAAAGGAGTAACTTATGGAAAAAGAATTAAAGTATATGATTTTAACTGTCGAGAGTTATCCGTTTGGGTTTGAAATTAAATATTTTTATTTACCAGTTATGAACCATATTCAAATCGGTGATGTTATAAAAAGTAAACATGGTCATCGATATAAAATCATAGATGGTAAAACTAAACTTTCTATGACAGATATTGATACAAAAATATACATACCTTTCGAATAATTACCACATCACTTAATCAACGGTGATGTGTATCTACATAGATTTAACCAAACTTATCACATGATAACTATACACGGAGGAATACATATGAAAAAAATCCTGATTAGTCTCTATTTAGTTTTGTGTTTTTATACACTGTTTCATCTTATATTTAACTTTCAAAATGAAGGTGTTCTAGAAAGTATTTTTTTATTGGAAGCCGATCCACTTGTTTTTGCAGTATTTAATCTTCTTGGTTTGTTTCCATTAGCCTTTTTAACTTTAGCACTATCTACAAACAAATTAAAAATTTTGGACTTCGCATTACTTTTCTCTGGATTTATGTTGGGTGGTTTTGTAAGTACTCTTTATTTTATACGCGCTTCAAAACCTAGTTTCAAACCTATAAAGTGGTTGCAGTCAATCTCTATACTTGGTATATTATTGACATTTATGACGATTGTAAGTGGTTTAATTTTCGGAAGTATTACTACCTATATAGAACTATTCAAAAGTGACTCGTTTATACATATTATGACACTAGATTTTATATTTATGGTGTTCATTAGTCCTATATTATTAAGACCAATATCCAAATACTACTTGCTAGGTTTAATACCAATCATTGGCATATTTATACCATTCATTATAGATAAAAACATACAAGCAAAATAATAGTTGACTTCAACTATTATTTTTTTAGTATCTCTTTACCTAATTTTTCCGCTTTTGTATGTATAGCTAAATCGGGATAAGTTTCAAACAAACTTTTATTTATCTTTTGTTTTAGTTTGATTAAATATATATCATGATGAATGTGTTCTGATACAATACTAACCATCAAATGATTTTGGGTTGTTGTAGCCTGCCATTCCCCTCTAAAAGGGTCATAATTGGCCACCAAAACACTTTTTAGGTCACTTACAAGCATTAATCTATTAGATTCGTTTTGTTCGTTTTGGTGACTATATATGAATACATTGGGTTTACTATAATTTGTTTTAGCAAAACTAAATACGTGTACATCCACACCTTTTCTATTTAGAAAATCAAAAGCATCTTCAAATAACTCTAATTTTAAATCTGTGTTCATGTACACTTCTTGTCTCGATTCATAAAGTAGTGTTCTGGCTTTTCCAATAATTGCATCAAAGCCGTTCATGTTAAAATAAGGTGTTTTTAGTGGCTGAACCTTAATTTGGTTCAATTGTTTTCTTAATTGCTGCATATGTTCTTGATGCTTGAATTCTAACATACTTAAAAGTTCATTAGGATCTTGACTATAATAAAGTTCCTTATTTCCACTTTCAAGTAAAAGTACACCTTCTTGATGCATTTTATCAATAATGCCATAAATAGAAGATCTCGATAAACGAATATTTTTCGAAATTTCATAGACAGTTTGTCCTGGATTTTCTAATAAAAATACATAGATCATGGATTCATTTTCCGTAAAATAAACAGACTTTAATAATTCAATGGTATCATTCATAGCTATTACTCCTTATCACTGTAAGCGTTGTCTCTATTATACAACGATTTTGTAATACTTACAAAAAAAGCGCTAAGTTATAAAAAAAACTTAAGGTGTTTAGTCTCTTTTGACTATTTACCTTAAGTTCTTTAGTTATATACTCTTTATAAGTAGATTTAACGCTTCATCAATGCCTTCTAAATCTACCTTATTAATTTCTTCTATTTTTTGTACTAAATTGGATGTTGTAATTAAACCAATGACACGGTCTACACTAGATCGGATTGCTTTGAGTTGTGTCACAATATCCTCGCAACTTGCTTGATTGTCGATAAGTTTAAGTACACCATTAACTTGTCCTTGTGTTCTTTTGAGTCTATTTACAATCGTAATATCACATTTCATATTCAACATCTCCATTATAAGCACTCATGCCACCTAATACGTTGGTAATCTTAAAACCTTGTTGAGCTAAGAAGTTTGATGCGACTTGACTTCTTGATCCACTCCAACAGACGACATAATAATGATCTTTTTTATTGATTTTTTGTAGATGATTACCAAATTCTGATAAAGGCATATGAATCATATCTTTAATGTAACCCATACTCATTTCACTTTTTTCTCTTACATCAATAACTTTTACTTGACCTTTTCTTACTAACATTTCTAGTTCTTGAGCCATAATTGTTTGATACATATTATTTAACCTCCTTTTGAGTTTTACTATATATACTATATGAACCATCTAGATTATAACAATCATAACCTAATGGTCTTAAAATTTGTTCTGCATTGTAACTTCTAGTACCACTTTGGCAGTATAGTACTATTTTTTTATCTTTAGGTATTTCATCTAGTCTTGAACGCAAGTCATCGATTGGGATGTTTAATGCGCCTTTAATTTTACCTAGACTTCTTACTTCTGATGTATTTCTAACATCAACAAAGAAAGCACCTTCTTCAATGAGCGCATCCACTTGGTGCCATTGAACCGTCTTAGATAGACCTAATATAACATTTTGACTTACATAACCTGCTAAATTCACGATATCTTTAGCACTACCAAATGGTGGTGCATATGTAAATTCTAGTTCTTGTAACTCAGTAACTTTTAAGCCTGATTTTATTGCTGTGGCAATAATATCAATTCGCTTATCTACACCTTTTTTACCAACTGCTTGTGCCCCAAGAATTTTTTGAGTTTTCGGATCAAAGATTACTTTTAAATTTATGGAGGTAGCACCTGGGTAATATCCTGCGTGATCATTTGCTAATAAGTGGATGACCTCATACGCTCTATTCCCTAATTGTTTTTCATTTAATCCAGTTGATGCAAATGTTTGATCAAATAAGCGAACAATAGAGGTACCTAATGTACCTTGATATTTAACATCTAATCCATTTAATATATCAGCTAATTGACGCCCTTGGCGATTTGCAGGGCTTGCTAGAGGAATTAAAGTATCTTCGTTTGTAATAAAGTTTTTGACGATGATTGCATCACCTACTGCATAGATATCTTTAATAGAAGTTTCAAAGTATTCATCTACTTTAATTCCATTTCTCATACCAACTTTAATACCAGCTTCAACAGCCAAATTTGATTCAGGTACAACACCAATTGAACTAATAATAAAGTCTGCATCTAATTTTAGGTCATCAAATATAAGTTTATTATCTTCGATTTCTAATAGGTCTTTAGATGTATAAACATCTATACCTTGCTTTTCAAGTTCTAACCTAGCAAATTGACTCATTTCATAATCAAGTGGTGTTAACACTTGGTTAGCTCTCTCTATAATAGATACATGAAGTCCTAATTTCTTTAGGTTTTCAGCAACTTCTAACCCGATGAATCCAGCACCAATAATCGCAACCTTTTTAGGGTTGTTAGTATGGATAAAATCCATAATATAATCTAAATCCGGTATATTTCTAAGTGTAAAGTATGGTATGGTATCCATGCCTTTTACTTGAGGGATAATTGGTTTCGCACCTGTAGAAATAACCAGTTTATCGTAAGGATAAGCACTTTCTACACCATTATTTTTTACAATAACTTGTTTCTTTTTAGGTTCAATTTTGACTACTTCATGATTTTGTTTGATGATTAGATTAAATCTATCAATGAGCATCGTATCTTTTGCAACTAACAGTTTATCTCTACTATCAATTTCCCCTGAAATATAATAAGGTAGACCACAATTAGCAAAAGATACAAATGGACCCTTTTCAAATATAGTGATTTCATCTGCCTGATTGAGTCTACGATATCTTGTCGCAAAACTCATACCACCAGCTACACCACCTATAACTACTATTTTCTTCATGACATTACCCCCTTGTATAATATTTAAGCATGCCGCCTTTAATATTTACCGCATCGACACCATTTTTCTTTAAAATCCTTACTGCCATTCTACTTCTCATGCCAGATTGACATGTTACAAACACTTTTTTATCTGTTTTATATTTAGAAATTTGTCCTATAGGTATGTTTTTAGCACCCTTATGATGAAAAGGTTGAAACTCATATGGTTCTCTTACATCGATGACAATATCAGCATCTTTAATGTCTCGCCATGAAACGGAATTTGATTTGAAAAAAAACATTTTTTATTCTCCTTATATGGTTAAATAGGTTCATCCAACGATACCCCATTGGGTATACTTACATCATTCTATTACAACCTATTTATTTAGTCAAGAATAAGCACTTACACATTTTAGATTCGCTAAATATTCACATATTATATATGCTTGTACATATAAATAAAAAAACAATCTAAAAAACTTAGATTGTTTTTAGGTATAGCATACGATCTATTATCGTAGACTACGCTTTATGTTTGTTTATCAACTCAACTATTTGTCCAACTGATAAAAGTTTTCCTGATGATACGACTTTTCCATCAATGACTAAACCTGGAGTAGCCATAACACCTAATTTTAGAATTTCGTTAGTATCAGAAATTTGTTCAACACTTTCTTCTATTCCGCATTCTTTTGCGGCATCCATCGTATTTTGATAGTTTTGCATTGATTTTTTGCAGCAACCACCAAGTGCTTGTATTTTCATTTTTATTTCCTCCATTTATATGAAAATATATCCAATAAAATTAAATAAATAACCAATAATGATGATACCTATCATGACAATCACTATAAACCATACTAAGAGTTTAGTTTTTACCACACGCTTTAGCATAATCAGTGATGGGATAGATAGTGTTGTAACACTCATCATAAATGCTAATATTGTACCTAAACCTGCTCCTTTGTTGAAAAGTGCTTCTGCAATTGGTATGGTACCAAAAATATCTGCATAAATTGGTGCACCTACTAAAACAGCAATTAGTACAGAAAATGGATTATCTTTTCCTAAAACACTTTCAATCCACGCTCCTGGTATCCAGTTGTGTATGAGACTACCGAAACCAACACCAATAACAATATACCAAAATACTTTTTTATAAGTATCTTTGACCTGATCGAGTGCATAGGTCATTCTTTCCTTCGTTGTCAAAGACTCTACTTCTAAATCTACATTAGCACCATCAAACACAAATCCTTCGATATAATTACCTAAACCACTCACCTCAATGATTGAACCACCTAAGACTGCAAGAACTAAGCCTACGATTACATATGCAATAGCTACTTCAAATCCAAAAATACTTGCAAGTAGGATCAGTGCACCTAAATCCACCAATGGACTAGATATTAGAAATGAAAATGTCACTCCACTGGATAACCCAGCTCTCGTAAACCCTATAAAGATAGGAATAGATGAACATGAACAAAACGGAGTTAGAGTACCTAATAATGCGCCTATTGTATTTGCTCTAACACCTTTAAATTTACCTAATATCTTTTTAGTACGTTCAGGTGGAAAAAATGATTGAATGTATGAAACAATAAATATTAATACACACAATAAGATACCAATTTTAATAAAGTCATAAATGAAAAATTGTAAGGATAAACCCCATTTACCACCAGCAAATTCAGATCCAAATAAAAAGTTAAGTAATTCTCCAACTAAGCGATTGAGCCATTTCATAGCCAGTATTTCATTTGTTATAAACCCTAGTACATCACTCATTTATTTAATACTTTCCTTTCAGTAGGTATATGGCATATACAGTCTTCAGATACAGTCACGATATCTTTCATATATTCCATAAATTTATCCGTCATATGTGTATTAAGTGAATATCTCATCCAAGAACCATCCTTGTTACCTTCTACTAATCCAGATTCTGTTAACATTTTCATATGGTAACTTAAGGTGGACTGTGTGATATGTACGTTTTCTAGAATCTCACACGCACAAAGTGAACCGCAAGATAGCATATCTAAAATTTTTAATCTGGTCGGATCACCTAAAGCTTTAATTACTAGTAAATATGTTTGATATTTTTCCATCTTTTCACCTCTAAATAAATATAATAAAAACACATTGATAACTATCGATATGATACTAGTATACTCCTGATATCGATAATCGTCAATATGTTTTATTCAATATGATTTATTTCATTACTTTTAATTTATATAATTAGAAAATACTACGCTGTAATATCCTTTTTCTTGTAAAAATACCAAGATAGTAATAAAGATATCGCGATGATGCCTAAAGAAATAACTAAGTATAACGGCTTAATCATCTGATCATTTACAATACTTACCGCATTGACAAATTCATACGGTGAAATGTATTTTAAATATTCAAATTCATCTGTTAGTTTACTTATTAAGTCAATAACATACATGCCAATAACAAGCCCTAATGCAATGCTCAACACTCTTCTTGATTTTGTAACAAACACACTAATTAGGAAGGATATACTTGCAAAAATCATTTGAAGAACAAACGGTGCATAACTGTATAAAAACCATATGGTCATATTTACATCACCATAAATTACAAATGCTGCCATTAATACAAGGGCAACCAAGCTATTTAGTATAAGTAAATTTAGAATAATGACCATTATTTTACCAAATACGATTTGTGTTCTACTAATCGGTTTACTTAGTAGAAACTCAATCGTCTTATCATCTTCTTCTTTACTTAATATACTTCCGCCTAATATTGCAGCAAAACTTCCACCAATAAGATTTACAAATAAATAACCTTCAACACCAAACCAACCATAGAAAGTACTCATATCTAGTCCACCTTCACCCATGCCAAAAATTTCTAGAAACTCCGGTGGATACATACTTAAAAATTCTTCTATATTAGAAAAGGCATCTTCAAATGCAGGAAATAACATAAGCATTAATGCTGCAGTACCTGCAACAATTACTGACCATAAGATTAAACTTTTAAAGTTTCTTTTAAATTCTGTCATAATGAGTTTGTTCAAGATATGTCCTCCTTCTCATAAAAGTGCATAAATATTTCTTCTAAAGTTGGTTCAGTAATGCTCAAATCTTCTATGTTTATCGCACTTAATTGTTTAAGTAGTTCATCTATAGAACCATTAAAAATAAATGATATATTACCGTTTTGATGTTCTACTTGAATCATTTGTTCCGTTATCTTAAGTGTATCTTTAGTTTTAATTTTTACTCTTTTTGACTTGGATTTAAGTATATCTTCTATTGTTTCGACGCGAACTAGTTTACCTTCTCTAATAATCCCTACTCTGTCACAAATACGTTCTACTTCACTTAAGTTATGGGATGAGAAGAAAATGGTTGTACCCTTTTTCTTTTCAGCATCTAGAATTTGAAAAAACTTATTTTGAATTAGTGGATCGAGTCCGGATGTAGGTTCATCTAGAATAAGTATCTTAGGCTTCGTTACAAGTGCTGTTACAATAGCAACTTTCTTTTTATTACCAAAAGATAAGTCCTCAATTTTTCTGTCAACATCTAGGCTAAGCATTTCAACTAGATGGTCCATATAACCCTCATCTACTTCCCCATTAAAGCTTGATGCGTATTTAATAAACTTTTTGACTGTCATATCACCGTAAAAGTTTACTTCACTTGGAATGTAACCTACTTGTTTTCTAATAGCTATCGTATCTTTTACAATATCTAACCCATCTACTTGTGCAGAACCACTTGTAGGATATATCAAATTTAGTAAAGTTCTAACGGTTGTTGACTTACCAGCTCCATTAGGGCCAATAAACCCAAAAATCTCACCAGGATGAACCTCTAGTGACACATCAATAATACCTCTTGATTTTTTATTATAGTATTTTGTTAGTTGTTCTAGTTTAATCATAGCATCCCACATCCTTTATCTTTATTATACTCTAATTATAAACTTGATTCATTCTATATTAATCTATATAATCTTTTACGACACCAACTTATATTCCAATCATAATACGTGTATAATATAAATAGTCGAGGTAAACAATAATGATAAGGTTAGCACAAATAGATGACTTAGAGGGTATTATGAGTGTCATCAAGGACGCTCAATTAAGAATGAAAGAGGCTCACATGACTCAGTGGCAAAACAATTACCCAAACCCTAAGGTCATTACAAAAGATATTGAAGATAAATCTCTTTATGTTTATACTAAAGATGGAGATATCATAGGCACGATGAGTGTTTTCTCATATGATTCAGTTTATGATCATATAGAAGGTACATGGCTAAATCAAAATCCTTATATCGTTATTCATAGGATTGCTTTAGCATCTAGTGTTTTAGGACAAAATAAAACAAAAGAAATGATTAATTTTGCTTTTAATCATTTTAACATTAAGGATATAAGAATAGATACACATCCTAAAAATACACCAATGATAAAGACTTTAGAGCGTCTAGGCTTTGTTTACTGCGGTATTGTCTATGTTACAACTGATACGGATGCTTTAAGATTAGCCTACCACAAACATATTATTTAATAAAAAATGTGCAAACCTTACAAATTGGGTTGCACATTTTTCATTAGTAAAATTCTATATGTTTAGCTCTTTGTCTTCTTATCATTCTATTAATGTCTATGATGAACCAGACAATTAAACAAATACTTGAAAGTATAACAATACCTAATAGTGCATTTGTGTTTTCAAGATAGAGTGCACTAAATACAATCAATAAGATTGGATAAGCATAATGGCTTATCTTTTTTAATACTTTAATTAATTGCATTAGTGGATGACCAGATTTATCTTTATTAATTACTTCTAAAAGGGTCACTACGAGTTGGAATAAAATGTAAGATAAAGATATTGTTACTAGGAATTTAGTACTGTAAATGAGTGATGTGACAACTAAAGTGATCACCAGTCCTAAAAATATATAGGTTAATACGAATTTTAATCGTTTTCTAAATAAATTATCCGTATCAACTTTTTTGAAAAACAGTCCAATGAGTTTTGCAATACCTGTAAATAAAATTTCTCCAAATAACTCAAAAAATAGTTGAATTACTATTTCAAATAAACCTTCCATATACTTATCCCTTTTTCTATGTTTGACATAATTGTATCATAATAAATAAAAAACTTTGCAGATTTTTGATATAAGTCTTTTATATCTTTTATGCAAAGTTTATTAAAAATTTTATTTATAGTTTAAATTAATTTCTTTCTAATTTCTTCAGCAGATAGATTTATTAAATAGGCTGGTGCAATATCAGCAATTGTTTTAGCTCCACTTGCACCTTCTTTGTTTAGTCTATAAGCCGCTCTTGCATATGCCAGTAATACACGTGCTGTAAAATCCGGATTAGAGTCTAATTTAAGCTGGTATTGAATCATTTGGTGATGTTCATTGTTTAAGCCTGTTTGACCGTATCTAATAACTAAGCCACCATGTGGTAAGCCTTGATGATTTTTTAGAAGTTCATCATGACTTATGAAATGCACTTTTGTTTCATACGGTTCAAAATAATTAGGCATGGTCTTAATATCGTGTTCTATTTTTGTTAAGTCTGCACCAGTTTCTGCAACAACATAACAAATTCTTTTATGCTTATCCTTTACAGATAGTGTTGGCATGTCTCCATTTTTAACAGCATCAATTGCTGATTTAATCGGTACTGTATATTGAACAGCGTGTTTTACACCTGATACTCTTCTAATGGCATCTGAATGCCCTTGACTTACGCCTTCTCCCCAAAAGGTATAGGTTTCACCAACTGGTAGTATAGCTTCAGCAAGTATTCTATTGATTGAAAACATACCAGGATCCCAACCACTTGCTACTACACTTAACTTTTGAGCCTTTTTAGATGCTTCATCCATATGGTTAAAATACTCATTTATTAAAGCATGGTTATCATATCCGTCTACAGTATTCATAAGACTTGCGATTAAAGGTCCTTGAACTGGTAAATCAGACATGCTACCACCGCATAAAATAGCTACATCTATCCTATCTTTTAAGTTTTCGACTTCATCCAAATGATAAACTGATACACCTTTAGTCGTTGTCTCTAACGTTTTAGGATCACGTCTTGTAAATACACCAAACAGTTCCATATCATCACTTTGCAACAGACCAGTTTCTATGCTTTTACCAAGATTACCATATCCAATAATTGCAATTTTAATTTTACTCATTTTCTAACCTCTCTCATCACTTCGTATACAAATTACTTTTACATTATACTTCATAATTTAGTTTTTAGTTTCGTTATTGATTATATGAATTACTTATAATAATACTTGTTTATTCAAAAGAAACAATTACTTCTAGTCATTTATTGTTTGATTAATTGTAGTGGTTTTACCACTTAAATAACTACTAAATTTCATATTTTTAGTTTCATTATAGTTGAATAAACATTCAAAATAGCCCATACCCGAAATGGTAATGTTAACCGCATTATCATAAATTTCTTTGCGTATTTGGTAGACTTCATTAAACATTTCATCTTTATAAAACTTAGTACTCATGGCTTCTAATATGACTTTTTTGTAGTTTTCTAGATAAGCTTCAGGTGCACCCTTAACTACAGTTTTAAGCACTAGTGGATTGATTTGATCATCTACACCACCCATCGTAGTCATTTTAGCATATGGACTATATGAAGTCATACCATCTCCACTTGGGTTCCAATCTCTTGTAACACCAAAGGTTCTATCAAAATCATAAGGGATAAATATCGCTTGATTCGTATCTTTTAAAAAGTAAATGTAGTAGTTATTATAGTGATGTCTCAGATCATCAGGGTTACCTACCAAATACGAAATGGCTTCATAGACTAAATAATAGTTCATATTCACTAAACTAGAAAAATCTGTATCTTGATTCAGTGTTTGAATCAATGTTTTTAATAGTATATGTTCATTATTCTTCTTATTTGTTTTTAGATCATATACCGGAAAATACGATTCATCTTCATTTTCAACACCTATTTTATTTATTGTATCCATCGTAAGACTTCCACCTTTTTCATAGTCCCATCCTACTTTATAGAGATCTCCACCTAAGTGTTTCGAACCTAATCTTTTTTCTAAAAAGAGTTCATCAATACATTCAAGTGCAAAATACACGCCTAAGTTTTCATAATCTTGGCGATATTTTAATTGCATATTTACAGATGTTATCTTAGGTGCTAACACACCAAAACTTGAATACATTTCATAAGTCCAGTACTCTCTTGAATAAGTTTCATCAAAACTCTTATTCCACTTTAAATCTAATTTTTCCATACCAGCAAAAGTTCTATCTTTTCTTTCATCACGAGCTTCTTTACTTGCCCAAACTTTAGGGTTAGCATAGTATGCTTCATCATCAAAGGTTTGTTTAAAGGATAGTTTATAGTGAATTAGGTGATATAGACCTTGCTCTTGATTATAGAAATTAGTTCTTGAAGTATTACCCTTCATACGAATACCTACTTCTTCAAAAACATGAGTTTTACCATTGATAATGAATGTTACATTACTCATTCTGTATATCGGTGATTTGCTACCCTTGGAAGCATAAGTTTCATAATCACTTTGAATGAGTGCAAGTTCACTTTCAGCAATATCTATTTTGATTTGCACATTTGAGTTTACATCAAAAAATTCATCATATAATCCAGATGTATTCTTTACATAATCCATTTTAGTATCAAGAGAGACTATGTCATCATCATCTTCTTTATCTGGAGCATCCTCAGTCTTTGGTGTACAACCAACTACGAATATGCTCAAGATTATTGATAAAACGAATAGAAACGTTTTTTTCATCTGAACCTCCAAAAGTAAATCAACTTTAATTAAATTATACCACTTATGACATATTTGATGAGTTCATGCATATAAATTATAAACTTAGAAGTTTGATAATTTGCTTCGTGATATAATGTAGTTATACTAAATATATTAAAGGAGCGCTTCATATGAAAGTTATTAATCAGCATTACACATTAAGCAATGGGGTCAAAATACCAAAAATTGGACTAGGTACTTGGCAGGTAAAAGATGGTGATGAGGCATATAATTCTGTCTTAATTGCCCTTAAAAATGGCTATCGTCATATTGATACTGCAGAAGGCTATCGGAATGAAGCATCTGTTGGACGCGCCATTAAAGATTCAGGCATTCCTCGTGATGAAATATTTGTCACCTCTAAACTAGAATCACATATTAAAACGTATGAAGGTGCACTTGAAGCATTTGACAAGACACTAAAAGCCCTTGATTTTGAATATTTAGATTTATTCTTAATTCATGCACCTTGGCCATGGGATGAAGTTGGTAAAGAATGTCATGAAGGTAATGTATTAGCTTATAAAGCCATGGAAAAACTATATAAAGATGGAAAAATTAGAGCAATCGGAATATCTAATTTTGAACCAGTTGACATAGAAAATATCATTACTCATTGTGAAATTGTTCCACATGTGAATCAAATTGCTTACTTTATTGGACTAGATCAATCAAAAACTATTGAAAGTTGTAATAAGCATAATATATTTGTTGAAGCCTACTCTCCTTTAGGTACAGGCCGTTTATTATCTAATGAAGTTATAGTTCAAATGGCAGAAAAATATCAAGTATCACCCGCACAAATCTGTATCCGTTACTGCTTACAAAAAGGCACTGCACCATTACCAAAATCAACACATGAAGAACGTATTATTATGAATACAAAAGTGGATTTTGAAATTAGTACTGATGATATGAATGTCTTAGATCACGTCAAGAAGAATTTCTAAACATACCTATTTTGATATTTAATGAAAAACCTTACTTTTCGTAAGGTTTTTTTGAACATCATGTTTAATTTTTTAGGTACTTTTTAAATCATAAAATGAATTAATTTAATTTTTGTAATTGATCAATTTTAAGCTTGAAAATCAGCAAAAATACATATTTTAGTAAACGATATGAAAAGAATATCTGTAACAGTTAGATTCATAGATATTCTTTTTACTGATTGTATTAAATTTTTTGAGCATACTTGCTATCTTTAATTTTTGTTAGATCTTTTTTATCTATCCATGTTTCTGTATAACCACAGTCACTACATACATACAACCTTACTTCTACACCACCAAAACTACTAGTCCGTACATAGATATAAGCTAAACCACCTGAAGCATAGTATCTATCAAATTTTTTGATGTTTAAACTTTCACATTTTGGACATACTTTTGTGTCTTTCATTATATAACTCCCCCCCATTTTATTAAATTTATTACTACTTATTATATGACGTTCTTGTTACTTTAATTTTATGCTAATTATTTTATTTTAACAAATAAAATCATAAAAAAAGACTTGAATAAATCCAAGTCTATTTTTAGAACTATAAATTTTACTTAATCAAATATGTATAAATTAATTTTAGTGTGTTTTCAATACCTTTTAAGTGGGTTCTTTCCATACCATGTGAGGCACTCACACCACTCCCAATTAATGCACCCTTCATATCGACACCAGCTCTTCTTGCTGCACCAATATCACTACCATAATATGGGAATATATCTACTGTAAAATCAAGTTGGTTTTCTTTAGCCATCTCAATGAGTTTTGTTGTTAACTCGTAGTCATATGGACCACCTGAATCTTTAGCACAAATAGATACTGCATATTCACTACCTGCTAAATCAAGACCAATACAACCCATATCAAGTGTAACAAACTCTGAGATTTTACTATCAACAATGGAAGCACCATGACCAACTTCTTCGTAAACAACAAAATATATTTTTGTATCATACTTAAATTGAATTTTATGTTCTGAAGTGTATTTCAGAAGCATGAGTAAGATAACTACTGAAGCTTTATCATCAATAAATCTTGATTTTAAAAAACCTGTGTCTGTTATGGTAAATTTAGTATCATAGCTTACAATATCTCCGTTTTGAATACCAAGCTTAGTAACATCTTCTTTAGAAGACACTTCTACATCTAATCTAACTTCTAAGGAATCTATATCCCTAGATTTAGTATTCGCATCCTTAAATACATGTACAGCAGGAGATGTAGAAAGTATGGTACCAGTATATTTTTTGCCATCACGTGTATAAATAGTACAGTATTCTCCATCAAGTGTTGGTGTACTAGGTCCTCCTAATGTTGTAAGTGTTAAATTTCCATTAGATTTGATGGATCTAACCATTAAACCTAGTGTGTCACAGTGAGCAGATGTTGCAACTATTTTTGATGAATCTTTACCTTTGATAAATATCTCTAGTGCACCACTATTTAATATGGTAGATTTATACCCATAATTATCAACATATCGCTTAATCAATTCTATAACTTGTTTTGTAAATCCTGTTGGGGAGTCACATTCAAAAATCTCTTTGGCTACTTGTTTAAAATACGCTAAATCAAATGATATCATATTTTTACCTCTCATTAATTAATGTATCAATTATATCAAGAATTAATTAATAATTAAAGATTAATTATTCATACATAACATGTTGCAAATTGGTATATTTTTAAAACATTTAAGGATATCATGTGATTTCTCATAAGATGTGTAGAATGTCTTTATTATTGTATACTTTATGATTATTGTTTGCTACAATTATCTTTGAGGTATTTTTTATGAAAAGATTTTGTAAATATTTTGGCGATAAAGCCTTCTATAAAATGGCATTAGCAATCATAATTCCAGTAGTTATTCAACAATTAATTTTAAACCTAGCAGGTCTTATTGATACCTTTATGATCAATGGGTTTTCACAAACAGCATATACCGGTGTATCCACAGCTAACAGATTTATGTTTATAATCAACTTCTTTTGGATCGGATTAGCAGCAGGTATTAGTGTGTTTGTTTCACAATATTTTGGGGCCAAGAATAAAAAAGGTATTATCGGAACCTTTCAACTAGGTATCTTATTAGCAATCGTTTTTGGTATTTTTTCTACTTTCTTAATTAATGTATTAGGTCCTGAAATGATAAAAATGTTCTTACCAACAACTGACCCTGAACAAGTTGAGTCTGTAATGTTTGGTATTGAGTATATTAAGATTATAGGATATGGTGCGATTGTATTTTTATCATCTTTTATGATTGCAACCTTCTTTAGATCAGTTGGTCGTGCTAAGGCACCATTATTTGCAGGTGTCATTGGTATTGTTGTAAATATGGTTTTAAATATGATATTAATATATGGTTTCTTAGGTTTCCCGGCAATGGGTGCGATTGGTGCAGCTTGGGCTACTGTAATATCTAAGATTGTGGAATTAGTAGTTTTACTTGTGATTGCATTCTTCTATAGTAATGAGAATTATGCTAGAGAAATATTTAAAAAATTCCTAATAACAAAACGCTTAGTCATAATGTATATATCAAAGGGTGGTCCAATAATTATAAATGAAATATTATGGTCAATCGCAATGGTACTTTATGCAATGTTTATTACTAGTGGTATTTATGAATGGGTAACTGCTTATGGCTACTCACAAAATGCTACAGACATCTTCTTTGTATATTACTCAGGTATGGCAACCGCAACAGGGGTAATACTTGGTCAAGCCCTTGGTGAAGGTGATTTTGAAAATGCAAAAGACTACCTTATCAAACTACGTGCCGTCATGATGGTAACAAATATAGGTATTATGTTATTAATTGTTCTATTATCCCCTATAATACTCCTCATGTTTACACCCGTTAACTCGCTTTATTGGTTGGCATATCAGCTGATATTAATAAATGTTATCTTCATTGCAATTTATGGCTATAATGTAATGAGTTATTACGCACTAAGAGCTGGAGGCGATTCAATTAGAACATTTTTACTAGATCAACTTCCAACATACTTAGTCGGGTTACCTATAGTTATGTTATTAAGTCATTATAGAGTAGAATTAGGTGTGAATATTCTAATTATATTCCTTGCAAGTAAGTCAACAGATGTTGTAAAACTCATATTTGCTAGACATATTATTAAAAAAGGGACTTGGTTAAATAACTTAACTCTTGATGAAGTCAAAATAAAAACAGCCTAGGCTGTTTTTTTATTAATTTATGTAATTAAATATTTATTTATAAATTATTTAAGTATTCGAACTTCATCAGTTAATATGTATGAATCATTCACAACATCCATATAAAGGTAAACTTCAAAGGTAGATTTATGATTTATAACTTTGATGATCAGTGTGTTTTCAGTAAATTCACTTTCAATTTTATCGATTGAAAATGGATACATATGAGAATTTAAATCAGCAACCGACTTGGCAAATACACCTGATTTTACATCATAAAGGTCGTAATAATAGTCCATAATGCCATCAGTTCTAATTATAATCATATTTGTATCGGGTACTTCATAAATAGTATTTGCAAAACCAAAAGTGAACCCTAGAAGTAAAATAAATGAAAGTCCTATACTTACAAAACCAATAAATAAACCTATTAGTAATTTAAAAAGCGTTTTGATCTCAGAAAATAAAAGTGTTATACCCATAGCTATTAAATATAGGGCTAAGACTGGATATACAAACCAATCCTTTGAAAATGCATAAGAAAATAGAATCATATATTCGATTTTCGCTAATAAACCTATAACAATCATTAACCAAAGTAATATGATAACTGTAGAAATCATCATAAAAATATATTTCTTATTTAATTTTTTTTGTTTAATTAACTCCATAAAATTCACCCTTTAATTTATTTGACAATCATATTTAAATAATCCCCATTATGTTAAGTTGATTATATCATATTAAATGCTTGATTTGATATTTAGTATAAGTTGTTCTACAATGAAAAAGGCTTGATATTGGAATCAAGCCTTTTATATTCATGAACGAACACATTAAGAAACATTTTTAACGATGTGATCAGTCAAACTACCTTCATATATATAAAATTCATCTTGTGGGATTCTAGACCATGCAATGCGTATTTTATCATACATTTCCGGTTCCACATGAATTCTAAAATCCTCATAAATCTTTGCATATATACGATTATTTTCTAATTGATTTGACTTCATGATTAAGAAACTTCCTATGTAAATATCAGCAGGTGTTCCTTCCTTTAATCCATAATAAACATCTTTTAGATTATGACATTGTAAAAATGCTGCCATTTCAATGATTTTTAATGAGTTCGGTAAATATACTTTCTCTAACTCAAGATTAACAACGAACGCTTCTCGCTCAATATGTTCTACACCTTCGTTTAATTTCAATATCCTAAAGCCGGAAGTATTAGAAAAACTTAATTTTTCAATTAATTTTGAAGAAATCTCTATTGTTTCCCCTAAATCAGCATAGTAAAAAGCGTTAGATTTAATGATTTTTGCATCTATAATAAGATTTGAGATGATAGATGTTGAAAATGCATATGGCTCAATGGTTTGAATATTTGTAGGGATATGTAATGTATCAATCGTTCTGCCAGCATAAGCATAACTACCAATGTGATGAAATAACGTTAGCTCGGTTAGATTGCTTGGAGCTAAAATAAGATAGTTTAGATCATTATCCTGTTTGGATACTGCATTATCTATCATTTTATAGTTTGGGTTAGTACGGCTGATTGACATCCCACTTAATGAAGAACCAATGAATGCTTCAGGTTTTATAAGTTCTAAATCGTTGAACTCAACGTTGTTCAGTTGTTGATTTAGACCAAATGAATACATATTCATCGTAATTTTTGGATGATTAAATCGAACAGTGGTTAAATTACTATTTTCATAAAACGCTTTTTCTCCAATATCCACTGAATGATTAAAATCAAGAACTTCCAATCCGGAATCCCAAAATGCTGATGGACCAATACTTTCAAGGTTTATCGGAAAGTCAATATGTGTAAGTTTAGGCGTTAATCGAAAAGCTCCCTCTTTTATGGTTAATAAAGAATTTGGAAATTCTACAGATTTAAGTTCTAATGTTTTATAAAATAAATGTTCTGGTATTTCAGTCATACCTTCTTCAAAGATAACATCGGTAATTTTTGTCCCTGAAAATGCCCATGGTTCTATATAGATATTCTTAATATGAATAGAGCCTCTTAAACCTGTGTTACTAAATGCTGATGCACCAATATGGATTAACCCTGATGGTAAAGATACAATCGTCCCGTTTCCCATGAACGCTTCCATAGCTACATGTAAAAGACTTTCAGGTAAACTAATTTCATGAATACCATTGTCTTTAAATGCACTTTTTCCTATATGAGTGATGCCTTCTTCTATGATTAATGTTTCAATCGGTAAAAAGTTTCGTCCAAAAAAAGGTATGGATGGACTATTGATAAACGCATAATCTGATATTTTTGTAACAGGGTGTTCGTCATGCTCACCGGGTATGATAACATTTCTTATAAAATCTCCAGAAAACCCGGTAACCATATAAGTTTGATCTTCTTGCAAAACAAAAGTTAAATACTTATGAGGATCAGTTTCTTTACTATACTTTGGACTACAACCACTTAAAAATAGAACTATAGTTATAGTTAAAAATGAAATTAGAACATACTTAATTGATATTTTCATGTTATGATTTACCCCTTAATTTTAATCGGAACAAGAACATATTTATATATAAATGAATGTAACTTTTTGAATATTGATTTATATGTGATAAATGGTTTATGTAATTGTATTTTCTTATAATTCAGTTATAAAAATCGGTTATTTTCCTATATTATAACATACAAGATAAAAAGCCTTATTACATTTATATCGACATTAGTACTACTACAACTTTTAATTAATTGTTTAACTCAGTAAGTAAAGCGCTATAAAAAAGTCGTTAAATGATAACCAAACAGCTTAGCAACTGCATCTTTATAATTTGTCATTTTTTTACTATAGACTTTTTATTACGTTTTTATAAAATAGGTATGTGCTTCTTTTATGAGTGCGTCTTTAGCAGTATTCACAAACTGAACAATATTGCAAAACTCATAAGTTAAACCATTATTAAAAGTCATGATACCTTCGCACATAGCTCCTTTTCCATGACTTAATGCATTTTTAACTATTAACTCCAATATTTGTGGCTTAGTTGTTAAAGTTTGAGATAACTGTTCTAATTTAACAACATGATTTTCACCCACTATTTTCCATGTGAAATCTTCTCGAACATGAGTCTTAACAGTATCAATGTCTTTCTTTGATAGTGCAATCGTTAAGTCAATAACACGTTCCATTTTTGGTGCATTCCCACAATGATACATTACTTCTAGTTTCATCCTAACTCATCCTTTCTTTATTCAATTATATTCATTTTTTCAGTTAAACATCTAAATTTATATTACCATAGTTAATCCAACTTAAGAATCTACATAATTTGAAGTCTAATCCCTATCAATTTTTGAAACCTTATTAACAGATTTTTCATTAGGTTAATAATTATCTGATCTAAGATCTCCTTTATTTTGTATGGTTATTTATCTAATACCATTTGTATATATTAGTTTATGCTAAGTATATTTTACTTGATTTGGTATTTATAAAATACTATTTTATGCTTTCGTGTTTTTATGAGTAGTTTTTCCAAAATAATTGGAAACTCGTAACTCAAAACCATAAGATTTCAGTACTTTAATAAATAAAAAAGAGATTATCTCCCTACTTTCGTTTTTCATTATGTCGCTATTATTATATCTACACTGTTTTGTTAGTATGGCGGGAAAGAGGGATTTGAACCCACACGACGATCTCTTGTCTTACTAGTTTTCAAGGCTAGACGCTTCAGTACAACTTAGCTACTTCTCCAAAAAAATATTTTAGTACAAAAGAAAAAACATTCTATATATGACAATGTTTTATCTACTTTATAATCCGATTCTTTTTGTATATTTCTTATATAAGAGTGCAATGAATAACAAGTTTACTGAAATCCCTATTGCGAAATAATAGTAAGTATTTAATAAGTATTCACTAGGTATTAACGACATTGATATCATTCTGGCTACCCAAAACCCTGGGACAATTCCTAGTAATAGTTCGGTCCAATTAGTGATGAAAATTGATGCAACAGGGATTAATAATATTAGACCTGATACCTTCATAACAACAAAACCCTCCACTTTATTAGAAGCGAATGCATTAACAAGTAATGCAACAATCGGTGCTTGAAGACTTGATAGGATTGCGATCAAGAATACATCTAATATACTAGCATCAAGAAAGTTTGTAATAAAAATGACCAATAAGGTTGCCGATAGCCCAAATAAGTAACTGATGCCCAACTTAATTAAAATGTAATTGGATACTTTAATTGGTGTAATTCTCAATGAGTAAAGGACTTGGTCATCTTGATCATCTAACAAAGTGAATCCCGTCACTGCCCCATAAATGAAGGCAGTCATCATGATGAATACAAGTACGACGATGTTGGCTGCTAGTTCTGATGCATTATCTTTTATGAATGGAACTAACCAAAGAGAAACTAACACCAATATCAAAGGATATAGCATGAAAAACATATACATTTTATCTCTTAAAATACCTTTTAATTCATGTAATAATATACGTTTAAACATCATTACACCCCACTTTGTTTAACGGCATAGTGTTTGTATTTTGGATATATATAGAAGAAATAACCCAATAGTGTTAGTATAATCAATATTACAAATGATAGAATTGCTTCTAATTTTAAACTAGAAATTAATCCCGATTCAATCATAAATGTTGATGCTTGAGTTGGAGATATTAATAAGATATATTTCCAAAAGTCTGCCTTAAATAAAATACCAAATTGAAATAATGCGGATGGAATCATAAAGATAAAACTATATAACATCACCATCATTAACATGGAGGTAAAATCCTTTGCATGGTATGAAAATACAAATCCCAGTAAACTATGGCTAAAAATTGAAATTAGTAAGCCTAGTATTAGAAATATAACATTTACTTCTATACCTCTAACAAAGTAAAACACTAAAACCACCAAAAGAGATGAAAATAGCATATGAATGGTATTGGCAATCGCTTTGGATAAAATTTGTTCATGATAAGTCGTTGGTGTGACTAAAATTGTTGAGATTGTTTGTTCCGATTTCTCAAAAAACATGATTGAACCAATAAAAAGTACACTCATCATCGTCGCGTCTACCATTAAGATAAAAGGCAACATTTTATTTAAGATGGCGTCATCTTCAATGAAAAATAAAACTAGAAACCATATGAAAGCAACCAAAATACTGATGGTGGTTACTTTATACTTATTGAGTCTAATCAACTCACCTTTGGTTAGAAATAATAATCTACGCATGATTGAGTCCTACACCAGTGACCTTGATGAAAATTTCTTCCAGGGTGGTTTCACCTGTATGAATAGTCTCTATTTTCTTTTCTTTTAAAAGCTTGAAAAAAGTACCATTCTCATTTAATCCATCCATATCAAAGATTTGTGATGCGGTATGATTATTTTCATTATATTCAACTTTAATGGTTCTTTTACCATATTTTATTTTTAAGTTTCTTGGGCTATCTATTTCTTTTATTTGTCCATCCACAATAAACGCAACCCGATCACAGAGTTGATCGATATCAGCCATGATATGTGATGTGACAAAAACAGTCCCACCTTGTTTTTGATATGCTTTAATGAGATTCTTTAAAATCATAGCATTCGCCGGGTCTAAACCATTTGTCGGTTCATCTAGAAATAGCATTTTAGGATTATTTAACATCGCTCTGACGAAATTTAACCTAATTTTCATGCCTTTTGAAAATTCACCAACCATCTTGTTTCGATCTTCCCATAAACCAACACTTTTCATCAAGTCTTCAATATCAGCGTGGTTTTTATATAGTTTTAAGAAAAATTCGATGTTTTCCATTGCGGTTAGTTTTGAAAAGTGAATTGGCATTTCGAACGATACCCCAATATCTTCATAAAATGATTCATTTAATTCACTTAAACTTTTAGAATCATAATAAATACTACCTTGATAGCGATCTAAAAGTTTAATTAAGATCTTTTGTGTTGTGCTCTTCCCTGCGCCAGATGGTCCTAAAAACCCGAAAATTTCACCTTTTTTGATTTCAAAGCTGATACCTTTAATGGTTTCTACATGATTCTTTGGATATGTAAATCTTAAGTCTCTTACACTAAACATGATTTAATATTCCTTTCTTGAATATATCTAATACTGCTTTTATGCTTAGAACCCATTCAGTCTCATCTAATTTGTGGTAAATGAATGAATCAATGGTTACCTTGTTTAAAAAATCCATGATTATCTTAGCAAGGATTTTTGAGTTGATATCAGCCCTAATTAAGCCCTTTTCTTGGTCTTTTAGAATCCAAGACTCATAAATGCCTAAGATTTGCTCAAACCCCTGTTTGACGGCTTCGCTATCTTGATATAAAGGTGATGACATCATAAACTCACCTGCTTTGACAAATTTCGGATAGTCTCTTTTGAAATTAAGACCTGCTAAGTATAATGCTTCTACTCTTTCGATAAATGATTGTGTATGATTTGCGAAGATGTCTTTAAAATAAATCATCTTGATTTGTCCAATATACGTCATGAAATACTGATACATGTCGTCTTTATCCTTAAAATATTGATAAAAAGACCCTCTTGGAATTGAAGCATCTTTGATGATGTTTTGAATGTTGATGTTATCATAAGTTTGCTCTTGATAACTCATCAGTAATGGCTTCAATGTAGTTTCTCTTTTTTAGGTGTTTTGAGATTGTGAAATGTCTGAGTTGGCATAGTTCCTCCTGTTATGACAAGGTTGTCACATTTATAGAATACACTTAACCTTTTTCCTTGTCAAGCAAAAAAACTGATATGTAGTGATAAAAGTTGATGACTTATCTTTTTTCCAAAATATCAATTATACCTTTGTCATCCATAAACGTTTTTATAATCTCTGTTTTTAATTGATTTTGTTATTTTAATATATAAATCATTCATCTTTTAAAAATTCAGATAGTTTTTTAGAACAAATGCCTCCTGTATAAAAGGTTATAATCCGGCAAATACAGAATAAAAAAATCAATAGAACTAATAAAAGATTAATCAAGTTGCTATAGGAACATTACAATGGTTATGATTTATACAATCTATATCCTGAAGTGACTGACAATAAAAAACAAGTGGATTTAGAAGGCAGTAAAAATTTAGATTTCTTAGATAAGCTAATAGAGCAAATTGCAAAGGACACAAGAGATGAAATTTTGATCTTTGGAAGGACAAAGATAATACCATAAACATTTGAAAAATTTTGTTAAGAAATCCTAAATCAAATAGTATTAATAAGTATTTAAGGGTGCGATGTTTTTTACGGGCTACTAAATTCTAAAAATAGTTGACCTAACACATATTAACAAAACAGTGTTGATACAATTGTATCGACCTAATAGAATATGAAAGTAAGAAGAATTTGCCTCCATTCATTTCATTTTACAATGATTTGAATAGAAGCATTCTTTTTTTATTGTGTCCCACTATATTGGGTCAGTTCCATGCGACTAGTAATAGTCGTATTTTTTTATATCTAAAATAAATAAAAAAGAAGTCACCTTAAATGACTTCTTCATATATATCAATCAACGATTTCAAAACCTCTAAACCTAGCAATATGCTTAACATCTTTATCGCCACGACCAGATAAGTTAACAACAATAATCTGATCCTTTGGTAAAGTTTTTGCAAGCGATATTGCATAGGCTAGAGCATGAGAGGATTCTATTGCAGGTATGATACCTTCTATAAGTGTTAAATACTCAAATGCTTGTACAGCTTCTTCATCTGTTGCACCAAAGTAAGTAACACGTTTAATTTCATCTAAATATGCATGTTCTGGACCAACACCAGGGTAGTCAAGTCCGGC
The DNA here is from genome assembly GCF_000018785.1 of Acholeplasma laidlawii PG-8A. Taxonomy (NCBI): domain Bacteria; kingdom Bacillati; phylum Mycoplasmatota; class Mollicutes; order Acholeplasmatales; family Acholeplasmataceae; genus Acholeplasma; species Acholeplasma laidlawii. Next base: position 813,543 of record NC_010163.1, read on the forward strand.
AGAAATCGAGTATACTGGTGAAATTTCACCTTTATCATCCAATAAAACTTTAGTCTTCATTCCATGAATAACCCCAGTTTGACCAAGTGTCATCGTAGCAGCATGTAAATTTGTATCTAAACCTTTACCTAACGCTTCAACGCCAATAAGTTTTACAGTAGGATCCGGAATAAAATCAAAGAATGCACCAATTGCATTAGACCCGCCACCAACACAAGCAATGACATAATCTGGTAGTCTATTTTCTAATTTTAGTATTTGTTCTTTAATCTCAATACCAATAACTTTTTGGAAATCACGAACCATCATCGGATATGGATGTGGTCCAACTGCTGAACCAATTAAGTAAAACATTGATTCATGTTCAGTACTCCATTTTATTAAAGCACTATCAACAGCTTCTTTAAGTGTTCTTAATCCTTCTTGAACACTAACTACAGTTGCACCTAAAAGTTGCATCTTATAAACATTAAGTGCTTGTTTTTCAACATCTACTGCACCCATATGAATTTCACATTCTAAACCAAGTAGTGCTGCTACAGTTGCAGTGGCTACACCATGTTGTCCAGCACCTGTTTCTGCAATCAACTTCTTTTTACCCATACGTTTAGCAAGTAACGCTTGCCCAATGACATTATTAATTTTGTGAGAACCTGTATGATTTAAGTCTTCACGTTTTAAATATACTTTTGCACCACCAAGACATTCTGTTAAGCGTTTAGCAAAATACAAATTAGAAGGTCTACCAGCATATGTATTGAGTAAGTCTTTAAATTCTTCAATAAATGCAGGATCATCCTTGAATTTATTATATGCATCCTCTACTTCTTTAATTGCGGTAAGTAAGTACGGTGGTAAGTATGCCCCACCAAATTGTCCAAATTCCATTTTCTTTCTCCTTTAGTATTATTAATATCTAGATAAAATAAAAACCCCTACATGGTTATCCATGTAAGGGACGAATATATCGTGGTGCCACCCTGATTTAGAAATCTAAAAAGATTTCCCTCTTTCACATACGCTAACATTGAAGTTATTAATATGTTAACCCCTATAACGTGGGGTATATCGTCATTCGCTACTTACTTTACGTCATTTCACAAATGCTTCTCAGCAATCCCATTCACAAGGTTTCATTTATACCTACCTTTCACCTTTGGTAAGCTCGCTTATCATAAAGAAATGACTTGTTACTATTTTGCATCTTCGAATTTATCTCATTATAAGACAAATAAATACTAATTGCAACCCTAAAGTTAAAAAAAGAACCAATAAGTATTTATTGATTCTCAGACCGTTGAAAAAGTATTTTACTCAGATGGTTATTGGGTAAAGTACTTTTTTTCTTTCTATTGTATAATATTTGTTTGAAGATTGAGTTTGGTCCTTGCGGCGTCGATTGCTAATAACGGTATGACATTGAGATCACTTAATAGACCTACATCTGTTTTGGAATCTTCCTTTTTAATTTTCCTTGATTAATATTCATAATTACTATATAAAATGTATATAGTAAAACTTATTTATAGGGGTATAAGTATATGTTTATGAATGAAGATAGATTAAAGGATGAATTTATTCTTTCAACTTTAAATGATTTTGTTCCTGAAGAACACTTAGTTAGAAATATAACTAAATGGGTCGATTTTTCTTTTATCTATGACTTAACCAAACCTTATTATTCAGATAAAGGTCGTCCTGCCATCGATCCTCTTGTCCTTTTTAAAATTCCTATTATTAAAAGTTTGTTTGGTATTTCATCTATTCAAAGAACTTGTGAGGAAATTCATGTCAATGTGGCTTATCGTTGGTTTATTAATTTGCCATTCTCTGAAAAAATACCTGACCATTCAACTTACTCTAAAAATTATACGCAGCGCTTTTATCAAACAGATATTTATCATCAAATTTTTACGAACGTTCTGAATCAAATTATCAAACTGCTCTGCTACTAAAAAAGGGATTATCTCCCTATTTTCCTATTCTTTAAAGTCGATACAATTGTATCAACACTGTTATGCTAATATGTGTGATGCTACCTATTTTAATACAAATTAGCACCCCATGAATTTTTTTAGCACCCTTTGCCTAATTTTAGCACCCCTACTGAAAAGTTGCGCACTCCCTATGAAGTATATTATTCAAGTTAAGACATTATTACTTAAAATGCCCACTATATTGATATGAAGCAGCCTTTACGATCATATTTGTAGAGTCTAGAAATTATCAAAGTTCATATTGTAGTAGTTGATTAACAGCACTTTCTACATGAAATCTGAAAATTTCCTTAATATCTTTACCTTCGACTAGCGTTTTTAAGATTTCTAATGTAAAATTATTCATGAGGGATCTCCTTTGTATATTGGTTTTAGACAACTCTATTATACTGAAGTGAGATTCCTTTTTTAATTATATTCAGATTTTCATTTACACAAAATATTTTACACTATGATTTCTAAACTGTACGTCTTTCAAAATAATGATTTTCAGCTATCTTTGCATAACTTAATTCCTTTAATTTAACATCCAGTTTAAAATTAAATTATTTATAAACACGTTATATTGCTTCCAATCCATATTACTTATTGTATCATCCTGCACAACAAGATAATTTTGAAACATCTTTATCAAACGCTAGTGCTGCTAATTTTAACCCCTCGGCCATTGTTAAATATGGAGCAAGACTATCTATAAGATTTTCAATAGTAAGTCCATGTTTTACCGCTAGTAATGCTGCATAAATAACATCTCCTGCATTTTCAGATACAATATGTGCACCTAGTATTCTATGTGTTCTTGTATCTGCAACCAACTTAAATATGCCGGTTGTTTCACGATTTACTATTGCTCTGGGGACTAAATTTAAATTGATTACAGAAGTTTTTACTTCATAGCCTATATTTTTAGCTTCTTTCTCTGTTAATCCAACGGTTGCAATTGCTGGGTTTGTAAAAGTAACTGCAGGTACAGTCGATAAATCGATTTTTTTATTTAATCCGCCTATAGCATTGTCTGCAACAATTCCACCTTCATATGCTGCCACATAGACAAATTGTGGTCCTAAAGTAACATCTCCAGCTGCATAGATTTTATTGTTACTCGTTCTTCCATAATCATCTATTATAATTTCATTGCTTTCTCCTACATTAACGTCTGCAGCACTTAAATTTAAAGTGTCTGTATTAGGTTTTCTTCCTGTTGCAATCAATAATTGTTCTGATTCAATAATCTCATTTTTACCATCAACTGTAATATAAACCTTTTTGATATCACCAATTTGTTCTATTCGTTCGTAAGCTACACCTTTAATAAGTTCTATACCTTGTTCAATCAATGATTTTTCGACAGTATCTGAAATTTCAGGATCATAGTCTTTCAGAAGTTGTTTTCCCCTTTGGATAATCGTGACTTTTGAACCTAAATTATGAAAAAGTTGCCCCAGTTCTAATCCAATATATCCTGATCCAATCACTGTTAATCGTCTTGGTGTTTCTTTTAAATCAAGTAATGTTGTGCTTGTTAAATAATCAACAAATTCAAGTCCATGAATTTTAGGTATATAAGACGATGCTCCAGTAGCAATTAAATAATTTTTTGCAATATATCTATTATCATTAACTTCAATTGTTGTTTTATTAATAAATCTCGCTTCACCTTTAACTAAATCAATACCGTATTCATCGATTAAATTTATATATTTCTGACTACGAAGCTCATTGACTAATTCATCTTTTTGTTTTACTAAAGTTGCTAAATCCACTTTTTGAGCATTTGTTTTTAAGCCAATGAATGGATTAGACTTTGCTGCTTGATTGATTTCTCCTGCTCTAAGAAGCGTTTTTGATGGAATGCAACCTACATTTACACAAGTCCCTCCAACTTCCCCACGTTCAACAATAGCAACTGTTGCACCGTATTCTATTGCTTTAATTGCCGCAGAAAAAGCAGCAGCCCCAGATCCAATTATAATAAGATCATAAATCTTATCCTCACTATCGTTTTTATTAAAGGATACTTCTTCTATCATTCCAGCTTGATACTTAATATTATTTATCGCAATTTTTGAAAGTTCGACATCAGTATCTTTTGGAAGTTCAAATATTGCTTCTCCATTGTGAAAACTTGCTTTAACATTTATTGCACCTATTTTTTCAAGTGCTTCCACTATGTGACCCTCGCAACCTTTACAAGTCATCCCTTGTATTTTCATCTTAAGTTTTTTCATAAGTATTTTTTCTCCATTCTAGGATTTACTCCATATCATATCCATTTAAATTTTAAATTTATTTATTACTTTTATTCTTGTTTAATATATCAAAAATATGTTATATTTTCTTGTTCTTTTCTCAGTTGATGCTCATCTGCCGTTTCTGTTTCTGTTAAAACTTCATAGCCAACAGCTTTTACAGCCTTTTTAACATCTTCGATAGAAACTTTATCCATATCATAATCAAAGGTTAACTTTTCGGTTGTTAAATTGACATTGACATTTGTTATACCATCTAGTTTAGCTGTTGCTTTTTCAACAGATGCTACACAGGATGCACATGTCATACCTTTAACACTTAAATTTTCATGTTTCATCTAATCACCTTATCTTTCTCATACCCCTATGTAGGGGGTATATATATCTTACAATAGTAACTACCAATTTGTCAAGGAGCTGGCATTATAAATATAAAAAAAAGACCTTTATCAGATCTCATCATTTGTAATGCTTTAGTTTTCTTTTCTTGGAGAAGATTCTAATGAACCCTCATATTTATTATATATTATTTAAAGAGCGATTTCTATAATCAATAGGATTCGTTTTTAATTTTAGAACGATTCTAGTGTTGTTATAGTATTCAATGTATTCATCAATACCTTTAATTAATTCATCAGCTGAATTAAATTCATCTTCATGTCCATACCACATTTCATCTTTGATTCTGCCAAAAAAGTTTTCGGTCGGACTATTATCTAAACAGTTTCCTTTTCTACTCATGGATTGAATCATCCCTAATTCAATTAGTCTCTCTTGATATCTCGAATTTTGATATTGTATGCCTTGATCTGATTGGATCATCATACCCTCAATTTGATTTCCATGCTTTTGCTTCAATTGAGTCAGCATATGCATCACTTTATCGACCTTGGCATCTTTGGCTGCTACATAAGACAGAACTTCTCTGGTATTAAAATCAATAACTGGAGATAAATAAACTGCTGCGTTTTTAACTCTAAACATTGTAATGTCTGTACCTGCTTTTTCAAAGGGTCTTGTTGTTATAAATGTTTGTTTCATATGATTAGGCTTTACATATCCTTTATCCCCTTCATATGATGAGTATTTAAGCCATTTCTTGCTTCTAAACTTAAGATATCCTTTGGCTCTCATAATCTCTAAAACTTTATTGTTTCCTATCTTATATCCTAAATTCTTTAATTCAATGTAAATCGCGTTGTAATGCTGTCTTTTTTTATGCTTCTTTAAATATAACTCATCAATTTTATCTTCAATTTCTTGATACTTATTTACCTTGTTTTTAATGACTGATAGATTGTAATCATAAACCGATGGTGCCATATCTATGATTGCTAGAAGATGTTCTAATTTGTGTTTCTTCCTTAACCCTGCAACAATTAAAACTTTATCCTTATTTGTTGCTCCTTCTAGCTTTTGGGTTAAGGACTGAGATTTTTTTAAGTATTTTATCTCTGCACGTAGTCGCTCGTTTTCTTCCTTTAATTTTTTATCTACGATATTTCTTGCTCGCTCATCTTTTAATACATAATTCTTTCTTGGATATGTATCTTGTACGCCTGCTTCACCTTTGTTTTTATAGTTCTTAATCCAGTCTTGTAAAATGGTCGGATCTGTTAATCCAAAATCAAGCGCGACACTTCTGATTGATTCATTACCTTCAAGCACTCTTTTTATCGCCAATAGTTTGGTATCTCAATAGTATATCTTGCCTTCTCGATTCAAAAATACCTCTGAACCGAATTTTTTGTACAAATTGACATTGTACTTAATATTACTGACATCGTAATTATCATATGCTTGTTATATATGTGATAATGATTTACCTTTCAGTAAATGTTCCTCTACCATTTTTAATTTCATTTCCTGCGTGATTCTCATAAAAAAAGTTCCCCTATCTTTAGATTGGTTATATTCATTATAACCTTTCTCCAAGATTTGGAAACTATTTCATTCTAGTATGGTGGAACCGATGGGAGTCGAACCCATGTACGAGACTTTTCTTCTATTATAATCTACATGTTTAGTCAATTTAATAATTTAATACCGCTTAGTAAATTAACAAAATTAGCAAGTACGAGGCTAGTTTCGAATTTTCATGCTATACACCTAGACATATGTATAACCATAACATGCTTTACTGAGGCAAGTCTAAAGTCACATGTAAACTATTAGAGTGCCAAGCAATTTGTCTTAATTAAGCAAATGCTAAAGTTTGTGTTTGGTTTCCGGTTATTATAACCTCGTGTTTTTAAGCGCACTACCGCTACATGCATATAATAGATTCCAGGCCCCGGCAAATCCATAAACGGCCCCATTCCATATCTATTTTACCTTTTTATTTAGAACTTAGCAAGTTTTTGTTGTACTAATGGTACACGTTGTAGTGCTAAATAAATTGGTGTACCAATAAGTGCAGCAATCACTGCTTCTGTTAAACCATTAAATCCTACAATAAATACGATAACATCCATTACTTGATCTGTTTGAAAGACTTCAAAGAATGCATCATATGAAAATAATGCTACTGAAGCCAATACTAAGAATGTATGGATTAAGGTGCCTATAATGAATATTGAAGGTACAACAAGTGATTTAAAATCATGTTTTAAATATAAATAAACATATAGCCCAACAAACACTAGTATGATAGCTCCAGCAATAATATAATTTGCATTATCACTTAAATTACTAAAAACAACAAATGTACCTTCAAAGATTGCAACACCTGTAATTGCGGCAACTAATGCAATAATAATGAAACTTCCAAATTTAGTATTTTTTAAGATTTTAAATAATCTAAATAAGAAGAATACAGCAAATACAAATAAAACTCTTGGTAGTATACTTACTAACGGATTAATAAATGCAATATTAAGCCCTACAGGGTTCATTGCTGCCTGTATTAAACTTACTACACCAAATGCTAATCCCGGTATCCAAAAGTACTTAAAAGATAGCAAAACAGCTGCAATTAAAACTGGGATATGTAGTATTGTGATTGGATTACCTGGAACAATTGTGATGAATCCAATTTGTGGTACCATACCCATTAAAAAAATTAGTGCAACAAAAATAGAAGTTAACACTAATTCGAATGTTTGATTTTTTCTCATATAATTTTCTCCTTTTTAGGCCACTTTGGGTCCCATAAGTTAAAAATATTATACCACACGTAAAATATATACTTCAAGTATATAACCTAGGTATTTAAAATATGTAAAAAAATTTTAAAATTTATAGATCTAGTCTCATTAAATTGTTATCAAAGTACTCATTATCTATATTAGTAGAACGTTTATCCACTGCATATGTGTAGAATCCAAACTTTTCATAAAGTCCGATTGCTTTATGATTATTAGATAATACTTCAAGGTAAATTGTTTCAGTAATACCGGTAGACTTCGCATAATCTATAAGTGTTTTTATTAACATAGAACCAACGCCTTGATTCCAGTAAGCTTTTAAAACAGATATTCCAATACTTGATTTATGCTTTGTTCTATCTTTTGTATGAAGTTGTATGTGAGCAGTAGCTATGATTTTTGAATCATCTTTAACGACATACATTTTTTTGTAAGGTGTCTTACTAAATGAATCTAACACGTTCATTTCTTCTTCTATGCTTAATCCAACACCTTCTGCACCAAATAATAAGAAATTGGTTTCGCTTCCAACTTCTTTTAAGTAGCTTAACATAGCTTGAGCATCTTCTTTTTGAACTAATTCTACTTTAAATGTCATATTGTATCCTCTTGTTGTCTATCAATGAGTGAAATTTGTCTTAACCTTTCACTTACAACTCGATCAGCATCTTTTGTTTGAAATTGTATCATCTTTATCAAATAATCACAACACTTAAGAGCATGTGTCTTAACATGGATTGTAGATACCATATGAGCAAGCGCTCTAATATAGAACTGTTTATCATTTTCTAGTGTTCTAGCTAATTCATGTAACTTAAAAGCATACGCCCTAGCCGTGGTTACATTTGGGATACCCAAAAGTGATTCATCAATTAATGAAAGTGCAGTTTTATTATATAAATCAAACTCATATTTAAAATGCGGTAACATGACATGCTTAATCCAGACTAAAGTAGAGGCTTTAGTCTGGAGGTTAAATTTATCCATAAAATTGTCATAAACATTAAGTTTATATTGATTGAATAATTTCATAATTTAAAATTGTTAATCACCTTGTTTAAATTGATTAAAAAGGTGCGTTAAGCACCTAGCAAATCATCCATACCAAATAATCCACTCTTCTTATCTTTAATGAATTTAGCTGCTTTAATAGCACCTTCAGCAAAAACACTCTTTTCATGAGCAATATGTGTAAATTCTAAAGTCTCACTTAGGTTAGAAAAAATGACAGTATGCTCTCCAACATAGTTTCCTAGTCGAAGGCTATGTACGTGAACTCCATTTTCACTGGATTCACCATGAATAAGTGCTCTTTTTTCAGGTAATGCATCATTGACTGCATCATATAGTTTAAACGCTGTGCCACTTGGACTATCTTTTTTAAAACGGTGATGTTTATCAATCATTTCTATATCATAACTACTATCTATTTGACTGCTTACAACTTTGAGTGCGTTTGTCAGTAAGTGTATACCAACAGAATAGTTTGCAGAATAAAAGATAGGTATATGTTGACTATATGATTTTATTAAAAGAAAATCATCTTCACTATAACCTGTGGTTGCAAGTACTAATGCTTTATGATGTTTTTTGGCAAAGTCTAAAAGTGCAGGTAATATAGTAGGTGTGGAAAAATCAATTAACACATCAAAGCTACCTAAGTCATCTAACTTATCTACTATTTGTTCTGACCTTTTACGATCATAACCACCAATGTATTCAAGTGTTTCATCTAATAATATTTGTTTTTTTAAGACCTGGCCCATTTTACCAAGTGCACCACTAATTGCTATTTTAATCATTATCCACCAACTTATAGTCTCTTAAAACTTTTAACAACATACGGTTATGTTTAGCACCAAGTTTCGTTAAAGGTAATCTTGGTTTACCTACTTCAAATCCTAAATGTTCTAGTGCTCTTTTAACAGGTATAGGATTGGATTCAACAAACATCATATCATGAAGTTTGTTGAATTTTATAAATGCTTCTTTATTATCTATACCAGCTCTAAAGTTTTGAATAAGTAGTGAAGTAGATAATGGAATAATATTTGCAGTAACAGATATGACACCATGACCACCTAAACTTAAAACATCATAGACTTGGTCATCATTGCCACTTAAGACAATAAAATCTTCATGTGTTTGGTCAATAATAGATTTAACTTGTTCTAAGTTACCACTTGCTTCTTTAATACCTATAATATTTTTGACTTTACTTAAGCGTTTAACTGTATCTACTTCTAGGTTCACACCGGTTCTAGATGGTACATTATAAAGCATAATAGGTAAATTAATTGATTTAGCTACAGCCTTATAGTGCGCTAATAACCCATTTTGAGTTGGTTTATTATAGTAAGGTGTAACAATTAATAAAGCATCAGCACCTAATCTTTGTGCAGTTCTTGAAAAAGATATCGTTTGTTTTGTATCATTACTTCCTGTACCTACCATAATAGGTATACGCTTATTAATGTAATTTACTACAAACGAAATAACTTCTTTTTTCTCACTTGAGGTAAGTGTTGGTGATTCAGCTGTAGTACCTAATATCACTAAAAAATCTGTTTCATTCTCAATATGAAAATCTAATAATTTTTGTAGTACTGGGTAGTTAATTTTAGACCCCTTAAATGGAGTAACTAGTGCAACCCCTGAACCTGTAAATTTTTTCATTTTATAAACTCCTTATAGATATACTCACCTATTTGTACTGCATTAAGTGCAGCACCTTTTCTAACATTATCAGCTACTGTCCATAATAGTACTTTGTTTGGATAGTTTAAGTCTGTTCTGATACGACCGATGTGAACTAAATTCGAGCCACTTGCATCTAAAGGTGTTGGATAATCATTGGATGGATATAACTTAACTTCGTCTATTTTTCCGTAAGCATTCTTTAGTTTATCCAAGTCAATATTTTCTTTTGTGGTAGCTTTAATTTGGACACTATGTCCTACTTTTACTGGGACTCTGACTGTTGTTGCAGTTATGTTTATCTTTGAAGCTAATATTTTTTGAGTTTCTAAAATCATCTTCATTTCTTCTTTAGTATAACCATTTTCAAGAAATTGATCTATCTGAGGTATAACATTATTATATATCGTTTTTGGATAAAAATTAGGTTCTAAGCCTTGTGATGTTCTCTCTAAATCCTCTATACCGTTAACCCCTGAACCACTGACTGCTTGATAGGTTGAATAGTCAACATCTACTAAATTAAATAATTGATGTACTGTATGAAGTGCTACAACACTTTGTATGGTAGAGCAATTTGGATTTGCAACTATATAGTCACTAGATTTTAGCACATGACTATTCACCTCAGGTACAACTAATGGGATATGTTCTATCATGCGGTGCGCTGAGGAGTTATCTACAACATATATCTTTTTAGAACTTGCGATTTTAGCGTATTTTAAAGCAAGGTCACTTTCTATTGCAAAAAACACGATATCTAAAGGATCATTAAAACTATCTTCGTTCAGTTCTTTGATAATGATAGTTTGACCTTTAAATGCAACTTCTTTACCCTTAGAACGACTGGATGCGTATACATAAAGCGTATCTACCGGTAAGGATGATTGTTCAAGTATTTCTAGTAGAGTTTGACCAACCAAACCTGTAATACCTACAATACCAACATTAACTTTTTTCATAGATTCCACCTTTTGACTAAACATTGAAGTGTTTAGCTAATACTTCAACGACTTTATTCTTATATTTATTATCAAATGTATAGGAAATAGATATTTCAGATGTTGTAACTAACTTCACTTCTAAATCATTTTCTGCAAATAATTCAAATACTTCTGCAGCAATACCAGATTGGGAGCGCATCGCACTACCTACAATAGATACCTTTACAACTTCATTTACTTTTAATACTTGAATGGTTGGGTTTTTAGCTTCAAATTTATCAAGTACTTCGTTGACTGCATCTAAATCATCAGCATGGGCCGTAAATGCAATATTAATGGTACCACCCACACTAGGGTTTTGGTTAATAACGTCAATATTAACTTCGTTTAGTGCTAAATCTTTAAACAGTTCTGCAGTAATCTTAGTTGAATAAGGTATACGGCGAATTGAAACCATAACTACTTTTTCTGTAACAGCAATACCAGTAATTTTTTTATCTTCCATGTTTTGTTTGTACTCCTTAATGTAAGTCCCTTCTAAAGGGTTTTTAAGTGATGTGACATAGACTGTTACACCATAGTTTTGAGCAATATCAATGCTTCTAGGTTCCATGATATTCGCACCTAAAAATGCCATTTCTTTCATTTCTTCATAATCTATTTGGGTTAATTTTTGAGCATCCGGATAAATCCTAGGATCCACACCATAAATGCCTGAAACATCTGTATAAATTTCACAAATAGCACCAAGTTTAGCTGCTAGAGCAATTGCTGTTGTATCTGATCCACCACGACCTAAAGTAGTGACTTCACCTGCTTCATTAAAACCTTGAAAACCTGCGACAATGACAATATTACCTGCCTGAATATGCGCTTCAACACGTCTTGTATCAATACTTGATATTTTATTTTTAGTATGAGTACCCTTGGTTAAAATCCCTGCTTTTTCTCCAGTTAAAGCAATCGATTTATAACCCATATCATTTAACATAATAGAAAGTAACGCGATTGATACAACCTCACCAGTTGATATGAGTAAATCCACATCACGCTTATTTGGATATTTTGTAATATCTTTGGCCATTTTAATTAAACTATTTGTAGTTTTTCCCATGGCTGATAATACAACAACGAGTTCATTATAGGTGTTTTTCTTTTCAATAATCGTTTGGGCAACTTCTTTCATTAAATCTAGGTTTTGAACACTAGAACCACCAAACTTTAAAACTGCTCTCATATTATACTAATGCCTCATCATGACTTAGAAGGTCCATGAAACTTTCTTTTCTTACAACCACTTTAGATTGACCATCTTTTACAAATATAACCGGTGGGATAGTTAATCTATTATAATGGGATGCCATAGAATAATGATATGCTCCTGTAGTTCTTACAACTAATAAATCATCTGGTTTTGCATCAGGTAGTAAAATATCTTCAATAATGATATCCCCACTTTCACAAGCTTTTCCTGCTACTGTGTAGGTTGTATCATGAACCATATCTTCCTTACCTACTATAAATGCGTCATATTTAGCCTGATAAAGTGCAGTACGCATATGATCATTCATTGCACCATCAATAAACAAGTATTTCTTTTTATTAATGGTTTCTTTAATTTGATTGACTGTATAAAGTGTATAGCCTGCTTCAGCAACAATACTCCTACCTGGTTCAATATAGACGTGTGGTACCGAAATCTCTAAACTGTTTGCTGTTTGATATACAATTTCCAATAGTTCTGGTAATACTTTATTTAAGTCTAATCTAGTGTCTGATTTAATGTATTTCACACCAAATCCACCACCTAAATTGACTGCCTTCAAGTCAATTTGGTAAAGCTCTTTAATTTCTTTATAAAATTTTAATATGGTAATTGCATGATCATAAAATGAATGTTCTTCTAGAATTTGAGAACCAATATGAGAGTGTGTACCTAAAAAATTAATATTTGGGTTGTCATTTAACGACTTAATTGTCTCTTTAGTTCTAGGATCTAATATCGACATACCAAATTTAGAATCTAAGGTTGAAGTTTTAATATATTTATGCGTATGTGCATCAATACCAGGATTAACTCTTAACATGACACTGACTTTATATTTATCATTAACAATCTCGTTTAAAATACTTGCTTCATAATCATTATCAACTATAATTGTACCCACTCTAAAATTAAGTGCCATAAGCAGTTCATCTTTGGTCTTATTATTACCGTGTAACACGATCTTTTCAACAGGAAACCCTGCTTTAAGCGCTGTATATAACTCACCTTGAGATACACAGTCTAAGTGAAGTCCTTCACTCATAATAAGTTGTGCCATAGCTATCGTTAAAAATGCTTTAGAAGCATAGATAACATTACTTGACACTTTAGGATGTCTAAACTTATTTATAAACACCTTACATTGTTTGCGAATAGCTGCTTCATCATAAATATAGAGTGGTGTTTGATACTTACTTTTTAAATCTTCGAAACTGATATGTTGAATTGTTGTCATATTAGGTCTTCCTTTCAATTAAAAATAAAAATCACTAGCAAAAGCTAGTGATTTAATAAATTAACTAAAACTTCTGCCTATTCCCTTAATAATGCGCAATTCTTTATAACTTTAGGCGAGTTATAAGAAACAGTTGTAAATTTATTCAATTTACACCCAGCAAATGTTTATGCTTCGGCGAATGACACCTTTCCGTGATGTACTATTTGTATTCGCAGCCTCATTATTCGAGATTGATTTAATTTTGTCTACATTATAACATGTAATAAAAATAAATGTTGAATTATATATGAATTTGTGAAGAATATGTAATTAAGTGAGCAAACAAACTTACATTTTGATTAAACATAATAGGCAGTGTAGATGTCCATGTTTCATATACGCTACTTTGATTTTCTACAGTTTCTACAAATAGATCAAGTACAGTCACACCAGTAAATACAGCTGGTTTATCACGTAAGAACCATTTTGAACCAAATATATAGTCATTTAATGCTAATTTATAAGTACTTTGCATTTGGATATCATTCATAGATAAACCCGTTCTAAAATATGCATTTTCACCACCGATTGCATCCCATAGTTCTTCACCTGTAACATCGATTAAAACAACTGTATTATCAAACGGTGATATGGCATGAAGTTTTGCATAACTTAGGCTTTCACCATTACTAATGCTATCTCTTGTGCCACCGGTATTATGAAGCCCAACATCTGCACCAAACTTTGATTGCATGAGTTTCCCAATATAATTTGATAATGAACTTCTTTCTATATTTTCACCAGAAATCATGATTGGGTCATATAGTCCTGAAATTTCATTATAGAAGTTATCAATTTTAAATTTAATACTTGACTGTTCCACATTTAGTCTTTCTTCAGTGAACTGAGTTAAGTTTGCTTGAGTGAAGTTATAAACTCCTTGTTTTGAGTCATAATTCAGTGTAACGTGTCCTACATGTGATCCGTTTGCACCGGATTGCATAACAGGTACGTTATTAATTGTTCTTGTATAGTATCTATGGGTATGACCATTAAAGATAGCATCTACTTTATAGTCACCTTTGAGATTTGCAATAGAATTATTAAATCCATCATCATCCGCATGATTAATTACAACGACAATATCTGCATCATCTTCTGTTCTTGCTTTATGAGCAAAATACATGACTCGTTCTACAGGATCAATAAACTTGTAGTCTTTAATTCTTGCATATGCAATAGAAGATTCTAAACCAAAGCCCACTGTACCAATCACTGCAACATTAATACCTGATTTTTCTATGATAGTATAAGGTTCGAAACCCTCTACCATCTCATTGGATGATTTTTCATAAACGTTTGCACCAAGTAATGGAAAATTAGCTTGTAAATCGTTTTGGCCATTAAAATACTGTGTTAATACATCAACACCCCAATCGAATTCATGGTTACCTGCAACAAATGCGTCTAACTCCATATCATTTAACAGTTCTATTGTTGAAGCACCATCATACCAATTGCTGATTAATTGTCCTTGTAAAATATCTCCACCCGCTAAAAATAAGGTGGTATCTGGATTGTTATTTTTTTCATCCATAATTAAATTACCGATGCGGCTTAACCCAATTTGTTCTTCATTATTTAAAACAGCCCCATGAAAATCGTTTATATAAAAAATGTTTAAATCTAAATTTACAGTTGTTGATGTTGAAACCACACGGACATCCACTGTAATTGCTTTATGATAATCTTCATAGTCTAGTTCGAATGTAACTTGGTATTCACCTTCAACTTCATAATTAACCAAACTGTCATCATAAGTCACAAAATGAATAAAAGTGATGTTATTTATGTCTTTAGCTGTTACATATTCTAAATAAATTGGTCGTTCTTCACCAATAACATATTCAATATCATCAGCCACTTCAAAAATAATTGTATCCTCACCTGGTGAATCTCCAAGTGTTTGGCAACTAATTAATATAAGTACTAAACTTAATACAATGAAACTCATTATTTTTTTCATAAATGTCTACTTTCTTCATAATATCGTAAGCATATTATTATAACACTGATTTTGTGTATTTTAAAGTGAAAAAAAGATGCAAATCGTCTTAAGATTTGCATCTTTATGTTTGTATTGCATTAATTATTTAGACCCCTTGACTTGACCATACGTTTTATACGATACATTTCAGTATCCGCTTGTCTTAAAAGATCATTAAGTGTTAATCCGTGGAGTGGATATTCAGATAAACCGATAGAAGCTTTAAGGTTAAACACTTTATTATCCAAGTATATTTGACTTTCTATGGCATCTATTATGTTATCGATTTTATGTTCTAGTGTATGTGAATTATTTTCTAAACTTAGAATAATGATAAACTCATCTCCAGCATAGCGTGCAACAAAATCTTCTTCGTGTATAGTTTTTAATAATCTTTTAGCCAGTTGATGTAACACCTCATCACCAACTGTATGACCATGGTTATCATTAATATGTTTAAAATTATCTAAATCTATACACATAAGTGCGAACCGTTTATTATCTGTAATTTTACTATCAATTAATCTAGACAAGTAACGTCTATTAGGTAATGTCGTTAAATCATCATAATATGCATAATCTGTTAGTTGTTCATTCATTTGATGTAGATTAGATATATCCGTAAATGTAATAATAGAATGTTTTTGATCGACATAATTAATAACTGATATAGAAGTAAGTGTTCGTATGATACTTCCATCTGATTTAAGTATACTGTATTCCACATTATGATACGGGTTATTTGACTGCATCATGTGTTTGAACTCAGATAAATGACAAATTTCTTTAAACATTTTAAGATCACAAACCTGACTGCCAAGTAGTTCTTCTACCTTATAACCTAAAAAATCAGTAAACCGTGTATTGACATCTACTACTTTTTTATCTTCATCAAGCATCAACATTGAAACTGGTGAATGATGAAAACCACTGTTAATTTTCTTTATTTCAACACGTGCTCGAGTATAAATTAGATTAGATACAATAAACGTTAAGAGTATCTGTAGTAAGAAGGTAAAGATTACTGTGATTGCTTGATTATCTTTAAGTTCTAGATATGTAATTAGATCTTGAAGTGTCATCCACGAGTGTAGTACTCTAAATAAGTAAAGTCCACTAAATAGTGTCATTGTTAATGTAAGTAAATGTGTTTTATCCTCAATAGCATCTCTTCTTAAATATACAGTAATAACCGCTCTAGCATACATATAGATTAAGACTGTATACAAGGTTACTATCTGAAAATTCAACTTTTCATCTATGTATAAAAAATAATTATAGATGATAAAAGATACAGGTAAGATGACGTATAGATCGATTGGTTTTACATCTGATTTAGAAAATTTACTTATTGACCTACTAAAGACAAAAACACCACTTAATATCACAATACCAATCATTGGGGTCAAATAAAATCTTAAAGTTTCATTTAGAAACCATATTAATGCAAAACGTACTGAAATAAGGACTTGACCATAGATAAAATGCCTCATCCCTCTATAAGGAATTCTTAATTTTGTATAAGAAAAATATAGACTTGCAGTAATTAAAAGCGACATTAAAAACGCAATCCAAATAATTAAATTAAAAACCATACTATCTCCCCTAGATGATTTCATGTAACTATATTATATCAACATTATGAAAAAAGTGCGTAAAATGATATAAAAAGTGTACAAAAAAAGCAGTTTTTATTCAAAACTGCTTCATTAAGGTCTTTTAGTTAAATCCAATCTCCATTAAAAATAGAGTTTTTAACAATTACATAGTCCACTTTTGTAATTGCCTCAATATCTTTACCACCTGCATAGGATATAGATGATTGTAAATCTTCTGTCATTTCTTTTAAGGTATCTTCAATTTTACCTTTGTAAGAAATTAAGATGCGCTTACCTTCAACATTGGTCTTTTCACCCTTTTGATACTCTGATGCGGAACCAAAATATTCTTTAAGTACTTGACCATCTGCTTCAATTGTTTGTCCAGGTGATTCTTCATGTCCTGCAAATAAAAAGCCAATCATAATCATGGATGCACCAAATCTAATAGATTTTGCAATGTCACCATGGGTACGAATGCCACCATCTGCGATCATTGGTTTTCTAGCAACTTTACTGCAACGAGAAAGTGCTGCGAGTTGCCATCCACCTGTACCAAAACCGGTTTTGATTTTAGTGATACAAACCTTACCTGGACCAACCCCTACTTTTGTAGCATCTGCGCCTGCATTTTCAAGCTCTCTTACAGCTTCAGGAGTTGCAACATTACCCGCAATTAAAAATGATGTAGGTAAATGTTTTTTAATATGAGTAATCATGTCAATGACTAGTTGACTATGACCATGAGCTATATCTATTGTAATATAGTCAGGAACTAAATTAAGTCTTGAAAGTTCTTCAACAAAATCATATTCTTGTGGTTTCACACCAACAGAAATTGATGTATATAAGTTAAGTTCTTTCATCTTTATCATAAAAGGTATACGTGATGCTTCATCAAATCGATGCATGATATAAAAATAATCATGACTTGCTAACCAGATTGCTAACTTTTCATCAATAATGGTTGCCATGTTTGCTGGAACCACCGGAAGATTAAATCTTCTAGGTCCAAATTGAACAGATGTATCACATTCACTTCTAGATTTTACAATACTTTTAGAAGGAATAAGTTGAATATCTTCGTAGTCAAAAACTTTCATAAATACGCTCCTTAAATTTTATTGCCAACTCATATTATCATATTTTTAGGACAAACGCCTAATTTAGTTATTTAAATTCAATTATTGAATAAAGTGTTTCTGACTCATCAAAGAACTGTACTAAGAACCCTTCTTCAGTTTGATATAGTTTTAAAACCATTTTTTGAAATAATTGAAAATCTTTTTTATACTCACAAACTAAAGTGCTAAATTGAAAATCTAGAGGAAGCATGTTATATGCAAAATCAACGTATACTGCATTATTTAGATGTTGATAGTAATCTAGATGAGATGGTAATACTACTTGATCAAAGGACTTAATAAAGACTAATTTTCTATTTAAACTAATCTTTCTGCCCATATAAGTCATCTCATGTTTTTTTCTATTACCAAGTGTTCTTAATACTTCATTACTTAATCTATGTGGTGCTTTACTGTCCATGTGTATAAATGAACCTAAACAATACGATTCTACTAATAAGTTACCCATAAGATCATGTATTAAAGTATTACGATATCCTAAAAATTGTTTTGTTTCATAAGGATATGTTGTAAGTTCTAACATATCTTTATATTTTGGCCAATATTTAATATGTACATAACGAAAATTTAAGACAATTGCAAATTTCTGTTCTCTACTTTCTTTTGCAAGTGCACTTAATGATTCAATATGTGCACCTTCCACATCTTGAATCATATCAATAAGATCTGTGATTCTAACCCTATTGTTGTAACCAATTTCAGATGCTTGTATGATTCTTGTTTCTTTATACATATTTATTCATCCTCTCTATTAATTTTGATGCTTTAAACTACAATCATTATACTATTTATATGATACAATAATTATAGTATAAATTTAGAATTAAATGGTGGAATTATGAAACTTTTACTTAAACTTATTTTGAATCGCTTTATGCTTTCAATATTAATCATCTTCTTTTTTGCTTTAGACTATAAATTTGTAAGATTAAATCCTGTGGAACTTTATACAGTTAAACGACCACCTGAGACTACTCTAGCTGATAGTTACTATGTTATAGAATTTGGTGAGACTGATATATTTATTGAAATCACCTACTTAGATGGTAAAATTCACTTAGTACCTAAAAGTGAATTATCTAATCCTTTAACTGAAGAAAATAAACCATTAATTGCTTGGTATTACTACGCTTTAGGTCTTGCTCTTGCAAATACTATTCCATTTGGATGGTTTACTAAATCAAAAAAAGTATCTAAAAAACATAAAAAATAGTTTATAAAGAGTGTTATTATGCATTTATGACACTTTTTTATTTGGTTTTTATTAAAATAATAATAGACAAATGTATAAAAATACATTAAAGGAGGATTTATAGTATGAAGGCATTATTAACGGCCTTAAAGAGTTTTGCAGTTTCAATTGGTGGTTTAATCGTAGTCATTTTTGCAGTCTTCTGGCATGCAGACATTCTAAATATTATAGAAAATATCGGAACATTTAACTTAGTAACATTCGGTGTTTATCTTGGTATTATGATTTTAATGTTTGCTGTCATTTGGGCACAATCAAAATCTAATGCACTCTTATCACATGGTATTTTATTCTTTCTATTTGCATCATCACTTAGTGGTTTTTTAGGCGATTTATTCAGTAATAATCCATCAAATGCATTTAGTGGAGATCAAATTGTAAGTGTACTTATTATGTTATATACACTGGGTGTAGTTGTTGCCTATTTACTTTATGACAGACCAAAACCTGCTAAAGTTAATGAGCTTATCACACTACCGATGATTATCTTCTTTGCAGCATATTATGTTGTATTTGGATTTAGTTCAACTCTGTTGGTATTCCTAATTGTACTTGTAGCATTTTTATTAGGTTCTGGTACAGTGGGTATTGCATACGCAATGTATGCAATCACTTCATCCATTTTCTTAAGATTAAACAGCATATTTACATCATTTTCAAATAATTTAGATCAATCTGTTAATGTTTGGTTTACTACTATGTTATTAATTGCAGCATTTGTATTCCTTATCATGAGTTTAGTTAAGAAGATACAAGCAAACGAAGCTTAATTAAAGTCAATTCTTAAAGAAAACCATCACTTTTAAAGGTGATGGTTTTTCATTTACACTATGTTGTATGTGACTTGTTTTAAATCTTTAAGACTAGAAACGCCAAGAATCAACATGATTTTTTTAAGATCTTCAATGAATTCCTCGACCTTTTTAACTGCGGCAGCAAATTCTAAATCCGTTAAGTCTAAGAACCATTTAGATAGTCCACAAGCTTTAGCACCCAAGATGAGCGATTTAATAACATCTAGTGGATGACGTATACCACCTGATGCATATATTTCTAAATCTTTTTCATTTTTAAGATTGATTAAGGCTTGAGCAGTATCAATTGAAAAATCATTTAAGTAACTATAGTCCTTAGCACTTCTAGTGGATTCGATATCAATAAATGATGTACCACCACTACCTGAAACATCAATATATTTTACACCTAGTGTTTTTATCTTTTGGATTGTCTTTAGCGATAAACCTAGTCCAACTTGTTTAACAATAACCGGTTTATTCAAATGCTTAACGACAGATTCAATGTGGTTAGACCACAATCTAAAATCTCTGTCACCTTCATTCATAACCAGTTCTTGAATCACATTTAAGTGAATTGATAAAGCATTAGCTTGGATTGTAGAAACTGCTACTTGTGCTTGTTCTAGTGTCATATTAGGGTTTATATTACCGACTATAATGCCTTTATGATTATTTCTTATCACTTTAAATGAATCAATTGAAGATGGATCTTTAAACATAATCGATTGACTTCCAGTCACCATCGGTAAATTAAAATGATCTGCAATCTTTGATAAAAATTCATTAATCTTATGTGCTTTTTCACTACCGCCAGTCATTGCATTAATATAGAACGGATACGGAACCTTCATACCTAAAAATTCTGTAGATAAATCAATATCGTCCATAGATAAATCAGGTAAATCTGTACCCTCTAAAAGTATCTTATCAAACATATTTGATTTTTTCTTGAATGACTTTGCAATATTAATATGATCGTCTTTTCTATTTTTACTCATCGTAATCCCATACCTTTATGTCAAGTGCAATTAATCCATTTTTAATCCATGCATCTTGAAGCGTTCTTTTATCTGTTTCATTTTTTGTAAGTGCTATACCACAGTCTCCATACCCTGCACCACTAGTTTTAGCTGAATAGCCATAATCACTAGCAATTTGAATCATCTTTTTAAATGGTTCTGATTCAATAATAATACCTGCATTTTCTTCTAATTCATTCAGTTTTTGACGGTATAAATCAATCATGTACTTTATTGTATAATAATCTGACCTTATAAACGCTTCTTTAAATTGATTGACAATGATTTTAGTTTTTGTTAAAAAGTTTGCATACCAATTACTCCCACTAAAATTTGTCATTTTATCAGTGTATGCTTTGGTAGATTGTGATACACCTGAAAAGCAGACAGCCAACTTGATAGATCCTTTTCGTAGTTTTTCTATTTTAAGCAGTGGCCAAGTCATCTCCATGACTTCTGAAATATGACCTTTTCTATTTAATATCCAAATAAGATCATATCTTTGGTAAAATACCCAACCACCATAAATGGATGCAGCTAATTCTCCACCAGATGTAATATCAGAAATTTCTATTTGAGCTAGTACACTTAATTTAAATAAGTCCAATTTTGAGATTTCAATACCATGGAAATTTAAAATACCCTTAATAACAGCGACTATAACGGCACCTGATGAACCTAAACCATATTTAATGTTATCCTTGCTTGTAAGTTCGGAAAACAGTTGAATACTATAACTTTTAGGTGTGATATGTTTATATTTCATATATTTATGAGCAATGTAAACAGCGGCTTTTGCATGTGTTAATGTATCATAAACAAAGACAGGCAATTGATCTGATAACATCCATCTAAAATGCCCCATTTCAGATGAAAATTGGTAATCAGAATCTTCTTTAACCCGAACGTGTATAAACTTATCAACAGCTACTATCACTGCTTCATTACCAGGTTTAATAACTGAATATTCCCCAATAATGAATAGTTTTCCAGGTATTTTTAGTGATATCATAAGGAACTTACCCCCATTCCTGTATAACTTACTATAACCTTAGATAATTTTTCATATCTAGCTTTTATGGTTTCTACATACTCTTTTTTTGTTAAAATTTTTACATTTGCACCTGCATCCATTGTGTAGTATACAGGTATACCTTCATTACGTATTTTTTCAGTTAAATCCATGACTTTAAATGATTGATCTGTTAGATAAGAAACACCAGTTTCTTGGATAATATAATGCATTAAACTTGCGTGAGATTCTGCAATAGACCCCATCTTGTCAAAATCATTTTCTATTATGGCTTCTTTCATATCATTTAATGCATCTTGTGTGCTTAATATCCATAACTCTTTTAAGTCTGGATATTCGTTTAATCTGTTCATTGCATCGGTACTATTAACTTTTTTAGGAGTTTCATCAATTAAGCATACAATTACTGCTAAATCATCCATGTGAGTTAAATGTTCTGCATAAGAAGACATATGATCATGGCCTTCATGCCATAAAACTAGACCACCATAGATAGAACGTGATGCAGAGCCACTGCCTAATCTTGCGAGTGATGAAAGTTCTTTAGAATCTAAATTTAGTCCATATGCTTTAGTTGCAGCATATGCAAGTGCTGCAAATGCTGATGAAGAGGATGCTAATCCTGCTTTTTTAGGTACAAAGTTATAAGAGGTTATCTTTGCATAAAAAGGAATACTATATAACTTTCTTAATTTATCCATATATTTAGTGACTCTTAAATACTCTCCACCAGTTATGATTTCATCATCTATGAGTAAAATATCCGCTGTAAGTGTTGGATCATATGTAACTGTGGTTTTTGTATAAAAGGCATCTAAAGTTAGACTTATAGAGGATGTTAGTGGTAAATTCCATTCTATGTCCTTTTTTCCCCAGTATTTAATAAGTGCTATATTTACGTTTGCTATTGCTGTGTGTGTCATAATACGATTTCCTTTAAGTCATAAAGCCAAGTGTTTACTGCCCCTGCATTCTTTAGTGCATCTGCAATACGTATACCTTGATCTTCATTTTGTGCGAGTGCAATCATGCAACCACCCTTACCACCACCGGTAAGTTTAGCACCTAAAGCACCGTTTAATAGTGATACTTCTACTAATTTTTCAAGTAAGTCATCTGATACTTTAATACTTCTAAGCAACTGATGAGCCTCAGTCATAGCAAGACCAAGTCGAATAATTTCATTAGTCTCTAAATATGTTCTAACTTCATTTGTAAGTTCTTCTAATCTATCCATAATTGGAGATACAATCGTTGGGTTATCCGTCCATAGTTGTTTTACTTCTTGTACTGCTTCTTTAGTTAAACCTTTTTTACCGGTATCAGCAACTACTATAACTGCATCCATTTTTAGTGGAATTAACGTCTTACCTAAATCCTTTTGATAAAATACAGCTTGTCCAAATGCAATCGTAATCGCGTCTAATCCAGATGGATTAACGTGATGTATTTGTTCGGCTACATCGACAAAATAATTTAGACGTTCTTGGCTTAATTCTACTTTGAAAGCATCAAAAAGCGATCTAACAATCGCTATCGAAACAGATGCGGATGAACCTAAACCACGTTGTGGTGGTAATGAGGATTCAATTTGAATATGTATACCATGAAATGGTTGTTTTAAATATACTAAGACAATATATATAAGTTGTTTTATACCGTAAAGTGTGTCCGGAGCATCATCTAAATAACCTTTATGATAAAAAGAATCGATTGTAATTTTATCATTTGTTTTAAAGACTTTTGAGCTAATTTGTGCTTGTTTAAAGGGTAGTGCAATTGCGGGTTTTCCATAAACTACTGAGTGTTCACCCATTAATATGATCTTTCCGCTTGCGACACCATGTCCAAAATCTATCATAAATTTATCGCTCACTTTCTATCTCCATTATATCATGATATGATAAAATGAAATTAATAATATTTGAAAGGACTCAAAAAATATGTCAGAAATTCTATTATCAATGGAGATTGAAGAATTTGGTACTTTAAAGGTAGAACTCTATCCAAATATCGCACCAAACACAGTCTCTAATTTTATGAACTATGTGAATAAAAACTTCTATGATGGTCTAATTTTCCATCGTATCATCAAAGGTTTTATGATTCAAGGAGGCGCAAATCCTAAAGCTAGAGAAATGCCAATTAAAGGTGAATTTGCATCTAACGGATTTAAAAATGATTTAAAACATGCGAGAGGTGTTTTATCTATGGCAAGAACAATGGATAAAAACTCTGCAACTTCACAATTCTTTATAATGCACCAAGATTCACCACACTTAGATG
Source organism: Acholeplasma laidlawii PG-8A (assembly GCF_000018785.1). Lineage (NCBI taxonomy): Bacteria > Bacillati > Mycoplasmatota > Mollicutes > Acholeplasmatales > Acholeplasmataceae > Acholeplasma > Acholeplasma laidlawii. The sequence goes on from NC_010163.1 coordinate 838,236, forward strand.
GTCAATATGCATCATTTGGTAAAGTTATTGAAGGGATTGAAATTGTTGATAAAATCGCTTCAGTTAAAACAGATGGTTATGATCAACCTTTAAAGGATGTCAAGATTAAACATATTACTGTATTAAAAAATGAGGCAAATTTAGAACCTGTAAAATACGTATAAAGAAGGTAAATTTATGAACCAATTCATTGATATTCATCCAAAAGTGTTAGATGCCCTAAGATCAGGTAAGCCTGTTGTTGCGTTAGAATCTACGATTATTGCACATGGTATGCCTTATCCTAAAAATGTAGAAACGGCACTCAATGTTGAAAAAATAGTTGAACAAAATGGTGCTATACCTGCGACAATTGCGATTATAGATGGTCGTATTAAAGTGGGCTTAAATCCAAATGAACTTACATCGTTAGGAAAACTTTCTAATGTACTCAAAGTATCCAAACGCGATATACCTTATTGTGTTATTAAAAAATACAGTGGTGCTACTACCGTTTCAGCCACCATCCTTATTGCTGATATGGTAGGTATCAAAGTATTTGCAACAGGTGGTATCGGTGGTGTACATAAGGATGCTGCTGCTACATTTGATATTTCAAGAGATCTTGAAGAAATTTCTGAAAAACAGGTCGCAGTTGTCTCAGCTGGGGCTAAAGCCATACTAGACTTAGATCTTACACTAGAATATCTTGAGACCAAGGGTGTTGAAGTAATCGGATATAAAACAAGTGAATTTCCTGCATTCTTTTCAAATGCATCTGGTTTAAATACTACTTTTCAATTAGATGAGGCAAGTCAAATTGCACAACTCATGTATACAAAATGGAATATGGGTTTAAGTGGTGGTATCGTCGTTGCAAATCCAATACCTCAAAATTACGCAATAGATAAAGACAGTTTAGATAAAGCAATTTCAAGTGCTATATTATCAGCTAAAGATAATAAAATTACTGGTAAAGAATTAACACCATACTTGCTTAAAATGCTACATAGTAACAAGGATATAACAAGTCTTGAATCTAATATTGGTCTTATCTACAATAATGCGAAAATTGCAGCATTGATTGCTGTTGAATTTTCTAAACTTTAGGTTTGAATTATTACCCACTATGTGATAAAATATTCACTGAGAAGGGGAGTAGTTCCCAAAAATTAATCGTCAATACGGCTAGTATCAGCCCGGTTAATTTTCAAGTAAAACTTGTAAACGAGACCTTCAAGACCAGTTTCTGGTTTTGATGGTCTTTATTTATATAGAAAGGAAAGAAAATATGAAAGAAAAAACCGTATTTCAAATGAATGTTGAAGAGGTGCTTGAAAAGCATCAGACATCATTAAAAGGCTTAAGTTCCGCTGAAGCTAAAAAAAGATTAGAGGAAAATGGTCCAAATGCACTAGCCGAGGGGAAAAAACGTAGTTTATTTGCTAGACTTTTAGATCAGTTTAAAGATTTCATGGTTATAGTACTAATCCTTGCTGCTGTTGTTGCATTCGCTGGTGCTATTATTCAAAATAAACCTGAAGAATTAACAGAAGGTCTGCTTATCATAGCAATCGTTATTATTAATGCTATTTTAGGTGTTGCACAAGAATCTAAAGCTGAACAGGCTTTAGAATCTATTAAGAAAATGTCTAACCCACACACGACTGTCTTACGAGATGGTCAAGAAATCATCATCGATGTAGCTGATGTTGTAGTTGGTGACATTGTTGTATTACATGCAGGTGATTATATCCCAGCAGATATTAGAATTATTGAATCCATCAACCTAAAAACAGATGAATCTGCATTAACAGGTGAACCAATTCCAGTTGAGAAAAACATTGATTCAATTTCTCAAGATGAGGTTGCATTAGGTGATAGATTTAACATCGGTTACATGAGTACAGTTGTCACTTATGGTCGTGGTTTAGCAGTTGTTACATCTACTGGTATGCAAACTGAGATTGGTAAAATTGCTACAATGTTATCTACAACCGAAACAGAATTAACACCACTTCAAAAAACTATTTCTAAACTTGGTAAAACACTAGCTATTATTGCTTTATTTGTTGTTACAATCATCTTTATTATCCAAATATTAAGAGGTTGGTTTACTGTTGGTGTAGAAAATATTGCTTGGATTGAAATATTTATGTCATCCATTGCTTTAGCAGTTGCAGCTATCCCAGAAGGTTTACCAGCAATTATTACCATTGTTCTAGCAATCGGTATGCAAAACTTAGTTAAACAACGTGCTATCATGCGTACCCTACCTGCAGTTGAAACATTAGGTTCTACTTCGATTATTTGTTCTGATAAGACTGGTACATTAACTCAAAACGTCATGACGATTACTGAAACTTATCTATATGATAGTACAACTAAAGTCACAGACATTGTAAATCCTACTAAAGAACTAAAAATGTTAATTGATTATGGTGTCCTATGTAATGATACTAAAGTTCAATTATCTGATGAAAAAAAGTATATCAAGATTGGTGATCCAACAGAAATTGCATTAACCGATTTATCTATAGCAACACATGATAACCCAATCAAAGTACTTGAAACATATCCGAGAGTACATGAACTTCCATTTGACTCTGAACGTAAGTTAATGACTACTGTCCATGAAATTGATGGTAAATACGTATCTATTACAAAAGGTGCTCCAGATGTTTTATTTGCTAAGGCTACTCATGTGAATAACCATGGTTCCATCGAAAAAGTTACACCTGCAATCATTGATACATTTACTCAACAAAATCAAGACTTCGCAGACCAAGCATTACGTGTATTAGCTATTGCTTATAAAGTATATGAACAAAAACCTGAAGTCTTACAATTAACGCATGATGATTTAGAAAATGATTTAACTATTCTAGGTTTAGTCGGTATGATTGACCCAGCAAGACCTGAAGTTAAAGATGCAATTATTGAAACTAAAAATGCTGGTATTATAACTATCATGATTACTGGTGATCATAAGAATACAGCGGTTGCTATTGCAACTGATCTAGGGATTCTAGAACAAGGTCACTTAGCAATCACAGGTAAAGAACTAGACCGTATGTCTGATGAAGAATTCCTCGAAAAACTTCCTCAAATTAGAGTATATGCACGTGTTTCTCCTGAAAATAAAGTACGTATCGTTACAGCTTGGAAAACAACAGGTAAGATTGTTGCCATGACTGGTGACGGTGTCAATGACGCGCCAAGTATCAAACGCGCTGATATTGGTATTGCAATGGGTATTACTGGTACAGAAGTTGCTAAAGGTGCCGCAGACATGATTTTAACTGATGATAATTTTGCTACTATCGTTTCAGCAGTCAAAGAAGGTCGTACAATTCTTTCCAACATTAAAAAAGCAATTCACTTCTTACTATCTTGTAACATTGGTGAAATCATTACTATCTTCTTAGGCGTTACAATAGGTATTCTATTATTCCCAAATGAACCACAATTACAAATATTAACAGCTGCCCAAATCTTATGGGTTAACTTGGTAACTGACTCATTTATGGCGATTGCACTTGGTTTAGAACCTAAAGAACCAGATGTCATGAACCAACCACCAAGAGATAATTCAAAAGGTGTATTTGCAGATGGATTAGGTAAAAAAGTTGCTTGGCAAGGTGTTTTAATTGGTTTCATCACATTCTTAGCATTCTATATTGGTTATTTAATTGGTGATGAAGGCAATAAACTACAACATGCACAAACTATTGGGTTCATGGTCTTAGCAATTTCACAATTATTCCATGCGTTTAATGTTAGAAGTGAAAAACACTCTACATTCAAACTACAACCAAATAAATTCTTAATCTATGCATTCTTTGGATGTCTAGTATTACAATTGACCACTGTATTTGTTCCATTTATTGCAAACAATATCTTTGGTGTAGATGATGTATTACATTGGCAATGGTTAGATTGGTTAGTTGTAGTAGGTTTATCAGTTACTCCATTAGTTGTTGTTGAACTTGTTAAATTCATACAAAATAGATGCTCAAATAAATTAGCTTAACAAAGTTTAAGGTTACCATAAAGTAAAGTGGTAACCTTATTTTTTATGTTTTATTGATAAATATGTCGTATAATATAGTTATGAAAACAATGATAAAAAAATACCCAAACACCAAATTTATTGCACATAGAGGACTTCCCTCAAAAGTATTAGAAAATACCCTAGAAGGTTTTAAAAAGGCTGCAAAGCTACCTTTTTTTGGCATTGAAACTGATATTCATCTGAACCCTTGATCAGGTAGCTATCATACATCATGATGATAATCTAATAAGACTTGCAAATATCGATTTAAACATCAATGAGACAAGTTATGAGGTGCTTAGTACTCTTAAACTTAAAGACACATATAAAATACCTTTACTTGATGCATACATTGATATTTGTAAAACCTATCACAAAGAAGCAATCATCGAGCTAAAACCAAAATTTAGCTTAGATCAAATTAAATTCTTTATTGAAAAGATTGAAGCACATGATTATTTAGACCATGTCATTTTTATTTCTTTTCATCGAGAAAACCTAGTTCAATTAAAATCCATATTAAAAATATGTAATATTCAAATATTAACAGATACATTTGATGAAGACATATTTAATTTTTTAATTAAGCATAGATTTGATTTATCTATACATCATAGTCAGGTAACCAAAGACTTAATTAATTTACTACATAAAAATGATATAAAAATTAGTACATGGACAGTAAATGATAAGGTTTTAATGGAAAGTTTAGCAAAATTAGGTATTGACTATATTACAACAGACGGTATATAAAAATAAAACCCACTTATAAAATAGTGGGTTTTATTTTGCATATGAATTAGTGCATAAGCCATGTTCTGTAAAGAATTTCTTCTTTTGTGACTATTAATCTCAAGACATAAATCTTGCACGATGTTGTATTACTACACATCATGTGCCCCTACCTAATTTGGGTTGCTAGCTTGAGGGGTTTACCGCGTTTCACCCTATTTATTTCTAAATAGATTCGTCTCTGTGGCACTTTAATTTAAGTTATAACGTAGTGAAACACTTTAGCTATAACTAGTTTGCCGTTATGTTTATTAAACATACCTAAGGTTATGGTTTCCCTTAGCACAAACACTACACACCCATAAGGTGTGTGCTAGCATGGACTTTCCTAACGAATCATAAAGATTCGCTCAGTCACCTTCCTAACTCCATAATGCATAGACATTTTATATGCTTTTAGATTAAATGTCAAACAATTCATTGTATTATCATAATTTACTTAACTTTATGTCTAAAGAAGAGAATTATAGATGAAATTAGTGTACCAATAAAGACAAATAAAGTAAAACCAGAGATGAGTAAATAGCCTAGTGCAGCCCATCCAGTATCATCATTGGCTGTAATACCTAGAATCAAAAATGCTACAGATATAGCTAAAACTATACCTGGTATGATAAAGACCAACCATTTATTCTTTTTTGAAAGTACACCACTTAACCAGAAGTTAATCAAACCACTTGCAAGAAAAATGAAAAACATATTTAAGTATAACTGTAGATTATCATCCATAACAACACCACCTTTTTTAAAGAATAATTTATTATAATAGATTTTTTTGTTTAAACGCTTACTTTTACTCAATAATAAAAAAATCCTAGCCTATATCGTATGAGTATATATGGCTAGGATTTATATTTAATATCAAACTATTATCTTATAAAGCATCTTTTCTTGATAAGTCAACACGTCCACGTTCATCAATCTTAACAACTTTAACTAAGATTTGATCACCAACTTTAACTTTACCATCTAAAGATTCTGTTCTTTCTTTTTCCCATTTAGAAATGTGGACTAATCCTTCAGTTCCTGGGAAGATTTCAGCAAATACACCTTGAATTTTCTTACCATCTTTATCCATTAATAAGCGTGTTACTTTAGCTTCATATAGTTCGCCAACTTTAGCTTCTCTTACTAAACTTTCGATGTAAGCAGCAGTTTTGTTTAACCATGCAGAGTCAGTATGCATAATGAATACTCTACCATCTTGTTCAATATCAATTTTAACGTTGTTATGATCTTCAATGATTTGAGTAATGATCTTACCACCAGCACCGATAACGTCTCTAATCTTATCTGGATTAATACGAATCATCTTAACTTTAGGTGCGAATGCACTTAATTCAGTTCTTGTTTCACTAATTACAGTGTTCATGTGTGAAAGAATATGAAGTCTACCCTTACGAGCTTGTTCTAATGCTTCTTTCATAATCTCAGTTGTAATACCTTGAATTTTGATATCCATTTGAAGTGCAGTAATACCATCTTTAGTACCTGCAACTTTAAAGTCCATATCGCCTTCATGGTCTTCCATACCTTGAATATCACTTAAAATTGAGTAATGTTCACCGTCCATGATTAAGCCCATTGCGATACCTGCAACTGGCGCTTTAATTGGAACACCAGCAGCCATTAAAGCCATAGAGCCTACACAAATTGTAGCTTGAGAACTTGAACCGTTAGATTCAGTAATTTCAGATACTACACGGATTGCATATGGGAATTCATCTTCAGAAGGTAATACTTGTAATAAAGCACGTTCTCCTAAAGCACCGTGACCAATTTCACGACGTCCAGGTGCACCATAACGACCTGTTTCACCTACTGAAAATGGTGGGAAGTTATAATGTAACATGAAGCGTTTTGTAACTGTTTCTTGTTCTAAACCATCAATAATTTGATTTTCATTTAATGAACCTAATGTGACTATACCTAAAGCTTGAGTTTGACCTCTTGTAAATAGTGCAGAACCATGAGTTCTTGGTAATAAATCAACTGAGGATGCAAGTGGTCTAATTTCATCTAAACCACGGCCATCAGGTCTTACTTTATCTTCAGTAATAAGGCGTCTAACTTCTTTAGTTACAATTCTGTCTAAAGAAACTTTAACTTGATTCATTAATTCTTTCTTTTGATCAGCATCTAGCACTTCTTTACCATCTACTGTCATCCAGAAATTTCTTTGTTCAAAGTGCGCTACTACTTCGTCTTTGATTGCATCAATTACATCATAACGTTCTTGTTTGTCAACAAGTGAAACAGCTTTAACTAATTCTTTACCTTTGTAAGCAAATACTTCATCAAAGATTGCTTGATTAAGACTTAGTAATTCAGGTTCTACTTTTTCAACTCCAAAAGCTTTTTTAATTGTTTCTTGGAAAGCACATAATTCTTTGATTGCTTCATGACCAAATAAAATAGCTTCTAACATAACTTCTTCAGATACTTGTTTAGCGCCTGCTTCAACCATGTTAATTGCATCTTTTGTACCTGCAACGATTAAATCGATGTCTGATACATTTAATTGTTCTGAAGATGGATTTAATACGAATTGTCCATCAATACGACCAACATGTGCACCAGCGATTGGTCCCATGAATGGAATATTTGAAATTTCAAGTGCAATCGATGAACCGAGCATTGCAGCCATTTGGCTTGATGCTTCAGGATCTGATGATAACACTGTATTCACAACTTGAACTTCATTTCTATAACCATCGTCAAATAATGGACGTAATGGTCTATCAATTAATCTTGATGTCAATGTTTCAACTTCTGATGGTCTACCTTCTCTTCTGAAGAATCCACCAGGAATTTTACCTGCAGCATATTGTTTTTCTGCATAAATTACCATAAGTGGGAAAAAGTCAGTTTGACCCACTTTCGCTTTAGCAACAGCAGTTGATAATACAACAGTGTCACCATAATAAATCATTGCAGCGCCATTTGCTTGTTTAGCAATTTCGCCGACTTCAACTCTTAGTGGTTTCCCAGCAAGTGTTGTTTCAAATACTTGTTTAGACATATAAAATCTCCTTCATTTTATATTGAAATTATTTTCATTTTTTTCAATTCATTTAATTATAACATTAATCACTATAAATACACCACATATATCGATGAATATGGTATTTTAGATCCATAAAAATAAAAAAAACTCAAAATGAGTTTTTCTTATCTTCTTAAACCAAGTTCATTAATTAAAGCAGCATATCTTTGAGCATCTTGTTCTCTTAAGTACTTAAGTAAATTACGTCTACGACCAATTTTCATGAATAAACCACGTTTTGAATGGAAATCATGAATATGAGTTTGTAAATGTTCATTTAGCTCATTGATTTCGTGAGTTAAGATTGCAACTTGTACTTCTGGTGAACCAGTGTCGCCAGCGAATCTTGCAAATTTCTCAACGATTGCTTTTTTACTGTCTTTTGTCAGTGCCATAATGTTTCCTCCTATGTCTCGTATAGCTAAAGATTTTGTTTTGGCTAACAATGTCCTTGCTATCGACCTAATGAATCATACCATAATAAAATTATAATTGCAACATTTTTTTATTTTTTTATGATAAAATGCATTAATTTTGGAATAAATTACATTATAATTTAATAAATTGGTCCACATTTAAAATGAACACAGTCGCTCCACCAACGGATACTTCGATTGGTAAAGTACTAAATGATCCGAATTCATTAACGATAGCATTTGGTACAATTTTACTGCGAGTCTTAGAGTATTTTTCAATAATGTCTAATACTTCAGGTACCTTTTCATCATTAACACCAATTAAGAATGTTGCATTTCCTTCACGAAGGAATCCACCCTTAGTTGACAATCTAGTTGCGAATATTCTCTCTTTAACTAAACCTTTTTGAACTCTGTTTGCATCATCATTGGACACAACAGCTATAACCATTTTCATAGATGATACCTCCTCTATTAATCATATTTTATCATATTTTTATTTTTTTAATAAGTTGTAAGTTTGTTCTACATCTTTTTTGATTTGTTCTAACATCGCTTCTACTTTATCATATTTGATTTCATCTCTTAAATAATATTCAAATGAAACAGTAATTTCTTTTTCATATAAATTACCATCATAATCCATGATAAACACTTCTAATCTTCTTGTTGTTGAGTAGTTGATTGTTGGGTTATGACCTAAATTGGCGCATCCTAAATAGGTTTTATCACCTATTTCTACTATTACAGCATATACACCTATCTTAGGTAAAAAATGATTCTTATAGTCTATATTAGCGGTTGGATACCCTATCATTTTACCAACCTTATCACCATGAATGACCTCACCATGGATGCTATAACTTTTATTAAGTAGTTTTCTAGCAAGTTTCATATCACCTTGCTCGAGTAATAACTTAATATAGGTTGTAGAAACACGTGTATCCTTATAAAGTAAATCTTCTACAACAAGTACTTCAAAATGTTGTTTTAAATCATCAACACTTCCAGATCCTTTATGACCAAACTTGAAATCACGACCGACAACAATACGTTTGACTTGAAGTGACTTTAACCATTCTATAAATTCTAGCTTTTCTAATTTTGAGAATGCTTTTGTAAATTCAACAACCATAAATATATCAACATGCATCATTTTAAGTGCACGTTCTTTATCAGATATATCCATTAGAATGGGTAGTTCTTTATTGGTAATTACACTCATTGGATGAGGGAAAAATGTCATGACAGCACTTTTAGTGTCACTAAATTTTTTCACCTTTTCAATAAGATTTTGATGTCCTATATGTAGCCCATCAAAATTACCAATGGTTAATGTAATGGGTTCATTATTTTTTATGGATTCATATGTAGTGTGTATTGTTTTCATCTCATGCACTTCCTTTTAAAATAGATATTTCAATTTATACTGTTGATTATCAGGTACGTAGTATGCAATGTAGTTACCCATTTCATCTTGTACAATAAATGGTTCATTTAAGGTGGTTTGACGTTCATCTAATACAACACCATTTTTAACAAGTTTAATTAAGTAGTCATTTAAGACTATTTTCTTAACACCTTCAAACAATAAAGCGTGATCAATTAAGTCAGGTAGTTCCGTATCTTCAACTGTCTTTGACATATTTTGGCTATATGCATCAATGTTTGTTCTATTTAAGACCGACAGTGCACCAAAGGTATTTAATCCTAATCCGATATCTCTTGCGATACTTCGAATGTATGTACCCTTAGATACATGTGTAGAAAAATCTATTGTTTGTTTATTTATTTGATAAGTAAAATTATAAATACTTACTTCTCTAGCAGGAAGATCTAGTGGCTTACCACTTCTTGCAGCCTCATAGGCTTTAACACCAGCTTTCTTGATTGCTGAATAGCTAGGAGGTATTTGCTTATAAGTAGGCACTATACGGTTTAAAATAGCTTTTAAATCATCTTCTGTAAATGATACAGGTGCTTCATTTATGACTTCGCCTGTGGTGTCATCTGTATCATATGATTTACCAAGTACAATGGTACCATCATATTGCTTATCAAGCTCATCAAATAGAAAGGCTAACTTTGTTGCTTTACCGACTAAAATAATTAATAAACCGGTAGCAAAAGGATCTAGTGTTCCTGTATGTCCTACTTTTTTAATATTAAATTTCTTTCTAATTTGATAAACAATATCATGGCTGGTTAGCCCAGCTTTTTTATTGACTAAAAATATACCGTTCATATACATCCTACTTTTTATATATTTATTATAACACAAGAAAAAAGGCTTTATTACAAGCCTTACTTCTTATTTATGTTCTTCTATCCAAGATAGAATTTTTTCTCTTGGTTGATAACCTGATGCTCTAGATACTTCTTTACCATCTTTAAATAATACAAGTGTCGGTACAGCGCGAATACCATTATCAATTGCTTCTTTTCTGTATTCGTCGATATCTAGTTTAATCAATTGTGCTCCAACGTTTTCAGTGCTAATTTGTTCTAAAACAGGCATTAACATTTTACAAGGTCCACACCATGTAGCAAAAAAGTCTACTAAAACAAGGCCATCTTTACTCACTAGACCTTTAAAATCTTCACCTTTATATTGTTGCATTTAAAATGCCTCCTAATTTTGATTGTAATTATATTATAACTTCTTTAGGTTAAATAATCAAAGAATATGGCTAAGGGTTAAAGTGTTATCACAGTAACACCATTTAAACCTTCGCCTTCTTGCCCATATCTATGGGATTTTATGTATCTAGACTTCTTAATATAGTCATAAACGGCTTTTCTAACTGCACCAGTACCAAAACCATGAATCACTCTAATATAAGGTGTATTGGACAATAATGCATCATCTATCGCCTTATCCATAAGTTCTTTAACTTCTTCAAAGCGTACACCTCTTAAATCAAGTTCAAAAGTAGGTGCTTTAGAAGGGTTTGATCCACTATATTTTGTTTGGACTTTTTCTTGTTTCTTAGGTTTAACAACCATCTTTGATAGTTCATGACGTTTAAAGGGTAATTCAAATAAGCCAACAGATACGACATACTCATCTTTGTTGATTTTGGTGATGACACCATCTTGGCCATAATTAGTCACTAAGACATGATCACCTATCTTAAGTGGTTCAAGCTTAACCTTAGTTTCTTTTTTAACTGTTTTGTTTAAGTCACCTTTAAGTTTAGCCGCATCTGGTGTTGATAATTTATCTACTTTAGATAATTTATCAATGACTTCTAAGGCTTCTTGTTTTAATTTGTCATATTCTTTAGTTGCTTTAAATTTAATATCTTGAAGCATTTGATCGCGCTCTTTTTCAAACGTTCTAATCTTATCTTGATACATCTTAATTTCTTTATCAAGTGCCTCTGACTTTTCTTCAAGTACTTCTTTTTCTTGTTCCAATAAAGCTTGTTCTTTATTTAGTTTTTCAATATTTTTACCAAGGTTCGTTTGTCTACCACTTAACAGTGTTTCAGCTTCATTAATAATTCGTTTAGGTAAGCCTAATCTATCGGCAATTTTTAATGCATGTGATGAACCTGCAATACCTAAGTGTATTTTATATAAAGGTTTTAAACTCACCTCATCAAAAGCAACACTTGCAGTATAAATATCATCGTGTTCATATGCATAAAGTTTTAACTCAGAATAATGGGTTGTAAGTATAATACGGTTGTCTTTATTTGATTTGAGGTCGTCAATGATCGCAATAGCCAGTGATACCCCTTCAATTGGGTCTGTACCACTACCTAACTCATCTAGTAAAATAAGTGCTCTTCCTTTTAACTTATCAAACATATTTTTGATTTTTGTTAAATGAGATGAAAAGGTTGATAAGGATTGTTGAATAGATTGTTCATCACCAATATCTGCAAATATTTGATCAAAGACACTCATCTGACTGTTTTTGTTTAATGGTACTAAAATACCTGATTGCATCATTAAAGTAAATAACCCTAAGGTTTTTAGTGCTACTGTTTTACCTCCAGTATTTGGACCAGTAATCATTAATACATTACGATCATTACTAATACTAATTTCAATAGGTACAACAGTTTCTTTAGCAATTAATGGATGTCTAGCATCGATTAAGTGAATGTTCCCATCACTATTTAGATTTGGTAGGGTTGCATCAATTTCTATCGCATAAAGGGTTTTTGCGTGTAATACATCTAGTTCTACCAAGATATCTAAATGACTTATAAATTCAGTGCTAAATGGTTTTAACTTTTTAGTTAACGCGATAGATATTTGAATTATTTCTTGTTCTTCAAGACTCTTTAAATATTCAATATCTTGTGTAACTTGTCTAATATCTTCTGGTTCGATATACACTGTTTGTTTAGAGGCAGATACATCATGTATCACACCCTTAACTTTATTTTTATAACCCTCTTTAATTGGAATAGCGTAACGTCCATTACGCATTACAATAATAGACTCGTTTAAATAACTTTGATAACGTGTTAGGACTTCACCTAATAATTTATCAAGTTGTCTTTCTTTAGACTTTAAGTCATGTCTAATGGACTTTAGCGTACTTGAAGCATTATCATAAATAGTTTCATCATCTTTAATGATTTCATCTATATGTTGAAGTTGTGATTTTGAATGTTTAAAAGTCTTTATCCATTCTAGATGTTTGATATGGATTGGATCAATGGATTTAAAATAGTTTTCTAAAGATTTTTCCATGTGAATAAAGCGTCTAATCATAAGAAAATCAGCTATGCTTAAGAAATCTAGTTTATCTAAATTCGTAATTAACAGATAAATATCAAAACCTTTTACAAATGGTAATCGACCATAAGTATGAATCATTTGTTTCAACTCAAAGGATTTGTGTAAATTTAAAGAGACTTCATCTATTTGATTATAAGGTAAAGTATCCTTGATAGCGGTTACTGCGGCCTTTGAATAGGCGTAGTCTTGTATTTTGTCTAATATTAAATTAAATTCTAATGCTTTTGTCGAATACATTTAAAAACTCCTTATTTCACACTTTTTATGGTATAATATGACTCAGTAGGTGAAGATTATTGAGAAATTATACAATTAGCTTATCTAGCGACCAGCTAGTTTTGCTTAAACAATTTTATAGCAATTATTTATTAAAAGTGGAGCAGCCATATGTTTTTTTTGTTGCTCATCATAATGATACACGTATTAGTGCATTTAAATCAGGTAAAGTTGTACTTCAAGGTGAAGAAATTAATCCTGAATTAGTAGCAATTAAATCTTTTTTAAATATAACTAATTATGCTGCAATCGGTTCTGATGAAGTTGGTACAGGTGATGCTTTAGGTCCAGTGGTTGTATGTAGTGCATATGCCTCTATTGAAGATATCGAATTCCTAGAAAAACTAGGTGTTAAAGATTCTAAATCTATGACTAATAAAGAAATCGTTAAACTAGGTCCTGTCATTGCAAATCGATTAACACACTCTATTGTGATATTAACCCCCGAGAAGTTTAATGAACAAACTCAGAAGGGTTTGAACTTAAACAAAATTAAAGCGCTCTTACATAATCATATGATTATTAAGACAACTTCAAAAGTTGAAGCTGCAGTGCCTGTAATTTTAGATCAATTTTGTTTACCAACACATTACTTTAACTACCTAAAGGATGAAAAGTTAGTGTACCGTGATGTTGAGTTTTACACCAAAGCAGAGTCTGTACATTTAAGTGTAGCTGCTGCTTCAATTATTGCACGTTATGCATTCTTAGTTAAAATGCATCAATACTCCAAGAAATTAAATATGAAATTAAAACTTGGTGCTAGTAAAGAAGTCGATGTTCAAATTAAAGAAATATATGACACGCATGGTTTAGATGGGCTAAATAAAATAGCCAAGATGAACTTTAAGAATGTCACAAAACAAAATTTAACCTAAGGTAACTAGATAACTTTCAAATTCAGGTGGTAATGGTGCTTCAAGCATCATTACTTTTTTTGTTATTGGATGCACAAATTCTAATCTAAATGCATGTAATAACTGACCATCTTTTAATATTTTAGCTTTTGTACCATATAACGGATCTCCAGTAACTGGATGTTTAATATATGCTAAATGAACACGTATTTGATGTGTTCTACCTGTTTCTAATTTACAATGAAGTAATGTATGATCTCTAAATGTTCTCATCACTTCAAAGTGTGTAATTGCTGGTTTACCTGTTGCTACAACAGCCATTTTTGTACGAATTTTGGGATGTCTTGCAATTGGTGCATCAATCACACCTTTATTATGATCTAAAACACCTTCAACAAGTGCAATATATTCACGTTTGATGTCATGTGATTTTAAATCTTGGGCTAATATTTTGTGTGCTTCGTTAGTTTTAGCAACCAATATAAGGCCTGATGTATCTTTATCAATGCGATGTAGGATACCTGGTCTTAAAGGGTCATCATTGTGTGTAGATAGTGTATCTGTGTGGTGTAACAAACCAGACACTAAGGTTGTTTCACTAAAGGTTTCAGAAGGGTGAACCACCAATCCTTTAGGTTTATTAATAACCATAATATCATCATCTTCATAAACGATATTTAAATCGATATTTTTAGGTTTTAGTGGATTTGTTTCTTCTTTAGCCTCAAGGTTTAGAGTAATTTCATCACTATTTTTCAGCTTATAACCAGCTTTAGTAGTTAAACCATTAACCATGACAAGACCATCTTTGATAAGTGTAGTAATTTGACTTCTATTAAGCTCAGTTGATGCTACTAAGAAGTGGTCAAGACGACTATCTGTTTGTTCTGTAATTTTAAATTTCATTTTGTGTATCCTTCTTTATCTTTTTCTGTCTTAGTGTGTCTAGTATTAATATATCAATCAGTAGTAAAACAACACCAGCATTTAATAGTACGTCTGCAAAATTGAATATTGTTCCACCCACAATTGGAAGAAATGGCATTTGAACATAGTCAATGACATAACCAAATAATACGCGGTCGATTGCATTGCCTAATGTACCACTAATCAGTAATATAAAAGCAATCGTATAAACTTTCTTTGTTTTCCAATCTGATTTTGAGAAAAAATATCCAAATAATACTAAAGCAAACAAGGTAATGATGAAAAATAAAAATTGTTGTCCTTGAAGTAACCCAAAGGAGGCTCCAGTATTTTGTACATAGCCTACATATAGCGTATTATCTATTACAGATACAATACTTCCAGCTGCATACATATTTGAAAATATTTGTTTAAGTATGACATCTACTAAGATAAGTACTGCCATAATGATATACGATAAAATCATGTTTAAGCTCCTTGTAAAAATATTAATACAAAAATAACACCCACAACCACAAGTAATGCACTCATGATGCTACCTTCGACAATAACTAATGATTTTGTATTCAATGATTTGATTTTTAGTTCAAACAACCCATGTATATAATACATTAAATATTCATAGATGAACACAGCAATTACAGATAATATGAATAATAAAATAATTAATAGCAATTGTAATTCAACAAACATAAATAATTGGACGCATATGAGGTAAACCGGTAAAAGCAATAAGGTAGTTATGATTAAACTACCTAAAACGCTTAAAAATGTTGACTTGATTGTTGTAAGATCATCTAATCGGTATCTAACTACCTTAGATTGATTCCATAATTTAGTTAAGTATTTCATTGGTTATAACCTCGATTGCTTCTTCAATTGTGGCTACTGGATAGATATTAATTAAGTGTGATAAGTTCTTCACTTCATCGTAATGCACTGCAGGTACTAGGAAGTGTTTGATACCTTCTTTTTGTGCACCATATATTTTTTGAACTAATCCACCAATAGGACCGATTTCATGATTATATCTAATTGTTCCAGTTCCAACAATATCCACATTAATCGCATCATAATCGATTAAAGCAAAATAAATACTTAAGGTATACATCATACCCGCAGATGGACCAGTTAGATTGGTGTCCATGCCAGGCAGACTATACTGTGGTGATGCTTGATTAATTTGATATTTTGGATAAAACCTAAATATCGCATCGTTTGTTTTATTAATTGTAATCTCTAAATGTTTATCATCTCTAAGCACATCGAGTTTAAAGTCACCTTCATTAAGAATAAAATACATCCCCATTGTTTCATAATCAGTAAAGTTATTATCATCAATATCTGTGATGATATCACCAATTTTTAATGTATTGTATTCAGGCGATCTAAAGTCAATTATCATACCAATTAAATCGTAATCAATAGTTATACTAGCGTTAGTCTCATGTGCTAATGTGTATGCAGTAATTAAAGATTGCTCAAATGATGCTTCTTTTTGAATGATGCCTCGAAGATGATTCTCATAAGGAGATAGTACTGATTCAGCATATTGTAGTGGTTCTACTTCAAACTGAGGGTTCATCTCATAAAGCATACGAGCAAATCCGGTAATCCTTGACATGGTTAAAACAGACACCGACTTTAAATGTGGTGTTTGATTTTTGCCTTCAATGCTAACCATGGTATTTGTTGAACGTGACTTATTTGGTGCTGTCACACTATAATTAGTTGGTATAACTAAGGCAATCATTAAGTAAATATATGCAAATATGACACTGTGAAATAGTGTTTTTAATTTACTTGTCTGTTTCAAGTACGATTGTCTCCAATTGAATTTGTCTTGCTTTGATACCTGCTTTTTTCATCATTGTTGTTGATGCAATATGACTTTCTTTACCTTTATCCTTATCTGACATGTAAACAATTTCTTTAACACCTGCTTGTACAAGTAGTTTCATACATTCATTACATGGAAATAACGTGACATATAGGGTTGCATCTTTAAGACTAGTTGTTGCATTTAAAATTGCATTAGCCTCTGCATGCACGACATATGCATATTTTGATTTTGAGTAGTCCTCATTTTTTTGCCAAAAATCTTCATCATCTGATAAACCCATTGGTAAGCCATTATATCCGATTGCAACAATACGTCTATCCGGATTAATAATACAAGCACCTACTTGAGTATTTGGATCTTTTGATCTTAGAGCGGATAGTTTTGCAACACCCATAAAATATTGGTCCCAGGAGATGTAGTTTTGATTTTTCATTTGACTTCATCTGCCTTTGCTAGTCCTAAATCAATATGGCAATAACCCGTTGGATTTTTTTCTAGGTAATCTTGATGATAGTCTTCAGCTAAGAAAAATTGAGTTAATGGTTCTACTTGAACCACAATTTTTTCTTTATATTTTTGTTGCTCTTTTACGATATAAGCATCAGCAGTTGCTTTAGTTTCTAAATCTTCATAGTAAATGCCACTACGGTATTGAATACCAACATCATTACCTTGTCGGTTTAATGATGTTGGTTCCACAATTCTAAAAAAGTGCTCTAGTAATTGATCTAGTGAAATACCTTTTGGGTCATATGTAATTTTCACAGCTTCTGCATGGGTTGCAACACCATTACATACTTCTGTGTATGTTGGATTTTCTTTATTCCCATTTGCATAGCCTGATTTTGTATCTACGACACCTTTAAGTTGTCTAAAATAAGCATCAACACCCCAAAAACATCCACCTGCTAAAATTAATGTTTTCATTTAATCACCTTCAAACCTAAGTCTTCTAATTGAAGTTTATCAATTGGACTTGGAGATTCCATCATAATATCTCTTGCAGATTGTGTCTTAGGAAACGCAATAACGTCTCTAATATTATCTGTCTTAGTTGCAAGCATTACAATTCTATCTAATCCAAATGCAATACCACCATGTGGCGGTGTTCCATATTTTAATGCATCAATGAAAAATCCAAATTTATTTCTGATTTCTTCTTGCGTAAATCCTAATTTTTCAAACATTTCATTTTGAACTTCTTGGTTATAAATACGCATGGATCCACCACCAACTTCATAACCATTCCATACAAGGTCATAAGCTTTAGCTAATGTATCTTTTGGATTGTTTCTGAAATCTTCTAAATCTTTAGGTGCTGTAAACGGATGGTGTCTAGCATATAATCTTTGATCTTCTTCACTATATTCAAATAGCGGGAAGTCAACAATCCATACTAAACTTTCTAAAGTTTCATCGATATAACCTAAATCTTTAGCTAATTCTTTTCTTAAGGCACCACATGCATTGGTTGCACCTTCATAAGTACCTGGCACAATAAATAATGTGTAACCATCAGCAACTACATTTTCATCAAAGAATTTAGACACTGAACCACTTAATTGACCACCTTCATGTTTCACATATGCTAGTGTATCTCCATGGTTTTTCTTAACAATTTCTGTTAATTTATCGAAGTATTTACGTGTAAATAATGCATTATTTGGTAAGGTAAAGCCTCTTAAAGACGCTTTAGACTCAAATAATGGTACATGATAAGTGCTTAGTTTATCAGTTAAGTCTTCAATTTTTAATTCATATCTTAAGTCTGGTTTATCAGATCCGTACATATCAAAAGCATCTTGATATGTTAGTCGTGCTATTGGCAGTTTTAGTTCTTTACCTAAGATGTCTTTAAACATATTTGACATCATTTCTTCACCAAGCTTCATAATATCTTCTTGAGTAATAAATGATGCTTCAATGTCAATTTGAGTAAACTCTAATTGACGGTCAGCTCTTAAGTCTTCATCTCTAAAACATCTAGCAAATTGGAAGTATTTTTCAAAGCCAGATACCATATATAATTGTTTAAACATTTGAGGAGATTGTGCAAGTGCATAACCTTCACCATGATAAAGTCTTGAAGGTACAATAAACTCCTTAGCACCTTCTGGTGTTGTTTTCACTAAGTATGGTGTTTCTAATTCTAAAAAGTTATTATTAAGTAAAGAATTTCTAATACTTTGAGTGATTTTACTTCTTTGTAATAAATAGTTTTTAGATGTTGGTTTTCTTAAATCTAAATAGCGATATTTTAATCGAACTTCTTCAGAGATATTATCTTGTTCTGAAATAGTAATCGGTGTTGTCATTGCTGTATTTAAAATATTGAGTTCAGTAACGTCAATTTCAATATCACCTGTTGTCATGAATTTATTTTTAGATTCACGTTCAATAACAATACCTTTAACTTCAACGACATATTCTGATCTTACTTGACTTGCACGCTCATAGAGTGCAGTATTTGGTCTTACAACTAATTGAGTAATACCATATTGGTCTCTTAGGTCCATAAAGATAAGTCCGCCTAAGTTTCTAACCTTAGAAACCCATCCTTTTAAAAAGACGGTTTCATTTAAATTTTTAATTGTTAATTCATTATTATGATGGCTATATGTACTCATAATTATAATAGCTCCTTTAGTGTATCAAGTAAGGTATCCATGGATACTTCGACTTGTTCTTCTGTTTTGGTGTTTTTTAATTGTACTACATTGTTATTTAATTCATTTTCACCAATAATGATGATGAATTTAGAATCATATCTTAAAGCTTCTTTAAGTTGAGGTTTAAATCCTCTATTTAAGTGATCGATATCAGATAAAATGTTTTCACTTCTTAAAATGTGTTGTAACTGGATTGCCTTTTTTCTACTTTGTTGATCAAATGTAATGAAATAGACATCCAATTGTTTAGGACTAGTCAGTGTAATACCTTCTTGTTCTAGTGCACTAAGTAATCTTTCCATACCAAAGGCATAACCAATACCTGGTGTATCTGGTCCACCTAATTCTTTAACTAGGTTTTGGTATCTACCACCACCACCTAAGGCATTTTGGGCACCAAATCCTTTAATTGTTGCATGAATTTCAAATACTGTATGTGCATAGTAATCTAGTCCACGGACTAATTTTCTATCAATTTCGTATGGGATATTCATAAGGTTTAGTAATTCAAGTACTGAATCAAAATGTTGCTTTGATGTTTCATTTAAGTAATCTAATGGTAATGGAGCATTTTTAATGAGTTCAATGTCTGCTGTATCCTTAGAATCCAGTATACGTAGCGGATTATGAGTTAGTCTATCTTGAGAATCCTTAGATAATTTATCCTTTACAGGTGTTAAAAAATCAATAAGTGCTTGGCGGTAGTTTGCTTTTGAAGCATCATCACCTAAACTGTTAAGTTTAACACTTACTTGTTTTAAACCTAAACGATAAATTGTTTCATAAGCTAGTTCAATGACTTCTGCATCAATACTTGGTTCATTTGAACCTAAGACTTCACAACCAAACTGCATAAATTGTCTAAAGCGACCTTTTTGAGGACGTTCATATCTAAAATTAGGTCCCATATAATAAAGTTTAGTCACACCAGCTTGAGCATAAAGTTTATTTTCAACATAACTACGAATCACACCTGCTGTACCTTCTGGTCTTAAAGTTAAATCACGATCTGATTTATCTTTAAAGTTATAAGTTTCTTTGATAACCATATCAGACAATTCAGTTTCACGGTGAATTACATTAGAATATTCCATCATCGGTGTTCTAATTTCACCATAGTTATATGTTTTAAATAGTTTCCTGACATAGGATTCTAAAGCAACCCAATTTTCTGCTTCAGTAGGTAATACATCGTATGTACCCTTAACTTTTATATAGTTCATTTTTTAAATGTCTCCTTTGTTAAGTAATACCATTTTGATGGTTCATTTAAACCTGTAAAACGGTTGTAGTATTTCTTATGATCTTCATATTCAAATATGAAGTTGTTTTTTTCTATGACACGCATACTTTGAAGATTTTCATTTGCATGGCCAATTATTATCTTGTTAAACCCATGGTAATAAAAACCTACTTCTAGTATCTTTTGTAGCGACTTAGACATAATGCCTTTATTCCAATAAGCCTTATTCAGACAAAAACCTACTTCAACAACACCCTCAGATATCATTGTATGAAAGTCTATTGTTCCAATCATTTTATCGTTTTTCAAATCTACGATTGCATAACCTACAGGTAATCCTCTTTCGGGTCTTTTCAAAAAGAATTCTCTAATTGAGCCGTAAGCTTCTGTCACATCACTGTATGGTCCCCAACTTAAAAACTTAACCGTTTCTAGGTCTTTTCCATACTCAAACATGTCTTTAGCATCTTTGAGTTCTACATCTCTTAACATGTAATTATCAAAATATATGATTGGTTGTTTCATAGTTTCTTTCTCCTTTTAACAAAAAACGCCCTTAAAAAATTCTAAGGACGAATGATATAATTCGCGGTGCCACCTTAGTTCCAGATAAACTGGCCCTCATAATGTGTTTTTAGTCTCTAAAGTTGTCCCATGACTTCTATCTCATGTGATTCTTTCACCTGTTTGTGAATCACTCGCTTGTATTTTAAAGATATAAACATCACTTTTTCTTTGTCTTCGACCTATTTAATTTGTAATATATTTTATCATTTTATGATATATTTAGCAATCTATTTATAGATGTTCATTAATTTTCTTAATACTACTTTTGATATTATCTTTATAATATTGCATCGTTACTTCTAATACAACTTGGAACGGTACTGATAGTATGGCACCGATGATGCCAAAGAAAGCTTGACCTAATAAAACAAATGCAATGGTTGATATTGGGTTTAAGTTGAGTTTTGTTTGATAAATTTTAGGATTAATCACATACGCATCAAGTTGAGGGAATATCAACATAAATATACCAATGGCAATCATGCCATATGCAGCACTTGGTACAGTCATAACAATAACAGCTGTAAATAAGATAGAGAAATATCCACCAAAATAAGGTATTAAAGATAACACTGCCGCTACAAGTGGTACAAATACTAAAAACTCAGGGAAGAATATGGATAATATGAGCATTAATGTACCATATTCAAGCGCTTGGATCGCTGCAATAATGATTTCAGCAACTAAATAATTCGTTAATTCATTATCTAAAGTACGAACAAAACTTACAGTCTTAGGCTTCACAGTTATAGTTAAATATTCTTTAATACGTTGACGTATTCTAGGGAAATTAAGTAAGAAGATAATACCTACGACAATCACTACAGCACCACTAATAATTGTGTTCCAAACTTGACCCACCGTACCACCGCTTGCTGTAAAGAAATTCGTAATTTCAATAATAATTTCATCAACTAAGCCAATGATATAACTTGACATGGAGGTTGTATCTACATTTAGAATATCACCGATTTCAATCATAATATTTTCAATACCGACTGAAATATTACCAATACTGTCAACTGCTGGTTTTAAAACTCCCCAGATTAAATATACAAAGAATATAGTGACTATTGTATATACAATTAAGATACCAAGCCATCTAGGTATTTTATATTTTTGTAATAAATTGATCAACGGATTTAAGATATATGCAAGTGTAAATGCAATAATTAATGGAAGTAAGGCACTAAAGGCTTGCCCTAAATAACCTGAGATGTTTGGCAAAACAAAAATAGCAAGTATGATTATTAAGAGTAATAATAGTATATTTACTAATTTAAAGTTTACCTTTTTCATGTTTTAATCCCCTATTTCATACATTAAATTAAATGGACCTATATAAGTTGCATCAATGACCATGTGTGCACCAAATACACCCGTTTGAACCTTGTAACCTAGTTTTCTTAATTTCTCTACAAAAGATTCATAAAGTACTTCAGCTAATTCAGGTTTTGCTGCTTTAGTAAAACTCGGACGATTATTGTTTGTGACATCACCATATAAAGTAAACTGTGAGACCACTAATATTTCTTGTTTATCTTTGTCAAGTTTCAAGTTTAGTTTATCATTTTCATCATGATAAATACGTAAATTTGATAACTTTGTTAAACATTTATCCACTAAAGCTTCTGTATCGGTGTCTTTGACACCAAAATAGACGACATAACCCTCTTTAATTGAAGAAATTAATTTGTCTTCTACCGTCAGTGTTGCTTTAGATACTTTTGTAACTAACATTCTCATATAATTTCACGCTCTACATAATATACTTGAGGTACTTTTTGAATGTTTAGGATTAATAAATCAAGTTCTCTTTTTTCTTTTAAAGTCACTTTTAATTTAATAATGCTTTCAAGTTCATGACTAGTAATTGCAGAAACTTCAGCAATTGCTATACCACTTGAATTTGCAGTCTGAATAATTTCAGTTAATAAACCATTTCTCGTTGTACCTTTAATTTTGATCCAAGTTGCATATTTTCTATTAATATTTGTACCCCAATATGCTGGAATTAATCGGTTTTTATCATATTGTTGTAAGTTGATACAGTGTTGTGCATGGACAACAATACCGCTACCCTTTGTAACATAACCAGAGATAGAATCACCCGGGATTGGTGTACAACAGTTAGCAAGTTTTATTTGTGGTGTTGTTAAACCTTCTATAATTACACCCGTATCTGATGTTGCTGTTAATTGTCTTTGTGTACGTTCTATTTGACGCTGAATCAATTGTTCTTTTGATATTTCAGGCATCAATTTATTAAGAACTGTTTTTGTAGATACATTACCTTTACCAATTTCAAGGTATAAATCTTGTAAATTGGTAATGGATATTTTCTCAAAGTTTTGACGTACCCATTCATCAGTAATTACATCTTCTTTTTTATTCATTAACAACTCTTTATCAAGTAGTTCTTTACCATTTGCTAATGTGTATTCATAATTACTCTTATTAATGAAACCTTTAATCTTATGTCTAGCATGTGCCGATTTGGCTATTTTAAGCCAATCTTCACTTGGTCCAGATGAATTTTTGTTTGTCTTAATTGCAACAACATCACCTGTTTGAAGTTCATAGTCTAGTGTTACAATACGGTTATTTACTGTTGCACCAACCATTTTATGACCTACATCAGTGTGGATTTTATAAGCAAAGTCAATCGGTGTTCCACCACTAGGGATTTCAACGACTTCACCTTTAGGTGTAAAGACATAGACGTTTGCAGAAAATATATCAGTTTTAACAGTTTCAACAAACTCTTCTGAGTTTTCACCTTGATCATCTTTATCCTCAGTCATACGCAATAGATCGGCATACCATTTAAGGCGTGACATCATTTCAAATTGTTCTTTTTCTTTGGAATAAACCTTATTTTCTTTATATGCCCAGTGAGCAGCAATACCATCTTCAGCTACTTTATCCATCTCTTTTGTACGTATTTGAACCTCAAATAACGTACCATCTGAATGAAGTACGGTTGTATGAAGTGATTGATAAAGGTTTGGTTTAGGTACAGCAATATAATCTTTAAATCTTTTAGGGATTGGTGTAAAGTGAGCATGGATAATACCTAAGGATTGGTAACATGTCTCAACTTTATCAACGATAATTCGAACTGCTAAAAGATCATAAATATCTTCAAAATCTCTCATATCTTTAGTCATCTTTTTATAGATGGAATAGATATTTTTAATTCTACCTTTAATTTCAAAATTAGTTAAATCAGATTCTTTAAATAATTCTTTAATGTAGTCAATGACGTTATTAATATTACTTTCACGTTCTACTTTTTTAGCTTTGACTAAATTAGATACCTTATAGTACATCGCAGGATGTACATAACGTAATGCCCTATCTTCTAATTCTGCTTTCCATCTAAAAAGACCGAGTCTGTGAGCAATCGGTGCATATATATCTAAAGTTTCTTTTGAAATAGCTATTTGTCTATCCGGAGCCATAGAATCCAGTGTTCTCATATTTTGAAGTCTATCCGCGATTTTTATTAAGATGACTCGGATATCTTTAGCCATAGCTAAAAGCATTTTTTGTTGATTATCTGTTTGTAATGAATTTTTGAATTGAAGTTTACTTAACTTAGTAACAGCATCTACTAGTGATGCAACATCTTTACCAAAGTCTTTTTCAATACCTTCAAGTGTATAATCAGTATCTTCTACCGTATCATGTAGTAGTGCTGCTACTAATGTTTGTGGACCAGCTTCTAGTTCTGCTAAAATTCTAGCTACTGCAGTAGGGTGGGTAATATAAGGTTCCCCACTCTTACGCATTTGACCTAAATGTTTCTCTTTAGCTACAATATAAGCTTTTGTGATTAAATTGATATTTGATTCACTTTTAATATAGTGTGAGATATCCTTGATTAATGCTTTATATAGTGCATCGTTCATCATATAATCACATCCTTTTCATTTAGTAGTTAATAAGTGTCTTTACATCGTAATTTTTAAGTAATTTTCTTCCTTCTAAATCATCCAACTCGATTAAGAACGCAAGACCTACAACAATACCACCTAATTTTTCAACCAATTCTACTGTTGCTTGCATTGTACCACCTGTTGCCAATAAATCGTCAATAATAACAACTCTTTGTCCAGGTTTTACTGCATCTTCATGTAAAGATAATGAGTTAGAGCCATATTCTAAATCGTAACTCACTGTAACTGATGCTCTAGGTAATTTACCAGGTTTTCTAACTGGTGCAAATCCAACACCTAAATTAACTGCTACAGGACAACCAAAAATAAATCCTCTTGCTTCAGGACCTACGATTAAATCTGCTTTTTTTGATCTTGCAAACTCGGTAAATTGATCAGATGCATACTTAAATGCTTTACCATCTAACATCAGAGGTGTAATATCTCTAAATAGGATACCTTCTTTAGGAAAATCTTTTACTGCTGCAATATGTGCTTTTAAATCCATCATTATACATCCCTTTTTAAATTGTTAGACTAAACTAAAATTAATCTACATAATATTATATGTTATTTAGCGCTATTTTACAAGATTTTAAGACCATTGGTCACAGTATTTAACCTATATGTGATAACCCTCACGAAATTACATAACAACTATTTTCAAGTACCAAACATGATATAATAAATCAGGAGGATCAATCATGGAACCACTAGCAAGTCGCATGCGACCTAAAAATTTTGATGAAGTATATGGACAAGACCATTTACTAAGTAAACATGGCGTATTAACCAAAATGATAGAAAAGAAAAAGTACTTATCTTTTATCTTATATGGGCCACCAGGTACAGGTAAAACGACAATCGCAAAACTCTTTTCTGACAAATCCATGTTAGACACTTATTTTTTTAATGCTTCAACTGACAACAAAGCTAAATTAAAAGATATTTTAGACATGACAGCATATCATGATGTACTTATTATTGTGGATGAGATTCATCGTATGAAAACAGACATTCAAGACTACCTTTTACCATTTTTAGAAAGCGGTAAGGCCATTATGATTGGTTTAACAACACTTAACCCATATCAAAGTATTAATATGGCGATTCGTAGTCGTTGTCATTTATATGAAATTAAAGCACTTAGTGATAAAGATATTGAAGCAGCTATACTCAATGCAATTCAATATTTAGATCATGATATACACCTGACAGATGATGCACTTGCAGCAATCATTAGAGCATCTAATTCTGAAATTCGTTCAGCTCTTAATTTACTTGAAAGTGCCTCATTAGTGGTTGATGACGGACAAAAAATTACTTCTAACATCATAAGAAAACTTGCTGGTAAACCTCAACTATCCTTAGATGATCATGAAAACCACTATTTTGAAATGCTAAGTGCACTTCAAAAATCTATTCGAGGTTCTGATGTAGATGCCTCAATTCACTATCTTGCAAGATTATTAACACTAGGTGATTTAGAAATTATTTTTAGAAGATTGATTGTGATTGCATATGAAGATATCGGACTAGCAAACCCTACGATGGGTCAAAAGGTTTTAGCAGCCATTCAAGCTGCTAAAATGACAGGATTACCTGAGGCAAGAATCCCTTTATCTGTCATCGTTGTCGACATGGCATTATCTCCTAAATCTAACACTGCTTATAGTGCACTTGATAAGGCTATGGAAGATTTCCAAAATGGTTTAGCAGGACCGATACCAAAACATATTGATAACAAATATATTAAACAACATCCAGATAGCTACAAATACCCACATAACGATCCAGGTTCATTAAATAGTCAAACACACTTACCTGATAACTTGCTGGATAAAACGTATTATGTACCTAAAGATGAAAGTGCTTACGAAAAAGCACTAAAAGATCGCTTAAAACTCATTGATAGTATCAAAGGGTATAAAAGGAAAGGATAATTCTTATGTTAAAAAATAAACATATACTTACAATTGTTTCAAATGATTATGATGATTTAGAGTTTCATTATCCACTCATTAGACTTAAAGAGGCAGGTGCAACCGTGGATATTGCATCGGAAATCAAAGGACAAACCTATAAAGGAAAATATGGTTTATCTACAGTCAGTGATTTATCTTTTGATGAAGTAGATATCACCAAATATGATGGTATCATCATCCCGGGTGGTTGGGCACCAGATTATTTAAGACGCCTACCTAAAGTTCTAGATTTTATAAGATATCTAAATGA
Organism: Acholeplasma laidlawii PG-8A; assembly: GCF_000018785.1. Classification (NCBI taxonomy): domain Bacteria; kingdom Bacillati; phylum Mycoplasmatota; class Mollicutes; order Acholeplasmatales; family Acholeplasmataceae; genus Acholeplasma; species Acholeplasma laidlawii. The sequence goes on from NC_010163.1 coordinate 865,842, forward strand.
ACACAAAAAGATTATTGGTAGTATTTGTCATGCAGGTTGGGTTTTATCTAGTGCAGGTATCTTAAAAGGTGTCACGCTTACATCAACTCCTGGTATTAAGGATGATATGATGTATGCAGGTGCTACATGGGTTGACAAGCCTGTGGTAGTTGATAAACATATCGTTACTGCCAGAAGACCCATAGATTTACCATATTACTTACCTAAACTCATAGAAGCATTATCAAAACAATAAAAAAGAAGACTTAGTCTTCTTTTTTCATTTCTGTGGATATAATTACTGGTATCGTAATCGGTCTTCTTCTAGCTGTTTGATATACATACTTGGATACTTCATCTCTGATTTGGAGTTTATATTCATTCCAATTGATGTATTTACCTTTTAAATGTTTATCGGTTACTTTATCAAAGATTGCTCTAATCTCATCAATCATTGATTCATTTTCATTTAAGTGTACAAACCCTTTAGATACTATCTTAGGTTCACCTAAAACTTGTTTTTGTTTTGCATTAATGTTTGCAATAATGAGTAACACACCATCTGCTGCGAGTAACTCTCTATCTCTCATAACAAAGTCATTCACATCGCCAACTGCAGTACCATCAATTAATATTTCAGATGTCTTGATTTCATTTTTTGAGACAAATGGTTCTTTACCCTTACTTAAATTAACTGCATCACCATTATCAAGTAAGAAAATCTCATCTTCTTTGTAGTTCATTTGTAACGCGAGTTGTTTTACACCATATTGATGACGATATTCACCAATGGTTGGAATAATGTATTTAGGTCGAAGTAAATTAATCATCATCTTAATTTCTTCAGCAGTCGCGTGATTAGAAGCTAATAACCTTTTATCTACAACTTCAATATTTGCATCACTTCGATATAAAATATCTAGCGTACGTGCTGCCATCTTCTCTGTACCTGGTACAGGTGATGTCATAAGTAAGATAGTATCATTTTCACTAATGTGAATTAATCTGTCTTGTTTTCTACACATTCTTTGTAACATATAGAATGGTTCATGACGATTTCCTGTAACTAAGCACACTAGATTGTTTGCATCATTTTTATTTTTTTCATCAATAAACTTTAAGTTTACTAGCGCTTCTTTTGGAATTACTAAATATCCTTTTTCAATCGCTATATCAACAATACGTTGTGCACGTCTACCTATAATAGCTATTTTCTTATGATGATTTAATGAAATATCTACAATACGTTGAATTTTTTGTAAGTCTGAAGAGAATAAAGAAACAATAATTCTTCCTTCAGCATTTGCATACACTGAATTAATTTTATGTGTTAATGCATTGTGAATACCACCATCTTGAATTAGTGTTGAGCCTAAAGACTCTACTAATAATGCTATCACATTTTTTTGTGCTAAATCGTTAATCTTAGGAAAGTCTGTTTGATAGTTTGGATCGCTGTATTGAGCAAAAGTAAAATCTGAAGTATATACAATAACACCATCAACCGTATGCAGAGCAATCCCTACTGATTCTGGAATCGAGTGGGTTGTTGAAAAGAAGGTAATTTTTACATTACCAATACGTATAATTGAGTTTTGATCAATTGTGTTTAATGTTAATTGGTTTAAGTCAAAGTTCTTTTCTTTTAAAGAATCTTTTACGACCTCCATAGTAAAAGGGGTAGCATATATAGGCACATTTAATTCTTTTAAAATGTGTGGTAATGCTCCAATATGATCTTCGTGTGCATGAGATAAAAATATCCCTTTTACACGATCTTTGATGTTCATAAACATCTTATAGTTTGGTATAATTTCATCAACGCCATACAGTTCTTGGGTCGGATATTTTAGACCGGCGTCCAAAATAAAATATTGTCTATCGATATCAACGACATACATATTTTTACCGTTTTCTCCCAATCCACCTAAAGCGAAAAAGCGTATTTCACTCACAAATAGTTTTTCCTTTCAGTAACGATTTTCAGTTAATATATTATATCATATTTTTTCGGACTCTGCTTAAAAAACATAAATTTTATCTTTATCATGTAAATATATCTTAATTAGTTTATAATAACTTTATATAGGAGATTATGCAAAATGAACTACCCAAATAAAAAAAAGCCAATCAAAAATGTTAATAATTACGCTAACCTTGGAATGACTTTAGAATCCGATATAGATTTAACTAATCAGTATTATTTATCTCATCAAATTGCTGTAATTCATAAAAAACCTACGCCTATTCAAGTTGTTAATGTCAGCTATCCTGCTCGTAATAAAGCTAAAATTGTTGAAGCTTACTACAGAACACCTTCTACTACCGATTTTAATGGTTTATATAAAGGACGTTATATTGATTTTGATGCCAAAGAAACAAATTCTAAAACAAGTTTCCCATTATCCAATGTACATGAGCATCAAGTTAATCATTTATCTGATGTTGATGCTCATGGTGGTATTGCTTTTTTAATCATTGGATGGTCTCAATATAATGAGTATTACATTTTATTTTTCAAAGATCTCATATCTTTTTGGCAAGCATCAAAACAAGGTGGTAGAAAATCAATTCCTTATACTTTCTTCAAGGAAAATTGTCACCAAATACCATTTAGTTATGAACCACGTCTTGATTATCTTAGCATTATAAATAAATTAATTTGATCCAAACTGTAGTTTTAATTCTTTAAACTGAGGTAGTGCTAAACTACCAATAATAATGATACTTAATGCAGTGGTTAAGGTATAGATGATATTATATATACCTGAATAGATAAATGCATTTTGATTTACATTATCCATTAAGTTTTGTGTAAACTCACTACCTGATGCATAAGCTGCCCAAAGAATTGCTCCTACTATTGTAGATGATAACCATCTAATTAATAGTACAACAACCGTAGTGATACTAAACCAAATACGTGAGTCAAGTGCTTTTTTGAAGAATCCACTTAACCCAAGCGCACCAAATGCAACAATATAGTCTAAGAAAAAGACTAAGAGTGCTTCACTCAAGTTTGTAGCAAAATAACTTAAGGCATAACCATCATAGAAAAATCCAAATAAACCATAAGTAACTGCCCCTACAATGCCGTAAATCGGCCCTAAAAATATACCTATCATTATAATTGGTAATAATGATATGTTAAATAATCTACCACCTAAAGGCATCGATAGATTAAGTCCAGGTATCAAACCTGTTATGACATCAAGTGCGATAGCTATCGCTAATAATGTGGATACGATGACCACATTTCTTATCTGAATCCTATTTTGATTCATATTTCTTCCTCCTTGGAAATAAAAAAATTTCTTCGGGGCCAAAGAAATAAAAAGTTAAAAAAATATAATAACTTTCCCTCCGCTGGCATCACCCAGATCAGGTTTAACGGGTCGACTTGATTAAAGTCCTCTCAGTCCATTACGTGGACTCCCCGAAGTTGATCATATACATTATAGCATAACCAAAATAATTCGTTCTATTTTTGCTTAATATAACTATGAATAATTTTTAATAATTTTTAATAATTTAATTGACAATTATGATAATTGCCCTTATAATATAGATATGAGAGGTGATTTTAATGAGTGTAACATGGTTTAATGGGGAACCAAAGGAAATTGTAGTAACAATTACACCGATAAACTTAACAGTAAATAAATCCGGTGTACAATTCTTTGAGTTTGCCAATCAGGTAATGTTAGGATATGATAAGGATAAAGATGTGATCTTAATTCGTCCCTTATCAAAAGATGATGTGTTAAGAGGGGATATCCCCGAACATACTAGATATAACATCAGCGTGAATGCTTCTTATGGAAGAATTGCTAATAAAGCATTCATTAGTCGAATATCTACTGTATTTGAATTAGTTTTTGAAGAAAAGGGGACGAAATTCAAAGCTGTTTGGAATAAAAATTCCAACATCTTAGAAGTTCGATTAAAGGAGGTATTATAACATGATTGAGTTTCTAGCTGAATATGCAATATGGTTTTGGCTGTTAGTATTTGTTACTACGATTATTATTGAGTTTATGACTGTAGAATTTGTTAGCATTTGGTTTGCGCTTGCTTCTATTCCTACATTAATTATCTCAATATTTATGCCAACAAATATCGGACTTCAAATGATCGTATTTTTCTTAACAGGGTTTATTCTTATGATACTTACTAGACCTGCATTAGTTAAATACTTTAAAAAGAATATCGTTTCAACCAATGTTGATGCCTATGTAGGTAAATCAGCAATAGTTATCAAAGAGATTTCACCCTTGACTCGTGGTCAAGTAGATTTTGAACATATGAACTGGACCGCTATTTCATCAGAAGATATTGAAGTAGGAGCTACTGTTCGTATTCTTGCAATTGAAGGAAATAAATTTATAGTAACTAAAATTAATAAGGAGGATTTAAATTAATATGGAACCAGGACAAGTAGTATTAATTGTATTAGTTGTTGTACTAGGTGTACTTGCATTACTTGTAATATCAGGTGTGCGTATTGTTACACAAACTAAAAAGTACGTTGTAGAACGTTTAGGAGCTTATCACACAACATGGGGCGTTGGTATTCACTGGCTTTTTCCATTTGTAGATAGAGTGGTATCTGTGGTATCACTTAAAGAACAAGTTAAAGACTTTGATCCACAAGCAGTAATCACTAAAGATAACGTTACAATGCAAATCGATACGATCGTATTTTATCAAGTTACAGATCCAAAACTTTATGCTTATGGTGTTGAAAACCCAATACTAGCGATTGAAGCATTATCTGCTACAACACTTCGTAACATCTTAGGGGATTTAGAACTTGATACTTCTTTAACCTCAAGAGATATTATCAACACCAAGATGCGCCACATCTTAGATGATGCTACTGATAAATGGGGTATTAAAGTAAACCGTGTTGAAGTTAAAAACATTATGCCACCTAAAGACATTAGAGACTCTATGGAAAAGCAAATGCGTGCTGAACGTGAAAGACGTCAAACCATTTTAATTGCTGAGGGTGAAAAACGTGCTAAGATTTTAGAAGCTGAAGGTATTAATGAATCGATTATTTTAAAAGCTCAAGCGGATAAACAACAAGTGATTTTAAACGCGGAAGCTCAAGCAGAATCTATTCGTCAATTAAAAGAAGCTGAAGCATTAGGTATTAAGTTAATTAAAGAAGCTGCACCAGATGCAGCTGTACTACAAATTAAGGCTTATGAAGCACTTGCTAAACTTGCTGAAGGTCAAGCTACAAAGATTGTAGTTCCATCTAATTTAGCCGATTTAGCTGGTACAGTGACTGCATTAACTGAAGTTGTTCAATCAGGTAAAGAACCAACTAAAAAATAAGTGGTAAATAAATAAGGTACTGTTCAAAGTGAACAGTACCTTTTATTATGTATATAATATCTCTTCTATGACTTTATCATTTAAGGATTCAACAAATAGTTTGAGTAACTTTTTAGTATGAACTAAATCAGAATAGTCTATCATTTGGTGATGTGAGTGTTTATTTTTGATTGGTATACCAATGGATAATGTTGCAGCACCTAATTTTGATAGTTGAAGATAATGACCTTCACTTAAAACTGATTGTTGGTGTGCTTCTTGATAAGGTATTTTATGTAGTTTGCACAAGTTAAGTACATAATTTCTTAGTCTTGGATGAGCAATTAAGCCTTGATCATAAAAACTAATTACCGGTCCACCCCCTAATTTAATAAAATCAGGCATCGTGTGATCTGTACTATCCATGGTATCTAAACTGATAGCTATATCAGGTTCTACCATGTAACTTGCTGTTTTAGCACCTTTCATGTTCATCTTGTGTTGAACAGTAAATGCAGCATTAAGTGCTACTTTTAAGTTTTCTACTTCTTCTAAAAGTTCACTTAATACATAAACAGATGATCTCGTATCTAAAGCTTTTGAAATAAAACGGTCATTTTCTAGTGACTTAAATTCAGCATAACGCGTAACCATATCACCGATTTGAATACCTTTATCAAATGCTTCTTTATCCGATTTAAAACCAGCATCTAAATAAAGTGTTTTAAAGTCTTCTACTCTAGGTAGTTCATCACCTGCTTGATAGGTTAAAGGCTTACCAATTAATGTAGCTAAAAATGTTTTATCTTTGGTTGTAACTAAAAATAATTGGTTTAATGAGTTCTTAGCATGCATATAGCCAACATTTTGAAATTTAAGTAGACCTTGTTTGGTTACTTGAGTAACAATCATGCCCACTTCATCTATAGGTGCAGTGATTAAAACTTGTCCGCCTTCACCAGTTGATGCGACAACAGAGCCAAGTCTATCTTTCGTTATTTGACCTTTTAGTGAAGATTTTAAGTAACTAGTTACTTCAACTTCATTGGATGCAATTGCATGTAATTGCGTTAATTTATTTAATTTTTCGATGTCTTTTTTCATTTATATGTCCATTCTAAACTGTTTTATGAGAATAAAATAAAAACCTAGGAAGGTGTTGGAATCTCTTATTTTTAAGTGGGAATTTCCTATACACATACGTTGGGATTCCAAGTGATAATTTGGCCTTCAACTCCAGTATGGTTTAACTCCCTAAAAGATATGTTTGGGTTCCACGGGTACTTCCTAGGCACCTTTAATTTACATCATTTTTTTATATTTGTCAATGAAAATGGTTTCCACGTTCTAAATCTTTTTGCTTAAGATTTCATTCAAATCCTTTTTCAAGTCATCGCGTTTTAAACCAAAATCAATGATAGCTTCAATATAACCAATCTTTGATCCAATATCATATCTTTTACCAATCATGTCAAATGAAAATACTTTCTCATAGTCCATTAATCTTAAGATGGAGTCGGTTAATTGAATCTCATTACCAGCACCTCTTTTTTGATCTTTTAGTAATTGAAAGATTTTTGGAGTAAGTACATATCTACCAGAAATTGCTGAGTGTGATGGTGGATTTGATTTAGGTTTTTCAACAACACCTTCTAGTTCAACAATTGGTTTGACACTATCTTTTTTAGGTATACAAATACCATATAATTTGGTGTCTTCTAGTGGAACTTCCATGGTACCTAAAATACTGGATTTCTTATCATTATAAGCATCAATTAGTTGTAAAAGTGCAGGTTTTTCTTCTGATACATACACATCATCTCCAAGTAACACTGCAAACGGTTCACCATTAATGAATTTTTCTGCTTGTAAGACTGCATGACCTAAACCTAGTTGTTCTTCTTGTGTTGTGTAAAATATTTTTGCACCATAACTTGTATTTTTGATGAGTTTAATATCATCAAGTTTATTTTTTTCTTTTAAGAATTGTTCTAACTCAACATTATGTTCAAAGTAAGATTGTATTGCCCCTTTATTGGATGAAATAATAATTAATATTTCTTCTATACCTGATGCAACCGCCTCTTCAATAATATAACTTAATGCTGGTTTATCAATAATTGGTAGCATTTCTTTTGGAACTGCTTTAGTTATTGGTAAAAACCTTGTCCCCCAGCCTGCTGCGGGTACTACTGCTTTTTTAATCATCTTTGTTTCTCCCCTTCGTAATATACTAATATTCTAACGTATGTTGCTTGATAAATCATTGCGTTTAATAAAATGTCTCTTATCTTTTGTTCAATAGCAAAATTAGAGTTTGGTGTTTTAATAGATACTCTAGCTGCTAAATAATCCGAATCATCTAACTCTTCCATACGAGCTACATAATAATGCTTTGATAATTTCAAGATATCTTCTTTATTTTTAAATGAGAATATAATCGATATAATTAACTCTCTCTTGGTTACTTGTAATTCTTTTAATAAATTGGCAAGCGATAATGCTCTTGCAACAATATACTCTGTTTTATGAAAGAAAGTTTTCTCATAAATTTGTTTGTATTTATCATATACAATTTGTTCTTCAATATTTGTGTGTAGTATATTTTCTAAATAGTTTTTAAAATTTTGAGCACGCTTGGCATGTTTATGATAAAACTCAGTATATACATTCATTTCCTTACCATTGAAGGTATATGCAGTAATCATAAAGTGTTTTCTATTGGCATAAAACAGTATATCGTTTAGATGTTTATGAAATTCATCTACATGAGTTTTGAATTTATAAATACCTACGATATTATACGTTTCATTATAAACAAGTGGCTCATAAAACTCATTGGCATAGACATGTCGTTGATCATCTGGATCATAATATTTATAGGCACTATATGCCACTCGGTTTAGTGATAAATATTTTTCATAGACAATATCTGTAATACCAAGTAGTGAAATGATTACTGTAAAGATAACTTGTGATAGAAAGGATATAGGAAGTATCCATGCTGCAAATATAACCGGTAAGAATATAAACATTATAGCTGCTCTAAACATCGCTCTAAAGCCATTTTTATAGAGTATAAAGGTCAGGACGAATAAGGATGTTACACCATAGAAAGTAAAGACTTGTAAGGGATTATAGTTACTTAGATCAATATAGATATTCTTCAATTCATTAATAAACAAGAATATTGCAGTAAATAAGAATAGAATTGTAATTAATTGTCTAGTTTTTAAATACCAACTCTTAGTAAATAACTTTTTAGTTTGAGGTAATCTAACATAGTTTTTCATTTCTTGGCGATATGCATAAAACGGCCAATATTTACCACGTATTGAAATACTTAAAGGTGCTGTGTCTGTCGGTATAAGTTTTGCTTCTAGATGTGTTTCAAAGTTTGATAATGGGTTTAATATAATCATAAGTGAACCAACAGCAATAATAGCTTGCTCATAGTCTGGTAAAATGATTAAACCCAATATAATGACTAATGAGTAAATTAACATTACTATGAACTTGGCGGTACCACTAAATAAGTATACAGAAAGTAGGACAATGCTTATGGTTGCAAATACAGTATATATTAAAGAATAATCTAACTCCATCAATGGAAAAACAAGCATGAATGAGATCAATAACATTAAAATTAATATTAAACTAATTAACAATCTTCTTTTCATCTTAATCGCCCTTTATACGTTTACTTTCCTATCTTCTATTATATCAAACTTTGACTATAAATTGCCCAGGTAACTATAAGTTAAATAGCAAATATTTAAAGAACTAAAAATAAAAGAGACATATTTATTATGTCTCTTAAGTCAATTGTAAAAAAAATTGATTATTTTACTTGATATTTAGCTGGATTAGCGATTGCATCTTTTGCTAATTCAACATATGAAGCAAATACTGTTGGTTCTGAAATTGCTAAATCTGCTAAAACTTTTCTGTTTAATTGTACATTAGCAAGTGATAAACCGTGAATTAATTTAGAGTATTTAAATCCGTTTTGGACAGCTCCTGCATTAATTCTTGAAATCCATAATCTTCTAAAGTTTCTCTTGTTTTGTTTTCTATCTCTGTAAGCATACTGTAATGCACGCATTACTTGTTCGTGTGCTGTACGGTATAATGTTGATTTGGAACCAAAATAACCTTTAGCTAATTTTAATATTTTCTTACGTCTTCTTCTAGTTACTGGTGTGTTTTTTACTCTAGCCATTTTCTAGTTCCTCCTTATTTCATGTTAGCAATTAAACGTTTGATTCTTTTAGCATCTGTAGCATGTACAGTTGTTTCTGCGCTTAATTGTCTATTTTGTTTTGTAGTTTTAGATGCTGCTAAGTGGTTTGAATACGCTTGATGACGCATTAATTTACCAGTAGCAGTGATTTTGATACGTTTTTTTAATCCACTATGTGTTTTTTGCTTTGGCATGGTATTATCCTCTTTCATCTTTCTTTGCAGGTGCAATAATTGCTATAATCTGCATACCTTCTAGTTTAGGTTGTGATTCTACAACAACACCTTGTAGTAATTCAACAAATTTGTTAACTTGCTCGAATCCGATGTCCTTGTGAGTAATCATACGTCCTCTAAAACGTAATGATACTTTTAATTTGTCACCACCATTAATAAACTTTTGAGCATTTCTTAATTTGGTGTCAAAGTCATGTTTATCAATTGTAGGTGATAACTTGATTTCTTTTAGCTTAACGATTTGTTGATTTTTCTTCATTTCTTTAAGCTTCTTTTGTTGGTCATAACGATGTTTTGAATAATCTAATAGTTTTGCAACCATTGGCTTTGCATTTTCAGGTGATACAACTAAAATGTCGATATCTCTTTCTCTTGCAATCTCTAATGCTTGTCTACGATCAAACGTTCCAAGTCTTTGACCTTCTTCATCAATAATTAAGAATTGTCCGTTTGGCAATGTCTCATTTACTAAGTCTGAGTTTTGTTTGGGTTTGAAGCCCATTTTTTGTGGTCTAATATTTAACCACTCCCTTCGATTTTTATGCTTTGGTAAAATAATGAAAAAGCGCGTATATATGAATATACCCGCTTTGCACTAAAATTCGAAATTAAATAAATGTTAGCGTGCTATTTACCCAAGGATGGACCATCAGGTGAGAGGGTATCTCTTCTTTTCACAATATTACCGTAGTTATTATATATAATATCTACTCATTTGTCAAACATATTTTGTATCTTTGATACCAATTTACGCAAATTGTGACATAAAGAGTTCATGATACTTGCCCTTTTGCTCCATTAAGCTCTCATGGGTACCTTTTTCAATGATATTACCTTTTTCAACTAGTAAGATGATATCAGCATTTCTAATTGTAGATAGCCTATGTGCAATCACAAATGTTGTTTTATGCTTCATTAAGTTAAGCATAGCTTCTTGAATGTTGACTTCAGTATAAGTATCTACATTCGATGTTGCCTCATCTAAAATAAGCATTTGAGATTTACTTAACATCGCTCTTGCTATAACAATTAATTGTTTTTGTCCTTTTGAAATGTTTACACCTTCATCTGATAAGACCGTGTCATATCCATTGGGTAGATGTGAAATATAGTGGTGTATACGTGCCTTTTTAGCGGCTTCTACTACCTCTTCAAATGAACAATCGCCATTACCATATTTGATATTATCCAACACTGTACCTTTAAATATCCATGTATCTTGTAACACCATTGAAAATGCACGTCTATAATATTTTCTATTAAACGACTCAATTGGTATACCATCCACTAAAATCTTACCTGAATTTATATCATAATATCTCATCATTAAATTCACGAGTGTCGTTTTACCAGCACCAGTTTGTCCAACAATAGCAACTGTTTGACCAGGCTTTACATCAAAACTTACGTTTTGCAGTACCGGTCTATCTTCTACATATCTAAAACTTACATCATCAAATGTGACTTGGCCTTCAGTAATACCTGAATCTTTACCATCTAAGATATCTTGAGTCTCATCGTCTTGATCAAGTACATAAAATACGCGTTCTGCAGCAGCAAGTGCTGATTGAATATCAGCAACCAAGTTACTCATATGATTAATTGGTCCTGAAAAACGTTTAGAATAGAGCATAAATGCAGATAAGTCACCAACCATTATACGACCAAATAAGACTAATATGGCACCTGCAGTACCCACTAGTGCTGTACCAAAGTTGTTAATAAATAATACACCGGGTCCTGTAGTTGTTAAATAATATCCTGCTTCATAACTCTTTTCTGTTGTATCTTCATTTAAAATCTTATATCTTTCATAGACATTATCTTCTTGAACATAAGATTGAATTGTTTTTTGTGCGCTAATCATCTCTTCAGTATAACCATTTAGTTGACCTAAACTCTTATTTCTAATTCTTAACTTCTTCTTAATAATTTTTGATAAGAAGGTTGTTAATAAGAAACTTAAAGGTATGGTAATAAAATAGATAAGTAATAAAAGCGGAGATACGATTATCATCATAATAAAGGATACAACCAGTGTGATGGTTGATGTAATCAAACTAAGTGCATCAGATGAAAGTGATCCAGCAATCGTGTCAATATCATAACTCATACGAGATATGATGTCACCTGTTTGGTTTGTATCAAAGTACTTTACACTTACCGTTGTCATTTTATTAAATAAATCAGTTCTAAGTTTAAAAACGACACTTTGGGACATTTTAACTAAAGCAACACTTAAGATATAATTCATAAGTGCTGAGGTTAGATAAAAAGAAATCATCAGTCCACCTAATAAAAATACTTCATTAAAATCGATATTAAGTCCATTATTCACTACGACCATCTCATTAATCATCTTACCTGTTAAGTAAGGCCCAATTAATGATAAAGCGTTTGATAATACGGTAAGGATAATACCTATAACTAATCTTTTCTTATAAAACGATAGATAAAACCATAATCTTTTTAGGGTTTTCTTTCTGTCTTTAGCAACATCTGAACCATCGTTTCGACCTTTACGTCCGCCCCGATTCATACTAACCCCTCCCCTAATTGATGTTTTACAAGCAATTGATAAATCTCATTTGTTTTTAATAGTTCTTCGTGTGTACCTTGAGCAGCTATTCTACCATTATCAATAATAAGTATTAAATCTGCATCTTTGATAGAAGATACACGTTGAGCAACAATAATTTTAGTTGTATCTTTAAGATGTGTTGTAATAGCAAATCTTAAGTTTTTATCTGTTCTATAATCCAGAGCAGATGAAGCATCATCTAAAATTAAGAGTTTAGGATTGCTGGCAACAGCTCTGGCAATTAATAGTCTTTGACGTTGTCCACCTGAAATATTGGTACCACGTTGAGCAATTTCATAGTTATAAGTTTCTGGTATATCATCAATAAAGTCTGCTTGAGCAATTTCTTTTGCCATCTTTACTTGATTTGCATCAACTCCTGGTCTAGAAAATGCGATATTTTCGTGAATCGTATCCGAAAAGACTGAGTCATTTTGTAACACCAAACCAACATGTCTACGTAATTCATCACGGTTGATATTTTTAATGTCTTCTCCAAATACTTTAATCACACCTTTTTGAGGATCATAAAAGCGCATAATCAAGTTAATAATTGTAGTTTTACCACTACCTGTAGCTCCAATGATACCTAATGTTTGTCCCTTTGAAATTTTAAATGTAATATCTTCTAGGTGTGATTCTTTACCTTGGTATGAAAAATCTACATGATCAAATTCTAAATGGACTTCATCATTCATTACTAGCGGCAAATTACCATCAACCATCTGAGTTTCCATATTTAGAACTTCTACAATACGCTCAGCTGATGCAGCAGCTTTTGACATTCTAATAAATATACGTGTTAAAGATGCCATTGAGTTTAATATGATTGTAAAGTAAGTAATTAACGCTAAGATTTGACCTACCTTTGTAGCACCATCAGCAACTCTATATGCACCAAAGATGAGGACAATGACCAATCCAACATTCATTACGACACTAATAATAGGGCTAATCTTGTTCATAGTAATTGTAGCAATGAGTTCTTTATCTACTGCTTTTTTGTTCTCATTCTTAAAACGTTGTTGCTCATAATCTGTCATAGATAGTGCACGCACTACACGTACCCCTGTAATATTTTCTCTTAAGACTCTAATAATCTCATCCATTTGAACTTGAATATCTTTATAAAGTGGTTGACCTTTTTTAGAGTATTGCCATACTACAATAGAAATAAGTGGTAACATCGCAATCATTACTAAAGTTAGGAGTGGATCCATAAACGCAGACATGATAATCCCACCAATTAATAACATTGGTGCACGTATACCTAATCGTTGTAAGGAACCTACCATTTGGAAAATATTATAGGTATCTGATGTAAGTCTTGAAATAAGTGATGATGTTGATATTTCATCCACTTGAGAAGCACTTAACTTTTCAGTTTTATAAAAGAGCTCATTTCTAACATCTCTAACTGTTAAGCTAGATACTTTTTCTGCAGATCTATTGGCTGATATATTAAAAAACCAACCTAATAGTGCAATTAATAACATACCAATACCGGTAAATATAAGTAACCAATAATCTGATGTAGTCACTTCAAATAAAAGTTCATCAATCATATAAGCTAATATAAAAGGCAATAATAAGTCTGCTCCGGCAGCGAGTGCCTTAACAATAAGTGAATAAATCACTTGACCCTTATATTTGCCCATTTTTCTAAATATAAATAACATGTTTACATAACCTCTGTTATTTATTTTAACATAATAATTCAATAAATAACGTAGTTATGATGCAATCTAGCGCTTAATAGTTCATAATTTACAAAATATGAAAAATAAGGTAAATAAGTAATACCTTCACTCGTAATAACCTTTACAAAAGTAGTACTAAATAGATAATCGTTTGGTAATACTTGAATAATGATATTGTCTAAACCCAGATGAAATGGTGTTTCATCTGGTCCAACATATATAGTATCTATTTCTGTTTTTAACGCCACATCCACAATAATTTGAAACAATCTTGGTAAATCATCTTTGATACCTTCAATACCATACCAGTGGATATGATTTGCTTGTTGTTCTGGATATTCTACATAAAGCCTACCTGCAAAGAATTCATATACGTCATGATGATAGTTTAGTTTAATATACAACTTATCCATCAAGTAGGTTGCATCAATTTCAGGTAGTTTTAGTATGAGTTCGTATCCATAGTAAGTTTTATCTTGATACTGCTCATTGTGATATGTATCAATATACACTTCTTCTATTTGAAACTTAATCGTTTCATCGGCATTATATATGAACGTACTTAAGATCATTTGTTCATCTAAAATATCTTTTTTAGTAGAAAAATACTTCATGCTGATCGTTTTATCTTGTTCAAATAAAATATAATGCGATTCTGGTACGACTAATATTTCATCCAGTCCCTTTTTGGGTAAGTATAAATATATAAGTATAGCCACCAAAGTTATCATGATGATACTAAATGTAATGTATTTTCTCATATCGGTGTAATTTCTAATCGCTGATAGTGGGTTGTTACTACAAAGATCTCAAACCCACCTTTAGCAATTTCAATCCAAAATAAGTAGTTTTTTGCAACCCCATTTGTAATTTTACCTTCACCATAAAGATAAAGTACCATTTGTGTAGTTGGCTCTATAGAAACTTTAATATCAAAAGTTTCTATATCTTCTGTCTTATTATCATAGACATAGTCCATATTTAAGGAAGCAGTAAGTCCACTACCAAATACTTTATTATCTTTTTGAGTTTGTAGTTTGACACCACCACTGACCTTTAAGGTGTATGAACTAATTGTCTTCTTACTTGCTTTATAATTATATGTAATGGGTGATTTTCCGTTGTTGTAATAACTAAAAAGTGTTTCAGATGTATAAGTAACTTTCATATTTTCTGTGACATAATAATGTTTCCATCCAGCAAATTTATTACGCCCTAACTCTTTATAGGCATAATCATAATCTGATGGGGTAAACTCATCTAATAGCTTATTTGTACCTACTTTTGTAAAATCTTGAAAATCTGCATAACCAAAACTCGTTTGAGTACTTAATGTGATAAGTACAACCAGCAATAAACATATTAACTTAGTTTTCATTAAAAAAATCCTCCTACTTTATAGTAGAAGGATTCCTTAATTTTGACTTTTATTTCATGAAAGCTTCGATATCTTTAACTTCTTTAATGATATCACTTGATAAATTGATACATCCATCTTCAGTTAATAACAGATCATCTTCAATACGGATACCAATACCCTCTTCTGCAATATAAAGTCCTGGTTCAACCGTAATGACTTGACCGACTTTAAATGGTTTTGTAGGATCTCCTACATCATGTACATCAAGGCCAAGTGGATGTCCTAAGCCATGATAGTAATATTTAATGATTTCAGCATCTTCTTTAATTAATCCTAAATCTTTAGCTGCCTGAGTTAAGAGTTCTTTACCTTTTTGATTGTATTCAAATTGAGTAACACCCGCTTTAACCCAGTTAATGATGTCCTTATTAACTTTAAGCACTGCCTCATACACTTCTTTTTGGCGTGGACTAAATTTCCCACTTGCAGGATAAGTTCTCGTAATATCAGATGCGTATTGATTGTATCTTACACCTAAGTCTAATAATACTAAATCGTCTTCATGAATCGTATCATTATTCTTTTCATAGTGAAGAATTGTTCCATTTTTACCACTTGCAATAATTTCATTAAAACTTGGTTTAGTTTGATTTTTATTTAAAACATAATTAAATTCAGCATAAAGGTCCGCTTCATTTGTAGCTGTTTTAAGTGCATTTAATAGTGCAGTATTTGCTAGATTAGATACATGAATTGCACCTTTAATGGCTGCAACCTCACTGCTATCTTTACTACTTCTTAAATCAGCAATCATACCTTGTGCATTTTTAATATTAATATGTGGGTATGTTTTACTAAATTCACTTGCTTTTTTCTCACCAAGTAGTGGATTATCCATTGGACTTTGACGTTCAATATCAAAATACACTTTATCTACTGTACCAAATAGTGCACGTCTTGTTTGAGTTAATAGTTGGGCAAAGAAACTGTCAAACTGTGCAATATCAATAATATTAGATAATGGAATACCTGATAACTTACTTGCTTCTTCAAAACTTAAGGAAGCGCCTACCCATAATGCTTCTACTGGATCAATTTTTTTGATAAATAAATAACTATCTGTTAAGTGAGGTGATTTACCCATAAGTAAAACAGCACCTGCTTGGTCAATATTTGTTAAGTACCAAAAGTTTTTATTGACCATAAATGGATAATAAGAATCATTTGATAAATGTGGTGCATGTCCTGCATACAATACAGTTAAACTATTTTCTTCAACTTGATTTAAATAATTGTTTCTACGTGTCTTAAACATATGTAACACTCCTTATTTATATCTGATTTATAAACGCCATAATGGCTGTTTTTAAATCGCTAATTTTTTGTTTAGATGCTGCATGACTCGTCGTTTTAACTGAGATATAAATCTTTAATTTAGGCTCAGTACCACTTGGTCTAAAGATAATAAAGCCTTGATCACTTTCAAACTTCAATACATTAGATGGCGGTAGTACAATATCATGAGGATGTATCATACCTTTACTAAAGTCAATTTTCTTTTTAACTTCAAAGCCATCAATTTTGATACCATGTAGTCTAACATAGTCCGTAATTTGGATAATACGTTTAGATCCTTCAATACCTTTTAAAGTTAAATTGATGGTGTCTTCAAGATAATATCCGAATATATGATAAATTTCGTCTAAATAGTCTTTAACAGTAAGATTTCTAGATTTTAAAGTATTTAGTATTTCAGCCAATAAGTATACTGCTTGAACAGCATCTTTATCTCTTACAAAATCAGATACTAAACTACCATAGGATTCTTCACATCCGAAGATGTAAGGTAGTTTACCTTGATTTTTTTCTGCTTGTTCACCAATAAATTTAAAACCTGTCAAAGTTTCTCCAACCTTTTGGTTGTATTTATGTGCAATATCTTTAAGTAAATGAGATGATACTACCGTTGTATAAACAATACCTGAAGGTTGCTTCTTTTCACTTAAGATGTAATATAACATCATCGATGCTGTTTGATTACCATTTAAAATGTGATAGTCATCATTTAGTTTATATGCAACACCCAATCTATCAGCATCTGGGTCTGTAACAAAGATGACATCTGCATCTTTTTTTCTAGCAAGCTCAATCGTTTTTTCATAAGCGATATGATCTTCTGGGTTTGATGATTTCGTATGACTAAATTCAGGGTCTACCTTCATTTGATTTGGTTCCCTATAAACGGTGTAACCTGTCTTATCAAGGAGTTTTGGTATCACAGTACCACCAGTTCCGTGAAGTGGTGAGTAAACGATTTTTAAGTCTTTTTCATCATGTCTTACAGCTATTTTTTCTACTTCATTTAAGTAAATATCATCAATTTCATCACCGATCCAGTGAATGAGGTCATTATCTAGCGTACCAATATGAAATGGTGATGCAATCTTACTAATTTCTTCAATGACTTTATTAGATTCATCGGTTGATAACTGTGCACCTGTATCATTATATGCTTTAAATCCATTATATTCTTTTGGATTATGAGATGCTGTTAACATGATACCTGCTGAAGTTTTAAAGTGTCTGACTAAATAACTTAACATTGGGGTAGGTCTTAATGCTTTATAGATATAAGATTTAATACCATTAAATGCTAGTACTTTTGCAGCTTCGTATGCAAATTCATAAGAACCATAACGATTATCATATGAAATAGCTACACCATTTAATTTATGTTCACTTTTTAAGTAATTCGCAAATCCTAATGTTACACGTTGAATCGTATATTTATTAATACGATTTGGTCCTAAACCTAAAATACCTCTGATACCACCTGTTCCAAAGCTTAATTCTTGGTAAAAAGATTCTTCTTTTTCTTTTTCATCCATGGAAAGTAGTGTTTGTTTTTCTTTTTCTGATAAGGCATTTCCATTTAACCAAATCTTATAATTATCTTGATATGTCATATTTCATATCCCCTATTACTTTATATTTTTCTTATAGATATTAAGTAATCCTTTTAATACAAGCTCTTTATCTTGCTTAATATCTAACCTAATGTGTTCTAAGATTAAACTAGATAGGCCACCAGTGATGATTACATCAAAATCTTCGCCTACCTCTTCTCTAATACGGCCAAACATACCTTCAATCATAACAATAGTCCCGTAGACAACACCTGATTGAATACAGTGAATCGTATTATTGCCTAAATATTTTTTAGGTACTTTAATATCCACTTCATGTAAGAGTGCAGTATTTCCATCTAGCGCATGAATCGATAGTTGAAGACCTGGTGCAATAATAACACCAGTTATCATTTGGTTTTTTACATAGATTAATTTGTTGGCAGTACCTAAGTCTATAATCAGTGTTGGATGTGGGTTATCTAAACCTGCAGCATTTGCGATTAAGTCTGCACCAACTTCTCTAGGGTTATCTGCTTTGACAAAAATACCAGTTTTTGTGCCTGGTTCAATAACGACTGGTTTTAGTTTTAAATATTTTTCAGTTAATGCAATTAAAGCTTGTGTAACAAGCGGTACGACTGAACCAATAATAACGCCAGTAATGACATTTGGATCAATAAAAGATTTTAATGTGACAAAATATTCATCCGGTGATTTATGGATATCGGTATTCATTCTAAATGTCTCATCAATGTTTGTACCATTGGATAAACCTGTATAAATACTAGTATTACCTACATCAAATAATATAATCATATTTTTTAACCTCTTATTATATTTTACCTTGTTTTTTCCATTTTATATAAAATGGATTGTTTTTACGTTCATTTCTTATTGTTGAAGCATCATCATGGCCAGGTTTAATGATGATATTGTCATTTAGATCATCAATAAGCTTTAATACACTGCGTTTTAAATCAAATAAGTTGCCACTATATAAATCATGTCTACCGACACTTTCTTTAAAAAGTGTATCACCTGTAAATATATATTTTTGATATAAAAACGAAACAGAACCTTTTGTATGTCCTGGTGTATGAAAAACAACCACCTCATGATCTGCCAGTGGAATTTTTACTTGATCTTCAATCGTTTGAATGTTTAGTTGTTTACGTACATATGGTCTTGGATTATCTTTTGAATACCCATTATATTTATCTTCGAAAAGTAATGCTGCATCATCACTGTGCACATAAATTGGCACATTAAATAGATGAATAAGTGATGTATGATCACTATGAGCATGTGTAAGTAGGATGCCATCAAGTATCTGGTCTCCTAATTTAGATTCTATTTCACTATAATTTATATTGGGATCAATTAATAAACAATGACCAAATCTACAAATCATGTATGCATGAGCATATGATTCATTACCGTTAAATGTATATATCATGTCTTATAAATAGAAAAAAAACTATACTAAAGATAGTTTATTTCTTTTCTCTATGAAGCGTATACTTTCTTGTACGTGGGCAATACTTACTCATTTCCAAACGATCTGGTGTTGTCTTTTTATTCTTAGTTGTGTGATAGTTCTCATCGCCACATTCTGTACAAACTAATTTTACTAATTCACGCATGAATCATCCCTCCAAACTTGCAATATTAAGTATAACAAAATTAAATAGATTTATCAACTTAAAAATATATATTTATGATAAATGAATTTCATAGTCACATATTTCTTCATAAAATGATTTTTCATGTGAAACTAAAATAACGGTTCCTGGATATTTTATCAAAGCTTCTTTTAAAACAAGCTTCGCATGCTTATCTAAATGATTTGTAGGCTCATCAAGAATAATTACGTTAGATTTATGTGTTCTTGTCAGTGCAAACTTCACCTTTGTTTTTTCACCACCAGAGAGCGTTCCAAGCGCTCTAGAGGCCATATCAAAGGTAATACCAAACTGTGCTAGAATCGATAAAATATCTTTTCTATCAAGTTCTGGGTTTTCATGATGCACTAATTCAAATGGTGTATATTTATCCTCTAGATTAATATCTTGTTCATAATATAATATTTGTGTATTATCAATCCAGTCAAAGCTGCCTTCAAGTGGTGGGATAATACCCATTAAGGTTTTAATCATGGTCGATTTACCAACTCCGTTTTTACCTGTTATAGCAACTTTCTCACCTTTTCTTACAATGAACTCGATAGGTTCTACTAAAGGTGTTTCATAGCCAATACTTAAGTCTTTAACCTTTAATACTTCTCTACCAACTGAATTACCATATAAAAACTCAATATGGATCTTTTTATCAAGCACTGGTTTGTGCACTCTAACAAGTTTTTTTAGCATTTTACGTCTTGATTGTGCCATTTTTGTTGTTGAAGCGCGTACAATGTTACGCTTGATATAATCTTCTGTTTTTTCAATAAACTTTTGTTGGGCTTGATATGTTTTTTGTTGTGTCTGAACACGTAATTGATGTTCATTTAAATAAAACTCGAAATTACCTTTATATCTTAATATCGTTTTACCTTCTACCGCAAATACAGTTGTAGCAATCTGTCTTAAGAAATACTCATCATGACTCACAACGATAAAAGCTTTATTAAATCCATTTAAAAACTTAATTAACCAGTCTATATGTTTGATATCTAAAAAGTTTGTTGGTTCGTCTAATAATAAAACATCACAATCTTCTAAGAGTAGCTTACCTAAAATAATTTTAGCGCGCATACCACCAGATAATGTTTTAATTTGTTGGTCTAATACTTCCATATTTAGACCCAAACCATTGATAATATTGGAAATAGTGGATGAAATCGCATAAAAGTTATCCTTTTGTAATTCTTCTTCTAAACGATGTGCTCTGTTTAAAATTTTATCGTAATCTTTTGGATCAGCTGTCCCAATAGATTCATATAAGGTTTGAATGAGCTCTTCTTTTTCAAATAATGGCAAGAATACATCATATAAGTACGATTTAACTGTAAGTTTATCATCGATTTTGGCATATTGGTCAAGATAACCTACCTTTTGCCCACTCAGCCAAGAAACCTCACCTTTATCCGGTGAAAGATTTTTACTTAGTATTTTTAATAAGGTAGATTTACCCGCACCATTTTTACCTACTAATACAGCGTGTTCACCTTCAAAAAGACGCAAATTAGCGTCTTCATAAAGTAAATCATTGTCATATGAAAATGTTAAATTTGTAACATCAAGTAAACTCATTATAGTCCTTCTTTTAATACAGTATCCAGTTCATTAAATGGTATAACATGCATATCCCAAATACGTTCATTAGGTTTAGTGAAACGTACATCACTTTCATCGTAATGATAAGTAAATGGTCCTTCATTAGGATATATGATTACAATTTTTCTGTTAGGCATTTTAGAAAAGATGGTTTGATCGGTATAAAATTTCTTTTGACCTATCTTCTTTTCCCAAATAGTTCTAGAGTTAAATTGAAATTTTGCATATTTTTGAACCTTTATCATTATAACACTATATGTTAGACCTTGATAGTCATAAGATAAGTATAAACCTTCTTCATGTAGTGTGCCATGTGTTTCTAATATCGATTTAATTTCTTGTATATTTAGTGATTGTTTTTCCAAGTATTTACTGACACCATAATAAGCACCATAAATTAATAATATAGCAGCAGCGCCAATAATTATGTATAAATACATATCTGTAATGTCTGTCATAAAGCTTTTACCTCCACACTTAAGAGTTCATTCCCCTTAAATTCACAGTGATAATGATATTTTTTCTTATCTTGAATAACATTCATGATAAAGTAGGGAATATTATATGATACACCTAAGTTTTCTTTATTAACAATCCAATCGATTTGTTTCCAAGCTAATATACCTTCTCTTGTTTCAATTGGTGTTATATAATCAAAGTCTTCTGGTACTTCAGCAAAATAAAGATGAAGTCCTAAAGAGGGTGTATTAAACTCACCGTTCCAAGTTACGATACCTTTATCAAAAATGCTATGTTTATCCACTTTTATATTGGTTTCTTCTAATATTTCTCGGTGTATACAATCTAGTGGTGATTCACCTTGATTTCTTTTACCACCCACACCATTCCAGATACCAAACCATGGACTTTTATTTCTGTTGAGCATTAATATGGATTTTCCGCGCTTAATAAAGCATAAAGTGTATAAAAATTGCATGTTTATTATTCCTTTTCATCATCTTAGTTATTATAACATGCATGACAAAATAAAAATAGAGTTTCAAGTTTCCCAAATACTTTTAAATGCGCTAGTATTAAAAGTAGATAAGAAAATTAGAACTCTATTTTAAGAGTGATTTCTGTAGGGAGAGTACAGAATATCTTGTTTGTAATTTATGCTGGAGAATGCTAAATTACAAGAAGTAAAAAGAGGTTGTTTTAATAATTTTATTTTTTTCAATCAAAAAAGGATTTCAAAAATAAATTTAAACACGAATATGATGTATAATTAAGGGTGCACGACTCCAGCAATTGGAGCAAGATCAGTATTACCAAAATCTTCAAACCCTAGTTTTGAGCTTTGAGCTCTCTCAGGATGATCATTAACAACAGATGCAGACATATTTGAAACAAATACTACTGCCACTAAGAATAAAACGATTACTAATAATAATTTTTTCATTTAAATCACCTCATGTCTATATTCTACTAAATAACCTTATATTGTGACACGACATATATGTCGTATAGTGAAAGGAGTAAAAAAATTGTTCAATCACTCAAAAGAATTAGCTCTTTTTCTCGAACAAATGCGTTTTTCCAGAGGCATTTCGCAAGAAGATTTTACGGATGGTATCATTTCAAATAGACAATATCAACGTTACATAAACGGAAGTTCAGCAATGCCCTATCATTTATTAGATGCTTTTGCTGAGCGATTAAATACCAAAAAAGAAATATTATTGTTGGAATTTGATAACTATGCAATTAAAGAGGCAGAAATAGTTCTAGATTTTTATAACGCAATCAATAATAACGAATTAGATAAAGCTAAATTAATCGGAGAAAATATTAGTCCTAAGTTTATCTTAGATAATTATAATCTTAAATTATATGAACATGCTAAGTCACTCATGAATTACATGGAAAATAAAATTACAAAATCAGATTATATAATATATAACAAGAATCTCATTGATTATCCAAAAATTTTATCTCACGCAGCAATGACTATGATTGAAACTGTAATTTTATCCAGTTTATTGCCCTATACTGATGAAGAAGAACAAAACAAAATATTTCCAAAAATCCAGTCGTTTCTATCTAATCCTAATTTGATATGGACAGGAAGTCAAATATTAACTTTTAACATGATTATATATATGATTGCAAAGTACTCTGGTGTTAAGAAAGATTTTAAAAATGTCATACATTTTTGTAAGATGGGTATCGCTACGAATTTAAAGGCAAGATATTTTTTAAATCTTGATTACTACTATTACTTCTTGGCATTATCTTATTACAATCTAGGTAACCAAGAGTTATTCAATTTAAATTTATATAAGTGCTATACAACACTAGAAATGATGGACAACCCAACTAAAACGTCAAAAATACTTAATTTAGTAAGAAAAGATTTCAACATGGATTTAAATCAGTTTGCAATTGAATATCAACTTAAGAAGTATAAATCAAAAGGTTTGAACATTTAGTTCAAACCTTTATTTATTAATTTCTCTATGAAATTTTTAAGTAATACAAGTAAAACTGTAAATAATACAATGACCGGTAGCATGATACCTAAACAGAATATTAGTACACTACCAAGTGATTGATCACCATATGTTGGATTCATAAAATTGTATGGATACCAATTGGTCCATGGACCAACCGCTAAAATAATCCCAAAATATAATATTGGCAAGATAAGTGAGACCCATACATGGCGTAGTTTGATACATTCTTGAATAAGTAGGTAGTAAAATGCTGCAAATAGTACTGGGTTGATCGTATGAACCACATGGTTTTGGAACGACATGCCTGGCTCTGCTAGCAGTGCATGATATATGATGCCTGTCATCAATATGGCTACCAAACCAATTACAGCTAAATATTTAAACCATTTTTCCTGATGTATGTTTAGTAAATATAAACCAACTACAACAAATACTATCATATTGGAAATATTTGTAAACATTCTTAATCTTTCTAAAACCTCTAACATAGATTCATTTAAAAAGAATAAATCTATCATTGCATACACATTGAAGATGAAAATAATACCTGCGATTGTCTTTGTTGTTTTTTTATTATCTCTGATGGATTGGATCCAATTACTCATATATGTTATTCTCCTTTATGAAGAATATTATACTAGTTTCATCGATTATTTCAATCTAATTGACTTTCTTCTTTTAATAATGAGTATGGATGAACCAACAATTAATACTATCAACGTTAGTGTTACACGGATTATAATCCATATATTATGTATATTGGTAGAGTTTATATCTGTTTGAATTGGTATGGTTTCATTGACTCTAACTTGTGTTTGAATTTGAATCCATTCAGTTCCAGTATTAGCACTTAATGTAACAACATATACACCTGGTTTAGTCTCATTCCCCTCATAATCATTTTGAGTGATTTCAATTTCTGTGTAATTAATCGTTAATAGATTCTTGATTAATCCAAGTAATTCATTTGCGTCATGTATATTGCTTGCATCTAAGTTAATTGCAGGTATTTTAATAAAAAATACTGGTGGGGTATTGTCTAATACCTCAATAAATACTTCTTTAGTTGCTTCATTACCAAATTGATCTTTTGCTCCTATAATTACTGTAAACTGTCCAGTTTCATGTTTTTTAAAATCACTTGATTTGATATATACTTCAATGAAATCCTTATCTATTTCATCAATTGCTGACATACTTTCTAGAATCATTTCTAAATCAAATTGATCTTCAATATCAATGATATATGTACTTCACCAGTAATAATAGGTGCAACATCATCAATTACATAAATATGTTGTCTAACAGTGACAGCATTACCATTGTAATCATCCACCATGATATCAACATAGTATTGTCCAACAATATGTTCATTACCTGTATAATTTTCATCATCAATTGATATTTCTAAGTTCTCTGTATAGTTATCTGTTGCCTCTACGATGTCAATAAGAGTTCCTACATCAATTTTGCCGGCATAACTAATCCTAATATCTTCTAAAGGTTGGACAACAGGTGGTTTTGTGTCTTGGACCCACACATTGTAAGTATATGTTGTTTTATTATTAGATAGATCTGTTGCTTCTATTGTCACTTTATACAGACCTGGTTTATGTTTATTCGGGGTGTAATTATCATTTATTATAACGATACTATCCGTAATGTTTCCATTTTGATTGTCCCATGCTCCAAACAACTCATTTAATTCTAGAATATCTAGTGGATACTCTACATCAACTTTTAATGTGATAGTAGACTGAACTCTAGAGAATTCTCTTCCTTTTACAAAGTACATATGAAAATTACCTAAATCTTCTAGTAATGTCGTATCCTCTTGACTAGACAATTTTAAGATGCCATCTTTATTATAATGAGTGCTATCTAATAAAATTGATGTTCTTCCAACATAACTGTATATGATATTACCCGTATCTGCATCAGATACTACAAATGTTTCATATAGTGAATCTATTTTATATATATTTGGACCCATACGACTCATCACATCATCATTAAATAAAATGTCATCAAATGCTGCTATATAGACACGGTCATGCGTCTCTATAAGTTCCATTTCATCCAGACCTTCTAGCGGTTTTAAACTCACTGGAAGTGCATGTACATTCGGTATCAGTGATACCGTCAAACAAAGTATACTTATCCATATAACTATCATTAAAAGCTTTTGTTTCATATTAAAATCTCCTTTTATTTACTTTCTACCTTATAGTAGAGACAAAATATAAAAATGACTTTTATTTTTGTTTGACAAATAAGTAAACTTGATATACAATGATAATGCTTTATAAAAAATGCATCCATAGCTCAGTTGGTAGAGCAACAGACTCTTAATCTGTGGGTCCACGGTTCGAGCCCGTGTGGGTGTACCATTTATATATGAAAAGGCCATTTGATGAACATATCAAATGGCCTTATTTTTTCGTTATTAAAATCAATAATTATTTTACTCTCTTACCTTTTTCATAGTATTTAGACGCCATATAACTATAGATTATTTTCCCATCTTCTATAATCATATATCCAGGTTCATAAATCACATAGATTGGTCTTTCATGATAGTGACTTGTACGTCTTAAACTCTTCTTTTGTTGTTTACGGCGGTTATAATGCACCTCAACACCAAAATCCTCTAATAAGCCAATACCATCACTTAATTGATATTTTTTATAGTCTCTATCTTTTGAAATATGGAACCAGTTAAATTGAACCATGGTCCCTGCAGATGGTCCCATGACTACTTTATTAGAGTTTTTAATGGTATCTAATAAGTTATATTCTACGAGACGATTATAGAATTTTTCTGGTGCACCACCTGGTAAAAAGATGATATCTGCATCACTGACTTTTTTTATGGCGCTATCCGCTGTATCCTTTTTATAAATCACCCAACTCACATTATCCGGATCGATACCATAACTTAAAAACGGTTCTAAAATATGCAGATACCAAATACCTAGAGGTTGTTCATAACCTTTGTGATATTGATCTATCATATCATCAGACTCAAATTGTGAGAATGCTATTACGCATATCTTACTATCTTTATGAATGTATTTTTCTAAATGTTTTTTGACATATGGTTTGTCATAGATTGTTCTTGAACTTAATATATTTATCATGACCCTATTATACCTTATTTTTACATGATTTTAAAGTCTATTAGAGGTGCAATTAAAGGTTAAAAAAAAACACCTTCTAAAAAGGTGTTTTACAGCATGCGCCAAGTGTTTGATCTTTCTTAACTTTTTCAATTAAATGTAAAATGACATCTTCATCTAACATCACATGAACAAGCGCGTTCGTAATACCTTCACTTAAGAAGGATTCAAGTTCAGCTAAAGTTCTTAACTGTTTTTCAGTTTGGGTTTGAAGTCTGTTATCAAGTAGTTGATCTTCATGATCCATAACAAGCGCCAACATGTATTCTTTATACGCTTTAATATGATCGCATAACTCATCCACACTAAGTTTTTTTAGAGCATCTACAGTTGGTTTTTTCTTCTTGTAATATTCAGTTTCAACAAATGTCTTATAACTTTTTTCTTCTGTCACTTTTATAACCTCTAATTGATATGAAGTATTGTAGCATTAAACAAAATAAATGTCATGGAAAGTGGATTATAACTTATGAATTGTGTGAATTTCCGTGACATTAAGAAAAAACACTTACCATGGTAAGTGTTTATAACTATTATTTTATGATTAAGGTTGTTGTGTCACAATTGGTTGTAGTGTTTCATTTTCTATGGATTCAGGATAAGGATAAGCTTCTTCACGTAAGCGTTTGAACATGACATAAATTAAACCTCTAGTCAAATCAAGTCTTGTTACGATACCCAAATCTCTTTCACCCTCAACACGAATTTTTTCACCGATTAAATACGTTTCATTGCTCCATGCCATATGTCATTTCTCCTAACATTTAAACTACTATTTATTATACCATATTTCAAGCTAAAATATCTTTAATTATTTTTCCAATTACGAAACTATGGTTTCTATCCTTTATTCTTTGGAACCATAATAGTAATTGTTTTAAACTCGGATCTTGAATTAATTTAATTAATTGATCTAAATCTTGCATAAATAAAGGGTGATCCATATCATTTAAATTATTAATTAAACGTTTAGCTTGTTTACTTGTTTTAATTGTTTTATATAGTTTTTCTATTAATGGGGGCATTGTTAAAACAGGTATACGAATCTTTTTACTATTGATATCCAAATTCATTTTATAAATCGCTAATATTTGCTGTTTGGCAGCATAATCAATGATTTCCTGATACTTATCATCCTTCCAGATAAAAATCTCTTTAAGGAGTTTTAATCGATATAAAAAGCGGTGGTTCGAACCCTTAGATAAGTTGTTTTCACGTAAGAATTTCCCCTCTATTAATTCTAAATCCTGTAGATTATAAACACCATTGAGTGATTGCTCAAATAAGGATACTAAAAGTCCAGTGGTTTCAGTCTTATGTGGTGTATTTTGAAGATATCTTTCTAAGTCTATTAATACATTGTTTTTTTCTAGTTCGTAAGCATTCAAAACACTATCAAATGATACTGTTTGAATGCTTCGATTGATTTTCTTATCTGTAATAATATAGGTTATATAAGAAAGTTTATCTTTTGTAATTTCATCTTCAATAATGACAGAAAATCCAAATGAACCATCTTCATAGTTTCTATTTGTTGGATGTCCTACAATATCATTACGTAAATATTTTAAATGTCTTAAGTTTCTATTTTGGTTGATGTTAACGTGGTATTTATATTTCGTTGCTGTAAAAGAGAGTTGATATAACGCATCAATGGCTACAAATAAGCCTTGAAGTAACCCAAAAACGTCAAGTAAAATATCTGCTTTACTGGATGCATCTCTAACTTTAAAATCTTCTATCATAAGATCCACATACTTTAATGCGGCTACACTACTTTCAGCTCTAATTTTTGCATCAAACGCTAAGTTTTCAATTGCTTTTTCAATTCTCATTTGAACTATTTCCTTTGATTTTTATAAATAGCCTATCTGCAGTAATTGGTTTATACATATCACCTTGAATGTATTTGATGCCTAAACTATGAAGTACTTCTTTGTGTTCAGGTGACTTTACATCTCTAATGATAACTGCCATGTGATGATTTAGGAACAATTGGTGCATACTTTGAATATATTGGTTCCATTTATCGTCCGTAGATTTAAAGTCCAGATGAAGTGCATTAAATGGATAGGAAAGGGCAGTTTCCACAGATGTTGTATCCAGTCCAATACC
This sequence comes from Acholeplasma laidlawii PG-8A, assembly GCF_000018785.1. Lineage (NCBI taxonomy): Bacteria > Bacillati > Mycoplasmatota > Mollicutes > Acholeplasmatales > Acholeplasmataceae > Acholeplasma > Acholeplasma laidlawii. The sequence goes on from NC_010163.1 coordinate 895,200, forward strand.
CGTATTGGCAAGTTCTGATATTTGATTTAAGTGCTGATTGATTTTTATATTATCACCCTTGACTTTAAATCGAATAAATTCAAAGGGTATACTATATTGATGAAACAACCCAAAGATATAAGGATTAAAGTCTACACTCGTAAATGTTTCTTTAGAAATTGGAATGGTAATTTTAATGAGCTTAGTTGTCTCTTTTTCGAGTGTATGTAAAAACTCACAGACCATCTTAATATGATGGTGTTCTAACGCTTCTAAACGATTACGTTTTTTAGCAATTGCGTGTAGGTATTTACTATCTACAGCAATATTTTCTAAGATAAGATCAGATTCATATTGCCAAATAACATTTCTATCTAAATCGATTATTTGCTCAAAAGCAAGTGATAGTTGATTGGTTTCAATCGCTTGATTTAAGTAGTTAATGACTTGTTGTTCAAAGACTTCATTTTCATAGATAGAATGCTCATAGAATATATAGGGTTCATCACTTGCTTTTCTTCTTAAATAATCTAGTGATAATTCTAAATATCTAAATATCTTACTTGGTAGTTTTTCTTCTGTAACAACAGGATATCTAATCACAGCTATTTTCGGTTCAAATTGTTCGTAGCTTATGACTACAGATTCCGTGTCATTTAAGTATTTAATATATGCTTTTAATAATCTTGTCACACTTCGTATATCATTTACAGGTACATATACAAACAATTGGTTTGTACCATATCGGTAAACTGTACCATCTTCAAAGAACTTTTGACTACGTTGACCAAACTCTTTAAAGAATTTTAATGCAATATCACTACCATAGATAGGTAAAATAGATTCATTAAATGATATGAGTAAAAATGAACCTTTATCTTTAATGTACTTTTCAAAGTTATTATGTAGCGCATTTAAATTTAAAAGCGATGTTTCAAAGTCCACTGTAGCTTCTTCAATGAGTTTCATACGTTCATCATAAATATGTGTAATATCATCAAAGATTGAAATTACATGAATTTCATCTTGAGTAGCGATTGAAACAAGTCTTTCTTTAATTTGTTTATCTAAATAAACGTAGGTGACTACATCCATTAAACCTGCTTTTTCAAATAATCTTTGAACTGAATGTTCATAAGCTTTAATTTCATGAACACCTAGATTTCTTAAAAACAGCTCAAATGGTAAGTGACTATCAACATTGAGTAATTTTTGACTTGCGATATTATAAGTTGATTGATGATTCGTCATGATACGTAGGTTCATTAAGTTTGAGTCTAGGATATGTCTTAAAAACGTATTTTCAGTACGAATATTACCTATTTTCTCTTCATCCTTTAAACTTCCATAGATGATGGTTGAAATACCTTTAAATAGGTCAAAAAAGGTTCCTGGATCTTGTATTTCATCTTTTAGATATACCATGAAGGCACCTAAATCATAAAGGGCAAAACTATAAATATAGCCAACACTTTCATCATATGGTTTACCAGTTAATATATTTTTGGAATCCATAAATGATTTTGGTGTACCAAAACGCTCTTGACCATCTTTTAAGACATTATGAATGATGGTGTCATAATAACTTTGAGGTATCAGTTGCTTATCGTAGAGTCTTTCTTTTTTATAATGATAGAGCATATCATCTTTACTGGTAAAGACGATAAAGTCTGTTGCATCTACTACTTCAGATACACGCATAAAAAAGAGTCTTAAGTATTCTCTATAGTGTTTGTTATCATGGATTTGATGAGCATACCCAAAGAGCTCAATTAAGGCATCCATGTGATAGATATTTTCCTTAACTGCTGAAACTTTAGGAGCTATACTTACTTGATGATCCGTGACCTTAATGCCTGAATCTTTCTTTTCTTCAATAACAGATTCATTTTTCTTTTGTTTCTTTAATTCTTTTTGAAGATTTTTTAACTTCTTGGCATAATTATCATAAAGAAATTTGTTTTTAATTTCCTCATAAAAATTCATGAAAAGTTCATAGGATTTTAATCTAAATTCAGGTGATTCTAACTCTATTTTCTCACTAAAATCGCCATCTAGAATTGCTAGTCTATGTGAATCCTTTTCATGTACATAAACTTCTAAAAGCGTCATAAATGCAGACATTTCATGTCTTTTATCTTGACGATATTGATTTGCGATTAATTTAGCTTCACTATACTGATTTAATTGTAGTAGTGTTTTTAAATATAGTGGTATATACGTTTGTTCATAATCTAATCTTTTGAGTTCAGCCATCAAAGTAATGGCTTTATTTGGTTCATTTTGATTTAAGTAATTCACTAAAAGATCTTTTAATAATGATAGTTTTATGTCATTAGGTAATGTATCTTGTAGTAATCTTTCGATATCTTCAGTATAATTTTGATGGGTTATCTTTTTAAATTCTAATAAATTTAAATCAGCTAAATATCTTTTATTTACCGGTAGTACTTCTTTACGATCTTGAATATAGGCATATGCAATATCATATTTTTCTAAGTTCATAGCAGATAAATAAATCAGTTCATAAAGTACTTCTAATTCAGGATTTTGATGATGTTGAATCAACTTCTCATGATAAGCTATACCTTCATTTAATACGATTGGATATGCTTTTAGAGCATAATAGGTTTTCATTAAATGGATAAAAACTGTTTGGTGTTCCAAAACAGTTAATGTCTTATGCTCTATGAAATTTAATATTTCAGCAACGGATTCTTGACTTGGCTGAAGGTTTAATATCTCTTTCACTTGAATTGCTCAATTTCCTTTAGTTGTTCTAAAAAGTGGCCAGCTAAACTTAAATACTTGCCTGCAATCATTTCAAAATCTAAATGAAGTTTCTCTGATAAATTAATTTCATGTTTATAGGTTGCAACAATATGCCATTGTAACACTTGATACATTCTATAAAAACGTATATGTGCAAGTTCAAAAGCAGATGGTGTACGTTCTAGATAATAACCTAATAATTTTTCAGCATCTTTAAAATCAATGTTTCCAAACGATGCAATATCATAGTAAGGGTCATTTAATCCAGAAAATTCCCAATCTAATAAATAGATTTTATCCCCTGATTTCACTAAATTAGAGCGCTGTGCATCACCGTGGCATAGCACTTTAGGTAATTTAGAAAAATAAGCATCATATAATTTAAGCCATTGCATCTTAAGTGTATAATACGTAGTTGATGGCTCTTTTTTAAGAAGCTTTTCATATCTTCTTAAACGTTCTTTTAATCCATAGTCTTCACCAGGTAATTTAGCTTGATGAAGTGTTTTTAATGCATTAGCTACTAATGGATAATCTGTTTCTTCCATACTAACAGATAGCGGTGTACCTTCTACATATTTTGAAACTTTAACACCTGTTTTAGAATCAAAATAAACTAATTCTGAGTTAAGATTTAAAGCTTTTGCTTGTTGAATATGCTTTTTTTCAATACTTGGTTTAACTAAAACTTCACCACCATCACCAATAATTCTAATGACATATGGTTGTTCTTTGACATAGACCAAGTAGGTGTAGTTACTCATACCTCCTTTAAATCTTGAATCTACTCTTACATCTATTTCATTTACTTGAAATACTCTTGTAGCTATTTCTACGATTTTATCTTCAATCAACATTTATGATGCTCACTTTCTCTTTTTCGTATACTGCGTATGTCTTATTCTTTTGTCCGGTCAGGGCACCTGGGTTTATAAATATAATATTATCAATACTTCTATAAAATGCGTCATGCGTATGTCCAAATATGCAGATGTCTGCACCCATTTCTTTAGCCATCATGATTAATTCATTTAAACCATACTTTACATTTTGAAGATGACCATGTGTCAGTAATATGTTTAAACCTTTAAATTCAATGAGTCTTTCGGTTGGTAAATCTAGGTAATAATCCGTATTACCTTTAACAGCAATCATTTTAGCATTTTCAATAGTTTGTAAATCTAAACCTAAATCACCAGTATTTAGATGTAAATCAAATGTAGGTTCTCGTTTCAATACTTTTTCAAGTACATCATTTCTTCCATGTATATCGCCAGTAATCAATAATTTCATCTTTAGCCTCCAAAAAGTTGTTCAAAGCATGTCTTCTATGCGAATGTTCATCTTTATAAGTTGAACCTAATTCACCCAGTGTTTCTTGCTTACCATCTGGTATGAAGATTGGATCATAACCAAATCCCATACTCCCTTTTAAGTTTAAAGCTATATTGCCTAACATGTTGCCAACGTATGTAAATATTTTACCATCAGGAAACGCAATTGCAATCGCACATACAAATCTTGCTTGACGATTTTCCTTATTTTTTAGTACATCTAATACTTTAATATTATTCACAGTATCACCTAATCCACTATACCGTTTCGAATAGATCCCTGGTAGGGGACTTATCGCTTCTATAATGATACCAGAATCATCTGCAATGGCCACTTGATTAAATCTTTTAGCAAATGCTCGTGCTTTAATCTGTGCATTTGCTTCAAAGGTTAATCCGGATTCTATAATTTCTTTTTCATCTATTTGAAAGTCTTTTAATAAAGTGATCTGATGTGGTTTTAAAATACTTTCCATTTCTATGAACTTATGATAATTATTTGATGCAAATATTATATCCATATATTCACCTTTATAAAATTTATATCATATATAATTATATCATTATTATGATAACTAATGGTTTTCTAGTATAATAGATTTATTAAATACGTTGAGGAGATAAGCACATGTATGACCATTTAGATGAAATAGAAAATGAATTTAAAGAAATTCATGAAGAACAGAAGAACAAGGATGAAGTAGATCCAAAAATGCAAAAAATTTATAGAAATAACCTATTCTTATACTTAGCGTATATGATACTACCAATTATTCTTTCTATATTTATTTTAATCGCATTAACTGATATCGACTTTTTCTTTCAAGATGTGAACGCTAGTGAATTTGCAATCACTAATGCAGTCAATGATGTCAATGGATTACTGATTGTCGATCCAAACAATTTTGAAAATCTTGATTCAGCTTATGAATCTTTCTTAATACCGGTTGGAGCAGATGGTACCCATATCATTTATGTACACGCTTCAGCAACCTTTATTACAGATACTGACTTCTTTGATTCCGTCTTAGAAGGCGATGTTTACACCTATACATTGAAGGCATCAGTGCTCAATGATATCATAGATGGAAACATAAAAAAATGGCCTAATAACGCCCAAATTAACTTCCATATACCCTATGATGATGTTTCACCACTAGTGGCAGGTTCTTCTGTTGACAATATCATCGAATTGACCAAAGAAAATTCAGTCCCAACAGTAGCTTTAAATGCAATATTCGCGTTTACATTAATGTTAATTATTGCAATTCCGATGGTAATCATTTCTAAACCAATTTTAATTGGAGACTTCAATTTATTAAAGGTAGATAATGAAAGTGTTGGCACAGTTTTAGCAAAATCTGGTATTGGTGTGCTTTACATGTTTGGTGGTAATATTGCTGTTGGTATTCTTGTCATGGCGATTTCTACAATGTTTCAAATCCCTGATCAAGTATCTGCAAATCAGTTAGCAATTAATTTAATGTTAAAGTCACCTTACTTTATTTTAATGATTATTACTGCTGTTGTTATTGGACCTATTGTTGAGGAATTGGTATTTAGAAAATCATTCTTTGGTTTAATTAAAAATGAAAACTGGGCACTTGTTATTTCTTCACTAGTGTTTGGATTAATCCACATCTCAACTGAAATTCTTACAGGCGATATTGGTATGGTGATTGTAAGTAGCTTACCATATATTGCAGGTGGATTTATATTTGGTTACATTTACATGATTAATAAGAAAAACATTGTGATACCGATCATTGCACACATGGGTTATAATTTAATATCTGTTTTAATGTCCATGTTCTTACTTTATGTTTTATAAAAATAATAGCAGCCAAATTGGCTGCTATTTTTGTATCGTGCTTAAATGAGTTGTCTAAGTACATTAACACATGCACTTAACTTATAGTGCTGTGCATAATCAAATGCGTTTTGCTTTAATCTGTCCTTTTTTAATAAATAGCCATTATCAATAAGTGTTCTAAGTTTTAAGTGATCTCTATTTAATACTGCTAGTGTAAGTATTTGATCATTTAATAAATTTGTATAATCTGGCGATAACTGCCATTCTTTTAATAGTTCATAAATAACGATGTCATCATTAATTTTTGCTAGATTTAATGGTGTCTCATAGCGTCTATTATATATTTCAACATATGCATCATACTTTAGTAAAAGTTGGACAATGTCTTTTTGACCAAATCTTACGGCGTTAAACAGTGGTGTTTCAAAGTGGTCATTTAATAAATTAGGATCTAATTTATGTTCTAAAAAGTGTTCTACCATAGATACATTGGTTGTTCTAGCAGCATAATGTAAAAACGAATCTTTATTACTGTCTAAATAAAAGTATGAAGTCTTAGCGTATTCTAAGAGATATGTAACTACATCCATATGTCCTGCAAGTATTGCATAGTGTATTGGTAATCTATCTTCATTATTTTTAGCTTTAGGGTCTGCTTTATATTCAAGTAGTAATTTAACCATATCTAGATTACCCTTATGAGCTGCCAAATGTAAAACTGTTTCATCACGGTTATTTTTGATGTCTACACGTGCATATTTAGCTAATAGTTTTTTAGCAATATTTAGTTTAGCTTTTCTGGCACAATCAAAAAGTGCAGTTTCTCCTAATTGATCTTTTAGATTTAAATCAATTTCTTGATTTAATAAATAATCAATAACATCCATACTACTGCCTAGTACTGCATGATGAAGTAATCCCTTACCTCTTTGGTCTTTAATACCTAAAAAATCGATATGAGTCTGAAGACTAGACACATCATTATCATATGCATATTTAAATAAATCCATGATTAAAAACCTCCTATTCCTTCAAATATATTATATACTATTTCCTAAAATAAAGTTACTTGAACTCGTCTTATAAAAAAAGTACACCTAAGTTGTACTTAGAAGTGTACTTGTTTACTATGATTTCTAAAAGATTAACTTGTAGATATTTGAGCCATTCTCAAGTTGCTCATAGATTTTATTAAAAGGCTATTTAACTGCGTCTTTTAATAATTTACCAGCTTTGAAAGCAGGTGTTTTTTGTGCTGGGACAATAATTTCTTCACCAGTACGTGGATTTTTACCACGACGTGCAACACGATTACGTACTTCAAAAGTACCAAATCCCGTAACAACTACTTTTTCGTCTTTAGAAAGAGTTTCTGTAACGACATCTACAAACGAGTTAACGACTTTTTCAGCCATAGCTTGAGTAACTTCAGCTTTGTCGGCAACTAATGCAACTAATTCAGTTTTGTTCATTTTTAATCCTCCTATTAAGATATTATGATTATAACATGATAAATCGCTTTATACAACGATTAATACACTCTATTTTTTTAATAACCGACTAAAATTAAACATTACAGACTCAAATGTTCTCATTTTAGGCATAAAAATACCCCGTAAAACGAATTATTCCATAATATGGATTCACGTTTTATGGGGTAGTTCATTTAAATTAGCTTTTAAATTAAGCAATAACTTCTTCTTTTAACTCTCTAGTTAATAGATTTTGAATCGCTTCTTTGACACTCATGTTATTAAAGATAACCTCATAAGTGATTTCAATAATAGGTAACTCAATTCCTGTTTGAACACATAAATCTTTTGCTGCTTGGATTGCACGAACACCTTCTACAACCATCTTAGATTCACTTAAAACTTGTTCAACTGGTGTACCTTGACCTATCTTTAAACCTGCATTAAAGTTTCTAGAATTATAACTTGAAGCTGTTACAATTAAATCTCCAATACCTGTTAAGCCAAACGCAGTTTCTTTTTTACCACCATAGTGAACAACAACACGTACAATTTCTAGGATCCCACGTGTAATTAATGCTGCACGTGCATTTTCTCCTAAACCATAACCTGTCATCATACCCGATACGATAGCAATCGCATTTTTAATTGCACCACCGACTTCACAGCCAATTAAATCATCTGATGTATAAACACGTAAGTAGCTTTGATTTGAAAAGAGTTGTTGAACACTTTTTCTAAACCATTCCACATCACTTGCAGCAGTTAATACTGTAAGTTTACGTTCGATAACTTCTTCAGCATGAGATGGCCCTGTCAATACTGCGTAAGCACCAAGTAATTCTGGGGTAATTTCATCAGTTACAATTTCTGAAACACGTTTAAGTGTTACAGGTTCAATTCCTTTAGATACATTGATAAAATATAGTTTTCTAGTTGCTAGTTTATTAATATCTCTTAAGGAGTCACGCATAAACTTAGTAGGCACTGCAAGTAAAATGTAATCAGCATAATCAATAGATTCTTTCAAATCTAATGTGGCACGAATGCCAGTAATCTTATTATCGAAAAATGGATGGATATTATTGTTAATCTTTTTAACTGCTTCAGGATTCACATCATAAATCAATGTTTCATGTCCATTATCAGTTAGTACTTGAGCAAGTGTAGTTCCCCAAGAACCGCCACCAATTACACTAATCTTCATAGTTATCCTTCTTTCTAAAGACGAATTTTAACGGTGTACCCGTTAATTCAAAATTATCTCTAAACTGATTTTGTAAATAACGTTCATAACTAAAATGAATGAATACTGGATCGTTAACGAAAATTGCAATCGTAGGTGGTTTTGTATCCACCTGTGTAGCATATGAGAAGTTTGCTTTACCATGATTGAATATAGCAGGTGGATTCATTGCTACAGCATCATATAAAGTATCGTTCACAAGTTTTGTAGGTAATTGTTTCGTGAAGTTTTCATATACTTCTCTTAATACAGGGAATATTGTATGAACTCTTTGGTTTTCTTTAGCAGAAACAAAGACAATTGGTGCATAAGGTAAGAACTTAAACGTTTCACGGATTTCAGTTTCAAACTTCTTCATTGTCTTACTATCTTTTTCAATTAAATCCCATTTGTTCACGACAATAATACATCCACGCATATATTGCATAATATAGCCAGCAACGTGGCCGTCTTGTTCTTGTATACCTGCTGTTGCATCAAGTACAAGTAGTGCAATATCACTACGCTCAAGTGCAGTCATGGCACGTAATACAGAATACTTATCTAAGTTTTCGTATACCTTACCACGCTTTTTAATACCAGCAGTATCAATAATCGTATATTTTTGTTTATCTTTTGTAAATGTTGTATCAATTGCATCTGTGGTTGTACCAGAAATATCTGAGACGATCACACGCTCTTCACCAATAATGGCGTTAACTAATGAACTCTTACCAACATTTGGTCGACCTAGAACTGAAAAAGAAATAATCCCTTTTTCATGTACTTTTTCTTCCTCAACCATGTAACTTAATGTTTTATCTAATAAATCACCGACACCAATACCATGGTGACTGGATACTGCAATTGGATCACCAAATCCAAGTGCATAAAACTCAAAAGCATTATGGGCATGTACAATATCATCAATTTTATTAACAGCAACAATGACAGGTTTATCTGTCTTGTAAAGTAGTTTTGCAATATAGTAATCACTATCTGTTAAACCACTTAAGCCATCAACAACAAAAATAATGACATTTGCTTCATCCATTGCTATTTCTGCTTGGTGTTTAATTTGAGTTAAAAAAGGGGCATCACCAACATCGATGCCCCCAGTGTCTATTAGACTAAATCGTTTAGTTAACCACTCTGCTTGAGCATAGATACGGTCTCTTGTGACACCCGCTACATCGTCCGTGATCGAAAACCTTTCACCTATTATACGATTAAACAGTGATGATTTGCCGACGTTTGGACGACCGACGATTGCTACAGTAAATGGCATCCTAAAACCTTCTTTATATTATATTTTTTTATTTCTTCTTTTTATCTTTGCCTAAATTTGTATATATGTCACCTAGTGTTAGGCTTTCTGCTTCATCAGCATCACCCATATATTTTTCAAATTCTTGGCGTTCTTGTAAGTTTAATAAACGTTTAACAGATAATTTTAATACCCAGTTTTGTTTATTAAATTCAATCACTTTAGCTTTAACAGTATCACCAACTTGGTAATACTCATCAATATTCACTTTTGGATCGTTATGTGCTTCATTTTTTGGAATGATACCATCAACAGATTCAAAAGATACTTTGACTTCTTCTTTTGTTACTTCTTCAATACGTACTTCAATATCTTGACCAACTCTTAAGTTAAGTTTAGCCCATGGATTATCTTCTAATACTTTCTTAGAAAGTGAAATTCTTTCTTTCTTAGCATCTTTAGATAAAATAACTGCTTCAATTTCATCATCAATTTTGATGTATGCGTCAAAATTAGATTGAGGATTCCATGAATATTCACTCTTATGAAGTAAACCTTTAACATCACGATCAAGTTCTACTAAAATACCAAATGGTAATTTAGATACGACTTTACCTTTTACTGTTTCTCCAACTTTGTGAGCTTTTAAGTATGCTTCATATGGTGTAGGTTGTAAAGCCTTCATAGATAAATCTAGACGGTTACCTTCTTTTTTGATCACTTTAACTTGAACTTTTTGTCCGATTTCTAAGACATCTTCAATTTTATCAATTCTATGATGTGACACTTGAGAAATACGTAACATACCTGATACATGTTCAAAACGTACAAATGCAGCGTGTGTTTCAAAGGATTCAACAACACCTTCTAATACAGCACCAGTTGTAATTGTTTCTAATTCTTCTTGGCGTGCTTCTTGACGTTGTTGTTGCTCTTCTTGACGACGTGCTTCAAAAATAGGTTTTCTAGTTGCAATTAATTTAGGACGTTTACGATCTGCTTTAAACTCTTCAATTAATACCACTAATGATTGTCCAATAAGTTTATCTTTTTGATCTTTTAATTCGAAATCTAATAATGAGTAAGGTAAGAATAATTCAATTCCTTCAAAGTTTAATACTAAACCTTTATCATTAGCTGACTTAACTACAGTTTCAATTTCTAACTTTTCATCAAAAGCTTTTTGGATTTTTTCCATATTCTTTTCATGTAAAAGTGGTAATCTAGATAACATGATTAAAGATGAACGATCATCTTCACTTATTTTTTCTACCTTAGCGCGTACTTTATCGCCTTTTTTGATAACTTTTCTTAGATCCTCAGGTGCAGGTCTGTCAAAGTACTCAGCATAGATAGTTCCCTCTGTAGCTGCGTTAATGTCTAAAAGTACATAATTTTTCTTTACTTGAAAAACTTCACCTTCGATAATTTGTCCTTTTTTAGGGATTATAAAATCATTCATTGATTACTCCTTTTGCTGACTGTATCAGCTCTATTATTTTTTTAACTGTTTGTTGCAATGACATATGTGTCGAGTCTACCACGATTGCATCCTCTGCTTTTTTAAGTGGTGATATTTTTCTTTGTGAGTCTAGTTGATCTCTTCTTGTAATTTCTTCAATTAACTTTTCGATATCTACTTCATAGCCTTGGTTTTGTTTATCTTGTTGCCTTCTTTTAGCACGTTCTCTTACATCAGCGATTAAAAATATTTTTAAGTCTGCATCTGGTAAGACAACTGTACCAATATCTCTACCATCCATGATGATATTGTTTGTTTCGCCAAGTTTTTGTTGTATTTCAACTAACTTCTTCCTCACATAAGGAAAACTTGAGACTAGTGACACGTGGTCAGTGACCGCTTTAGAACGAATTTCTTTTTCAACAATACGGTCACCTATATAGATGTGATCATCTCTATAAGTTATCTGTACGTCCTCTAAAAAGCGATACTGAGATTCATCATTCATGTCAATTTGATTTTCGATGGCTAAAAGGGTGACTGCTCGGTACATGGCACCCGTATCTATATGGGTCATACCTAGTTTGTGCGCTACATTTTTGCTAATTGATGATTTACCGCTTCCTGCGGGACCATCAATGGCCACTTTAAATCCTGCCATAAAATTCCTCCACACTACATTTTATTATACCACAAAGTAGATTTAATATCATATGTTAACTACGATATAAGTATTTTACTTCGTGAGATTTTAATTTTCTATAACTTCCTCGGTTAACACCTTCTAGTGTTAGACTATCAAATCTAATACGAGTCATGTTTTTAACCTCATGTCCAAGTTGCTTGAACATGGTTTTTAGTTCTTTAGCTGATTCATTGGTTATTATCATTTTAACTAATGTGGATTGATGTGCTTTATCAAGTTCAACAATTGCTATATCAACTGGTTTAATAATTTTGTTTTCAACCTTAATACCGCGTTTGATTTCACGGATACGCTCTTTAATCATGATACCTTTAGTACGTATAACATATTCTTTTTGAATACTTTCGCTTTGGCTTGTTAATTTCTTTGTTAATTCACCATCGTTTGTTACAAGCAATAAACCAGATGTATCATATTCAAGTTTATGTATTGGAAATAAACGAACATTTTGATCTTCTTTTAAAATAAGGTCTAAAATGTTACGACGCTTATGTATATCAGCGGTTGTAGAAAGATAACCGGTAGGTTTATTTAGTAAATAGTATACTAAAGGTTCTTTGACTAAGGGTTTGCCTTCAACAGTAATGATATCTTTAGGACTAACTTTATAGCCTAAAACATTAATGACTTCATCATTAACCTTAACCTTACCTTCTGTAATTAAATTTTCTGCTTTACGTCTGGATGCACACCCAGCCTGAGCAATGACTTTTGATAATCTTTCCATATTTTCACCTTTAATATTATAGCATATTTAGCTTATAATTTTAACCCTAAAATCTACATGTTTCAAAATAAAAAGACACTAACGGTCTTTCTATCTTCATAAATATAAATTACGCTCTTGAAACGTAAGTACCTTCAGTTGTATTCACGATGATCTTTTCACCAGTTTCAATGAACATTGGTACTTTAACTAAGTATCCAGACGCCAAATAAGCATCTTTCATTGCGTTAGTTTTTGTATCACCTTTAACACCAGGTACAGTTTCTTTAACTTCTAATACTAATTTTTCAGGTAAGTTTACACCAATAATTTCTGTTCCGTAAAAGTTGATTTCAACTTCTAAACTTTCATATAAGAAATTAAGTTCGTATTCGATTTGAGATTTGTCCACTTCGATTTGTTCATAAGTTTCCATATTCATGAATACGTGTGTGTCACCTGATGCATATAAGTATTGCATTTTAATGCGGTCGATAATCGCACGTTCAACTTTATCGCCAGATTTGAAAGTTATTTCTTGAATGTTTTTTGTACGTAAATTACGTAATCTTGTATTAATTAGCGCTCCACTTCTAGCTGTTTTAGAATGTAGGAAGTCTAATATTACATAGATTTGGCCGTCAACTTCGATTGTTAAGCCTGTTTTAAAATCACTTGTAGATACCATTTTTATATTCTCCTTTGTAAAACCTTATATAGTTTACTAGAAATTACTCATTTTTTCAAGTATATAAGTAACTGCATCCATATAAGACTGCTCTTTTTTACCAAAAAATGTTTGATTTACCACATCTTTTATATAATTTATCTTTCTAAAAGCTTCTCGTTCATAAATATTTGATAAATGAACTTCCACTTTAATTAACTTAATTGTTTCTAAACAATCTCTAATAGCAATCGACGTATGTGTATATGCACCTGCATTGATTACGATAGCATCACATGCTGTTTCTTGAAGAAAATCAATGATTGCACCTTCATGATTACTTTGGAAAAATTCAAAGTCTACTTTAGGAAATGTATTTTGAATATGACAATTGATATCATCAAGTGTCATCATGCCATAATGATTTACATCTCTTTTACCTAACATATTTAAATTTGGACCATGAACAATAGCTATCTTCATTTATTTTTCCAATCCGTAACAATCTTAACTAAGTCTGATACAGCTTTAGTTATATCATCACTGTTTGATACTATTTTATCAGCAAACCCTTGATATTTTAAAAATCTAATATCATAAAGTTCTTCTAAGGTCATAGATTTTAATAAAGGTCTATCATAACTAGATTTTAATCTTTTTTCTATTGTTTCAATCGGTGTATTAATATAAATTTTTAGTCCATCCATCAAAGCTTTGTTTGCCTTCTTCATGACTATACCACCACCGGTTGAAATGACGTAATCTTTACCGATGAAATCTTTTAGGCTTTCAGTTTCAATTTCTCTGAATTTTTCTTCGCCATACATTCCAAATATTTCATCAATGTAAAGTAAATATTTTTGTTCAATATACTGATCAAGATCGATAAATGTCTTATTAAGTTCTACTGCTAACCTTTTACCTAACGTGGTTTTACCACTTCCCGGCATACCAATTAAATATATATTCATAACTTTATACTCCGATAAATTCTTTGATGTCTTTTAAACACTCATCTAGCAAATCAGGGCTTAAAGCATTATATACTTTAGGCTTCATTTGATTGATAAACCATGTTTTTTGTCTTTTAGCAAATCTCATTGTTGCAGTAATAATCTTTTCTTTAGCAGTGTCTAAATCATTCATACCATTTAAATAATCTTTGATTTCACGATAGCCTATAATATTTAAATCGTAGTTTATTAAAGCTTTAGTCTCTTCAATAAATCCCTTTTCAATCATGAGATCTAATCTAGTTTCTAATCTTTTTTTCAAGATTTTTCTATCCATATCCAAATAAATTAAATAGATGTCATAGAGTGGTTCGTTCTTTTTAGTTTTGTTACTTCGCTTTTGACCACTGATGATTGTTCTATATGCAGATTCTATACGTCTAGGATTATTTAGATCTATTTCAATATCCGGATCTGCTTTTCTAATAACTTCAATCATTTCATTAATGTTTGGAAATTCAACGTTATCTTGTTGCTCAAATTCATAATTATAAAGCGCGGACTTAACATATAAACCACTACCACCTACGATAAATGGTTTATCTATTTGATCAATTAGCGTGCGAACATCTTGTTGAAAATTATAAACTGTATAGGGTTCATCTAAGGCTACATGACTGATTAAATGATGTTTTACACCATCCATTTCATCAGTTGTTATCTTAGCTGATCCAATATCTAGTTTCTTATAAATACTTACACTATCACCATTAATAATTTCAGCGCCTAATGATTTGGCAAGTTTTACAGATAATGCAGTCTTCCCACTACCTGTAGGTCCCACAATACAAACGACTTTTTTCATACGATACGCTTAAACATTTTCTCAATATCTTGATTAGAAAGTTTAATTAATACAGGACGTCCATGTGGGCAGGTATACGGATTTTTACACTGTCTTAAATCATTTTCTATTTTTTTTATTTCTTGTAGGGATAGTTGTCGGTTTGCTTTAATTGCACCTTTACATGCAATATCTTTAGCTAGTTGGTTTCTTAAGATCTTTAGATCAATTTTGCCATTATCTTGAAGCTGATCTACTAAAGCATGCACTGCTTTATCAAGTTCATTTTCACGTAACCATGTAGGATGTTTTACAACACTAGCATTCTCAAATTCAAAGCCAATATGTTTTAATAAATGACGATGTGTATGTAAAATTAATGCATCTTGTTCAGTGATATGTAGATCTTTAGCAACTAAGAGTTCATAGTAATCACTCTTTAAGGCACCAACTTTATCTTCATAATATTCATAGCGAATACGTTCTGCAGCAGCATGTTGATCCATTAGGAAGAGTCCTTCATCATTTTGATACAGTAAGTAAGTACCTGAAAGTGTTCCAATATACTCTAAATGTGGTAGTTTTTCAGTTTCTACAATCAGTGATTCAACTACTGGTGCCTCATTAAGTTCAAATAACTGTTCTGGTAAATCTTCTTGTTTAACAAAATCAAAGATGTCAATAATGGTTGGTTTAAATAAGTCTTTTCTAACTTCGGTAATTGCTTGCCTAATTGGCATATTACCAGATTCTAAGGTTTTTCTTATCTCTGGTGCTAGTTGATATGCAAACATACGCTCGTTAGCAAGTTTAGCCTCCATCTTTTGAGGATGGACATTCACATCCACTAAACTTGGATCTAGCGTAATATATAGTAAGCACAATGGATATTTGTTTGTCATTAAAAATGTTTGATAACCATCAATAATACTTTGACTAATGACATAGTTTTTAATATATCTTTGATTAATAAAGATGTTGATGTCACTTCGTTTAGAACGAACAAATTTAGGATCTACTAAATAGGCATCTACTTTAATTTTACCTAGATATGTAGATAATACTTTCATACCTTCAGTTATCTTTTTACCATAGATTGCTTCTATGAGTTGATTCATTTGGTTATTGCCCAATGTAGATTTTACTAATTTATTATCCATATAAAGTTTAAAACTAATCGTTGGATGTGAAAGTGCTAGTTTGTCAACTATTTCAGTGATTGCATTTTTTTCTGCGTATTCAGATTTCATGTACTTAAAGCGTGCCGGCGTATTATAAAAGAGTTCTTTAACAATAATTTTAGTGCCCTTATTTAATACTGCAACACCTTCATCAACAACCTTAGAATTTTCTAACTTTAAAAAGTATCCGTCGCCAGCATCTGTTCTAGACATAATCTCAATTTTAGATACAGATAAAATAGAAGGGAGTGCCTCACCTCTAAAACCTAGGGATCTGATATCATTTAAATCTGATATTTTAAATATCTTTGATGTAGCATGTCTAAGAAAAGCTTTATGAAGGTTTTCTCTAGTCATACCACTTCCATCATCGGTAACGCTGATGGATTCAAGTCCCATATTATGAACTTCTATACTTATGTTTTTGGCTTCTGCATCAATTGCATTTTCAACTAATTCTTTGATGACTGATGCAGGACGTTCAACGACTTCACCAGCTGCAATTGTATTGGCAAGCGCCATATCCATAATGGCTATATTTTTCATCATTAAATCCTTATTTTTTTTCTTTACTTAAACTTTGTAGATATTTTAATTTAATCAAAGCATCAAGCGGTGTCATTTGATTAATATCCAAGTCATTGATGTGATTTAATAAATCCTGAATATCATGCGGAATGATTTGTCCAAGTTCTACTTTTTCTTCAAACATAAATAGATTATGATCAATGCCTTTTCCATCTTTTTCTAATTTTTTAAGTAAGTATTTAGCACGTTTAATCACCGGATCCGGTAGATGTGCTAGGGCTGCTACTTGAATACCATAGGATTTATCTGATGAACCAAGTTCAACTTGGTGTAGGAATACCATATGGTCTTTTTGTTCGATAGCTTTAACGTGTAAGTTAGTTATAAGATCATGTTTTTCTGATAATTTAGTCAGTTCATGATAGTGTGTTGAAAACATCATTTGAGCTTTGATTTGGGTATGTACATACTCAATCATCGCCTGAGCAAGTGCAAGTCCATCATAGGTTGCAGTACCTCGTCCTATTTCATCAAATAAAATAAGAGAGTTTTCTGTTGCATAAGTGAGTGCATCATTTGCCTCAACCATCTCAACCATAAATGTAGACTTACCACCTGAGATATCATCACTTGAACCAATACGTGTAAATATTGCATCATATATTGGTAAATTTGCAGATGTAGCGGGTACAAACATACCAGTTTGAGCCATAACAGTAATGACTGCAAACATACGCATATAAGTCGATTTACCACTCATGTTTGGTCCAGTTAAAATAAATATTTCACTTGGTTTCATGTGAATATGGTTTTTAATGAACTCAACATGTTGTTCCACAACTGGGTGACGTCCATTTTCTATATCTACAATGCGGTTATGATTGAGTTTTGGTCTAACATATTTATACATTTCTGCTACTTTTGATAAACTGATATATTTATCAACTGATGCAATAATTTGACTTAATAATTGAAGTTCATGTGTATACGTTTTAGCAGTTTCTTTAATTTGATTAAATATTTCATACTCTAGTTTATCTGCTCTATCTTTAGAGGATAAAATCTTATTTTCTGCATTCTTTAAATCTTCTGTAATATAACGTTCTGCATTAGCTAGTGTTTGTTTTCTAATATAACCAAATTCCTCTTGAATGAGTGGAATATTTCCTTTAGATACTTCAATAAAATATCCAAATACACGGTTATAACCTACCTTTAAGTTCTTAATTCCGGTACGTTCTTTTTCCTCATTTTCAAACTTTTCTAACCATAAGTCACCGTTTTTAGCAATACTTCTAAATTCATCTAAAGTTTCATCATATCCATCTTTGATGATGCCACCTTCTTTAACAGTTAGGGGTGGTTCATTTTCAATCGATGCATCAAGTAATTGAAATAAAGTTTCAAAAACATCTACCTTATCATTCATTTCATCAATAAGTGGATTATCAAATGAATCTAAAACTTCTTTAAACTCTGGAATAAGACTAAGTGTTGTTTTAAGTTGAACTAAATCTCTAGCGTGTGTTTGGTTACTTGAAACACGTCCTACTAATCTATTTAAGTCATAAACTTGTTCTAGTATAGATTCAAGTTTATTTCTTGGTTCAAATTGTGTAAAAGCTTCAATATAATCATATCTTTTTTCTAGTAATTCTTTATCCTTTAAAGGATGTGTTAATTCATATCTTAGTAATCTAGAACCCATTGCAGTGGAAGTTTTATCAATCCACTGAATCAAGGTAGAATTGATATTTCCTGTTAAGGATTCTGTTAACTCTAAGTGATTTAAGACCTGGTGATCAAGTCTCATATATTGATCAACAATGACACTTTCAAAAGGCATTAAGTGAGATAAATCAAGTTTAGATTCTTTTTCTAAGTAATTAATTAATAAAGAACCAG
This sequence comes from Acholeplasma laidlawii PG-8A, assembly GCF_000018785.1. Taxonomy (NCBI): domain Bacteria; kingdom Bacillati; phylum Mycoplasmatota; class Mollicutes; order Acholeplasmatales; family Acholeplasmataceae; genus Acholeplasma; species Acholeplasma laidlawii. The sequence goes on from NC_010163.1 coordinate 914,014, forward strand.
CTTCTTTGAGATGCTTTTCTTTTAAATTTCTTACAATTCTAGTATTTTGAACTTCTTGATTCGTATAAATGGATACTAAAATACTTTCTTGTTTAAAAAAGTTTAATAAATAAATGTCCGAAGTGTTTGTTAAAACGATTTCTTTGAGTTTTAAATTAGATACTTCATCAGTTAAAGCTTGTTTGGTTAGACCATTTAAGATAAATGTATCACCCGTTGAAATATCTGCATAACTTAATATATATCCATATTCTGATAAAGATACTGAACCGATAAAGTTATATTCATTTTTGGGTAGAATATCATCATCAATAATCATACCAGGAGTAATGAGTTGAACAACTTCACGTTCAACTAAACCCTTACCGGGTTCTGATGTTTGTTCAACAATTGCGATTTTAAAGCCTTTAGTAATTAGTTTTTGAATGTATACTTTCGCTGCATGATGCGGTACACCACACATTGGAACAGTTTGACCTGCTTCCTTTTTAGTAAGCGTTATTTCTAGAACCTTGGATGCAGTAATCGCGTCATCAAAAAACATTTCATAGAAATCACCAAGTCTAAAAAAGACTATCGCATCTGCGTAGTCTTCTTTAATTTTTAAGTATTGTTGCATCATAGGTGTGTATTTAGAAATATCTGACATGTTTACTTCCTTATTTTATACATAATATTGTGACATATCATGTGCAGAACCAAATAGTGGTTCTATGATGGAATCTCTTAAGAATGGTCCTATAAATGGTATGTTTTCATATCCATAAGTAAATTCTAATCTCCAAATGCCATAGAAAACTACAAAGACTAAAAGCACAAATGTAATAAATCCTAATAAGAAAAACATGAATCCACGAGATTTTTTAACTTTTTTCTTACTGTCAGGATGACTTATTTTTTCTATAGCTTCAGCTAACTTAGTGGTTTCTGATGCTTCTTTTTGTTCTACAACTTGAACTTTTGATCCAATAGAAGCAAACACTAGTAATCCTGTAATAATAAATCCTGTAAATAGTGTAATCACACCTAGCACTTTAAGTGACTTCATTGAAGGTTTTCTTAGGAGTTTAATAAATGCATATAAGTTTACTAACGAAAGTACAATAGAACCATAGTTGACAACTAACTTCATAGTAGCATCTAAATCAGCAACCATTTGATTTGCTTCCACTAAGAATGGTGCAATAAGTAGACCAAATGAAAGGAGTGATACCCAAGCAAATCCAACCGCAAAGACTAGTGATAATAAAGCAGCAAGTACACCAATTCCACGTTTGTAATGGAATTCTTTAGTCATTGTTTTACCATCAATCTCAAATGGTTTTTCAGGATCAAGTTCTGGTGCATCAGAATCATCTTCTCTTAACAGTTCTTGAATAAGTACTTCTTGATTCACCATCATATTAGTTGGTTGTGGTCTAACGACTTGTTCTTCTTTTATGAGCGGTTCTTGAACCACTACAGGTTCAGGTCTAATTGAATTTTCAATGTGAACACTAAACTCTTTTTCTTTAAAACTTTCAGCTAATTTGGTAAATGCTTCAGTTAGTTTATCAAGTTGAGGTCTATAATCAATAACATCGGCGTTTACGACAACATTTGGCGTCACAGTAGGTTCAACTACCTTTTCAATAATCATAGGTTTAGGTTCAACTACTGTTTCAGTTTTTACTACTGGTTTAGGTACTTCTTTTTTAACTACAGGCTCATCAAGATTTTCGTATACTTCTTGAGACTGTGGTACGAAATAAGTTGACTTAGTTTCTTCTGCATTTGATAGAATAAATTCAATTATTTCTTCTTTTTTAAGTTCAGTAGATACTTTGATGTCATGATCTTTAGCAAATCTTTCAAGTAAAATAATATTTTGTGTTTTTAATTTCTTTTCAAGATCTGGTGTAAGCTCATTACGTTCTTTTAATTTATCTAAAATCACTTGAAGCATTTCGTTTTTCTTTAAGCGCTTTGGAATTGGAGCATTATACTTTTCACCAATACCTCTTAATTCAGTTAGGGTGGTTGCTTTATAAGTAACCGGTCTAAATTGAGCTTGTGTTACACCATCAATTTCCCCGTTTTCATCATATAAAACAGTATTTAAAGCTTTATTGAAGTCCAGAGTAAGTGGGCGTTTATTGCTCTTAATTGAATTATCAGCTTCGATAAATAGTCTTTCAATATCGCTATCGGATACACCTTTAACAACTATATAGTCTAAAAAATCTCTCCAGAAACCAGTGAGATAAAGATTACCTAAGGATGTTGATTTATACCATTCTAATAAGTTAACTAATTGTGTATCGGTAAACTTACTAAACCATGTTAATTTGTAACCCATTTCATCGGCAAGTGTTTTTCTTTCTTCAATTGTGCGCTCAACAGGTTCTTTTAACACTTTGGATAAAACATTCATGCGTAATTTACGCGGAATAGTTAAACCAATAGATTGTAAAAACTCAGCTAGATAAGTTCCTGATACAAAACTTAACTTAGTGACCAAATCATCGACTTGGTATTTCCCTTTTTTTGTAACAAACAAACCCTCTTTATTGAATACTGCCATAAGAAATTCCCCCTTATCATATAGACTATTTTAATTATAACATATAATATTTTATAAAAACAAACATTTGAGTGAGTCATATAGGTCAATTATTGCCTTAATATAACATTTAAACTAATTTATGAGTTTCCTCTAAATGTATTTTTTCAATTTTCTTTGTAGGACTTAGCGTAAATAAACATGCATTTAATTGACGTCTACCTAGTGCTACTTCGTTTGGTCTACTTTGACCATGGATAAATCTGTCTATGATAATTTCTTTTTTAACACCTATGACACCATCTAGTGGTCCTGTCATGCCTACATCTGTGAGATAGAGTGTACCATTATCAAGTAATCTATCGTCATTTGTTTGAATGTGCGTATGTGTTCCCACCATCATATCAACTTTACCTTCTAAAAAGTAAGCCATCGCTATTTTTTCAGATGTTGTTTCAGCATGAAAATCTAATAGTGCATAGTCATAAGTTTCTTTGTCTAAAACTTCTTTAACCATCATAAATGGCGGTTCATAATCTTCATTCATAAACGCTTTTCCAAGTGCGTTGATCACTAATACTTTTTGACCGTTATAGTTGATGATTCTATAACCACTGCCTAAATTAGATCCATCATTGATTGGTCGAATGATATTGCTATCTTCAATAAATGTTTTAAGTTCAGGGTTCTTCCATGTGTGGTTACCCATAGTTAAAAGTGATATACCAGCTTGCATAAGTTTTTTATATATCTTTTTATTAATACCGCGTCCATTTGCAGAGTTTTCTGCATTTGCAATGATTAAATTAGGTTGGTATGTTTGTCTTAGGTATGTGATATTTTCTAATAAGTAATCTATACCAGGATCACCATAGATATCACCAATAAATAATATTTTCATACATCCATTATATATGAAAAAGAGGCAAAACTGCCTCTTTACATTAAACTTTATTTTATTTAGCTACATCCGTTGCTCGTTTTTCACGAATAACTGTAACTTTGATGGTTCCAGGATATGTCATTTGTGCTTCAATCTTTTCTTTGATTGTGCGCGCAATATTAATTAATCCTAAATCATCTACTTTATCAGGTAATACCATAACACGTACTTCACGACCAGCTTGAATAGCATATGCTTTATCAACACCAGTTACATCATTAGAAATTTCTTCTAATTGTGTTAGACGTTTCATGTAGGAGTCCATAGATTCAGATCTTGCACCTGGACGCGCTGCAGATAATGCATCTGCTGCTGCAACTAAAACTGCAATAATTGATTCTGGCTCGCTATCACCATGGTGAGATGCGATTGCATCAATAACTTCTTTAGGTTCTTTATATCTTGACATAAGTTCCACACCAATCGATACGTGTGAACCTTCTACTTCATGATCAATTGCTTTACCAATGTCATGGAATAAACCAGCACGACGTGCAAGCATTTCATTTTCACCAATTTCAGCAGCTAATTTCCCTGCTAGGAAGGCTACTTCAATTGAGTGTTTCAATACGTTTTGACCATAGGATGTTCTAAATGTCATACGCCCTAATAGTTTAATAATATCTGGATGTACTTTACCCACACCAGTTTTAAATACTGCTTCTTCACCAGCTTCGCGGATGAACATGTCAATTTCTGTTCTTGCACGTTCAACAACTTCTTCAATACGTCCTGGATGAATTCTACCATCTTGAACTAATATTGTTAAAGCACGTTTTGCAACTTCACGTCTTACAGGGTCAAAACCTGATAAAACTACTGCTTCTGGTGTATCGTCAATAATTAGATCCACTCCAGTGAGAGCCTCAAGTGATCTAATGTTTCTTCCTTCTTTACCAATGATACGACCTTTCATGTCTTCATTTGGTATTTCAACAACTGTAACTGTACGTTCAGATGTTGTTTCAGCTGCATATTTTTGCATAGCAAGTGATAATATCTCTTTACTCTTATTTTGAGCAATAGACTTCGCATTATCCTCTTCATCTCTAATATAAGCCGCAATTTCATTTGAGATAGAATCCCTTACTTGAGCCATTATCAATTCACGAGCTTGCTCTCTTGACAACGCTGAAATAGAACTGAGTTTCTCCTCTTGTTCCTTTATTAATTCTTCCACTTTGCTATATTGGATATCAAGTTGTTCTTTACGTTCGTTATGTCTTTCTTCTTTAGCGTCCAGACCGATTTCACGTTTATCTAAATATTGTGATCTTTGGTTTAAAGCATTCTCACGTTGAGTTGCTTTTTCTTCAAGATTCATGACGATTTGACGGCGATCTTTAATATCTTCATCAAATTCTTTACGTAACGTTAAAATTTCTTGTTTAGCTTCAAAAACCATCTCTCTTTTAGTTCTATCAGCTTCTTTTTTTCCGTCTTCAATAATACGTTCAGCTTCTTCTCTAGCCAAACGTAAACTTTTTTCATGTTGAGCTACACGAATAAAATAACCCACCAAAGCACCACCAAGGGCACCTACGACGATTAGCAAAATGAAGGTAATTAATGCAGGAGTGTCAACATTAAACATTATGTCAAACATCTCTTTAAACCTCCATATTTAGTTTTAACTTCTTATTTGAATAATAATCAAAAATTAGTTTCGTACATAAAGTACTTAATTTATTATAACTTGATTTCATTTTATAGTCAATGAAAAACACGATATAGAAGCGCTTAAATATTTTCATAAACGACCATTTACTTTTAAATAACACGATTCATCGATTTTGATGTCAAGAAAAACTTATAAACATTTTTAAATCTAACATTTCTATAGTATAATATCACTTAAGTAAACGTTATAAGGAGAAAGACATACATGGTACCTAAGCATACACCAAATTCTAAATTCGGAAGATGGTTATTAAAATATCGACTAAAACTCATACTATTTGCATTTATAGTTATTATACCAGTCACCTTTGTCATCGCACTATATTTAGGGGATTATCTAAAATATAAAAATGTTGATTTTGATGGCAATGTTGTATCACAGTTTCAATCAACTTTCATCACAACCGAGGATGAAACAAATCATGAAATCATTAATTTACAAACAGATGAATTACTTATCCAAATCAAACTTATGGATATGTTAATTCCTGAATATTATGATGATACCAATGGTCATTACACATTCAAGGCACGTCAAGAAGTTAAATCGGGTAAGCACATTCATGAACTCGCGGTAAAATTTGTAGTTCAAGCAGAATGGATTAATGCTAAATCAGCTGTGACTACCATACCACTTACAAACACTTTTGGTACAGATAGAAAAATATCATTTAACCACATATTACCTCAATCACCATTATGGTTTGTTCATGTGAATGCACCTTATCTATATGTAGAAGTTGTATATCATATTGAACTAGCTCTTGATCAAGAAGAGACAGTGACACATTACTTCAAGACATATCTAGGTGATTTAACACCAGCTAGTCAAATAGTAACTGAATAATTAATTTATAATAAAAATCCTTTTGGTAGACAATCTCAAACTTGAGATCTTACCAAAAGGATTTTTTTATTAAACGTTTTCTATTTTAACATTCATTTGTGATTTATAGATGTGAGCATATTGCTTATCAAGTTCCAGCAACTGATCATGTGTGCCTTCTTCTACCTTAAAACCATTATCTAATACTACAATTTTATTTGCATGCTTAATTGTAGACAATCTATGCGCAATGACAATTGTTGTACGTCCTTCTTTGACCTTATTAAGGGCTGTTTGAATAAGACTTTCAGTTTCAGTATCAATATTAGCTGTAGCCTCATCCATAATTAAGATAGCAGGGTTATGAATTACTGCTCTAGCAAAGCTAATTAATTGTTTTTCCCCAACAGATAAATTACTTCCACCTCTATAAAGTGGTTGATGAATACCTTCTGGTAGTTTATCTATCATAGGTCCACCACCAATTTCTCGAAGTACGCTTTCTACTTCTTCATCCGTGACATCTTGGCCAAATTTAACATTACTTGCTATAGTACCTTTATAGATCATTGGATCTTGTAAAATCATACCAATATGGTTTCTATAAGTACGTTTAGAGTAAGACTGGATATCTACACCATCAATATAGATTTTACCTGAATCACCATCTTTAAAGTCATAAAATCTTAGTAATAGATTCATCATTGTTGATTTACCACTACCTGTATGTCCTACAATACCTACCATAGAACCTTCTTCAATATTAAGACTTACATTTTTTAATACAGGGGCATCTTTTGAATAGGCAAAGGTGATATCTTCAAATTCGATTTTACCTTTAAATCTTTCAATTTCTTCAAAACTATCATCTTCTTGCTCAGCATCAATGATTGTAAATATACGGTCTGTTCTTACAAGAGCTAGTTGTAAATTACCAAACTCTCTAAATAACACACCAACCGGTTCCATCAAACGAGATAGGAAGTCATTGTATGCATAAATTGTACCTGCAGTCATGACGTATGTACCTACAGTTAAGCTTTGGAATCCAAAATAAGCAACAATAAATGCAGTAACTAAAAATCCAAGTAAACGAATCATATTCCAACCAATCGATAAGTGAAGTCTTTGTTCTTTGAGTTGTTCACTTCTAAATATATTGGATGTGACTTCAAATTCTTTTTCTGTTTGTTCTTGGTAGTTAAAGATTTGAAGCACGTTAATACCATTTATAATTTCATTTAACTGTGCAGTAATCATGGAAGCAGATTCGGATACTTTTTGAGCAATCTCATTTAAATTTCTAATAAATACCTTTAACCATATATAGATTAATGGGAATAAAATAAATGTAAATAGTGCAAGTGTTGAATCTAAATAGAACATTCCAATGTATGCAAATATAACGGATAAGAATGAATTAAATACTAAATTCATCAAAGTTGAAAATAAATTGATCATACCATTGACGTCTGTAATAATACGGTTTGCTATTTTACCAGCTGGTTCGTACTCAAAATAAGACATCGGCATATTTTGAAGTGCTTTAACTGCATCTTTTCTTGCATCTCTAACAACATTTGTTGTAATGAAGGCTGTTGTAATACGTTGGATAAATAGAAATAGTATATGAAATACATATCTAAGGATTAATAAACCTAATAGGATGAAGATAGGTTGTAGGAATGGTGCATAAAAACTACTCACTTCACCACCTGTTAGAATTTGTGCAGTATATACAACTTTATCACCTTCAAAAGTTGTAATTGTTAATTGCCCTTCTGTTTCAGTAGTTGCAACAAATTGTTGATTTCCAGAGACGATTTCATCAAAAATAGCTAAGTATTTCCCATTTACAATAACAATCGTTAATGGTGCACCTTCATTTGCGTCTTGAGTATAGTAATTTCCTTGATATGCCACTTTAGAACTATCTGTAGTCTCATACCACTGTTTAGTAATTCCTACTAATTGATCATCTAAAATAGAACGAACGATGAGTGGTGCTAAGAGTCCAAGCATTTGGACAATGAGCATACTAATGATTGAAATAGTTAATAACTTTTTATAGCGTCTAATATAACGCCAAACTTTTTTAAATTGTTTCATATAGACACCTATTTCATTTTCATTTGTTGGTCATATTGAGCTTTGTACCAACCATCTTTTTGAATTAATTCTTCATGTGTTCCGATTTCAGAAATACGCCCTTTATCCATAACGATAATTTGATTAGCTTCTCTAATTGCTGAAAAACGGTGTGCAACAATGATATTTGTATTACCTGAACGATAAGTTTTAAGTTGTTTTAATATGGTTTCTTCCGTGTTTGCATCGACTGCTGAAAGTGAGTCATCTAAGATTAATATTTCAGGGTCTCTGATGATTGCTCTGGCAATCGATAGTCTTTGCTTTTGACCACCAGATAGTGTTGTTCCACCTTCACCTACACGTGTTTGAAGACCGTTTGTTAAAAATCCGATATCTTTTTCAAAGTCTGCTATTTTAATTGCTAAATTTAATTGATCAATACTTGCATCAGGATTACCAATCATGATATTTTCTGTTACTTTTCTTCTAAATAACATATGTGTTTGAGGTACATAACCAACAATCTTTCTTAAACTCTTAATGTTATATCGTTTAATACTTTTATTATCAATAACAATATCACCTTCTGTGACATTAAACTCTCTTAAAAGTTGTCTAACTAGTGTAGTTTTACCTGAACCAGTAGGTCCAACAACACCAATTGTCTCACCTTTTCTAATCACTAGATTAATATCTTCTAATGTATAACGTTCATCTAATGGATATTTAAAAGCCACATTCTTGAATTCAATCTTTTTAAAGTCAATAATTGGTTCAGGAATATCTTCATTTTTAACTTTTGGGTCCACCTTCATAATTTCATCAAAACGGTCAATGGCAACAGTGGCATTGTTGATATGTTGAAATACACCTGATATAGATATAATCGGACCATATAAAATACCAATATATGAAATAAAGATGATTAACTCACCAAGAGTCATCTTTTGATAAATAATGAAAAGTGCACCAAATACAAAGGCTAAGATATAGGCAATTGCATATACAGATTCAAATAAAGGTGCTAGTCTATTTTCATAATTAATTATATAGCGCCATGATTTAATATCTTCATCAATCGTTTTATGTTGTTGTTTTAAATCGTTTGCTTCTTGGACATAAGCACGAATAGTTTTTTGACCTTCTACAGACTCTAAAATCTTTTCAGTCATATTTGCATAGATTTCTCTATGTATTTTAATATACCCTCTTTTTCTCACGCGGATCATATTTAGTATAGTAATACCAATTGGCATGACAGTGACTGAAATAAGGGTTAATTCCCAGGAGATTGTAAAGGTCATAACACCAATAGCAAACATAATGATACCGATATTAAAAATAATACCTTCAAGCACTGATGTTGCAGCCATGGTAATCATATCTAAATCAGCTGTTGCTCTAGATATTAAGTCACCTTTTTGAAATCTTTCATAAAACTCTGCATCCATCTCAAAGAGTTTTTTTAGATATATTTTTCTAAATTCAAAAGCTAACTTTTGAGCTGTTTTAGCAGATGTATAGTTATAGATAAATGATATTAAATATCTAAAAATAGGTATTAATATGAGTGCACCAACAATAAAAGATAGACTCATCCAAGTCAACCCTTTTGATACAATCACATCAATTGCAATACCCAATACATATGCTGGAGTTAATGCTAGAACCGCGATGATGATGAGGTAAATAAACATCATCGTATAACTTTTCCACTCTTTTTTTAAGAACCAACCGGTTTTTCTAATTATGTTTATCATACAAGCCCACCTAAAACTTTTCTCTATATCTATTATAAAATAATAAAACAAAAAGTGGTGATAGTTTCACCACTTTGTTCAATATAATTCTATTTTGTGTAAATTATTCTATTTTGTTAATTTAAAATGCGTTCTAACCTTTTTTTCTAACTCGTTTAGAAGTTCTGGTTTATCTTCTAAATATTGTTTTGCATTGTCACGACCTTGGCCAAGTTTTTCTTCACCAATGTTATACCATGCACCACTTTTATTAACTAAATTAAGTTCTACTGAAAGGTCAAGTACTTCACCACTTCTAGAAATACCAGTACCATACATAATATCAATAGATGCTGTTTTTAGTGGTGGTGCCACTTTAGATTTAACAACTTTCACATTTGATTTAATACCTATCATCTCACTACCTTGTTTAATCGCTTCAGCACGTCTAATTTCTAATCTCACTGATGAGAAGAATTTAAGTGCACGACCACCCGGGGTTGTTTCTGGGTTACCAAACATCACGCCAACTTTTTCTCTAATTTGATTGATGAAAATTGCTACAACATTTGATTTTGAGATAACGCCTGACATTTTGCGCATAGCCTGTGACATCATTCTTGCTTGTAAGCCTACATGGTTTGCAGACATATCACCAGCAATTTCAGCTTCTGGTACTAAAGCCGCTACAGAGTCTATGACGATCATATCAATAGATCCACTCTTAATTAGAGCCTCAGCTATATCAAGTGCTTGTTCACCTGTATCTGGTTGAGATAACACTAAATTATCTATATCCACACCTAGTGCTTTTGCATAATTTGGATCAAGTGCGTGCTCAGCATCGATAAACGCTACTGTACCACCTTGCTTTTGTGCACTTGCCATAGCATGTAAAGTAAGTGTTGTCTTACCACTTGACTCAGGTCCATAAACTTCAATAATTCTTCCTCTAGGATAACCACCAATACCTAATGCTATATCTAATGCTATAGAACCAGATGGAATTGCTTCTATTGAATGGTCAGCACCATCACCTAATTTCATAATCGACCCTTTACCAAATTGTTTTTCAATTTGTTTAAGGGCTAATTCTAGTGCTTGTTGTTTTTTATTATCGCTCATAAACTAATCATTCCTCCTATAGTATAGTAGTGTAAAAATGTCTGTTTGACTTTTATTTTATACACTTTCTAATATGATCTCTCTATTTTTATATAAATAATCAAATCCAGACCAAACCGTGAAGAATATTGCTATATAATAAACAATATTGGTCACCCACACTAAATTAGGATGGATAAGTGTTAAACCAAAATCATTAAATAAAAACATAATGATTGCTAACATTGTGGTTAAAGTCTTATATTTGCCTAAGTGACTTGCTGCAATCACTTTGCCATGTTCTACCGCAATGAGTCGAACACCTGTAACTAAAAATTCTCTTACGATGATAACCATTACACCCCATATAGCTACTCTATCAGGCATTTGAACCATTAAATAAAGCAGTGCTGTAAAGACTAAAACTTTATCTGCAATCGGGTCTAAAAACTTGCCGAACGTCGTAATTTGGTTATACTTTCGCGCTATATAGCCATCAAGGAAGTCTGTTAGACTCGCTAGAATGAATAGCCCAGCAAAAATAATTTGCTGTACTGTCATGTTTAAAAATGCAGTATCGATCACAAGTGCATCAATGTATAATACTGTAATCATGACTGGTATTAATAATATTCTTAAGATTGTTAATTTATTTGCTGTTGTCATATTTTCCCTCATCTCATTTATTTTATCATAAATATGATTTCTTATTGCATTTATTAGATTGTTTTGGTAAAATGATATGTGCTTATTTAGGAGGTGAATTTGTGGCTAATATTAAATCCCAAATCAAACGTAACTTAACGAACGAAAAACGTCATCAAGCAAACGTTTCATTTAAATCATCATACAAAACTGCTGTTAAAGCTGTTGAAAAAGCTGTAGAAGCTAAAGATAAAGATCTTGCACTAGCTAAATTGTCATTTGCACATAAAAAGTTAGATAAAGGGCAAGCTAAAGGAATTTTCCACAAGAACTTTGTTGCGCGTAATAAATCTGCGTTAGCAAGACTCGTAAACTCCTTATAATAGACACCTAAATGGTGTTTTTTATTACCCTTTTTTCGATTTCGCGGTAACCATTAAAGCCTTGTGCTACTAATTCAATATGTTTTTTAAAATACGTTCTATCTGGTAGACCGTATTTTTTATTATAGCCTAACACATTCACATATAGTTTTAAATTGTTTTCTTCACTTGCTAAGCAATCTAAAACTTTAAATGTAGCTTTAGCATCCTCACTCGCTCTATGCGCTTGGTTATTTGATAATTCAAATCTTGCTACTGCATTTTCAAGTTTATGTGGGTATGGATATCTATCTTTATACACTGCCATACAGTCTAAGATATCATTTTGTATTTTATAGTTATGTGCCACATACGTTTGATAGAGTGCACTTAAAAAACCAATGTCAAATGCTAGGTTATATGCTACTAATAGTGTATCTTCATCGATTAGATTATCCAGTTGTCTGAATGCATACTCTTCTTCAACACCATCACGCGCTAACATCTCATTAGTTATGCCTGTAAGATTAGAAATAAAATCTGTAATTGGTGTTTGTTGTTTAATGAGATAATCAATTTCTTGAACAATCTCATAGGTATCACCTATTTTTTCGAGTAATACCGCACCAACTTCTATGACTTTATCTCTTTTTGGTGTAAGTCCTGTTGTTTCAAAGTCAAACACGAGTATTTTTTTATATTCTAGTTTCATGCCAACCTCCTTAGTAATAGTAATTCAAAACCTAATTTTTCATCTTTTATACCACTTTTAATTTCTACATCTAGTTTAGCTAATCCATGAATAAGAGTCTCTAAATCTTTTTTACTTTGTAACTTTGCTTCTTTCATGAGGTGATATGCTCTACCACTAGATACACCTAATTGTTCAGCTAGTGTTTTTTGATTTAAGCCTTGTTCCATTAAATCTTTAGTTTGCATTATTAAGTGCATCGTATTAAATAAATGATTAAAGATTGTGATTGTAGGCATTTTATTTGTGACTAAATCATCATAAATTTGCATATAAGACTTAATATTACCTTTTAAGTATGCAGTAGAAAAAGAAAAAATATTGTCTTCTAGGTTTCTAGTCACTAAAAGATCTACATCTTCTACAAAAACAATTTTTTCATCATATGCATACATTTTAATTTTACTAATTTCTTGGTGAATACTAAAAAGATCATTTTGTGTACGTTCAATAATAAGTTGTATACTCTTATCTTCTATTTGATATCCTTCCTTATGAAATGACTCTCTAATATAAGAAATTAGGGTTTCACCTTCTAAGGATTGTATTGTTTCAATAAATGTATACTTTTCAAGATAACTACCTAAATTATGATCCTTTGGTAGTTCTGTAATTGTTAAGATTAAAACAATATCACTACTTGGTGATTCTAAATATTTGTAGAAAGTAGATAGCACCTTGTCATCATATCTTGTTAAACCATCTAAGTGTTCAATGACAACCATTTTTAAATCACTAAAAAAAGAAACGGTTTGAAGTTCTTGATTAATGACTTCAATTTCAGTTTCTAATGCATCTAATTTAACAATGTTAAACTGGTCAAGTTTAAATTTATCTTGATATGTTTTTATCTGTTCATTTATTAAAAAAGCTGATTGACCAACTAATAAATATGTGGATTCCATAGATTACCTCACTTACATCATATTATACAATTTTTTGGTAGTTTTTGAAACTCTAAACGGAAAATTAAGGTGGAAAGTTTATTAAATTTTTCTTTTTAATTATTAAACTTCCAGAATCTTTAGTTTGATGTAAGTAAAGCCCATAATCTCTATAGATTTGAATAATTTCATTGTTCGGTAAATTATATACGTTTCGCTTACTTACACTTACTACTGCAATCGAAGGATCGACATGATACAAGAAATCCATTGAACTTGAGGTATTAGAACCGTGATGAGGTACTTTTAAAACATCACTTTTTAAGAATCTACCATACATATGTACTAAATCTTTTTCTGTTTGAATACCAATATCACCTGCAAACAAATAATTTAAGCCATCAACATGTATCTTAAAGACCACCGAATTATCATTTATATTTAGATAGTCTTTTGTAGGACCTAATAACTTGATACCTAATGAATTAGGAAGTTTAAGCTTACCTTCACGAACACGGTATATATTGGGGTGTTTCACCGGATAATCCATATAACCACTTACTACGATAGTTTTTATATTAAAGTTTAATAGTAAGTCATCGACTTCCTTCATATGATCAAAATCAGCATGCGTAATAATTAAGTAATCTATCGTATATACATAATGATATTTCAAATAGCTTGTAACATTAGCAAATGCATCGACGACTATCACTTGATTATCTTTAAATATAACAGCACTATCACCTTGACCTACATCCAGAAAAATAACACTATCTTCAAGCGGTTTAAACGTGAGTAGAAAAGAGATAACCACTATACCCAAAAGAACTGAAAAACGTCTATAAAAGGCTCTTTTGTGTGGTGCAGCACATAAAAATAAGATGAACCCAAAATAAATAATCCACATAATGCCAGAAAGTTGCATAAGATAGAAACGCACATCGTAGATAGCAATAAACGCCTCCAATTTTTGAATAAATAAGGCTATGCTATCTATGAGTGAAATAAAGGGTAATATTGACCCAATAATTAAACTAGGTACCCATACATATTTAATGAGTAAACTCATAATCGGAATAAAAAATAAACTGATGATACTAATTTCTTTTTGCCATAAAAGTAGAAAAGGTGCTATCAAAAAAGGTATGATGTAGCCCATACGTTTTTTTGCAACACTTGAACTAAGTGCGATATAAAAAACGAATACATACACTACAATAAAGGTATGATTATAGATGATATAAGGGTTAAATATGAGTATCATCAAACAGGTTATTACTTCTATATTAAAATTATCCATATCTAAATTATGTTGATTATTTAAGTACTTAATGGTGTACTTAATACACATCCTTAAGATAATCACACTAAAACCGATGAGATAAGATATACCCATAAGTAATGCTGTTATAAGGTATTTTGACGTATCCTTGATATCCAGATAATAAAATAGTTTAAAGATCAAGGTGATTAGAAAAGCAAGATGGATGGATGATAGTTTAAACAGGTGTGACATATACTGTGTTTCAATGAGTGCATCATCATAAAATAAATCAAGAATGGGGATTGGTTTTAACATGAAACTTCTAAAAGGGGAAGGTGATTTTAGGCTTATCGTATCCATTCTTATGATACCCTTAATCCCCTTACCCAGTTGATACCTAAAACTGTTAAAACCGCCAGGTACTGTTTGTTTTCTATAGTTTTCAGTCTTTCCTTTAATGAATATGATATCACCAAATTCATACTTCACCTGGCTACTAAAGTGATATGAGTTTAATCCAGATGTAACTGTATACTGATAATAGTTTTCCTTATTTTCAACGTGACTTATAATAAAGTCTTGACTCACATCTTTTTCTTTTGGTTGAAGTGTAAAAAAACCTAGTAAATAGATTAAAGCTATAGATATCAAAATCACCCAAGATATATGTTTTCTAATCTGATATATATAAAATAAAAGTACAATAACTAAATAAGGATAATGTATCGTAAGTATTAAAATAACGAGTAAAATCAGATATACATATGCATACTTAAATAAAGAAGTAAACTTTAATTTTATCAAACGTCTGTACTCCAATACCCTTTACATTAAGTAGTTCTTCTACAGTTTTAAAATTACCATTTTCTTTTTTATAAAGTAGTATTTCAAGTGCCCTATTTTCGGTAATAGAAGGTATTAAAATGAGATCACTATAAGTAGCCGTATTTAAATTAATCCTTTTAATGATTTCTTCTTCAATGAGCTGATAGTGCGGAATATGATATGAAGCATTTGTTATAATACTACCTAATTGGATATTAGATATATCTGCATGTTCTTTAAGACCGCCAGATAGATCAATTAAATAAGCTAAGGTCATACCTCTAATAATCTGATATGTACCAGGCTTTTTAACAGCACCGGTAATGTCTACTTGAATCATATCTGGTTCATGTTTAAAATAAGGTAAATCTTTACTATCAGGCTTAAACACCATCCACATGAATATAAGTAAAAAGGCTATTGCCCATATGACATTTTTCTTCATAAAAAAACCTCCTTCAACTATATAGTATAGCTAATGGAGGTTTTTGACTTTTATTTATATAGATTATATTTTCTTTTTTAATTCCATGAAGCGTTTGTCAAATCCGTAAAATTCTCTATCTTTTTCACCAAACAAGTGAACTACGATATCTCCAAGGTCAATTAATAACCAACCTGTTTGTCCTTTACCTTCTACTTGTTTAATACTTGATTTTAAAGTTTCGTTAAAATAACCGACTGCACTTTGGGATGCACGTTCATTGACTGTAGCGACTACAAAATAGTCATAAAATGGACTCTTTTCTAAGAATTCATATACTGTAATGTCTTGTGCGTTAATTTTTTCTAATATTTCTATGGTTTGTTGTAATAGTTGCAAAATCTATTCTCCTATACTTTTTATTATTTCTAATATGTCTTTTTTATTTGTAACGTATCCTAATTCAGGATTTGTTACTAAATCATTTAAATATACTTTAATGGTTTCATCTAAACTTTCAAGTGATAACTTCCTTAAAACGTGAACCAGTGGATAATCTCTTGTTGGTTCAATTTTATCAGCAATCAGTATAATTTTATCCAATATTGTCATACCTACTCTACCATATACATGATATTTTATGGCATTTAAGATCATTTCATCTTGTACGTTGTAGGTATTTTTTAAAATTGCTGCTGCACTTAGTGCATGATACATCACAGGTACATCTTTATAAGTTTTAATTTCATTTATGTCTAATACAGATGTTTGAGTACTTATGTCATCATACTTCGTGTAATCATGAAAGATTGCTGCGATATAGGCTTGATTAGAATCAACCCCATACCTTAACGAAAGACTTACAGCAGTTTTTACAACACCTAGGATATGTTCATATCGTTTGGGATTGTCTTTATACTTTAGCCTGACATCTTCTGTTATTTTATCGATCATTTGAAGAAACTTTCTGCAAGTGTAATATGTAATTTTGGATGTGTTGATATTTGGATAGTAACAGGTCCTAGGATATGAACAATTCCAAAATCTGCAAGTGTGAATTGATATTTTTTGTCTTCAACTAGTTTGTAATCTTTTGTCACATAATTATCAAATTTAAGTTTAAAGATATTTTCAGTTTTTAAAATATTTTCTACATTATCTGAACTTGTTATATGGTGTTTCACATAATCAGATACATATAAGGTAGATTTTGTTTCACCTTTAAGAACACTAATATTTACTAAACCACCAATCATGAGTGATTGTCCGCTTTTAAGCGTACCATTTCTCGGATTAAACTGCTTTTGTGGAAGTAAATCTTTATAATCTTTATATTCAAAGAATTCATGTAGGTATCCACCTTGGTATAAACCAGGTGTATCATAGATATTTAAATTATCAAATTTAGCATGTAACATGGTTTGAGTTAAAGCAGCCTTTGGTAAACTTAGTGCTTCTTTATTACCCGTTAATGCCTTAAATATAGTTGTTTTACCACTGTTTTGTAGGCCAATTAAATAGATATTCGGTACGTTAAATGATTTAAGGTATCCTTTTAAATGATCGATATCATATGGGTTTAGCGCACTCATTAAAACGATATCTTCATAACTCACTCTATTTAATCTAAAACTTTTTTGAATTTTTCCTAATAAAAAATTCTTAGAAGTTGCATCGGGTAATAGGTCAATCTGGTTAATTAAGTAGACAACCTTGTAGTTATCTCCTAGACGTTTAACCTCAGAGTTTAACATACTGTCTAAATAAAGTAGAGATGTGACTACAACAATTAAAGATTTCTTTTCAAAATTAGGCAAATTATCTGGATGACTATGACCTTCTGCTTTTCCATAATGCATCAGTTGGTAACAACTTTTACAAAAGATGTGGTCATGATTTGGAATATAACCTAATTTTGTTGGATCTTCAGTTTGTAGTACAACTCCACAACCTATACATTTAGTAGTGTTTGATGGCATAAACGTTCAATCCTTTCCCAAATTCATCTGGATATTTTCTCTCAATTTTCTTTAGAAAATACTTTTCTAGTTGTCTATTAATTCTTGTGGGTAATCTATCTGTTTTTTTAGCAATCGGATCCACTAGGATATTATACATACCTAGACGATTAGCACCGTGAATATCCGTTAGGAGTTGATCACCTATCATGGCTGTTTCACTCACTTTTGAACCTAACATTTTTAAGGCTTTTTTGAAACCCATTTTAAGTGGTTTTTTAGCAAAAGAAACATATTTAAATTGATGTCCTACTGCAAAACTTACGCGTTTATTATGAGAGTTAGAGATAATTAGTACTTTAAATTCTTTTTCTAAACGTGCTAGGAATTCTATCGATTCGCTTGTTAGTTTGGTTTGATTGTAATCAATAATTGTATTATCTAAGTCAAAAAACAGAGTCGTTATCCCCTGCTTTTTAAGCATGTCATAATCAATTGTTGCTATAGATTCCTGATATAGGCTAGGAATTAAATTTCTTGCTTTAATCATTAACTAATTGCTTTAATCTCTACGTTTGATTGTTTATTTGTTGCAGATTTGATTTGTACTAAATCTCCAACTTCTTTACCCTTGATAGCACGTCCTAATGGAGATTCGATAGAAATCTTGAAATTCTTAGGGTCTGCTTCAATGGTTCCAACAACATGGTACTCAACATCTTTGTTCTTTTCTACAAAGTGAAGTAATACTTTTTTACCAATATTTACAGTTGTTGAATCATCATTAGTTCTAATTATTTTTACATTTTTTAAGATGCTTTCAATTTCAAGAATTCGTGCTTCAATTCTAGCTTGTTCATTACGAGCTGCATCATAGTCAGCATTTTCTGATAAGTCACCTTGTTCACGAGCTTCTTTTAAAGCCTCTAAGTTTTCAACACGTTTAACATCTTTTAAATGTGTTAATTCATCTTTTAGTTGATCTAAACCCGATTGGGTAAGTTCATATACTTTTTTACTTGCCATTTAATGTATATCTCCTTAATTTCTTGTTATATTATATCATAAATTGACTATCTAAAATGTAATAACATATTTTCTTAAATCCTTTTGAACAACTTTATGGGTTTCCATTAGTACATCAAGCAATTTATAAAACGCACTTGAGTGATTAGCTTCTATTAAATGACAGTACTCATGTAAGAGTACATAATATAAATAGATAGGATCTAGTTTCGCTAAAAATGCATTAATTGTTATTTCTTTTCTTACAATTTGGCATGAACCAAATTTTGATTTTAATAACTTAACCTTGGTAGATTTAAGTGTTAAATTCAGTTTAGATAGGTCGTTTATTAGTTGTGATTCAAATATTTCTATTTGACTAACTGTTTTGTCAATCAGTATTTTTTCATAGTTTTTTTGGGTGTTTTCTAACCCATCAAAGAATTCAGCTTCACTGAGTTTAGTACCCCATAACTGAAACTTTTCAGTTGTCTGGCGTCTTTTCTTCGTTTGAAAACTCACTAATTTATGAAAATGACTGTCTAATATACTTAGTACTTGTTTTTTATTCATCCTGCGATTGGCTGATATCAAAAAATAATCATCTTTTTTTCTAAAATATACATGCTTAATCGTTTTAAAAACAATCTTATATTGAATTGTTTGATTATTTTTAGTATATTGTTCAATCATTATTTCAATTTGGACACTGTAAGCCCATCTCCGATATCTAAAAATGTTGTTTCAAAAGTATCATTTTCTCTTAAAAATGTTTTAAATTTTTCTAACTTTTTAAGTAACCCTTTTGTACTTCGATTTTTAACTGTTTCAATTTTTAAATTATGAAAGTTAATATTATCACAGATAATACTACCGCCTGGATTTAATAATGCACTATACTTTTTAAATAGTGTTTCATATTGAGATTTAGCTGCATCTATAAAGATGAGATCATATGTTGAATCTAATCCATCAAATGTTAATGCATCTTCTGCATAGAGTGTGACATTGGCATCCAGTAGACTAATCCATTCAAGTGCTTCTTCATAACGAACTGCATCTCTTTCGATGGTATCTACATGTGTAGTCTCACTTGAGAAAGAAACTGCACTATATCCATAGGCAGTTCCAATTTCTAATATAGATGTGATGTTGTTATTTTGAATATAGTTTTTGATAAAGTTTAATGCATCATCTTGAATAATTGGAATATTTTTTGACAGTGCATAGGACTTTAAATCACTAATCTTCCAGTTCTTCATCTTCTAAATCTTTTTCATATTGGTTAAACACGTTTTCAACTAAATCCCATTCAGCTTCGGTTTCAATATCCATTAATTGACCAATGCCTTCACCTTGTGTTGGTTCAAAACGAGCAGCTGAAACTTCTTCAGTTTCATCAAACTCAAATACTACGTAGTTTTTACCTTCTTCTTCGAAAGTAAATAAAATCGTTGCTTTTTCTTCTTTGTCACCAGTAATGATGATTAATTCGTTATCTTTTTTCATAATGTATTCCCCCTGGAATTTAAGTAGTTTTGTAAGATCACTTGTGCTGCGACCTCGTCTTTTAAGTTACGTTGCTTATCATACTTCTTATTACTATCTGATAAGATTCTTAATGCTGTTTTTGTGGATAGACGTTCATCCCATAAGATGACTTGAACGTTACTTTTTGATGCTAATAATGTTTTAAAATCAATCGCCATTTGACCTTTTAAACCAATATCATTGTTCATGTGTTTAGGTAAACCTAATACAACACAGTCAATTTTATATTGATTAAGAAGTTTAAGAAGTTGTTCGACAGCATCTTCATAATCTTCGCTTTTAAATCGAATAGTGGTTAAATTACTTGCGATAATACCTGATTCAGATATCGCTACGCCAAGTGATTTTTCACCTAAGTCGAGTCCGAAATATTTCAAATTAATTTTTACCTTTCAAAAACATTTGTACCTTGTCTAGTGCCTGTGTACCACCTTGAGCAAAATCAGGTTTACCACCACCACGACCATCAAGTACTTTGTTTAACTCATTAATGACGTTTCTTGCTTCATTTACTGATGATTTTACTAAGTAACTTGCCTTGTCTTCAGAGATGTTTAATAAGACAACAGTATCTGCCTTTATTTTATCATATAAGACATCAATGAGTGGTTTTAATGATGACTGTGGTAAGTTATCACTATAAATATAGGTAGTTGGTTCAATTGTTTTAGGTATAAATGTATCTGCTTGTAAAATAATTTGATCAATTAATTTAGCTTCAAGTTGTTTTTCAACAACTTTAGATTCATTTGAAATATATTGATTATAAAGTCTTAGATTGATGATATCTTGATAAGATCCAGTTAATTCTGGTAATGGTTTTAAATTATGATTTTCATCAAGCGATTTAATTTTTTCAATATGTTGATGAATCATATCAAGTAAATTTTGAACTATTTTTTTAACTTGTGATAATACTTGACCAGTAATAGCTTCAAATCTATAAGTACCTGAACCAATAGATTCTACAGAAGTAATCATAAAGTTTTTGATGTCTGATGTGTTTTTAACATGTGTACCACCACAAAACTCCATACTCCAAGATCCTACATCAACTACTCTAACAATATCACCATATTTTTCACCAAATTGCATCGCTGCACCTAATTTTTTAGCTTCATCAATTGGTAAGACGTGTGTTACTACATCAATTTGTTCTTTTATTTTTTGTTGAACGATTTTCTCTACTGTTAAAATTTCTTCATCTTTGATAGTTTCATAATGGTTAATATCAAACGTTAGTTTTAAATCACCATTATAAGAACCTTGTTGTTTCACGTGACTTCCTAACGTATCTTTTAAGGCTTGATTAAGTAAGTGTGTCGCTGTATGATTTTTCATTGTGTGATGGCGTTTGTCCTGATTGACAATACATAATACTTCATCACCTTCAGTAAATGCATCTGTTTCAATTAAGTGTAGATGTTGACCATGTGGTAATTTAATGACATCTCTAACAACTAGACCATTAATTGATCCTGTGTCTGATATTTGACCACCACTATTTGCATAAAATGGTGTTTTATCTAATACGATACCTTGATCAAATACTTTGATGACTTTACTTTCTGTTTGAAGGTAGTCATAACCTACAAATTCACTAGGTACATCAAAGTTTAATAAAGCCTCATCTTGACCCTTCATAGAGTGTGTTACTTTTCTAGCATCTCTACTTCTTGATTTTTGAACTTCAAGTGCTTCATTAAATCCTTTAATATCTACAGTGATACCATGTTCTTCTGCATATTCAATTGTTAATTCTATTGGGAAGCCATAAGTATCATAAAGTTTAAATGCATCCTCACCACTTAACTTACCATCTTTAATGGATTGAAGTAAGTGTTTTTCACCATCTAGGATGGTTGAAAAGAATTTTTCTTCTTCTTTTAAAATAATTTTCTTAACAATGACTGCAGTTTCTATTAAGTTTGTGTAGAAGTTTGACATCATATCAACGACTGTATCTACAAGTAAATGTAAGAATGGTGCATCAAAACCAATAGATTTACCATACTTCACCGCACGGCGTAGGATACGACGTAATACATAACCTCTACCTTCGTTTGAAAGGTTCGCACCATCAGAGATTGCAAATACTAACGTTTTAATGTGGTCAGAGATCACTTTGAATGCCATTTGTCCATCGTATTTTACACCACTTAAAGACTCTACTTTAAGAATCACTGGATAGTGTAGGTCTGTTTCAAAGTTTGTCTTAGTACCTTGTAGTACACAAGCAAATCTTTCTAAACCAGCACCGGTATCAATATTCTTATTTGGTAGTTCTTTATATTCAGATCTCTTGAGTTTAGGATCTGCATTATATTGTGAGAAAACAATATTCCAAATTTCAATAAACCGCTCATTTTCAATATCATCACGAATAAGTTCAGGACCTCTTAAATCATAAGATGTGCCTCTATCAAAAAAGATTTCAGTATCCGGACCCGATGGACCAGCTCCAATTTCCCAGAAGTTACCTTCAACAGGGATTAAATGATCTTCTTTGACACCTAACTTTAACCAAGTATTTTTAGCTTCCACATCGGTTGGATAATATGTCATATAAAGTTTATCTAATGGTATATCAAAGTATTTTGGACTTGTTAAAAGTTCGAATCCAAATTCAATTGCTTCTTTTTTAAAGTAATCACCAATACTAAAATTCCCCATCATCTCAAAAAATGTATGGTGTCTTGCAGTTTTTCCAACATTATCAATATCATTTGTTCTAATACTTTTTTGGATGTTTGTAATACGTTTTGATTTCGGTGTTTCTGTACCATCAAAATATTTCTTTAATGGAGCTACACCCGCATTAATCCATAAAAGTGTAGGGTCATCTACAGGAATTAATGATGCAGAGGGTTCAATAATATGCCCCTTATCTTTAAAAAAGTTTAACCAAGTTTGTCTGATTTGTTCACTTGTCATATATTTCATAGTTCTATTTTTCCTTTCAAAAAATAATAAAGTCCTTAAAAGATATAAAATCTTCTAAGGACGAAAAATTCGCGGTACCACCTTAGTTCACATTATCATGTGCACTCATGTTTAAATCCGTTATAGCCGGAAATACTTTTGCTCCTAAGACAGCTTTCATCAAACCTAATTATCACCTTTCACCATCCAGTGATTCTCTTCTACAATTAGTACTTAATTACTCATCTTAATCATTGCATATTCATTGTATCAAATAATGATTCATTTGACTATACTATAATTCATTATTTTCTGAATCATGTGAAATTTGTTCTTCTTTTTCAATCGTAATTTGAACTAAATCGATACGTTTACCGTCCATTTTAACAATTTCAAAGGTATATGGCTTAACTTCATAGGTTTTACCCTCAACAGGTAGTGTGCCTAATTTTTCTACAACCCAACCATTGACTGTAAGCACATTTGGTTCTTCTTTAGAACCTATAATTTCTAAGAAATCTTCAATACTACTATTACCTAAAACGAGGTATTGATTATCATTCATCTTCTTAACTGCTTCAATGATATCATCATGTTCATCCCAAATATCACCAACAAGTTCTTCTAGTATATCTTCTAGTGTTAGAATTCCTGCTGTTCCGCCGTAGTCATCAATGACTACAGCCATATGAGATTTAGACTGTTGAAGTTCTAATAATAGATCTTTTACTTTTTTAGTTTTGGGTATAAATAAAACATCTTTAATAATTTCTTTAATATCAAAACCTTCTGTTAAAACCATAAAGAAATCTTTATAGTTCATAACACCTATGATATGGTCAATATTTTCTTCATATACAGGTATTCTTGAATATCCTGATTCTTTAAAGACTTTAAAAATATCTTCATGCCTTGCAGCTGTTGAAACAGCTACAACATCAATTCTCGGTGTATAAATATCCACTGCTTCTAAGTCAGCAAACTCAATTGCACTACGTATTAATGTACCACTTGATTCATCAATAGCGCCTGATTCTTGTACCTCATCAACAATCATGATGAGTTCATCTTCACTTAAGTGAGCTTTACTGTTTGGTTTAACAATATAAGATAGTACTTTCTTCCATACCTTGAAGAAAAAATTAACTGGAAGTAATACAAACTCAAGTGCATTTACAATTGGTGCAGCAAACATTGCAAATTTATTTGGATATTCTTTAGCAATACTCTTTGGAGTAACTTCACCAAATATTAAGATGATTATTGTAAATACAAGTGTTGATAGTGTTGCACCTAAATCATTACCAAATGACTTAACAAATAATAGGGTTGCAAGTGATGCCCCTAAAATATTGGCAATATTATTACCAATCAAAATCGTTGATAAAAATACATCATAATTACTGTTTAGTTTGATTACTAGTTTTGCTCTTTTATTTCCATTTTCCGCTAAATTCTTCATACGAAGGTGATGATAGGTAGCAAAAGCTACTTCAGTTGCTGAGAAAAATGCAGATATAATGATTGTTACTATGATTAATATGTACATCGTGCCATCATTCATTTTTTATAAATACGCTCCTATTAAGTACTAATTTTATATGTTTAAACATGGATTTGTAATATCCATGTTATTTTCCTATTGTATTAAATATATGTAATGCTTTTTTATATAATTCATCTTCATCATCAATTATGGCTCTTAGTTTAGACAACTGCGTTTCATTTTGCTCTGTCTTAAGCCAAAGTTTTAGGTAACCACCATGACCATACTTATCTATAAGATGTGCTTTTACACCCTCATAAATTGTATCAAAATCTTCATTTCTTGAACCATTTAGTCTAAATTGAATGGTTCTTAATATGATTTGGTCTGGATCAATTAATCTATCTGCTTCACTAATTATTTTACCATAAATGGTTCTTGGTGCGTGATCATTAGATGCTCTATGATCTTCTATGGCTTGTTTCATAACTAAAATTTCATCCTTGGTAAAGTAGTTTTGGATGAACGCATCGTCTTCTAATGTTTTGCCACCATCTATATGATGAGTTTTTCTATTCACAAGTAATCCGATATCATGATATACTGCAACAACATAAACCATCTCAATATTCACATCGTAATCTTTTGCTATCATAAGTGATTTTTCTATAACATCAAAGACATGATTTGGATGATGTGCCAAATCAAGCTGCTGATATTTAGGTATAATATTCGTCTCACAATATTTAATTAGTAACGGGTCTATATTTTGAAGCATCATTTTAATATCTTGTCCCTTGATTAGATTAAAGATATTGTATCATTTTTATTGCTAAATAGAAATAAAAAAGGCTATATTATGTATATAACCTCTAAATTTCACACATAAAGTGTGACATTACCTTTACCTTTTTGTTTGGATTCGTACATGCACTTATCCCCAAGGTTTAGTAACCTATGATAATCTCTATTTTCATCTGTAATTTTTACAATACCTACGGATAAACTTACACCAAGTTCCTTGGTCATATTATTTAGGTTTTCGATGTCTTCTACTAAATTATTTGCGCGTTTAACGATAGAGTCATCATCATGTTCGTAACAGTACATAGCAAACTCATCGCCACCCAATCTATAGTATAAAACATTATGTTCCCACTTACTTATAAAGAAGTTTGCTATATCAATCAAGAATTGATCACCTGCTTGGTGGCCATATTTATCATTAATGGATTTAAAATCATCAATATCTAGATAAAGTAAGTATGATCCTCTTGTATTCTGTAAGTAATCAATATGCATCTTTAAAGTCTCACGGCTAAACAGTCTAGTTAAACTATCTTGGTATGTTTTTTGATAATGAATAATGTTTACTGGTGTTTCATGATATATTCTAACAACCTGACCAAGTACGAGCGCTTGACCTTCAATACGTTTTAAGCTCACATATAACCAGATAGGTTTAAGGTCATTTTTAATGGGAATATATAAGAATATCTCATCTTTCAAATTCGTAAATTTTTCTCTTATCTTTTGAAGAAAAGTGTGTTTGCCCTCAACTTCTGCTAATAGATTGTCGGGTTCAACGAAATCTAGAAGTTTACTTGCCTCAATTTCATCAAAATTAGGTAATCCAATTTTACTTAAGTCCCCACTAATCAAATGACACATATTTGGTTTAACATGAGTTTCTACAACAAAATATATTTGTCTATCATCGACAAATATTAGATCATTTAACACATTCAAATTAAACTTTGATTCGACTCTCTCCAAAAGACGTTTCTTCATTTAATAACCTTTATTACTTTCATTTAATTAATTAGCATCGCACGATATAAAGATAACATTAATCTAATAAAACAACAAGTAAATCTATAATGAAAGCGCTTTTATACTTTCAAAATGTAAAATAGGAAGACTTTTGAATGTAGTCTTCCTAATATATTAGGTTATAAAAATGGTTCATGCATTATAAAACCGATTTGGTTAATAACTTTTTATGCGTATTATCCATAAGTATTGCACCTAATGGTGCAGTAATCAATATCGCAAGAACAGCCATAGTAAGTACTAAATTACCAACAGCCAAGCCTTCAGTTAATGCGATTGCACCGATCGATGCTTGAACTGTAGCTTTTGGTATGTAACTTATCATTGAAAATACTTTTTCTTTAGTGTTTAGATTTGTAAATAATAAGGATACATACACGCCAATCATTCTAAATACTAGAGCTATCATTAAAACAATCATCGGCATAAATCCAGCACTAATTGCGTAATTTACGTCTACAGAAATACCCACTAAAACAAATAGTAAAATCTCAAAGAATAACCATAACTTATGATATCCTTCTTCTAATTCATGTGCAATCGTTCTATTTTTAAATAATATGACCATACCGGTAGTTACAATACTAATTAAAGCAGAGAATGAAATCACATCTTGAATAAGGATTTCTAACCCTATAAGCATAAAAGATACAGAGAGTAAAATCAGTATATTTGAAAGCATTGTTTTAGTGTGCTTTTTAAAAATCTTAACCATGAAGAGTCCAACACCAATACCGATAATTGCACCTAATATAATAGATATCGGTATTTGAAGTATAGACCAAGTATTTAGTGTATTTCCTTTAAGTACGCCTAAAAATGCATAAAACAATACAATAACAAAGATATCATCTGCTGATGATCCTGCCATAATAAGTTCTGGTATATTTTTATTTGTACCATAGTTTGTTTTACTATATTTAATCATTCTTGGAATGATGACAGCAGGAGATACTGCTGCAATCACTGAGCCAATGAGTAACGCTTCAGGATAAGTCACACCCAAAAGCATTGGTGCAAAGATAGTAATCGCCACAATTTCAAATACAGCCGGTACAAAACACATGAGGATTGCAGGTCGCCCTATTTTCTTCAAATTATCTATATTAAGTGATAAGCCTGAACGGGTAAGGATAATCACTAAAGCTATCTGACGTAAATATCCTGAAATTTGTAAAACCGTTCCATCAATAATATTTAATATGGACGGACCCATGAGCATACCTACTATGATCATACCTACAATTTTAGGTAACCTTATTTTTTCAAATAATATACCCGCTAAGAATCCCGTGATTAAAATGATACCTAAACTTAATAATGCCATGTAAATCTCCTAATAAAAACTTTAAATTCCTATACAATAAAACCTAAAAACATTGAAAGTAAAATAATGATTGGTGCAGGTATCTTTTTCGTTAATAAGAGTAATGTAGAAACCACTACAACAACATATACCTTAAAGTCTACTTCTAGTTTAAGTGATTGGTTGATTGCAGTCATTACTATCAAACTGGCTGCAGTAATACTTACTCCAGTTAAGAAGCGTTTCATTAAAGGCATTTTTCTTGAAGCTTTCCATAAAGGGAATATGAAAAATACTAATAATATACCCGGCAAGAAAATACTAAAACCACCAATTATACCTGCTAGAAAACTCAGACTACTACCATCAAATGATCTTGCTGATACAAATGAAGCAAAACTAAATAACGGACCAGGTATTGCCTGATCGATTGCATAACCTGCTAAAAAGTCATTTAAAGAGATAATCGATTGATTATTCACCAAATCAGTAATCATAAGTGGCACAACAATTTGCCCACCACCAATTACAGAATAACCATATTTATAAAATGAGGTGTAGATATTTAAAATAGAAATATCGAATGTTTGACTTAAAACCTCATTAACGAGTGCTAGCACTACAACAATGATTAGTATAAACCATTTTGGTTTATATTCAAGTTTATCGTTGCGTTTTTCACTTATTTTAGGAACTACATAACTTAAGCCCCCGAGTATAAGTAATAACGGTACTATCCACATAGATAGATTTGCAAATAATAACCCTAATATAAGCATTATAATGTATAAAATAATATCCGTTTTAACCTTTAGTACTTTTCTAGATAAGGTAATCGCAGCATATACAATAAATGAAATTGCTGCTGCAGGTAGATACATGAGTACTGGTTCCCATGCATGATTAGCATCTATAAACGTAAAAAACATACCGAGTAAAGTCATGACTATCATTGCAGGTAATGCCCAAACTAGAAAGGTAAAGATTGCCAGTAATTTACCACCAACATAATAACCAATAGCTGTAATTGTTTGAGTACTACTGGGACCCGGGACTAATGCATATAACCCTATCATTTCTGTAAGTTCTTCTTCAGTGATGTATTTCTTCTTTTTAACTAATATGGAAGAAAATACACCATAGTGAGCTTCAGGTCCACCATATGATCCTAAAGAACATAGAAAAACATCCCATAAAAACATATACCACTTAACTTTATGTAAATTATCCATATACTATCCTCAAAAAATATCTATCTTGTCATAAACATATAATCATTATACATAAGGGTCCCTTTATTTGGCCACCAATCACATTATATTTTATGTGTTTTTTACACAAGATAGCTATTTATTGACATAATGAAGCAATCTTATTGTTAAAGTATTGAAAACGTGGTAATCTAGTTATCATAACTAGATGGAGGTATTGGATGGATTCAGAAATACAAAAATGGATAAATAAAATAGAACATATAAAGCTACCACGTTGGGAAGAACTACCTGACATTGAACTTTATTCAGAACAAGTCATACACTATGTAAACCAACATTTAGGCTATATATTTATTGATCACGAAGATATCAAAGATAGTTTTGTTACACCTTCAATGATTAATAACTATGTAAAACATAAAATTATGACACCACCAATCAAGAAAAAATATAAAAGGTCACACATTGCTTTCATTATTACAATCACCATACTTAAACAAGTAGGTAGCCTAAATGATGTTCAAAAAGGTATAATCCACTTAACTTCTGTATATGGTAAAGTCGATGCATACAATACATTTATTGACTTTCTAGAGCAGTCATTACTATCTGCTGTGAGTGAACTCAAAGGAAAACCAAATATAACTTATTATTCTAAACCTGTATCAATTGATCTATTACCGCTTAAAACAGCTACCATAGCATTTTCTTCTATCATGCTATCTAGCTATCTGTTTTCAAAATTAGACATCAAAAACACATAAAGGAGTTTCAAATATGAAACAAAATATCGCAATACTTGCAGATTCAGGATCTGACATCAACATAGACTCAACAAATATGCCTCTATATATACTTCCATTAAGAATTATTATTGATGGTAAAGAATATATTGATAAAAAAGAAATTTCATTAAAAGAGGTTTTAAGTCATATTGATCATAAAAAAGTAACTACTTCTCTACCAAGTCCAAAAGACATTGAAGGTACTTTTGACCAAATTAAAAAAGACGGGTTCACGCATGTTATTTGTATCCCGATTTCAAAAGGTTTAAGTGGTACAATGAATATCATTAGACAAATTGCCGAAGATTATCAAGGTTTAACAATCGAGCTTATCGATACCAAAAACATTAGTATGGCTAGCGGATATAGTTCATTAGAAGCACTTCATATGATTAAAGAAGGTAAATCGTTCGAAGAAATTGTAAACATGATTAACCAAAACCTAACACATAAAAAAGTATTTTTCACAGTTGATAAACTTGTTTACCTAAAAAAAGGTGGACGTATTGGTTTAGTATCAGCAACAGTGGCTGATTTATTAAAAATTAAACCCGTAATTACATGTAATCATGAAGGTATCTACTATACAGTCAAAAAACAAAGAGGCTATCAAAAAGCTGTTAATGAACTGATTCATCAAGTTGTAGAATTTGTTAAAGACAGTAAGAGTTATGATGTTGCTTTAATGAACAGTGACACTAAACTAAATTTAGAAGATTTCTCATCAAAAATCAAAGAAGCTCTACCTCATATTAGAAACTTTAGTATATCAAACATTACACCAGCCTTAGCAATTCACACCGGTCCAGAAGCGCTTGGTATAGCTGTTTCAATTAATCTATAAAAATATAACGGTCACTCTATCTATCTGATATAGTGACCGTTTTTTATTAACCTTTAATAGCAATCCTTAGTTTTGCAGATCTTGCTCTTGGATTATTAAATACTTCTTCTTTACTTGGTAATATCGGACCTTCTGTCATACTAAATACACCATCATTTAAATATTGTTTAAATGCCTTTTTAACTAGCCTATCCTCACCGGAGTGAAATGATAAAATAGCCACTTTACCACCAGGATTTAATTTACCCGGTAATTTGTCAAGCATCTCAAATAACACTTCATACTCACTGTTAACATCAATTCTTAATGCTTGAAAAGTTCTACTCGATGCTTTTTTTAGTTCTTCTTCATATACTTTTTTTGACACCTTTTGTAGTGCTGATGCAATGACCTGGTGTAAATCTAATGTCGTTCGGATGTACCTTCCTTGTATTTTCGCTTTTGTAATTTCTTTAGCTATTTCTTTTGCATAAATTTCATCAGCGTTTTCAATTAACATATGCTCAATTTCTATTTCACTCATCTCAAGTAATCTTACATATGCCGGAATACCAACATTTGGATTCATTCTTAGATCTAAAGGACCTTCTTCTCTAAATGTAAAGCCTCTATCCGGATTATCAATTTGCATAGAAGAAACACCTAAATCCGCCAAAATAAAATCAAAGCCTTCAGTATCAATTGCATCAAAATCCTTGAAATTTAATTGATGAAGCGTAAAGTTATCTTTATTAAATCCGTAACTTTCTAGTCTAGCCCTTGTTTTTGGTAGTTCAATAGGATCTTGATCAATTCCATGTAAGTGTCCTGTGTGATTTAATTTTTTTAAAATTTCCTTACTATGTCCACCAAATCCAGTGGTTAAGTCAATCCCTACTTGTCCTAATTTTATATCAAAAAAATGTAGTATTTCATCAACCATAATTGAACGATGCATACCTGCAGGTGTATTACCCTTCTTCATAACTTTTTGAATAGTTTCTTTATACTTTTCAGGGTTTTTTTCTTTGTATTTTTCATTATATTTTTTTGGATACAGACCACTATATCTTTTTCTTCTTACTCGTTTATTTTCTTCCATATTAGGGCACCTCTAAATACTATAACAAATAAGACCAAATTAAACAAACTAAAATGTCTTTATTTACTTTCTTATCTTCCACTTCTTCAATATTTTAAAGAAAATACACCCAGTAAGTCAGATGTATTTTGTCAAGATATATTATATCTAAACTTATCTTTTAAGTGATAGATCTGTAAACCAAATCAAACTCAGTAATACCTTCTACATCTAATTTATCCAAAGTGACTAGATACGTATAAGAACTAAACGCTGTTGCACCACTTAGAATACTATGAACATTCAGTGTTAACGTATCATCTTTAGTAGTTACAGAGTACACATAATTTTCACTCATTCTTGTTTCCAATTTATAGTAGAAAATAACTATATGTTCTTCAAAATAAGCTTCATCGTAAATAGAAAGGAGTTCATCAAAATAGGTTGATTTAATATCATATTTTAAAGTTATACTTGTTGTTTTAGCTAAATTTATGTTATTAATAAATTCATCATGATTTTTAGCATAAAAGAATATATAATTTGATAATTCTTCATTTAATGCTTCATAACGCACATCAAACGTAGGTACTTTTTCATCAATTAATAGGTAGTTTTCCCCAAAATTTGTGGAAAACCATAACTTTTCCTGATGCATTGTATTATATTTAGGGTTTGTGAAGTCATAAAATTCATAAGCTATTGGATAATATACTTGGTTAGATTTAGTATTCCCCATCAAATAATTAAATCCAGTGCCAATCAAAATCAACTGACTTTCTTCATCATATATTGACATCATAAATGTACCGTTAGGTTGTACATCATAGAATGCTTGTGTGATATTATTTTTATGTAGTTCGTTTAAAGTATTTGATTCATCTTTTATACCAAGTTTAATACTGAAATCCCTGAAAAGAGCTACATTTTGAATGTTTGATAAGTGTCCCAAAATAAGTTCTACACTATAAGGTAATATGTAGTCTGAGAGTATAAAGAGGCTCAGTGGATTTACAGATGATTTAATGCGCATATTTGGATAATAATATAATAGTTTATAGACACCATTTTGTTTAACAATGTCCAAATGTATATACAAGTTACTATCTAACTTTTCTACTTGTGTTAGTAGATAATCTAACCCCTGAACATGACTAAACTTAAAAGAAAGTTCATTACTTATCTCAATGCCTTCGTTTATATATTCCAGTTCACCAAATTTATCTAATACTATTGATTTCTTATCTATAGTAACAAAAGTTACTTGATGTTTTTCATCTTCATTTATTTGATCATCATCTGACTTTGTTAGATCATTGGGTGTACAAGATATAAGAGAAAATAAACTTACTAAAGTCATGAAAATAATTAATATTTTCTTCATTTATCCCACGCTCCATTATTTTTTTTACTTAGAAAACAAACCTCATAGAACCTTCCCTATTTAATCTTCATGTTAGCGTTATTATAATCGTATTATATCATTATAATTTAGATATTATATTTTATTGTTTTTGCTTTCTAGACAATGCATATTTTAAGTTCATGACTAGAACACCAATAATGATGATTGTTTGGATATAGTAGATATATGCTGCAATATTAGAAAATAAACTAAACAATTCAACCGTCAAATCTTTTATAAAATGGTTTAGAATCATTGAGCCTATAAAATTTATCAGGCCAATCGCTATATAAGTCATAGTTAATACTCTTCCACCTATATTCAACCTATTATAAAGACTTAATAAAAATACAACAGTGATAACTGGTGCAAAGTTAATAGATTGCGCCATGAGCACTATGGAACTTCCTGTTTCTACACTAAAGCCTAACCTAATCCAAGTAGTGATAATACTGGAAATTGGTGATGCAATAAGCAATAGACAGGAAATTATGAGGAAAATATTATCTTTATTATCTAAAATAATCAAGATTAGGCCAATAATGATCACGATAGTCATCAAAATATTTGATGCAAGTACATAATTTATATATATATCAAACGGTATCGATATAAATGATAATACAACCTTATTTATCATACCAGCCATATAAGATGTTATCATAAGTATAAATCCAAAGATTCTTTTCTCATTTATTATCATCCTTTTTAAAACGTTTTTTAAGTGTAATTATTATATCACAGATAAAAAAATAATTGATTACACACTATAATCAATTATTTTTTTCGAACTAACTATTCACTTAAAATAACTTCTTCTTTACTATTTAATATGTCAAAATTTAATTCATTTTCTGATTTGGCAACAATAGTTGCCGCAACACCAGCACCAGTAACATTAATTAGTGTACGTCCCATATCAATTAATGGATCAACTGCAATAATTAAAGCTATACCATCAATCGGTAACCCAAGTGCTGATAATACTACCGCTGCAGCAATGGTTGCAATACCTGGAACACCAGCAATTCCTATTGCTGAAATGGTTGTAATCACTAAAAGTAATACGAACTCTACTGGTCCTATAGGAATACCATAAGCATTTGCAGTTAGTACTGCTACCATCGCTGGGAAAATCCCTCCACAAGCATTCATACCTACATTAGCACTTAATGGTCCAACAAAGTTTGCAATACGATCAGATACCCCAACGCGTTTTGTTAAGGACTCCATAGTAACTGGTAAGGTACCATAGCTACTTTGAGAGGTAAACGCTAAAAACATTGCCGGAGAGAATTTTTGAACAAACTTGATTGGTGATACTTTCATAATCTTTAGTAAAAGCATTTGAACAAATACAAAATGGAAGATTAAAGCGCCATATATTAAGGCAATATATAAACCTAGTTGTTTCAATGTTTCTATATTACTTCTACCCACAGCATAAGCCATAAATGAAAATACCGCATAAGGTGTTAATTTAATAACAAATTTTGTTACTCTTGTCATAATAGTATTTAATGAATTATTAAAGTCAACAAAAGGCTTAGTGCGTTCTGGATGTCTTACATTTTCAATAATGATTGCCACTGAAACAAATAGTGCAAGTACAATTACGGGTAATACGACATTACCAGATAAAGCTGCACCAATATTATTAGGGAAGAAATTTAAGATAACTGTTTCAATTGGCGTAATTTCTCTTACATATTCACCGATCGGTTCAAAATTACTGCCCAATCCTGGTATATATGCAAATAAGAATCCAATAACCGCACCAATAGTTGTTGTTATAAGTAACCAGAAGAAAGACTTAATACCAATGCTCTTTAGTTTTTGCATTGTCTCAAGTGATGTAAAACTCTTTATTACAGCTGTTAAAACAAGAGGTACAACAACCATTTGGATTAATCTTAAATATAATTGTCCAATCGGTCTTATTGTTGCAACAATTGTTGTTTCTTGACCATTAATGGTAGTTGTAGTTGGACCAAATAAAAATCCTATTAATATACCTAGAGTCATACCAATGATCACTCTTAAACTAAATTTTAACTTTTTCTTACCTGTGAAGAAAATAAGTGCTATGACTACTAATGTAGTTAAGTACAGTACGCCTTTTTGCCATGAATCTATTAAATAATTATCAAACATGTGTTTTCCTCTTTTACTAATTATTTCGATATAGAAATATATTACTATACAGTTTCCTTAAGCTCAAATAAAAGGCATTTTAAAAGCAGTTAAATATTAACTGCTTTATGTATTCGTGTAAAATATTGTGATTCTTTTACTTATTAAGTGTTTTTATATAAGTAAATAATTTCTGGTAGATATATATCATACGTTCTTCAGTTACGTGATTTAAAACATCATCTAAATCAAACCACTTAACTCCACTATTCTCATCAGCCTTTATAACTAGGTTCTCATCTTCATCAGCTATAAGTAAATAGGTTAAATTCATATGAATGTGGTCACCCACATATACACCCCGTTTTATATGGTTATAAACTAGGATATTATCTAATGACACAGGTTCATGAAGCAGTGGCCTAACTTTCTTAACTCCTGTTTCTTCGGTTACCTCTTCTAATAATACATCTAAAAAATCAGGATTACCGTCACTATGTCCACCAATCCAGCCCCAAGATTTATATATAAGGTGGTTAGCAAATAATACTTTATCTAATGTTTTATTTAGAATAATTGCTGAATTGGAAAAATGAGCAATAAGGTTTGTTCTAAATAGTGCATCATCATTATTTCTAGCAAAGTCTAACATTGCCTTTTTATCAATTGCTTCTTGTTCATTTTTGGGTTGATAGTTTTCTATTGTCTTAATATGCATCTGTATTTTCTCAATTCTTTACTTGGTATCTAGTATAAATATAGCATAATTTCATCAAGTTATCAACGAAGCAATGGTGCACACTTGTTTTATTTAGGCATCTCAATAATAATCTTTCCCATCACTTTCGTGAATCACCTCTAAAAATACAGGATATTTAAAATATTGTATAATTTATGAAAATAACTTATATTTTTTATAATACCTTAAAATTGGAAGTCCCATTAATAATCCTCCAATAATAATTGGAATAATCATTAGTATAGGAACAATATCCTGAATATAGACGATCTGGTTAACCCATGAATATCCTAGAAGAAACAGAATAAGTATTCCCAACCAAATCAAACCAGATGAAAAAACATATAAGAATAGTGTTTGAAAGCTAAATTTTTCAATTTTGCTTCTATTAAAGAATATATATACATAGTTTATAACTACTCCAAATACAGGAATACACATCAAATATAACATTTTTTTATCTATCATGACCAAAACCTTCCATTAAATAAGTCTTCAAAAAATTCTACCCAGTCTATTTCTAGATAGACCTCACCACAAGCACCAATAGCGGCACCAACCCTTATTCCTTGAGAAAAATCAATAGTAATTCCCCAACCAACATAAGTTTCAACTCCAATCGATACTGAATCTCCTAATCTAATTCCTGCTTCACCTCAAATAATCTTAATTATTCCAGAAAATCCGGCTCCAAGTTTTGCATTTGCAACAATCGTTTCTTCAATTGTTTTTGTTGTAAATAACATAATAAAACAACCCACTATAATAAATAGTGAAAATGGAATCATAAATATACTTAATATTTTGATAGCTACAGTTGGACCTTTTGGCTTTGTAACAACCATTATGAATACCTCTTATATCTTTCATCTAATCTTTTTATTTACTATTTCTTTTAATTTAATCATATTAGATATCTCATAATCTGGAATAATATTAGAATCGTTTATATTTTGATTAGGGTTATACCATACAGATTTTATATTTGCATTTTTTGCTACTAATATATCATTAGTTAATGAATCACCCACAACTAATGCTTCAGTAGCATTTAAATTTGTATATCTTAATATACTTTTAAATATTTTAGGATTTGGTTTATTAACACTCACTTCTTCAGATGCAACTATACGCGTTATATATTTACCAAATGATGTATTTATTATTCTTGGATACTGTAAGTCAACTAAACCATTTGTTGCAACACAAACTATTATTTCATTATCATATAGATACTTAACAATTTTATGAGATGATTCTAATGGAAATACTGCTTGTTTAAATCCTTCCATGTAAAGTTTGTTTGCAAGTGCAGAATCAATCGAATCAATCTCGCATATTTCAAAAAGAAGTTTAAATCTAAAAATAGGGATATCTTTATTTGCGACTTGTATATCATTATAACTGCCCGTCTCCCATAAACTATGATCTATTTTAGAAAACGTAGAAAAAAGATCAAAACTCGGTATTATATTTAGTTTATTACACATATACTCTAATCCAAATTGTTCACATTTTAAAAAAGTCTATCAATGTATTATCAGCATCAAAAATCACTAATTTATACGACATAGTTTTCTCCTTTCAACATTCACTTACATTTACTCATTTAACCCTATATTAAGCCTATTTATTGAAAAAATACATACTACCTTTGCATAATCTTATTATGTTTCGAGTATAATTCAGAAAACATTTTATAATTATCCTGTAAATGGGAAATACCAAATATTCGTTTCTTACCTAAATATACACGATATGCTGTTTTATAATCGATAACACGTAAGTCTTGATATAAATATTTTTTCTTTCTACCAAACAAGTTAGTGTGTATACAATATGTATCAAATACTTCTATTTTCCAGTTTATATTGTTGATAAGTAAAAATAGTGAACCTAAAAAAATAATACCCAGAAATGCAAGGGCAGCTATTGCACCTTCAATATCGCTACTTAAAGCTTCCTTTTCAAATACAATTAAGTATAGTGCTACAAATAATAGTCCAACTAATACTATCGGAAGTATTTTATTATATATTAAGGGTTGCTTGATGATAAATTTATTCGTATCATCCATAACTTTTGGGTTGTTGTTTATTTTCAAATATAACTCCTCCATTTTTTATTATCTATGCCTTACTTTAAATTAATTAAATTGTATTTATGTTGTTTTATCAATATATAATTTCTTTGATACCTTGAACTTTGATTTAATTACCTAATTTCTTATATACCTAAAATTGTAAAACAACCGGATTCATAAATACTTTCTTCTGCCCAGAGTCGTAATTCATCTATTATTACTTTAACCATCTCATTTTCGTAGATCACCTGATTTAGTATAGTATTCCAAGTTGTCTCATTAACTAAACTTTTTCCAAAATAATCATAATTTGGAATAACTCTCGAAAAAAACTCACCCATCTTATGTTTTTCCATGATATCTTCATGCAACAATATCGATGTTTTATCCCAATACACATCTTTTTTGTCTCCCGTTTGAAATTCATGATATGCTGTACCAATCTTTTGTCTCGGTAAAACAAAATATTGAAGTGGTTTTCCATTAAGTGTATACTCTTCATTTATTGAATTTAATCTTCTTACTGCAAATATTTCAGCTTCATGATAGTTATCAAAATTGAAATAAGCTTGATTATACTCTTTATACCAATGTGGTAACATCTCTTTATATACATCAAGAATCTTAAGTGCAAAGTTAATTGAATAGGTATATTCAGTAACTCTAAATGAATTGTCATCTTTATGAATGAATAATATACTTTTTTCATCATTTGATGTATATTTTTTTATATAATTAACACCTTCTAATTGTTTTATACCGATTTTTTCAATCAATACATCAGTATTTAACAATCTATCCGTTTCATCAAAATATAATCCTGTATGCGTAAAACCTGTATTTTTAATGGTAATTAGTTGGAAATTATTTTTAAGTTCATACACTATAAAATGCAAATCTAGTGTTTTATTGTAAACTAAGCTATATGTTGACTTAGTAACCTTATCTTTTAGAAATTTTTTATATCTAATAATCTTCTTTTCTTTAATGGTTATAGAGTCTTCAAATATATTTATGTCATTCAAAAATACTTTTGATTATAAGCTATATAATAACTATCATAATAGTTACCTTTTATGGTTAGAACCATAAAAAAGATACTTGATATACCTGTTATGATTGTTTGAAATAAATCATAATTTGATTTACCAAAAATATATAAAATCAAAGACCCTATACTAAGTACACCAAATAAAATTGTAAATGAAAATGAAATTAAGAACTTTTTTACCTTCATGTCGTGCTCCCCATTTATTTAATTAACCCATCAAAGACTCTCTACTTTTGCGCATAATTTATCCTTATATCTTTGTTACACTACTTTATCTCTGGTTTCTTCAAAATACTCTTCAAGTAAATAATTAGCCCATCTATTCGCTTCAATTTCTAGACTTCTATCCTTTCTTTTGTCTATTTCCATAAAAAACCATTGATAATAATGTGTTAATTCATGAGTTATTGTAAACAAAATATTCTTCATTTCAGTATCTTTTTTATTGATTGGAACATAGTGATATTTACCAGTTGCAATCCAAATAAATGGATTTTTTTTAATATGATCTTCGTAATAATAAAAATCTCCAATAGTTTTTTTTGTTGAGTTTTCCTTCTCAAAAAATTCATTGTTAGACTTGATGAAAATGGTACATCTAATAGGAAAGTAGTATCTCCTTCTCAAAAACTTAATAAAGTCGATAATTTTTTCTCTTAATTCCTGGACGATATATTCTGAAAACTTCATTCGCAGTCCATTTTCACTTCCATTGAAGTATATTTTCTTAAATTCCTTATCTATCCACACTTTGTTGATCACCTTTTCTTTTACCAACATTTTACTAATCATCATGGTCAATAATCTTAAAAACTATCCCTATAATGATATCTAGTAAAAAAGGTATAACACTTAATCGAATTATACCATTATTAGTTGCTTTATCTCAACAATATATCAAATATACTTTAAATACATTTTAAATGTATGTTGTCTCTACTTTGAGATGTCCATACACACGTATTATT
Organism: Acholeplasma laidlawii PG-8A; assembly: GCF_000018785.1. Taxonomy (NCBI): domain Bacteria; kingdom Bacillati; phylum Mycoplasmatota; class Mollicutes; order Acholeplasmatales; family Acholeplasmataceae; genus Acholeplasma; species Acholeplasma laidlawii. The sequence goes on from NC_010163.1 coordinate 954,440, forward strand.
GGCTAACTAATTTAAACATAGAAAATCATCACTACAGTCAAGCACTTCAAAAGATAAATTACTTATAGATAATATTAATCAGCAAATTATTTTGAGAAGTTTAAGAAGGATTTTCTTGGACTCTATTGATCACATTATAAACAATAAAGAGCCCCTAGAAAATAAATTCTAAGGACTCTAATTTTACTTATCAACGAATATTATGTATTTAGGTGAACCATACCCAATCTCTTCTTTAATAAATATTGCATGATTAAATAGTAGTATGTATGTTCCACCGCCAAATAAAGTATGATTAAGTGCCTTTTCGGGATGCACAAACTGTCCATCTATTTTCTCGTCATCAGAAATTACATAAATCGGACTCATAACTTTGCCTATAAGAAGATATTTGTAGATATCTTCATCACTTTTAAAAGATGCTTCTTTAAAATTATGTGACAAAATTGATGGTATTTTACGGATAGAATCACCTCTCTTTTCACTATTAAATAACTCATAAATGACTCTATTCCTTTTGTTTTTATCGATGAATTTTTTCACAAACATTTCTTCTGTATTTTTATCCATAATTTCTTGTATATGAGATCTATGATACTAATATGTTTAACAAGTTCATACCTGAAAATATTTGAATTGATACCATTTTCTTGTACTTTATGTTCTTTGTAGTTATTATATCATCTATCGTCCACTCTTCCTTACTTGCTTTAATCTTTTCTTCTAGAATTTTTAGTTCATATGCCTTGTCACTATATTCTCTACCGAAGTGTTTAGTTAATAAATACACAGCTGAGTATTTATCAGCTGGTATATGTCTCGTAGTTCTTACAATCTTTCTTCTTGGTGCTCTAGTTTTACCAGCATCATCTATATGCTGTGTTTCTTCTGTAACATCATAGCCTATCGCTCTTTTATAAAGTGCACCCGTTAGATCCATCTTTAAATTAATCTTTGCTTCAAATTGTGCTTTTTCAATTTCCGGATACTTTCTTTTTAGTCTTGTAAAAGTATCTTGAGTAATTCCTAAGTGCTTACACATTTCTTTTTGTGTGACTAACTTTCTTGAACACTCTTTTATAAATTCAAAGACTTCATCTAGTTTTCTTGTTTCAACCCAAAGTTGATATGTGTCTTTATTTGCCATAAATAAATCAATCCTCTCATTAGTACAAGTTTTGAGATTCTACGAATTTTCGCAAGAAAAAAAGGAACAATAATTGCTCCTTTTAATCCTAGACTTTTAAAGCCAGATATCCTAGGGTAACTGTAGTATACGCTAAAACGTATCATTTGTAGTGTAGCCAATAGCGTACAAATAAACTTTATTTAACTCTTTTTATTCATTTTTTTATATGTGTTCAAATATATATCAACAGTATTTCAAGCGTATATTATTAATATATCAATACTACTTGAAGTTTGGCGTCAACACTAATTACTGGAAATGAGAATTACTAACAAAAAGAGGATCATCACCTCAGTGAATCACCTCTTTTATCATTTATGGCTTTAACAGTTTACTCACATATAACAGTTCTGTTTCTGAATAGTTTTCTGAATAATAATAGAGATAAACATAACTTTCAAAATACTTTGATTTTAACATTTCAGTAGTTTTATGATATTTATGTTTTTCTGTCATCCGAATAAATTCAACATCGTCATTTAATGTAACAAAAATTTTAATGTTTCTCATTGCACCATTATCTATATCTGAAAGGACTTTTTCAAGATCACTTTCTTCAACAACTCTCAGTAAAATTTGACGACTATTAAGGACCGTTTTTTTGCTAATATTTTCTAAATTTTGATGATTATAATCATCAACTATAATCAAAATCTTACTATTTTTGATACTCAAAAACAACTTTTCTTTTAACACCTTTAAACAAGTGTCATTTACATCATTTTTGATTATACTATAATTTAATGTCTTATATCTCATAACAATTCTCCTAATATTTTGTATCAGTTCATAAATAAAAAATTAGAAAGAAACATCTAAGATTGTAATCATCAAGGCATCAAATTTAGATTTTCCATTCGTGTCAACTATTTTACTAATGAGGATACTCATGTATTTATCATCATAATCATTTGGAGTCAAATATGTATAATACTTAATTATTTCTGAGTGCACCTTTTCATAACCATCTGATGTTATAATGACAAATGCAATTTCTATTTCTAGATAATGAATAGTTTCTAAAGAACCATTATAAACCTGATAACCCCATCGTCCATAACTACCAACAGGTGTATAACCAATGTCAAGAGAAACATCAATATTATCCATCACTTCCATTTCATATGTCTTATAATATTTATTTGGAAGTAATAATAACTCATCCCAGTTCTCGTTAAAATCACTTATTTTAAATGTTTTGCCATAGGTTTCAGATAAAGTAATTAATATTCCCTCCTCAATTCCTTTTGTAAGACTATCGAATAATTCTTCAATAAATAAATAATCTTTTTTTGAAACATTACCAGAATTACTTTTATATAGAAAATCTCTTTCATAATAGTAATTATATTTATCAACATAGGAGAATTGAGAATTTACTAAATCCATGACAATCATAAACTCATATCCGTTTAGATTATAATAAAATCCATATGCACCTTCTTTGTTATAGATAGCTTGACTATTAGAATCATTGGATAAAAATTGAATGTATCCCTCACTATCATTTACAATAAAACTGTTGCTATTTGAAATATTAGTATAAAAGTCCCATATTAGTTCATATGGTTTTAGTTCTTTATAGTTTGCTACTATTTGGATGTTTTTTAATAAGGTGTATGGAAATATCAAAGGTTCATTTTCTAAAGACCAACCTGTAAAAATAAATCCATTTTTTCTAGGTTCTTCTAAGTTATAAACAGTATCCGCATAATCAAAAATAATTTCGGTGTTTTCTAAAACTCCACCCTTTGTATCAATTGCTATTGTATATTTTGTTTTCTCTTCATGAATAATAGTTTTATACGTTTGATTACCAGATACTGCCTGAACTCCAGGAGACCAACCTCCAAACACATAAGTGATGGCGACAGTAGGTTCATTGACAGGTACTACTCCATCAAAACTAGGTATAATTCCATATTCCACGTTTTCATCAATTTGTAAAACATTATCATCACTGTCTACCCAAGTTATAGTGTATGTTTTTAAGGTTTCTTTGAAAACTGCAATGTACTCTGTATTATCATTTGCTGGTACAACATTTGGGGACCAACCAATAAACTCAAAGGAATATTGAGAAGTTTCGTTTTTTACAGGCGTTATTCCATTATATTCTGGTGTAGCCCCATTCATAACGTCATTATCAGTTTCTAAAATTGATCCATTATCATTTTTCCAACTTATCGTAAAAGTATTAGCAACTTCACTAAATATTGCAGTATATGTTTGTTCGCCATTTACCACAGTCATTACTGGTGACCAGCCGTTAAACTCATATCTTAATTCATTTGTTGATTTTTTTGAAGGAATAGTTCCAGTATAATTTGGTGTTACTCCCCATAATACATCTTCAATTTTAATAATTGTTCCATCATCATATTGCCATGTTATTTTATATTTTTGTTTTGTTGGATCATCAGAAGCTTTCATTGAATATGTTACAACGATAGAAACATCCTTCTTATAAATATCCCCACTTTTAAAAGTCTCTGAACCACCAATTTTAACACTTTTAGTCGTTCCTTCTTTTGTTATCCCCCAAAAGATATCATAAACTGCTTCAGTTTTAATATTTGTAAAACCCCATACTTCAAGCTGCTCTACGACATCCTCATAATTTTTTCCAGCAAGTGATGTTGCTGACTCTCTTACTTTTACTTCATCTTCTGCAAGTTCAATGCTATCTTCACAACCTACTAAGACAAAAGCTGATAATATCAACAGTAATACAGTTACTATCCTTAGTTTTTTCATTATTTTATTCGTATACTCTTTTTTAATTTTAATTATTTTGAGTACACTGTCCCCTTTTTATTTTTTATTTTTCCTTATAATTTTGGAGGAAATAATCCTGCAAGTTCAATTTGAGAACTTGCTTTTTGCCATTCTGACATTCCCTCTTTCCAAACTAAACTATCAGAAGTTAGAGCTCCTGTAGCCACCATTGTTCTTAAATTATTAATATCAAACGGTCCTGTTGGTTTACCATCTTTGGCTACATGAAATTGAGTTACCGGAACTGACGGTGGTGTGCTTTGTCCATTATTTTTGTGATCTAGTGATTGGTCCATCACACCAGCAATATTTTTACCGACAGCAGATCCAACAGCTATACCAGCCATCATTGAGACTGGATTAAATGCTGTACCATGACCGCCTAAGTCAACATTGCCTGCTCCATTTTCGCCCATTTTACCTAATGCTTCTGCACCAGCAACACCAACTTCACCACTGATTTGTGTTTGATAAGCTCCAATATTAGTTTGTCTAGTTGTCATTCGTTGAGCATATTGTTCCTCTTCTCTCTTGATTCTTAGCTCTTCTTGATAGTTAAGAAGGTCTGTTTCTGCTTTACCTGTTGAAATATCTTTAGTAACCCTCTTGAGTTCAATATATGCTTCGTTATCTTTATCAACCTCAACTGCACTTAAATCAATACCAGTTACAGATATAGCAAAAAGATCATCTAGTCTATCACCAACATACAATTCAACATCTTGATTAATTAAATCTATCTTTGATTCAATTGCAATAACTGGAATATCGTGTTTAGAAGGAGCATTAGTGACAACCTCTTTTACATACCGTGAAACTGATGCGTTAATTTTACTTTTTAGTTCTTCTATACTGAAATTTGCGAGTTGATGAAATAAAACGAACCTTTTATAATCTTTTATTTTGAAAGTTAATGATCCTCTAACTGCAACTGGAACTTGAAAATCAGGAAATCTAGAATCCACCACATCAAAATATGGAATACCAAATCTAACTTGTATAGCTTCAGCTAAGTTTAGAAAGAATACTTCAGCTTGGAAAGGTGTATCACCCTCATACCATAATCCAATAATAGATGATAAAATAGGAAAGTTTTTCGTTTTTAAAGTTCCATCATATGGACCTACAATATAATCTACCTTGGTGCCGTCTTCTTGTTTATAAAAAAAGGCTGCTACCTCACCAGTTTTAACTCTAAGTACTGAATTTGTTCTTATGGCTGTTTCCCTTTTTACTTCACCTTGACTAGTTCCACTGGGATGCCACTTCCATACTAAATAATTTGATTGATCACAACGGATAACATCACTAAACCCACTTTTTTTCTTTCTATTGAATATCCCCACATTTAATACCTCCTTGTATTTTCTTATTTTTGTTAAAATTATTCTTCATCTTCTTCTTCGTCTTCTTCATTTTCAGTATTTTTGACTTTAGATTTTGATTTATCTTTTTTTTGTGTTGCCCAATATAAAATACTTATTCCTAACATAAATATAGTCATTGAAATTGTACTCAACATGTAATAAGGTGAATCACCATCACCAGACTCGGAACCTTTAAAGCCTCCCCATATCATTAACACTAATGATACAACAGTAACAACTGAGCCAATCAAATACCGCCATGCATTATTCATAAAACGTTTAAAAGTTTTACTTCTATATTGGTTCATTGTTTTTTTATATAATTTATCAATATATTCAAATTCAAATGTATTACCAAAAGATATTTTAGCTTTGTGATACGTTTGATCTACTTTTGCCTTCCAAGCTTCTTCACATTTTGAGTCTGTTGTTAGATTTGAAACTGCTAAGATAAAGAATTCATATATATCTTCCTTTGTGTTTGGAATATAAAAATTACTTATCAATTCATTTTTCTTTTCTATAGACTTGGTTGACCCGATTTTATCAGCGAAATCTTTGACTACATTATCTAAATTAGAACCACGAAGCTCATATCCACAATCTTTACATTTGTGTTCAAATGCATTTAAATGAGCACCACAATTCGGACATTTGTATATTTTCCCTTCAAATAATTTAATTCTTTTATTTTCTGAGGATTGCTGATTAATAATTACCACTTGTTTACCACACCCAGAGCAAAATTTCGAACCCTCTGATATTTGATTACCACAATTATTACAAAACATATTCTTATCCCTCTTTTTGTTGATATTTAATAATTTTTACTGCATCACAAATATCACCGATATTACAATCTAGATATTCGCAAATTCTAAGTAGTACAGAAAGGGCAACTTCTTCATTTCTTCTAAGTTTAGTCATTGTTCCGGTTGCAATATTAACCTCAGTCCTAAAATCAATTTGCGAAATATCTTTTTCTATGAGTAAAATCCATAGTTTTTTATAACTGATTTCCATACGACAGTATCCCCTTTCTTTCTTTATACTCTAATAATATCATATTAATAAACTGATAACAATACGAAATTAATGTTTATTCGCAAGAACTTGCGATATTATCTCCTTAAAAACATAAATAAAGCTTTCTAATTCTATTTGAATTGGAAAGCTGCTTAATTATGTTATTTAATTTATGAGTTTTATCAAAAATTAATTGGTGAATTGTTATTCATTTAATTTACCTCAAAACTTACTTGTATAAAGAAAAAGTCACCAAAGTGACTTTATAATTTATACTGTTGTTTTATATCAAACTCTTTTAAAGAGCTGTTATCAATAGATACATATAGTGGATGTTTAGGATGACCACTTTTATTTTGATCTAAACACATCCATGTACAATTATACTTAACTGATAATAAATAAATTTCCTTTAAGGCTTCACTTAAATAATTTCTTTTTTCTATCAGATTTCCCCAACCAGCTATTAAAACACTACTTTGATTTGATTTTAATATGTTTTCGATTTCTCTAATGTTTCTTTGATAATATTGATCATTTGAATTGAAGTGCATTCCATTTGGATTGGTATCTCGTTGTGGATATATATTCAACATAATCCAACTATCATTATTTTGCTTTCTGGCTAATTTAACAACATTTTTAACAGTATTATCAAGTTTATTCGGCTCTGCTGTACTTGGGTTAACTCCAAAAAATATAAGAGGTGATTTACCCTGAACTCCTAAAACATAACGTGCTGCATTGTCATTTTCTTTTATATAAATCCATTTACTCAAACTATTCATATTTATCATTTACCTATATTCTAAATTTTCAAAATTTTTGCCTCACGTTTTTTAAAGCCCCTCCCGTGCGGTACCCATGGGACCATCAACAAGTGATGATAGGGGGATTAATCTAAAAATTATTGTTCTTTACCTTCTTTTTTAATATCTCAATCAGTTCTTTTGTATTAACAACAAAGCCAAACTTATACTTTTTATCTTTGGTGTGTATTTCTAATCTCATATAGCGATTATAATATTCTGCTCTAGCAATATCTTTATAACTTATTACAAGATTTCTTTTAAAATATCTTTTGATTATAATTTCTTTGCTATCATAGGTGAGTGGAATAGGTTTTATGATATCTTTCCCAATCCAATAAACAGACCATATCAATACAATTGTGAATATGTAAGTCGCAATTTGCTGTGCCAAGTTTAGATAGTTTTCGGTAATAATGCTTCGTTTACCAAAGTTTATTGCTCCTACAACAGCAATAATAAATACTAAATATATGGCCGGATTAATATATATTTTCTTTTTCATTTAAACACCTCAAAAATATTATACCAATCAACCCATAAAATTACCATCATCATCAAATAATACTTCTTTTTTCTTAAACCTTCCATGTTCCTGGTTATGACAATCTCTACATAACAATTCTAGATTCTTTTGATCTAAACTAATACTTGTATCACCAAGATTAGAAAGAGTTAATCTTATTTGATGGTGTACCTCTTCACCTACGCCACCACATCGCTCACACTTGCCTTGTGTGGCGTTTATTTTTATTGTTCGAGCAAGTTGCCAAGCCTTCGATTTATAAAACCTGTGCAGTTCTTTTGGCTTTGCCATATGCTTCACTTAGTTCATTTGCTTTTGATTCAGTCTTTTCCCATTTAACATTTAAGTCATCTCTTCCGACATGACCAAATGCAGAGAGTGATGAAAACTTAACCTTATCAAGTTCAAGTTCTTTTCTAATGTTTGAAGATGTAAAATCAAAATATACTTTTAATAAGTATAATAAATCCTCATCACTAAGCTTTCCTGTTCCAAAGGTATCAATGTATAAAGAAACTGGCTCTGCTAAGCCAATTGAATTGATACCATTTTCTTGTCTAATGTCCCACTGGGTATATTATAGGTATTAAAATCATTTCCCCATTTGGTTAATGTTTCTTTCGATTCATTTATCCTGTTCTTAACTGAGTAAGCTTGATAAGCATGTCTAGTCTCATGAAAACAAGTAACCATTACTTCGATCCACGGAACTTCCGCTAACCAATCTTCATTAAAAATCACTTCATAATTCTTATGTCTAAAGACCGCAGTTACTTCTTTATTAGGTAGTTCATCTGAACTAACAAAATAGATACTTGGTTCAGTTATATTTAATAAATTAGATGCAATTTTAATCCCCTTAAGTGCTATTTCTATGTTGTTCGTTTTATCTTATCCTTGTTAGTTTTATAGATAAAGTATACCTTATTTTCACTAATAAAAAAGAGGATCAAATCCTCTTTTTGATAGAGATATAAATTCCAATGAGAACAGTAATAGTCACCACAAGAACAATTGATATAGTCAATACTGGAATAGTGTATGTATTAATAATAAGAAGTGAAGCAACTAATAAAACTAATGATGGTAGATATGAAAGAACTGCATAATTTTTTTTCCAAAAGCTTATTTTCTCTTTACTAAATGATATAAACAATAAGAATATGCTTATCAAAAATGTAATGGCAGTAAAATAGGTTCCTAACACTAAAACATTTCGGTGGAGTAGCGGTGTATCTACATTATATATAGAAGCAATCAACACTAATAGATGAAATACATGTTGGAACATAATAGTATATATGAATCGGTTAAAATACTTGTTATCTTTTTTCATTTTGATCACCTTTTTGAATTGATACCATTTTCTTGTACTTTATGTTCTTTGTAGTTATTATATCATTTATTGATTCATGAGTCTATATTGGATAGGTGAATACCCGCCTAGCGTAAGTTTAATTCTTTCGTGATTATACCAATAGATATATCCATTAATAGTTCGAATTAAGTCAGCCAATGATTTAACCTTTTGTAAATAGATTGTTTCACACTTAAGTGTCCCAAAGAAACTTTCTATGACTGACATTTAATAAGCGTTACCTTTAGCACTCATGGATTGCACAAATGATGATTTTTTAAGGTAATTACGATATTTAGGGGATTGATATAAGATACCCTGATCAGAGTGTATGAGAAGCTTTGATAAGTCTTCATTTGGGTTGATTGCTTTCTTAAGAGTTTTTAGAATCAAGTCTTGATTTTGACTCCTAGAAATTTGGTATGCTTTGACTTCACCATTGTAAAGATCTTGAATGACCGATATATATAAATTTTTGCGATTGAATCTAAACTCTGATACATCTGTGACCCACGCTATATTAGGTTCATCCTTTTTAAAGTCTCTTTTAAGTAGATTGGGTATAATTTTGTTTGATATGTGAGAGATATAGCGATATCTCTTTTTTCTTACCTTGCAGACGATATGTAGTTCTTCCATGATCTTTACAACGGTCTTATAGGCTATTTTGACCTGATAGAGGTTTTGAAGGGCGAGTTTAATACGTCTATAGCCATATGTGCGATTACTCGCTTCAAAAATCTCTGAAATAAGTATCTTTATATCGTGATATTTATCTGTCTTCTTATGATGTTCATAGTAATAATAAACAGACTTGGGAAGTCCAGATATTAGAAGTTAGATCTTTCAATGCATATTTTCGCCTTAATTCCTTGACTACTTGGTATTTTTGTTCGTTCGTTCCTGTTTCTTAAACTTTGGCAATAAGTAATTTTCTAGTATTCAAGTTCCATTTCTAAGTGTTTAACTTTGAGTTCTAAACTTTCTTCAACCTCTTTAGATGGTGTATGGAAATTTCTAACTGGATTCTTACGATAATCTTTGGGCGTTTGAAAGAAACGCTCTTTACCATAAAGTCTATACTGATATACCCATCTAGCAGGTAATGTATTATTTAAACTTCTTGATGATAAATACATATCATATTTTCGTGCTGCTTGACTGTATGAGAGTTCATTTTCAATGATGTCTAAAACGACTTTTAACTTGAATTCCCCGCTCCATAGTCTATTCTTTTTCTTTTTATCCTTCATATGATGCCTCCTGCATATATATTAGTTTACACTAAGTACAGGTTTTTGGTATCAGTTCACCTTAAAAATGCTTAAAATCTCGAATAGCCTTTATTCAACCCTCGATTAAAGCTAGTAAATAAAATAAAATTTAATCTAAAATTTACAAATATGGGGATTTTTTATAAAAGTTCCCTTTCCTTCTCAATGCTACTTCAAACATATATCAACAATACTTCAAAAGCATAAAAAAATGCCACACCGAAGTGTAGCATTATTTAATTCCATGATGGCGTCCGAAGAGGGATTCGAACCCCCGACCGATAGCTTAGAAGGCTATTGCTCTATCCAGCTGAGCTATTCGGACACACTTATTCAGCAATGACTATTATAACCTATTCACTGCTGAATGTAAAGCCTTTTATGACTCAAATTGTGAATTATATAATTGAGCGTAAAAACCATCTTTTTTTATAAGTTCTTCGTGATTTCCCTGTTCAATTATGTTACCATTTTTTACCACAAAAATAATGTCCGCGTTACGAATCGTCGATAATCTGTGTGCAATAACAAACGCAGTTCTCCCCTTCATAAGATGATCCATTGCCTTTTGAATTAGAACTTCCGTTCGAGTATCTACAGATGAGGTTGCCTCATCTAAGATAAGCATTGGTTTATCTGCTAACATTGCTCTTGAAATGGTTATGAGTTGACGTTGTCCTTGACTGATATTTAATCCATCTTCCGATAATCTAAAATTATAATTATCTGCTAAAGAATGAATAAAATGATCTGTTTGTGCAGCTTTTGCAGCTTGTTCAACAGCTTCAAATGCTGCATCTTCATTACCATACTTAATGTTATCTAGTACAGTACCTTCAAATATCCATGAATCTTGTAAAACCATTCCAAAATAGCTTCTAACTTCTTCTCGTTTCATGTCTTTAATATCTACACCATCAATTAGGATAGAACCACTATCTATCTCATAAAAACGCATCAAAAGATTAACAAGTGTAGTTTTACCAGCACCAGTAGGACCTACAATAGCAACCATTTGACCTGGCTTTATTTCTGCAGATAAACCTTGTATGACAGGCGTATCTTCTACATACCTAAAATGAACATTTTTAAATTCGACGTGCCCATTTACTTTAGTTAAAATATTAGGTTTATCAGATTCATCTGGTTCTGAAGTTGCATCCATCATAAAGAAAATACGTTCTGCTGATGCAGCTGTTTGTTGTAATACGGATGCAGTTTGACCGATTGATTGAATTGGCATCGATACCTGTCTAGAATACATGATAAATGTCATAATAAAGCCAACTTCGAAAGAAGGGTCTGTGATAAGTAAATAACCTCCAATAATTGCTATAGCAATAAATGAAAGATTTGTAAAGAAAAATTGAATAGGAATCATAATAGATGATACAAATTGTGATTTCCAAGATGTTTCAAAAATTCGATCATTAATTTCATCAAACTCATGCTTAGCTTGAGTTTGGTGATTAAATACTTTAACAACTAAATGACCATGGTAGATTTCTTCAATATGTCCATTCATATCTCCTGTATTTTTAGCTGCTTGTCTAAAATATTTTTGAGATAACTTAACAAATTTAGATGCTACAAATAAAGATAATATAACAGCAATAGTTGTAATAACTGCTAGATCCCATCGCATAATATACATAATAATTAAAATACTTACGACAAGTGTAAAGGATCTAAATATTTCTGAAATACTTTGAGTAAGAGTTTGGTTAATAATATCCACATCATTTGTTACTCGTGATAACACATCACCAACTTTGTGCTTATCAAAGAAATTGAGTGGTAATGTATTAATTTTATCAGCTAGATCTGAGCGCATCTTATAAGTTAGACGCTGTGTTACACCAATTAACATGTAACCTTGCATTAAGCCAAAAACAAAAGATAAAGATGCGGTAACAATAAGACCTATTAAAACCTCATTAAAATTAAGTGAGATACCAAATAAATCGATGACACCTTGGGCATCTGCACCAGACCAAATAAGTTCAATTGAAGTTAATAGTTTACCGGACAAGATTGGCGTAAATACTGTAATTAATGCTGTAATAACTGAAAATAAAGCAGCTGATAAGACAATCCACTTATCTTTACTTAAATAATTTAACAACCTGCCTAGAGTACCCCAAAAGTCATTAGCTTTAACGGGTTCATGTGCACTATGTCTTCTATTCATCGTGAAAGCTCCTCCTGACTTAATTGAGATTCTGCTATTTCAAGATATACTTTGGAGGTCTTAATTAGCTCCTCATGACTTCCCATGCCAACTATTTTACCTTTATCAAGTACTACAATCTTGTCTGCATTTTTAATACTATTAATACGTTGAGCAACAATAATAATTGTTGCATCTACATGTTGTTTAAGTGCATTTCTTAAATTAATGTCTGTTTTATAATCAAGTGCAGAAAAAGAATCATCAAATATATAAATTTTGGGCTCTTTTGCTAGTGCTCTAGCAATCGACAACCTTTGGCGTTGCCCACCACTAACATTGGTTCCACCTTGAGTAATTGGTGCATCATATTTACCATCCATTTGATCAATAAAATTGGATGCTTGAGCAATTTCAGCAGATTTTTCAACAACATCCATATTGATTTCTTCTTGACCAAAAGCAATATTTGATGCTATGGTACCTTTAAATAAATTACCCTTTTGAGGTACATAACCAATATACTTTAAGAATTCATTTTGATTGAAGGTCTTTATATCTTTACCATCTAATAAAATACGTCCTTCAGTTGGATCATAAAATCTAGGAATTAAGTTGATTAAGGTTGATTTACCACTACCTGTTGAACCAATAAACGCAGTGACTTCACCTGGATTTGCAGTAAGTGAGATGTGACTTAATACTGGTTCATCAGCTCCAGGATATTGGAAACTCACGTTTTCAAATTCAACTTTACCCATGACATCGTGAATGGATTCTGGGTGAACTGGATCTTTGATTAATACATCAGCATCAATCACATCCATGATACGTCTTGCTGATATTGCAGCACGTGGAATCATTGTTAAAATCATTGTAATAAACATAAAGTTCATTAAAGCTTGTGATGCGTATTGTACAATAGCGGATATATCACCCGGTTCAAATGCTGAACCTTGGCCAATCACTCCATTAGATACTGCAACATAGTATAACATTGCAGTCGTCAATTGCATTAAAAGACCTAAAACTGGCCAAATCGTATTAAAAATACGTTGTACAAATATGTTTCTCTTCATGGAATCTTTAGCTACATCTTTTGATTTTTGAGCTTGTATTTTTTGTGTGTTATAAGCACGTACAACACGTAATCCACTTAAGTTTTCGCGTGTCACTAAGTTCATCTTATCAATTAGTCTTTGAATAATTTTAAATTAAGGCATTACAACTAATAAAAGTATTGTTAAGAATAATATAATAACTGCAACCGATATAAATAAGAATACGGTTAAATTAGGGCTTAATACAAACGCCATGACAATCCCACCCACTGCCATAATAGGCGCCATAATCACACTACGCATGAGCTGTGCTAGCATCATTTGTAGTGATTGAATATCATTAGTTGTAAGAGTAATTAGTGATGAGGTTGTAAACTTATCCATCTCATTTAAAGAAAATGTTTGAACCTTACTATATAAAGCATTTCTTAAATCTCTACCATATGCACTAGATACTCTGGATTCTAGATAGCCAGAAAATAAAATAGCTACGATCCCAATGATAGTTGATCCTAACATTAAAAGACCATTGGTCATTAGACTTTGGTATTTTTCTGTTTCAGTTAAGCTAGAACTTGTAATATCATTAATGAGTTCACCCAAAAGTGCAGGTAGTGCTAAAGTCATAACTGCTCTTAAAGCTACTAATATAAAGATTAATATGACCCATCCAAAATAGGGTTTTAAAAATCGAAAAGATTTAATCATAAATTATGCATCTACTTTCTATATGTCTTGATGAACATTATACCAAAAATCTATAAGGTTATACCTTATAAGACTTTTATTTTATAACGTTAGAAAAAAGTTGTAGCGTTTTTTCAATCTCAACTAACTTTTCACCCTTAGCTTTTTTCGATAAATCTAAGTAATGGTTGTATTTATGCTTAAAATAAGCCTGTGCTTCCTTTTTTGTTTTAAGTTTAGGTCCTAGGTATATGTCTTCTTCAGTTAACGTCATACTACCTTTAACTACCTTTAAGAAGACGTAGTAAAAACCATCAAATATCACATACTCATCAACGATATTAAAGCCGTTATTGCTTAACCAAGTTCTAAGCACCTCAATTTTTTCATTGGCGCCTAGAATATAGGTTTTGTCCTCTAAGTGCATAACTTCTTTTAGTATATCGATAATTAAATGTGGACCCATACCAGTAATCACTGCAAGATTATAGTCTTTATCTACACTTTTAAATCCATCAGATAAATAAAACCTAACAGGATAACCTGCTAGATTTTTTTTTGCGTGATTAAGTGGACCCTTATTAATATCAGAGGCTACTGCATGTTTTATATATTTATGGTCTAGAGCATACTTTAAGACAAGACCATGGTCACTACCTATATCTATAACAGTTTCATAACCTTTTGTAAGTTCACCTATAAATGCTATGCGATTCATTTTCTTGTAATATAAAATTCTTTTAATTTATTTTGACGTTGAGGACTACGTAATTTTCTTAATGCTTTAGCTTCAATTTGACGGATACGTTCACGTGTAACACCAAACTCACGCCCCACTTCTTCAAGTGTGTGTGTTTTACCATCTAATAGGCCATAACGTAATCTTAGGACCTTTTCTTCTCTGTCAGTTAATGTTTCTAAAACTTCATCTAAGGTTTTCTTAACCATTTCTTGCATCATATAATCATGTGGATTTAAAGCATTTGGATCGCTAATAAAATCCCCTAATGAAGAATCTTCTTCTTCACCAACTGGTGCTTCAAGTGAGATTGGTTCTTTTGCAATTCTTTGGATGTTTTGAACTTTTTCAGGAGTAATATCCATCTTTTCAGCGATTTCTTCAATCGTTGCATCTCGTCCTAATTCTTGAACTAATTGACGTTGAATACGAATCATTTTATTAATTGTTTCAACCATATGAACAGGAATACGGATTGTTCTTGCCTGATCGGCTACCGCTCTAGTAATCGCTTGGCGAATCCACCATGTTGCATATGTTGAAAATTTAAATCCTTTTTCATAATCAAATTTATCCACAGCACGCATAAGACCCATATTACCTTCTTGAATAAGGTCTAGAAATAATAAACCACGTTGTGTATATTTTTTAGCAATACTTACAACTAAACGGTAGTTAGCTTCAACTAATTTTTCTTTAGCATAATGACCTTTTCTAATTGTATCTTCTAATGATTGCACATCTTCATCTGATAAATCTACTTCGCCATTTCTTACTGCCTCAAGTTGTTCTAAAGCTACACGACCTTGGTAAACCATGATTGCATATTTTCTTTCATCATCAATATTTAGTAATGGAATTTGACCAATTTCTTTTAAGTACATACGTACAGGATCATCTACTTTAATACTTGAAGGAATCGCGTCAATATTTAGAAGTTCTTCTTCTTCAACTTCTTCAACTTCTAAACTAGATAGTGAAAACTCATCTGGTTCATCTTCAACTTCTAACTCTACTTCAATGTCTTCATCATCAAAAAGGGGATTTTCTTGAACATCAACCTCTTCTTCTTCATCATCCAGTAATACATCAATTTCTAGATCTGATAATTCTTTTTCTATTTCATAATATTCAGGGGAATTTAAATCAGCAAACTCAATTAAATCGGATTGAACTAATGACTTTTTCTTACCTGCTTTTTTAACTAACTTCTTTATGATATCTTTTTGACTCATTTTATTTTTACCTGCTTTCTGAGTTCATCAATCGCCTTTAAGGTGCGATTCATTTCAAGATGGTCCGTTATGGACTCTGTTTTCTTTATTAAGGATTGTATTTCTAATTGTTTCTTATAATTTTGAAAATGTACTAATATATCATTGAGTGTTTTATCATTTTGAATTAATAAGTTTTTACAATAGTCTGTTGATTTACAATATGTTTCAACTAATTCTATTTCTTTAGTATATCCCATTTTAAATGCTTCAAGGTTTAATGCATCATCCGAATTAATCTCATAATAATTCATTAAATCTTTATAAAGTTCACGTTTTTTAGGGTCTGTAATATCTGTTAATAAAATACTATGTCTAATCTTATCTAGATATTTACGCTGTTTAAGTAAATCCATAATGATGATATCAATAGAACGTTCAGCACGACTTATGACTTTCCTATCAATAGGTTTTTGTTTGACTGGAAGTGATGAACTATGTTCATTAATAAGTAGTTGTATGCCTAACTCATCAAATGATCTTCTCTCGTATAAATCAATGATGGTCGGATCACTTCCAACTAATAACTGCTTCATTTCTTGCTTAAACTTTGTAATATCATCTGACTTTTTAAAGTCTTTATCTTTTTGATAGTATATATATCCAAATTGGACTGGGTCAAGAAGTTTGTTAAAGAGTGCTTGATATTTATCTACACCATGTTTTAAAACAAAATCATCCGGATCCATTTTATTTGGTAAATTTAATATGGAAATACTTAGTCCCTGACGTTTTAAAATAGGTATTGCATGAAGGGTAGCTTGTATACCAGGGTTATCTCCGTCATATGCAATCACTACATGATCTGTAATACGTCTAATCAATTTTGCTTGATCACTTGTAATTGCAGTTCCCATAGTTGCAACACTTGCTTCAAAACCTGCCTTATAGGATGCAAAAACGTCGAAGAAACCTTCATGTAGAATCACATGTTTTTGCTTAACTACTGGTCTAATACTTTCAAAATAGTGATAGAGTGTTAACCCTTTTTTAAAGATTGGTGTTTCAGTTGAGTTAATGTATTTAGCTTTCTCATTTTTATTTAAAGTTCTTCCTGAAAAGGCAATAATCTGACCATGTTCATCTTTAATCGGAAAAGTGATACGATTTCTAAATACATCGTAATAGTGACCTTCTTCATTTTGTTTAACTAAACCTAAACTCATCATGTCACTAACACTATGATTTTTAGATCTTAGCATTTTATATAAACTATCTATTTGATCTGGTGCATAACCCACTTCAAAGTGATGAATTAACTCATCACTTAACTGTCTATTTGTTAAATAGTCATAGGCTAATTTACCGGATTCAGAGTTCTTAAGCGCAAACTGATAAAAACTAGCTGCATCATTCATGACATCATGTAGATGTTTAAAAGGATTATTTTGAACTTTAGTTTGACCAAATTCAATACCCAGTTCTTGGGCTAATTCCTTTGCTGCATCTGCATTACTAATGTTTTTAATTTGAGCTAAGAAAGTTATCGGTGCACCACCTTTTTTACAGCCAAAACAAAATGCTATATTCTTTTCTGGTGTTACAGAAAATGATGGTGTTTTTTCATCATGAAAAGGACATAGTCCCATGTAGTTTTTACCACGTTTGGTTAAGTCTACATATTTGGAGACTAATGCAACGATATCTGTTTGTTCATTAATTTTTTGATAGATATTATCTTGCATATGGATGTCCTTTCAGATGAATAGATTAAAATTTAGTTGCTTGTTGAATAAATTGTTCGATGTCTTTAATTGCAATACGAGATTGCTCCATAGAATCACGGTGTCTAATAGTTACTGTATCATCATCCATTGTTTGATGATCAACTGTAATACAAAATGGCGTTCCAATCGCGTCTTGACGACGATATCTTTTACCAATATTTTGTGTTTCATCGTAAACAACATCTAGGTTTTCACTTAACATTTCATGAATTTCTCTAGCTTTTTGACTATGTTCTTTACGTACAAGTGGTAAGATAGCAGCTTTATATGGTGCAAGTTTTGGATGTAGTTTTAAGACTTGTCTTACATCACCATTTTCTAAAGTTTCTTCTTCTAAACCATTTAATAAGAATACTAATAATAGTCTTTCAACACCAACGGATGGTTCTACGACATAAGGAATGTATCTTTCATTGGTTTCAGGATCTAGATAAGACATATCTTCCTTACTTAAGTCTTGATGACTCTTAAGGTCAAAGTTTGTACGACTTGCAATACCCCAAAGTTCATCAAAACCCCACGGATATTTAAATTCGATATCTGTTGTAGCATTTGAATAGTGACTTAGTGCTTCCTTAGCATGTGGTTCAGCACGCAAACTTTCTTCTTTTACACCAAGGGATGTTAAGAATTTAAGCATTCTGTCTAACCAGTAATCAAACCACTGGATTTCAGTACCTGGTTTACAGAAAAACTCTAATTCCATTTGTTCAAATTCTCTCGTTCTAAATGTGAAGTTACCTGGTGTAATTTCATTTCTAAAACTCTTACCAATTTGAGCAACACCAAATGGCACTTTAAGACGTTGTGCACGTTGGATATTTTTAAAGTTAATAAAGATACCTTGAGCTGTTTCTGGACGAAGATACACTTCATTTGCAGTTTCTTCTACAACCCCTTGGAAAGTTTTAAACATCATATTAAACTTTCTAATTGGTAACCAATCACTTGTTTTAGACACTGGGTCTTTGATTTTATGATCCATAATATATTGATACATCTTCTCATCACTCCAGCCATCTGGATTTTGAGTCGGATCGTGCTCTAAAATTAATTTGTCAGCACGGTATCTTTGATTAGATGTTTTATTTTCAATTAATGGGTCTGAAAAACCACTTAAGTGACCACTAGCTTGCCATACTAATGGGTTTAATAGAATTGAAGAATCTAGTTGAACCACATTAGGCGCTTGACGAATAAACTTTTGCGTCCAAGCTTCTTTAATATTTTTCTTTAATAATGAACCTAGAGGACCGTAATCCCAAGTATTTGCAAGCCCACCATAGATTTCAGAGCCTTGAAAGATGTAACCTGTTTGTTTTGCGTATTGTACTAAATACTCTAATGTAACCATATGACATACTCCTTATTTGCGCGTTAATTTGTGATCTGTATGGTATTCATAATACGCATACATAAATTCTTTTAATTCTCTATAATTTATTTCATCAATTGTATCTATTTTATCATAATCCAGATAAGTCAATCGAACTAATAATGTTGTTTGATGTACATCAATATTTGCAACATACGGTTCTTTTTCATAAACAATTGAAGCTGTTTTAATGTTGACACCTTTGACTCTTCTACCATCAGGTTTTAACGATATTTGATACCCTAAATACCTAAGTAGTTTAAATCCAAAAGAAAGTATTGATTCTTTTGAATAATGTAACAAAGCACCTTCTAGTAATGTATAAATTGATTCATGATCATCATTGTCCGACACAAACCCTAATAAATCAAATAAGATGCTTGCTTGAGTCATGAGATCAAAATCTGATTTGATGTTTTGAAAATCATTTAAGGTTTTACCTTCAACGAGTGCATACATGTTTTTATTGGGTACTTCTTTAAAATAAATAAGATTTAAATACTGTGCAACATTACGTATGTTTGAAGTCATTTTTTGACTTCCTTTTGCTACTAATGTTATACGTCCAAGTTTCGTATATACAAATAATAACCTGTCATTTTCTAAATAACTTTGTTGTTTGTATACGATGCCTTCCATACTTATTTACCATAACCATAACGTGATACAGTAGTTGGGTCATTACGCCAATCTTTTTTTACCTTAACCCATAAAGAAAGATGTATCTTCATGTCGAAGATCTTATTGATTTCTTTTCTAGCTTCTGTACCAATACGTTTTAATTTTTCACCATTTTTACCGATTAATATCCCTTTTTGACTATCACGTTCTACAATGATTAAAGCATCAATATCCATCGTGTTAAGTTCTTCATTAAACTTAAATGATTCAAGCATAACAGCAACACTATGCGGTACTTCTTGTTCCGTATAGTATAAGATACGTTCTCTTATGATTTCTGTCATACGAGATTCATCAGTTTGGTCTGTGACATAATCATCTGGATAGTAATGCGGACCTTCAACTAAATACTCAACTAATGTTTCTTTAAGTTGTGTTAAATGTGTTTGGTCTTTAGCTGAAATAGGTACGATATGTTTAAATTCATGCACTTTTAAGAATGAAATGATAATTTTATCAATCTCTGCCTTATTTTCTAATGTATCAATCTTATTGATGACTAAGATAACAGGTAAATGACTATGTTTAATACGCTCTAGAATAATTTCATCAGTTCTTCTATACGTTTGATCTACAACCCACATAATGGCATCTGCATCCATTAATGCATCTGTTGCAGACTTATCCATAGATTTACCTAAACCGTGATAAGGTTTATGCATACCTGGTGTATCAATAAAAACAAATTGATTTTCACCCTCATTTAAAATACCTGTGATTCTAAAACGTGTCGTTTGAACCTTAGGTGATGTAATAGCTATTTTTTCACCGATAAGTGCGTTGATTAATGTTGATTTACCTACATTAGGTTTGCCTATAATGGCAATAAATCCTGATTTTGATGCCATTAGACGCGGTCTTTATCTAAATCAAACCCGAAAGGTAATAATTCATTTACTGATGTTTCATAAATTTCGTCTTCTAAGTTTGCTAAATAGATTTTTGTATTTTTAGGAATAAGTTCACTCATGACTTGTCTGCATGCGCCACAAGGTGAGATTGGTCCTTTAGATCCACCAATAATTGTAATTTCTTTAATTTCTTTTGGGTCATAACCTTGTGAGATTAATGAAAATAATGCATTTCTTTCAGCACAGGAAGTTAATCCGAAACTACTGTTTTCAATATTTGCTCCGTGGATGATTGTGCCATCGTTTAATACGATTGCTGCACCAACTTTAAATCTTGAGTATGGTACATAGGCTTTAAGTCTAGCTTGTTTTGCGGCTTCTAAATTCATAAATGGGCCTTCTTTCTATTATTTATCTTTTTAAATTTGCTTTGTTTAGTATTTCTTCTTGAAGTGTGAACATTTCTTTTTCTTCTGCTTCGGTATGATGATCATACCCAAGTAGATGTAGATAACCATGAACTGCTAAAAATCCAATTTCACGTTCTAATGTGTGACCATAGTCAAGCGCTTGAATTTTAGCTTGATCAATACTTATGAAGATATCTCCTAATGAGTCATCTTTTTCATCATCATTTGGAAATGAAATAACATCGGTTGGTTTATCGATGTTTCTATACATTTTATTGATATCTCTAATTTGATCGTTATCAACAAAAATTACTTGCATAGATTTTTCTTCTTTGATGTCTTTAAAAACAGTTTCTAATATAACTTCAAATTGTGTTGTTTCTTCTTTATATTGGTTAAAATAATTAACTTCCATTTTGTTCATATCTTTCTAGTATTTTTTGTACTAATGGGTGACGTATGACGTCAACCTTTTCAAATTGAATGATTTTTGCATCATCAATATCACTTAGTATTTCTAATGCTTGTTTAAGCCCTGATTTATTTCTATACCCCAAATCGACTTGCGATGGATCTCCTGTTACTACCATATAACTTGAAAACCCTAATCTTGTTAGAAACATTTTCATTTGAGTTTCTGTAGTGTTTTGCGCCTCATCTAGTATCACAAATGCATTTTCAAGTGTACGCCCTCGCATATATGCAAGTGGTGCAACTTCAATGATACCTCGCTCCATTAAGCT
Source organism: Acholeplasma laidlawii PG-8A (assembly GCF_000018785.1). NCBI lineage: Bacteria > Bacillati > Mycoplasmatota > Mollicutes > Acholeplasmatales > Acholeplasmataceae > Acholeplasma > Acholeplasma laidlawii. The sequence continues at coordinate 976,484 of NC_010163.1, forward strand.
GTTCGTCGTTGCAATCCCTAAAAAATCGTATAAAGCATCATATAATGGTATTAAATAAGGATCTACCTTTTCTTTTAAATCACCTGGTAAAAACCCAAGAGATTCACCTGCTTCAACTGCTGGTCTTGTTAATACTAACTTTTTAACTAAACCTTTTTTGAGTGCAGCAACCGCATGAGCAACTGCTAAATACGTTTTACCAGTACCAGCAGGTCCTACTCCAAATACCAAAGGATATTTCATAAGTGCATCACTATAAGCTCTTTGGTTAAATGTTTTAGGAACTATGGACTTACCTTGATCAGAAATCAATATTTTCTTTTGAGATTTATAAAGATCTAAGATGTTTTCTAATCTGTCTTGCTCAGCCATCTTAATAATATATAAGACATCTCTTTCAGTTAAGATGATTTTATGCTCAGCAAGTAAAATAAGCGTTCTAAATATATTTTCTAATAATACACGGTCAGACTCTTTTGCGTCTACGACAATTTGACCATCATGTATCGATACATCGAAACCATAATGAGATTTGAAAACTTTTAAGTTTTTATCTTCAATTCCAACTAAAAGTTGTAGTGTTTCAACGTGATGGACATTCAGGTTTAATTTCATGCATAATCCTCCATTTTTGTCTATATATATTTTACCTTAAATGCGCATAAATTGCACTTACAAGTAGCCAAATACTACAAAAAACATCTCTTTTAAGTTAAATATACATAAATTTATAGTGAATTACCCTTAATTGGGTCCAGGGGTCAAAAAAACACCTTGATTTAAGGTGTTTTTAAAGGAATTTTAGCTTATCTTTTTTTCTTCTTTGTTTTAGCTGCTTTAGCTTTCATACGACGATCAACGCCTGGTTTAATATAATATTCGCGTTTACGAGCCTCTACGAGAGTTCCATCTTTACTTACGGTGCGCTTAAAACGACGTAGTGTATCTTCTATCGTCTCACCTTTACGTACTTCTGTTTTAGACATAATCTGCCCTCCTCCCGTTATGTTTGATTCATCAAACCTTTATTATTATAATGCATTTTTCTATAGATGTCAAAAGGTTTTTAAATTTTTGTTAATAAACATGCATTTAGTATTGGAATGTGTGCTAATTCAGTAGGTAAAATGGATTGTCCTAAACTTACAGTGATTGCTCCACGCTCAACTAATGCGTTTCTTTCTGTTTCATCAATTCCACCTTCAGGACCAACAATGACAATTAAGTCTTTATTACCATGATCTTTGATGAAATCCTTTATATTATAAACTCTTTCTAATTCATCTAGTAAAACAAGTTGTTTACCATCAGTGTTTATATCTTTTAAATTTTCAAGTAATTGAATATGAGGTAAGGTACTTCTTTTGGATAGTTCTGCTGCCTCTTTTGCAATCTTATTTAATCTTGATAATTTGTGATCAACGTTAGATAGTTTGGCAATACTTCTTTTCATAGCAACAAATATAATCGACTTTGCTTGAAAGAGTGTCGCATACTTTGTAACAGTATCCATCTTATCACCTTTAGGTAGACCTTGAACAATAGTTACGTTAAGTGGTGGGTTATCATCTAATTTTTCTGTTGTTAAAAAACCCACTTCTTTATGTTGAATTTCTAGGGTAGCTAAGTAACATCCTGATATCCCACAAACCTCAACTACCGTACCAGACTTAAAACGCATCACGTTTAATATATGATGCACATCGTCTTTATCTATTTTATTTTTATGATCTAAAAAATATCTTTGCATAATCTACCTTCTTAAATAAAAATAGGTATTCCATTTGGAATACCTAATTTATAATTACATAAAGAATCTATCGATATTGTTACTCCAAAGAATCATAGCAAAAAATAATATACTTATAATTAACATTGCTCTATTGAAGAACACATCAGGACCTTGTACTTTTTTATTTCTGAATAATTCAGAATTATTACCTGTAAAAGCACTCATTACATCGTCTTTTGAACTTTGTAGTGCAGATATACCAATCATTAGTATACTTGCTATAAATATTACCCAGTCTGGAAATTGCATATTACATACTCCTTTTAATAAACCCTAACTATTATAACAAACTTAGAGCGCATATGTCAATAAGCTTTTGTCCTATAATTATAACACATTTCATACAAAAACAAACTTATTTATTAAATATTTGTTCAATATCTTCTATCATCTTTAGCGTAGATTCTACACCACCCGGTAAGATATACCAACTGATTGGATCTAATACATAAATATCACTGTTTTTACCTGCAGTTGTATTTTTTATGAGTGCATTATTCATGATTTGATCAAGTGCACCAGTTGAACCAATTGCAGCAGATCTATCCATTAAGAATATAATTTGAGGATTTACTTCTGAAACATATTCAAAACTTACTACATTACCATGTGTTTCAAGTGTTTGTAAGCCTGGATCACTTGGCATAAATTTAAATTCATTATATATAACACCATATCTTGAACCAGCACCAAATACAGATATTTGGTCTCCATTCACTTGTAAAAATAATGCATTTTGTCCATTGACTTTAGATTGTAGAGCACTTAACTTAGCATCAATTAAGTTTTGTTTGTTTGTAAGTTCTTCACTAATATTTGGAAAAACTAGTTTAAGTGTATCCATCACTTCATTTAGTTTTCCAAAACTAAATGTTGAATTGGATACATCGATGATATCTGTATTAGGATACTTTTGTTTAAGTGATGTATAAAGATTAGCACTTCTTCCACCAAGTATAATCAAGTCAGGCATCATAAGATCTAAAGTATCATAATTAGGTTCAAATAATGTACCAGTATTTGGATATTTATTAGATTCAAATGCGCTAATCGATGCTGGTAAGTTAGATTTCGGTAAACCAAAGAATGTAATACCGGTCTTATCAAATCCTACAGATTGAAAAATATCTACAACTTCTAATGCAAATGTTACAACCACTTTGGGATTGACATTCACTTTAGATAAAGTGACTTGTTTTTCATAAACCGGTTCATTTGAACTATTAAAACCTACTTGAATAGAGACTGTTTGTGTGATTGTAGTTAACCACTTAGCATAAAGTTTTGTGTCTTTTTTTACTGTATGTGTGTCAAAGTTCCACGGTTTGGTATATCTTGAATCTTCATACCATCCATCAAACTCATAATCTAAGTAGGTAGGCGCATCAGGTGCTTCTAGTTTACTACCGTATGCTACTTCATAGGTTTCAATAGGTGTATCTCCACTATCGATAAACTCAATTGTTTTGATACCACTGCCCCCAGATAAGGGGTTACAAGCTGTAAGTATCGTAATCATTACAATAAGTAATGTGTTAATTATTAGTTTTTTCATATTTTTTCACTTTCGCCTTCATTAAAAATGACTTCATTTTTGTGGTAAATACATATACGTTTACCATCTACTTCTCTTATACAGAAATTAGAATCATAAATACTATTTAAAGTTTTTTCTACCATCAGGTTTTCTGATGGACCTTCAAAATAGATTTCACCATCTTTAATTGCAACTACATGTTCACAAAATGTAGATGCAATATTAATGTCATGCATGACTACTACAATTGTTTTACCTAATTCATCAACAAACTTTTGTAGTAACAACATCATCTCAACACCATGTTTCATATCTAGGTTATTAAGTGGTTCATCTAACATAATATATTTAGTATCTTGTACCAAGACCATGGCGAGTAATACACGTTGTAGTTGACCACCACTTAAGGTATCAATATGTTGATCTTTTATTTCTTCTAAACTTAAATAAGAAATCATTTGATCAATCATCTTTTTATCTTCTTTAGTGATTTTACCTTTAGAATGCGGATATCTACCAAAGGAGATCAGTTCATAACTTGTAAGTTTTAAATTAAAGTGATTTGCTTGTTTAAGTACAGCTATTTGTTTTGATAAATTCATTTTACTGTCTAAGATATCCACACCATCTATTTGAATTTTTCCAGATTTAGATTGGATAACTCTACTAATGACATTAAAAAGTGTAGTTTTACCAGCACCATTTGGTCCAATAATCCCTGTTATTTTGCCTTCAGGAATGGTAAGACTAATATTTTTTAAGACTTCTTTATTACCATAGCTTTGGTGAATGTTTTCTAATATAATCATATTTTATGCTCCTTTATGATGAGATAAATCATGTAGATACCACCAAATAAACTAATGAAGGTGGTGACCACTGTTTTAAAGCCGATTAATTCTACGATCGATTGACCTAGAATTAATACAACAACTGCAATTAAACTAGATAAGATAAATATATGTTTATGGTGATATTTATCATAAAGTTCTTTAGCTATATTTACAGCGATGAGTCCTAAAAATGATAACGGACCAACAAGTGCTGTTGTAAGTGCAATGGCGATAGAGATAAATATTAAATCAATATGTGTTTGCCTTTTATAATCAATACCTAAATTCATCGCATGACTCATACCTAGTGCCATGACATCATATACATAAGTTTTACTATAAAAGTAAATTGTAGTAGCTACTGCAACCGGTAGTGCAATGAGTGTCAAAGTTGAATTAATATTGACAACAGATACATTGGTTAAACTTGTAATCACTTGAAACTCTGTAGGATTCATAAGTATTTGCAAGAATGATGCATAGTTTGAGGCAAGTGTTGAAATGACCATACCAACTAATAGTAATAATAAAATATTGTTTCTGTGTTTTCTTAAAATCGTTTTGTACATTAAAAGTGTTATGCCAACCATGAGTAAGACTGTAATCAAAAAATTAAGTATAGGGTTTACTACAAATTTTGACATACTTGCAAAATACACAAGTGTTGTTTGTGTGACTACAAAGATACTATCAAACCCTAATAAACTTGGTGTAATAATTCTATTTTGTGTTAGTGTTTGAAATACAGTAGTGGCTAAAGAAATAAGTATTGCTGCAATTAAAAGGGCAACAATTTGAACAGATCTTCTTTGAAAGATGGTGAGCATTGTTTTTAAAAATAAGGGTGCTCTATCTGGATCATTTAAACTAAAAACAATGACATCATATTGAGAAACCATCCAAACACTTAAATATAGCAAGATAGCTACAAGGGTAACCATAACCCAAAATTTATATGTTTTAAGCATGTTTTGTCTTCCTTAATAGTAGATATAAGAAAATCACGGAACCAACAATACCCATTACAAAACCTACAGCTATTTCAAAGTTATATCCTGTAAGTATAAATAAAACTATACGGGCTAAAATGTCACAAACTAAGACAAAGATACTTCCAAAAATCATTAAATCAAAGATACTTTTCTTTAAGTGATCTCTGTAGTATAAAGATACTAAATTAGGGATAATCAAACCTAAGAAAGGTAGTGGACCAACTACAATAAATGTGGATGCTGTAATGACTGCAACAATAATGATGCCTAAAGTAATCACTTTATTGTAGTTAACACCTAAGTTATTCGCAAAATCCTTACCTAAAGAGACTATATTAAACTCACTTGCGTAAATAATTGCTACAAGAAGTGCTGGAACAACAAAATAAACCATCTCATAAGTGCCAATGGTTTTATTGGTAAAACTACCAACGCCAATACTATTTAAGAATTGAAGTGTGTTCGTTGACTGTGCTACAACAATAGAAAAGGAACTAATTAAAGCACCAAACATCATGCCTATTAAGGGCACATAAACTTCGTTTTTAAACTGTATTTTGCTTAAGAATGTAATAAATATTAAACTTGCTATAAGTGATGTTACAAATGAAAAAATAAACTGTACCCATAGTGCTAAACCAGGGAAAAATAGGTATGCTACTAATACACCTAGCGTAGCTGCTTGGGTTGTTCCAATAACTCCAGGGGAAACAAATTTATTCTTTGCAACTGATTGCATAATTAAACCTGCAACACTTAATGCTGATGCACTTAAAATAATTGTTAAAGTTCTAGGTATTCTAGAAATGAGTAAAATTTCAATGGTTTCAGGTGTGAATTTAAACAAAGTCCATAAGTTCACATCTTTTCTTGCATCAATACTTAAAGATAATACAATCAATATAATTAAGACAAATACACTTACTGTACGTCTTAGCTTAATCATATTTCCGCTACAACCTCGTAGGTTTCACGAGCTACTTCAAGTATCTCTTCTGGTCTTTCATGACCTGCTTCTTTTTTAGCTTTATGCATCGCTATATGCTCAGGAGAGCCCTCCCAAACAAAAAAAGCGCGTTTATCTTTCCAATAAATCTCTTGCCTAAACAAGTCATAATCCTTATGTTTACTATCTAACAATAAAAAAGATTTCACATAACCTTCGGACTTAGACATTAGGTTTCGTTCGCTAAAGCGCTTAACGACATCTTCCTGGTGACCTTTTTTCACCTTCATGGTACGTACAACTACATACATAATATTCAATTTCCTTTCGTTCTACAAGTGTTCTTATTTAAGTATATAATAAATCGGTAATTGAATCAATCGTTTTTATTTATAATGTTTATAAATACCACAATATGTAAATATAATCGAAGTAATTGTTTAAATTATAAAACTAGTGTATAATCTCTACAGGTGAAATTATGGAAATCATTGGATTAAAGTTGGGAGAAGCTCGATCGAATGCGTATGTAGTTTCAGAAAATAAACAGTGTTTTATTATTGACCCAGGTTACGAGGGTTCTGAAATTATCGAATACATCAAGTCAAGAAAGCTTGACCCACAATTTATTTACATTACACACGGTCATCATGATCATACCGGCGGTGTAAAACAATTAAAGGAACATTATCATATCCCAGTGTATGCGCCACTAAAGGATAAAGTTTGGATGACAGATACTGTCTACAACTATTTTGCATACGAAATACCTGTGGACCAATATGTAGTTGAAGGCGATAAAATAGATTTTGGTCGCCACGTTTTTAAAGTTATCGAAACACCAGGTCACTCAGAAGGTTCTACTGCTTTATATAATGAACCATTTCTATTTTGTGGTGATACGTTATTTTTCGAATCTATCGGACGTACAAATATACCCTTTGGTGATGAAGAAGTTTTAATGGATACCATTAGAACTAAACTACTAACCTTGCCTGATAAAACAGTTGTTTATCCAGGTCATGGTAAACCAACTACTATAGGATATGAAAAGGAAAATAATCCCTTCCTAAAATGAAAACAGATGCGTTGATAGCATCTGTTTTTTTAACTTGAAAACTTTCTTTTTAAGTATTCTATATAATATTTTGAATTAAATGGCTCTCCAGTTGCAAGTAACATCAACTCTTTGGGTGACTTACTTTGACCATATTGATGAATATGTTCTTTTAACCATGCATTGATTTTTTCAATTTTATTATCAGAAATCGCATTTTCAACATTAAAATCTTTATTCATTGCATAATAAATTTGAGCCGCATACGCACTACCTAGCGCATAGGTTGGAAAATACCCAAAAGAACCTGCAGCCCAGTGTATATCTTGTAAAACACCATCTTTATCATCTTTAGGACGTACACCAACGTATTGTTGGTAGAGTCTCTTCCATCGTTTAGCGACATCTTTTGCTTTGAGTTTACCGCTAATCAGTAATTTTTCAATTTCATAACGCACCATGATGTGAAGTGGATAGGTCAGTTCATCAGCTTCCGTTCGTACAAGTGATCTTTCTGCACGGTTAATATATTGATAGAATTCTAGTAGTGTAACATTCTTAAGTTCTTTATCAAATATTTCTTTTAAGTGATCAAAGTGTGCTTCCCAAAATGCATAGGAACGGCCAATCATATTCTCATACATTCTTGATTGAGATTCATGAATACCCATTGAACTACCTGTGGCAAGATTCGTATCTTTTAATTCTGGATTGATGTTTTGTTCATAGATTCCATGTCCCATTTCATGAATTGTTGAGAATATTGCTGATTCAATGGAGTTTTCGATGTATCTAGTCGTAATTCTTACATCAAAACTTGAGAAGTTTGATGTAAATGGGTGTGCACTTGTTCGAAGCACACCATGTGTTAAATCAAATTTAAACACATCAGTTAGATACATGTTGAATTGTTTTTGTTTATATAAAGGAAATAGGTTTTTAGTTAATTTTCTAGATAACGGCTTTTTACCACTGGTTGCTGTTAAAACAAATGGTACAAGTTCATTTCTTAAATCTTCAAAAAATACATCATATTCCTTTGTTGTCATGCCTTCTTCATATAAATCAAGTAAGACATCGTAACCTTTAAGTTCAGGAGTTTGTAGGTAACGTACTATTTTTCTTTGGTATGCCACTATTTTTTCTAGTATGGGTAAAAACATTTCAAAATCATCGTTTTCTCTAGCTTTCGACCAAATTGAAGTAGATTTAGATAATAATACTTGATAATCTATATATTCTTCTTTCGGCATCTTCTTGATTAAACGAAGTTCTTTTTGTACTTTTTTTATTTCTCTTTTTAGTAAATCATCGAGTTTATCAATATTTTCATATAGATAATCTATTGCTTTATTATATTTTTTATCAGTTTCTAAAGCATAGATTTCATTACTTAAGACTTCAATTTGTTCGGCTCTATAATCTACAGCGCCCGTGGGGTGATCTGTTTCTAAATCCCACTCTAAAACCCACATCGCATAACCATATGCATTGAGGCGTTTACGCATGTTTTTGTAGGTATCTATATACGTTTGCATAGTGTACTCCTTTAGGTATTTAATTCTTTTTTATTATAGCATTAATATGTTGTTTTATCGTCTTTTTGTACAATTATTCTACTAAAACTCCATAGAAAGCGTTTCCAAATGGATAAATATAAAACACTTATATTGAATAAGTGTTTTATATTTTTATTTTTTATGAATATGACTCATGATATCTTTTTCATCTTCATAGACAATTACACAGTTCGTACACTTTTTGATTTGATCGATGAAATGCCAACTTGCATCAATTTCATCCCATCTCGTAAATAGTGTCTTATGTCCGGTAACAATATCTAAAATGAGTTTTTCATAGGCTTCTGGAATATTCCCTTCAACGGATTCTGAGGTGTTAAAGGATAGTGTAACTTCTTCTAAATTTTCTTTTAATCCAGGTTTTTTAGAGTTTATATTAAGTGCTACACCATCATTTGGTTGAATATGAATTGTTAGTTTATTTGGTAAAATATCTAAATGCCAGTTTTCTTGTTCATCAGTTGGGTAATAAAGTATTTCAATATAAGATTCTTTTTTAGCCAACTTCTTACCAGTTAATATTTCAAATGGAATACCTCTAAAACGTGGTGTATTCACATACGTTTTAAAGTAGACAAATGTTTCTGTATTAGAGTCACTTGGAATATTTTCTTCATCCAAATAGCCCTTATATTGACCAAATACGACACTTTCTTGATCAATTTCAAGACTTCTTAAGACTTTTACTTTTTCATCTTTAATGTAATCTGATTGATATTTTTTAGGTGCATCCATTGCAACTAAGGATAATATTTGTAGAAGGTGAGATTGAACCATATCCTTTAAGGCACCAGATGTATCATAATATCCAGCTCTTGATAGGATACATTCCTCTTCTTTTACATGGATTTTAACGGACTGAATAGATTTAGAATCCCAAGTATCTTTTAATATTCTATTAGCAAACCTAACAGTCATTAGATTTTGAATCATCTCTTTACCTAAGTAATGATCAATTCTAAATATTTGAGATTCATCAAAGTAGTTCCATAACATATCATTAACTGCCATTGCTGAATCTAAATCATGTCCAAATGGTTTTTCAAATACTAAGACTTGGTTTGGATTTTTATATTCTATCAGCTTCGATTGAGATACGTTTTTAGACACAGTTTTTAATATTTCAGGACCTATTGCCATATAATAAATTTCTTTAGTATCTGGTTTTAACATCGGCTCAATAAATTTTTGAAGGTTTACATAGTCTTGAGGTTCGGTGATTTGTATTTCATAATACGTTAAAATCTTATTTAAAGTCACCATATCTAACTTTTTAGTTGTGTGCTTTTGAATGTATTCTAAATAAGCTTTTGTATCAAAATCACGACGGCCTAGTGCAATGACTTGTAGGTTTTGTGTAATATTATTTGAGTTATATAGTGCAGTAATTGCAGGTAATAACTTTCTTGCAGTTAAGTCACCTGTAGAACCAAATATAACAATAATTAAGTCTTTTTTCATTTTTTCTTCTTATATACTGCATGTCCACCAAATTCATTACGCATTGCAGCTACCACTTTCTCGCTAAATTTGTGCTCATCTCTTGATTTGTATCTTGTAAATAAGGATTGTGCAATGACTGGAATAGCTACCTCTAAATTAAGTGCTTCCTCAACCATCCATTTACCTTCACCACTATCATCAATACGACCTTGTATTTCACTTAATTTAGCATCTTTACTAAATGCATTGCCAATATAACCTACAAGTGCAGATTCAATGATAGATCCACTGTTCCATACTTTAGTTAGACGCTCATAATCTACATCAAAATTAGAGGCTTCAATTAACTCAAAACCTTCACCAATAGCTTGCATCATGCCGTATTCTATACCATTATGAACCATCTTAACAAAGTGACCACTACCTGGACCACCCATATAGCCATAACCGTCTTTAGCAGATACATCATGATATACCGGTTTTAAATATTCAAATACTTCTTTAGTTCCACCAACCATTAAACAAGCACCATATCTAGCACCTTCAGTACCACCTGAGGTACCAACATCAACAAAATCAATGTCTAACTCTTTAAGTTTGTTGTAGCGTTCTATCGATTTATTAAAGTTAGAGTTTCCACCATCAATAATAATATCTTTTTCATTTAAATAAGGAATCACTTGTTCAATAACTTGATCTACTAACCCATTTGGTATCATAAGCCAAACAATCAATCTTGCATGATCTTTTCTTACTAAAAAACTAGCTAATTCATCATGTGTTTCAATACCAGCCTTATTTAATTGTGCTCTAGCTTGATCATTTAAATCAAAACCAATCACTTCATGTTTCTTATCTTTTAAGTTTAATGCCAAATTTGCACCCATTTTCCCTAAACCAATTAAATGAATTCTCATATTTGACTCCTTTTTATTTTTATTCTATATGTTATTTTAACACAGGATGTATCTTTATATTTTATATAAACTCTTTATGCCAGTAAAATGATTGCTGCAATGATAAAGTAACTTCCTAGTGCAAAAAAGTCATTGATTGTGGTAATTAGTGGACCGCTTGCCGCTTTTTCATCTAGATTAAACTTGCGCAGTATCATCGGTGTTAGGACACCAAATAGTGCAGATAAAACCATAGATATAAATATAGATAATGATACAACCAGTGCAACCAAGTTCATATCTGTATAGGTATTAGGTAGGATGTTTAAAAACGCATAGACAAATCCACCACCTATAACACCTGAAATCAAACCATTTAAGAAGCCAATCCCAAGTTCAAAAAAGACATCTTTTTTGAATAATTGGGGTTGATTCTGTAGTTTTAAAATGGATACAGCAATACTTTGAGTACCAATGTTACCTGCCATACCAAGTATAAGTGGTTGAAATAAAATAAGCGCAACATTCGTTTCTAGAACATTACTAAATCCAGAAAGAGCACTTACTATCATAATATTTAATAAAGCACATATCACTAGCCAAGGTAAACGGTTCATAGAGCGCTTTAAAGCGGAATCAGTATCACTTATTGTATGAGCTTTAACTAAACTCGTAATGGTTTCTGTATGTAATTCATCCATAATCGTTAAGGCATCATCTAATAAGATAATACCAATTTGTTTATGGTCATGATCAAGTACTGGAATGATTTCTATATCATAGTCTCTAATCTTTTTAATAGCAAGTTCAATTGGGTCATCTGAATATACAAAAGGATATTGATCATTGATGAGTTTTTCTAGACTTTGATTTGCTCTTGCAATTATCAGTTCTTGAAGTGGAATAGCACCTTTATATAAATCATCTTGGTCATGGAAAAAGATAACATCAAGTTCATCTTTTTCAGTGACTTCTGTTGTCACATAATGTGTTGCTTCTTTTACAGTTAATGTATTGGATAGATTGACAAAGTGTGGAGATGATAAGGCACCTGATGAGTCTACTTCATAGGTAAATAACTGCATAATTTCATTCTTAGTTTTTTCTTGCAATAAAGAGATGATAAATATTTGTTTTTGAACCTCATGTAAATCAATAAATGCTTTAATATCTTCAGTATCTAAAAACTTTAACATGGATTGTTTTTGCTCTTTTGTAAGTTCATCAAAAAACTCTATTTGAATGTCTTCGTCCAGTAATACAAATACATGTTTAAACATTTTAACACCGAGTGCTTGAAAGATTTTCATACGGTAGTCTTCATGGTCTTTAAATACTGTAGCAATATCAGAAGCATGATACTTTTGAAGCTGTACTTTTAACTTTTGTACAGATGCATTTAAGTCAATATTACGCATGGATTATCCCTCCTAGTAGTAAAGTAGCTAGACCAAAATAAATGACTAGGCATAAAACATCAATAATTGTAGTAATAAAAGGACCAGATGAGGAAGCAGGGTCAAAGTTGAGTTTGCTTAATATAAAAGGAACTAAAAACCCTATAATAGGTGCAAGTATTACTATAATCCAAATAGTTAAACTTACAACAATACTTACTAATAAAGGGGACTCCACTTTCATTAAATCACTTAAAATATAGGCTGCAATAAACGCTAAAATACCTAGTGCTAACCCAATTATCATTCCTGATAATGCTTCTTTTAAGCCGTCCTTAATTGAAACTCCTTCTTTACTCGTTAGTCCAACTAATGTAACAGCAAGTGTTTGGTGGGCAACATTACCGCCAGAATCTAATAGCAGTGGTTGGAATAATGCAAGTATTACGACACTTGTTAGAATTTCTTCGTAATTTGAAGTAATCAAAGCAAGTGGTATACTTAAAAGCATCATAATTATTAACCAAGGTAATCTTCTAAGCGCACTATTAAATACATTTGTTTTAACATCGGTATCCGGTAGAAGCGATAGTTTTTCAATATCTTCTACTGCTTCATCACGGTAGATATCAAGTAAGTCGTCGGTTGTAATTGCTCCAATGATTTTTTGTTCATCATTTAATACTGCAACATCATAAGCACCATAATACTTCATATGTTTGATGATGACATCGACATCATCAAACACATTGAGTACTGGTTCTTTTTTGAGAATATCTTGGGCAGTTAAAGGGCTTTTTGCTCTTACTAGAGTTTTGAGTGCAATTTGACCTAGATATTTCGATTCATTATCTGTTACAAATATTGTTTTAACACTCTTTAAGTCTGCTGCGCTTTTAATGAGCTTTTTAGTAATATCTTTGACATCATTTGTACCTTCTACAAACAATATGTCATTATTCATATAAGCACCAGCTGTATATTCCTTATATTGGATTAAGTTTATTACAGGATCACTAGCATCTAGTTCATTAATAAGTTCTAGTCTCTCTGATTTACCAAACTCATTAATAATATCGGCAGCATCATCGGGCTCAAGATTTTGTACGACTAATACTTGTTCCTCTAAGCTTTGAGTTTGGAGTAGTTCTGCTGCATGTTCCGGTTCTAGGTATGACAAAACATCAGCAAACTGCTCTGTAGGTAGAATTTGCTTTAATCTTTCTTGATATTCAGGTTTTAATTCTTTGAAGATTTCTACAATATCAAAACTGTGCATTTCTTCTAATGCTTGAAGGATATCCTTATCAGAAGCATCATTTAAAAGCATATCTTTAATATCCATATTTACACATCCCTTTAATTCTTCAACCGTTATTTTTATTACTAAAATTTGGTAAAGTCTTCTATTATCAATGATATCATTTTTAAGCCCCATTTGTCCATTATGCTGTATGATGTTATTTTTTTATTGTTCTATCTAGTTCGGTTCTTCTTTGTTATACAAAGGTTTAATAAAACGAGTGTAAATTTACATATTATTTCGTCTTAGCATGTTAAAATAAATATAACAATACTTGAGAGGAAATTAAAATGAATAAATCACAACAAAGTAGAATATTTGTTGCTAGCGCACTGTTCATACTACTGATAGCTGCTTCGTTTATTTTTGGAGCGACTGTTTTTATTGTGGGCGCACTGGCAATACTCACGTCTTTCGTGGTAGAAATACTTAGCACAAAAGCTAGAAAAGAAACTTTTGATTGGACAAGTTTCTGGATCACACCACTTGTTATTACACTACTTACAACACCAACGATCATTGATCAAGTTTGGATGGTAAGTATTGCTACAGCATTTGGGGTATTCTTTGCAAAATCCATATGGGGTGGGCAAGACAAGAACGTATTTAATCCAGCCATGGTTGGATTAATCTTCATTGCACTTGCATTTCCAATTTATGTTAATAATTTTCTAGAACCAGTATCTGGTTTGGCTTCTCCTCAGACTTTAGCTACAATCTTTAAAAATAGTCCAGGGCAAATCATGACTACCTATTCCTTATGGGATGTCTTACTAGGAAACTATGCTGGAGCAATCGGTACTACATTTAAGTTGGGTATCATTATATTAGGTTTACTCATGATGGTTGTAAGAATATCTGATTGGCGTATTCCACTAACCTTTGTAGGTACATATTTTGTATTATCACTCATCAATGGTTTTACAAAAACAGGTGTTAATCCATTTATGTATGCAACTTACTCTATTTTAATGGGACACTTAATGTTTGCTGTCATGTTTGTTTCTACAGACCCACAAACTGCACCATTATACAATAAGGGTAAATTCATCTATGGAATTGGATTAGGATTTATCACTTGGATTATTCAAAATATTTGGGTTTTCAATCCTCTTGCACCAAATACTGAAGGTATTATCTATTCTGTAACATTCATGAATGCTGTTGTAGGCTTAATTGATGTATGGACTGTACCTAAAGTAAAAGATATTCCTAACCTCGAGGAGGTAGCTATATGAAAAAATATATTAGTATGTTAAGTTTCGTTCTTATCATGGGTATTGTATCTTCTGTTATTTTAATGGGTGCAGATATGATCACACGTGATAGAATTGCTAAAAATGCAGAATATGCTTGGAAAACAGCTATATTAACGCATCATAATGTTGATTATACTGATGCAAACTTCGACGAAGTATTTCTAGAAACTTTTGAAGAAAGAACTGCAGAAGACACTAATGGTAAGACAAGATACTTATATGTTCATAACCAAACTGGTGCAGTGAGTTATCAGTTCAGCGGTGGTGGCTTATGGGATACCATAGCTGGTGTTATTACATTAGAAAGTGATTTCCAAACAATTGTTCAAATCACTGTTACTAAACAAGGAGAAACTCCAGGTTTAGGTGGTATTGTTGCAGAAAAACCTTATCTAGATAATTATGCTGGTAAGAAATTTGATGAATCCTTAGGGTTGGTGGCTGTTAAATCAGAACCTACTACAGATTATGAAGTAGATGCAATTACCGGTGCTACTGGTACTTCTAATGCTTTTGTTGGTCTATTAAGTGTTGAATACCGCACTATGTTAGGTTTATTTGGAGATGTAAATCCATTATCCGTTGCTATGAAAGCTATTATGACTCATAATGATGTCGAGTTTACTGGCGAAAACTTTGAAAATGTATTTGCTCAAAACTTCGAAACAAATACAATCGATGAATTAACACTATATACTCACAAAGTAAATGGCAACGTAAGTTTCACATTTACTGCTGGCGGATTTAACGGTCCAATTGATGCAGTTGTGACACTTGATCCACTATTCGAAACAATTCTAGGTATCAAAGTACTTTCTCAATCAGAAGGTTGGGGCGCAGTTATTCAAACAAACCCAGCAGTATTAGAATACTTTGTAGGTAAGAAATTTGCACCTGACTTCGAATTATCTGATGATTTTGATGGTTTCGGTGGTGCTACAACGACTAGAAAGAATTTCGTATTAGGACTTAATGAAGCAAGAGATTTATATTATTCAATCTTTATTGATGGTGTAGATCCAAACATGGTTTGGAAACAAGCCCTTCTAACTAATAATGGTATTACTTCTACTGAAGCAGATTATAAGACATTATTCAATCAAACATTTACTGTTGAAACACAAGGTGATTTAACACTTTATAGAAATAACGCAGACCAAAATATTAGTATGTTATTTGAAACAGACGGTTTTGGTGGTGTTATTAAGGGTGTATTAACACTTGAAAATGATTTTTCAACAATTGTTTATATTACAATTTATCAACAATCCGAAACTTGGGGAGCTCGTATCCAAAATAACGCGGAATTCTTTGATGCTTATGTAGGTAAGAAGTTTGCTCCAACTATCTCATTTGTAGAAACTCCAGCAACCGATTCTGAAATCGTTGATGGTTATGGTGGTGCAACTACAACTAAAGGCGCTATGCTTGAGATATTAAATTCAGTACGTGATACATATTACACTGCGTTCTTCGATCCAAACATGGTTTGGAAAAAAGCAATGCTTGCAAATAACGGTGTTGAATCTACTGACTTAAATTATGAAACATTATTTGATACAACATTTAATGTAGAAACTTCTGGTGACTTAACATTATATACAAATAAGACAAATCAAAATGTAAGTTTCACATATGAAACAACAGGTTTTGTAGGTGACATTAAAGGTGTTATAACACTAGCTAGTGATTTTGAAACAATTGTTCGTATCAGTGTTTATGAACAACATGAAAAATGGGGTGCACGTATTCAAACAACCCTAACATTCTTTGATGCTTATGTTGGTAAGAAATTCTCACCAACAATCTCATTTGTAGAAACACCAACAACAGATTCTGAAATTGTTGATGGTTATGGTGGAGCTACTACAACTAAGGCTTCTATGTTAAACATTTTAAATGAGACAGTAGCAGCATACAAATTAGCATTTGCGGTGGAGGCATAATATGGAAAACAATCAATCAATCTTACCTAAACCAAGTCGCTGGTTAAGACTCCAATACAAAAAATGGTTTCTCATACTTAAAAATGGTATTTCAGAAGAAAACCCAATTATTGTCTCAGTATTAGGTATCTGTTCAGCACTTGCTGTTACAAATAGAGTAGAAAATGCAATCGTCATGGGTATTGGTGTTACATTCGTTATCATGGCTTCTTCTATGATGGTCTCTATGATGCGTAATCTCATCCCTTCAAAGGTACGTATGGTAGCTTTCATGGTTATTATTTCAATGTTTACTATCGTAGTTCAAATGTTCTTACAAGCATTCCTACCTGTAGTTGCTGCAAACCTTGGTGCATATACTGGTTTAATTATCACAAACTGTATTGTTATGGGTAGAGCAGAAGCATTTGCTATCAAAAATCCTGTTAAATATACTATTATTGACGGTTTTGCTAACGGTATGGGTTATACCTTAGTATTAATTGCAATCGCTGCAGTTCGTGAGCCTTTAGCATTTGGAACATTCCTTGGTATGAGTATCCCTGGTTTTGATAACTGGATTAACTGGAACGTTATGGCGTTAGCACCTGGTGGTTTCTTCGTATTAACCTTATTAGCATGGTTAGTGCGTACATTAACCAAGAAATATGAAGAAGCGTAGGAGGAGATAAAACATGGAATTAATTGAATTATTCTTAGCATCAATACTATCAAATAACATCGCCTTGATCTTCATTTTAGGGATGTGTTCATTAATCGCTGTATCTACATCCATTAAAAACTCCGTCAACATGGGTGTTGCAGTTATCTTTGTTGTTACAATCACAGCTATAATTAACTGGCCAATTTATGAATTACTTAAAGCAACTGGTACAGAACAATTAGCATTATTAGTATTTATTATTGTTATTGCAGCATTTGTACAATTCTTAGAAATGTTCTTAGCTAAATATTTTCCAAAGATTTACGAATCATTTGGTATATTCTTACCACTAATTACTGTTAACTGTATCGTATTATCTGTATCACTGTTTTTCCAACAAAGAAATTATGACTTCTTACAAACAACCGTATTTGCATTCGGTTCTTCAGTTGGTTGGACATTTGCAATGATCTTACTTGCAGGTGTTAGACAAAAAATGTACCGCGTATCTAACCTTCCAAAAGGTTTACGTGGTCGCGCGATTGCATTCTTAATTTTAGGGATCTTAGCATTAGCATTCATTGGCTTTACCGGTATCGGTAGAGTGTCATTTTAGGAGGAAACTATGGATCCATTATATACACCAATAATTCTTATTGGTTTACTCATCGTTGTTACACTTGTAGTTATCTTAGTTGATAAATTACTCGGTGGTGGTGGTGAACGTAAAATCACTGTTAATAAAGATAATGTCATTACAATCTCTGGTAGAGAAACAGCATTAAATGCATTAACTAATAATAAAATTTTCTTACCTTCTTCTTGTGGTGGTAAAGCTACTTGTGGTACATGTAAATTTAGATTAGTTGACTGGCATGAAGCTCCAAAACCTACAGAAATACCATTCTTATCAAAAGATGAAATTAGCGAAGGCGTTCGCTTATCATGTCAAGTGGTTGTCACTGAAGACATGCAAGTTGAAGTACCACCTTCCGTATTAAATGTTAAACCTTTCTATGGTAAAGTCGTTGAAGTTGAGCAATTAACACACGATATTAGACGTATTAAATTCGAAATGAAAGAAGATTTCGTATTCAAACCAGGACAATACTTACAAATCGAAGTACCTGGTATTGAAACAACGAGAGCATACTCTATTGCATCAAATCCAAATGATTTAAGACACCCTGAGGTAATTATTCGTTTAGTACCAGGCGGTGTTGCAACTAAGTTTATTCATAAAGCTTTAGTTATAGGCGATACATTAAAAATTACAGGTCCATTTGGTGACTTCTTCTTACAAGAAGAGTCTACTCGCCCAATCATTATGATTGCTGGTGGTTCTGGTAAAGCTCCAATTCGTTCAATTATCTATAAATTAATTGAACAAAACATGCCAAGAAAAGCACAATACTTCTTTGGTGCAAGAACTAAAAAAGATTTATATTATACTAAAGAATTCAAAGATGTTGAAGCGATGTATCCAAACTTCAAATATATTCCAGCTTTATCTACACCACTTCCAGAAGATGAGTGGGATCTAGATATCGGTCTTATTACAGAAGTTGTTGCAAGACACACTGGTGATCTAAGTGGTCACGAAGCATATCTTTGTGGATCTCCTGGTATGATCGATGCATGTATTAAAGTATTAAGAGAAAAAGGTATGCCTGAAGAACATATCTACTTCGATAAATTCTAATTTTAAAGGTGAGCTTAATGCTCACCTTTTTATTTTATGATATTCAGCTTATAAAAAAACTCACCTTATTTTGGGTGAGTTTTATAATCATTTTTGACTATCTAATTGTTTTTTTAAGATAAGATCTTTAGATTTCATGATACGTATTGTATTAGATAATTCTGCCTCGTTAATTTTCATTCGAACAACTTTAATGTCTTCCATAATTTCAGGAATTAGAATATGTTCAATCGCGTTTACACGGCGCTTAGTCTTTTCAATTTCTCTTATCAAGATACGGACTCTTTTATCCATTGCAGCAAGTTCAATAAACTTATCTAAATTACTTGCTAGATTTAGGACAATATCATCTAATATTGGATGTGTACCATGAAATGAGTACGTGATTTGAGGCTTTATAGTTTCTTTAATCTCAATTTTAGGTACTGTAACACTCATGACGGACTCTTTTTTATATTCAAGTTCTAGCGTTGTTGCAGGTACTAGAAATTTTTCACGTAATTCAGATTCATAATGAAACGCTTTAGCACTATCATACTTATCTAAGGCATCCAACCATTTATCTTCAACAAGCGTGCGTAAGACTTTATATTGTTCAACCAGTTTTAAAAATTGGCGCATCATCTCATCTTGTTTATCCTTTAAAAGACGATGTCCCTTTCTTGTTGTAGCTAGTTGATTTTTTAATCTTGTAAGCTCCATTCTTGTTGCATTAGCGATATTTGGCATTGAAATTACTCCTTAACTTTGTAGTATTTATCTAAGCGTTTATTAGAAATACGTTTCAATTCAGATCTTGGTAGAATATTTAATAATTTCCAACCTAGATCAAGTGTTTCTTCGATAGTTCTATTGGATTCATATCCTTGAGATAAGTATTCTTTTTCAAACTTATCTGCAAATACTGCATAGAGTTTATCTGTATCAGATAATGCAGATTCACCGAGTACAGTTGCTAATTCTTTAGCTTCTTTACCACGTGCATAACTTGCAAATAATTGGTTTAATGTATCAGAGTGATCATCTCTTGTTTTACCTTCACCAATACCTTTATCTTTTAGACGAGATAAAGATGGTAAAACATCCACTGGTGGTTGTATACCTTTTTGATGTAAGCTTCTAGATAAAATAACTTGACCTTCTGTAATATATCCTGTTAAGTCAGGAATTGGGTGGGTCTTATCATCTTCTGGCATGGTAAGGATAGGTAATTGCGTAATAGAGCCTTTTTTGCCCTTTACACGACCTGCACGCTCATATAAAGACGAAAGGTCAGTATACATATAACCAGGGTAACCACGACGTCCTGGCACTTCTTTTCTCGCTGCTGAAATTTCTCTTAAGGACTCTGCATAGTTTGTAATATCAGTCATGATAATTAAAACGTGCATATCTAATTCATAAGCTAAATACTCAGCTGCTGTAATTGCCATACGAGGGGTTGCAATACGTTCAACTGCCGGGTCATTTGCAAGGTTTACAAACATGACTGTTCTATCGATTGCACCTGATTTTTTAAATTCCTCAATAAAGAAGTTTGACTCTTCAAATGTAATACCAATTGCAGCAAATACTACTGCAAAGTTATCCGTTGTACCAACAACTTTTGCATTTCTAGCAATCATTGCAGCTAGTTTATTATGAGGTAGTCCTGATCCTGAAAAGATTGGTAATTTTTGTCCACGAACAAGTGTATTTAATCCATCAATGGATGAAACTCCTGTTTGAATAAACTCAGATGGATAGTCTCTAGCTACCGGGTTTAGTGGTATACCATTAATATCCATTTTCATTTCTGGAATGATTTTACCTTTACCATCTTTAGGTTCACCCATACCACTAAAGATACGGCCTAAAATGAGTGGAGATAAATCAAGTTCTAAACCATGACCTAAGAATACTGCTTTAGCATCTTCTATTTTTAATCCTTGACTGGATTCAAATAATTGAACTAACGCTTTATCTTGATCAATTTCTAGGACACGCCCATATCTGGTCGTACCATTAGCTAGTTTAACACGCACTGTTTCATCATACTTAACATTTTCAGTATGTGTTACAAGCATTAAGGGTCCAACGACTTCTTTGATTGTTTTATATTCTCTATTCGACATCGTTTTACTCCTTTCTTAAACCGCTAAATTGTTGATGCATCTCTTTAACGACCTCTTCATATGTGTTTAGCATATCTTTTTCTTCAACATACTTAAAGCGTCCAATTTGTTCTTTCACAGCTAAGCGTTCAATATCTTTAAAAGACATTTCATGTTCAATTGCGTGAACTGCTAAGTCGTTAAATAAAATAATCATATCTAATAATCTAAATTGTTTATCTAATGATGAGTACGTATCAATTGGATCAAATGCATTTTGATGTAAATAGTCTTCACGAATCATTTGAGCTACTAATAATTTTAAACGATCTGATGCACCTAGTGAATCTACCCCTACAAGTCTTACAATTTCTTGGAGTGAAGCTTCTTCTTGTAAAAGCGTTGAAACAAAACTTACATGGTGTGTCCAATTTTTATCTACATTTGTGTTAAAGAAGTCTCTAATCTGTTCATCGTATAATGAATAAGATTTTAACCAATCAATTGCAGGGAAGTGACGTCTATATGCAAGTGATGCAGATAAGCCCCAAAACACTTTAACAATTCTTAGAGTTGCTTGTGATACTGGTTCTGATGTATCCCCACCTGGAGGGGAAACAGCTCCAATAGCGGTAATTGCACCAGTTCTTGCCTTTGAACCAAGTGTTTCAACTAAACCTGCACGTTCATAGAATTCTGCAATTCTTGAACCTAAATAAGCAGGATAACCTTCTTCACCTGGCATTTCTTCTAATCTTGAAGACATTTCACGTAAGGCTTCAGCCCAACGTGATGTAGAGTCCGCCATAATAGCTACTTTATAGCCCATATCTCTAAAGTATTCAGCAATTGTAATACCTGTATAGATACTAGCCTCTCTCGCAGCAACTGGCATGTTTGAGGTGTTTGCGATTAATACAGTACGTTTCATAAGTGGCTGCCCTGTTCTAGGATCTTTTAATTCAGGGAACTCCATAAGTACGTCAGTCATCTCATTTCCACGTTCACCACAACCAATGTACACAATAATATCTGCATCAGCCCATTTTGCTAATTGGTGTTGAACTACAGTTTTTCCACTACCAAAAGGTCCAGGGATTGCTGCAATACCACCGATAGCAATCGGGAATAACGTATCAATAACACGTTGTCCTGTAACCATTGGTTGCGTTGGTGCTATTTTTTTATTATATGGTCTTTTAATACGTACTGGCCATGATTGCATCATCTTAAGTGGTAAGATGTCGCCATCATGATCTAGTTCACATACAGTATCAACCACTGTAAATTCACCGGATTTGATTGACTTTACAGTACCACTTAGATTTGGTGGAACCATAACTTTATGAACTACAGATTCCGATTCATGAACAATACCAATAATATCGCCACCTTCTACAATATCCCCAACCTCAACTTGTGGTATAAATTGCCATAGCTTTTCTCTATTTAATTTAGGGATATCAACACCCAGTGGAATACCTTGTCCATGGATTTGATAAATACTATCCAGTGGTCTTTGAATACCATCAAAAATACCACCGATCAAACCAGGTCCAAGTTCAACACTTAATGGTTCATTTGTTAAAAATACAGGTTCACCTGGTCCAATACCAGCAGTTTCTTCATAAACTTGAATCGATGCTAGATCACCACGTAATTCTAAGACTTCACCAATTAATCTTTTGTCAGAAACTCTAACAACATCATAAACTTGAGCTGAACCCATGTTTTTAGCAACAATTAATGGACCTGATACTTTAGTTATAATACCTTGATTTGTCATTTTTTCATGCTCCTTCATATAATTGAAATCCCAATTGATTTTTCAACAAGTAATTTCAATTCGGATAATGTATCTTCATGTTTTAAACCACTTGGTAGTTTTAAAAATATAGGATACATAGACTCTTCATATTTCTCTAATAAAGTTTGAACATAAGCCTCACTAACTGCATCATAGATGATAATTTTACTATCACTTGATGCATATTTGGCAATATGTTCTTCTACATTCTTCAAGTCATTATCAACATAGACGGTTACACCCACACTACGTAGAATAATGAATGACTCATTCGTACTACATGCAACTATTTCTGGCATAATTCATCTACTCCTTAATTTGATAATACTTTTCTTTTAATACACGCATTTCATCTCTTTTTAAAATTGTATAGTGAAGTACTGTTGCAAAACCTAAACTTTGGAAACTCAAATCTTCTAAAAGATTTTGTCTGTAAACATTGAATGCATCATTTAATATATCTAAGAAGTTTGGCTTACCTACATATTTAAATGCATCAGTTAAAGTCACATCAAAGTGAAGACTTAAATACTGTCCTATTTCAGTAAGTGATTTGTCAAACAATTCCATTAGAATATGTTTATCAATCATACCACCACTTAAGATATTCATTTCTAAATATTCTATATTTTTATTGTATTTGATGCTTCTTATCAGTAACATCACATTCAAGATAGTCGTTTCTAATTCAATATATTTTTTGATATAATTATCTGTTTTTTTGTTGAATGAAGTTATGATTCTATCATGTAATATTTTAATCACTCTATCAGAAATACCTTGTGCATCTAATTGAGTTGTCTCTGATTTTATGTGATCTAAAAACGAAATGTCTTCTAAATCAAGTAAACCAGATACTCCATTTAAAATATAATCTTCATATCTTTCTTCATGAAAGTTACTTAAACTATCTGTAAACTTATTATAAGTTAATCCTAGGTGATAGGATTTCATTAGGTTTGATAAAAACAGATGATCAAATGTTAAATATAACACTTTAAAGATGAGATGATCTTTATCCATTAAAGATTCTAAGAATTGACGATGTTTTAATTCTTCTTCTAACATAATGCTGTCAATATTCGTTTCACTGGCACGACCATATTGGTGTGTTTTAAGCAAACTTAAAAAATCTTTTCTAGATATATTTTCAAAACTCTTTAAATGGCTTGGTGATAATAAGTGATCCATAGATCCACTCATTACACCACTAACAAATGAAATATCCATTATTAATTTAACGCCTCATATATAGTTTTTTCATACTTTTTAGTTAGACTCTCAAGTAAATTTTCAAATGAAAAGTTTAAGTCATATAGTTTACCTACAAGCATAAATCCTGATTCGATTTGTGCTGGTGTATGGCTTAATTTTAACTGATAGTCTTTACCTAATTTTTGATTTAATAGATCTGCTTCGACTAAGTCACCCTTCTTAGTTGTTAGAATACTTTGATACATTGCGTATTCTTTCTTATTTACTTGAATTTCTTCTGTTTTATCAATAGCTTGGTTTTGAATAGAACGTACTACATAATTAAAGTAGTCTTCTTTGTTTAAATGCTTTAATTCTTCTTTTAATGCTGTAAAGATGGATTCAATCAGCTGTTGTTTAGATATAGCGACTTCATCTCTTAATGCACGTATACCTTCTTGTTTAGCTTGTTCAACTTGTGCCTTAGCTTTCTGTTGTGCTTTATGAAGTTGAACTTCTAAATCAGCTTTTGCTTCCTCAATTAATCTATGTTTAAGTGCTTCAGACTCATGCTTAGCACTTAAATTTATAGATTCAATAATTGACTGACCTTTTTGTATTATTTTCTCTTCTAATTTTGACATAATAGCCTCTTTAAGCAGGTAATTGTGTCCACATTAAGATGGATACAAGTAATGCTAAGATCGCATAAGTTTCTACTAAGGCTGTCATTGTAATCCCACGTGTTGAGATCTCTGGTCTTTTACCTGTCATTAAAATAGATGCAGCTGACATTTTACCTTGGTAAATAGCTGATACTAAACCAACAAGTGCAATTGGTAATGCTGCTGCAAAATACATTTGACCTTGCATTTCTGTTAATGCGATTGGTGAACCTGTTAACCAACCCATTCTAACTAATAATAATACTGCAACTAAGAATCCATAAATACCTTGTGTACCTGAAAGTGCTTGTAATACTAAAACCTTACCGAACAAATCTGGTTTTTCACTTAATACTCCTGTTGCTGCTCTACCAGCAATAGAAACCCCCATCGCTGAACCAATACCTGCTAAACCTGCTGCTAAGGCAACTCCCATGAGTGCCCAAGTTAAACCGTCAAATGACATAAAAATGAATGGCATATTTTTAATTCTCCTTATTAATTTCTTTATTTTCTTTTAAATTGACTTGATAAACATATTTTAATTGTAGGCTAAATGGTTCAAATAAGTAACCGCCGCCTTCAAAGAATTTTCCGTAAAACTCTAGATATTGTAAACGCCCTGCGTGTACATATGCAGATAACATACCCATAATAAAGTTAAATACGTGCCCTATTAAGTAAATTATGATACCTAATAATATACCTAATACAGGAATAGAACCCCATACCATTTCACCTAGTAAGTTCATTGTATAAGCAATAACTGCAGTGGATAGGGATAATGCTAAAATTCTAGAGTAACTTAAGATATCTGATAAGTAACTTGTTGAGTTATATAGTCCAGCAATAGCTGAAACTATTTTTCCTGGTATAGATTTTTGTTCTCTACCATTTAATAAAATGATAATCAGTACACCTAATCCCATGAGTACATAAGATGTGTAAAGTAAAATATTTTGAATTAAGCTCTCTAGCGGGATAAACGTTGCTGTTATAAATAGACTTAATCCTACTAGGATAAATATCCATGAACCTGCATCATTAAGGCCACCTAAGATATCTTTTTGTCGATAACTGTTAATAAGTTTCAGTATTAAACCGTGTACGATATGCACAACACCCAAAATAAGTGAAATGATTAACATCGGAACCGGATCATTTATCGGATCTAATAATGGAGTGAAGATGGTTGCTCCAAAGAAGGATCCAAATAATATACCTGCACCTATTGAAGTGACACCTGAATAACAAAATATTTTAACCAAATCTTTTGTTGCACCTCTTAGTTTTCCAAATTTGAGTAATAAACCAAATGCAACAATCATCACAAGCCCATAACCAATATCTCCCATCATGATACCAAAGATTAACCAGTACCAAAAACTCATAGATGGGTTCGGGTCTACTTCAGAAGCAGATGGTGTTGAAAATTGGTTGGTAATATATTCATAAGGTTTAACAAATCCATTATTCTTTAACGCTGTAGGCACCGACTCGTCTGAAAGTGCATCACGTGCTTCTAATTCAAAAACAAAGTTCTTATCATTTAATATTGTCTTGATGTCTTCTACTTGATCACCTCTAACCCAACCTTCTACATAGACTGTTGTTTCAGTACTTAAAAGTTCAATTTGTAATTTTGATTCTTTACTTAAGAGTTGGTCATGTAAAAGTTTTAGTCCACCTAAATCTTTACTAGAATCGATAAAGAATTGTTCTGTTTCCTTCATTTCTTTTTCAATGGATTCTAATTCGGAATTTAAGTCAGTAATCACTTCCATATTTGTCTTATCATAGTTTCTATTAGGTTCAATATTAAAATCCATGGATTCTAGTAAATCTTCTAATCTATCACTTTGATCTTTATCAATCAAGATAGAAACATAATGATAATTATCATCACTACTTAAAATATCTACATATGCCCCTAAAGTATCCATGTGACCTTTAAATGCATCATACTTTTCTTTTTGGATAAATCCTAATACGACTTGTGTAAATCTTAAGGTTTCAATTCTTGATTGACTTACACTTAAATTTTTATATGGTAAAAGTTCCTCATATTTTTCTTTTAAGGACTTTTGAGTTTCTTGTAACTTATAATATGTATTTTGCAAATCTAATATATTTGCTGCAAGTTCTAAGCTATGTTGATCTAAGAGTTCAAATTCAGACTTTGTAACAATCGCGTTATTACCCGTAGATTTTTTTAAATATCTTTCAATAATTTCAATAGCTTTACTCACGCGAATTAAATCTTCTGAAGGTGTAACTGATTTAAAATGCTTTTTATCAGGCATAAAAAGGGCATGCATTTGAAGTTCATTCAAAATTTGCTCCTTATCACTTTCTAGAAAAATTAATTTTACTTTTTGCATTGAAACGATCATTTTGATATTACCTCTTTTTTAAGTAATTCCAAATATTTAGATGTTACATCTTTATAGTCGGTTTCAATTTTTTGGTGTAGTTTATTTTTAGCTACATCATTTTCTTTGGTGATTGCCTCTACTTCTAAATCAGCTTCTTTTTGTAATTGATTCAACTTTTCAAGTTGTGCTTGTTTAAGTGTATCAATTACTTGTTTTGCTTCTAATCTAGCTTTTTCTAGCATGGCTTCTTTTTCTTTTCTTGCATTTAAAATATCTTGCTCTACTTGATTTTCTAATGCAATGATTGCTTCTAGCTTGCTCAAATGCCGTCCTCCTTTATGTATACTTCTCTTTTTTATAAATATTTAATCACTTTAATCATTGTAATAAATAAGATGGTGCCTTCTAAACCCTTTATAAATATTGCAATTTTTTCGTCGTAATACATTTCGTTAATCGAGTTTTTGCACATCTTTATAGTCAAGTTACTATTACCTTATATTTAATTCAATACGCTTTATTTAGTTCAATTTGTCATCTCATTAAACCATTTATTTTCATAAGGATACACATGTTTATAAAACATAGTTTTGACCTTCCTTGACTTTTAAAAAATCGTCTCATATGATTTATATTTTAAGATGAATTTTTTGAATTGTTCTCTCGTTAATCATTGTATCACGTATATAATAATATGGTTTTTATAATGCAATTACATAAGTATCAAATTAATTTACGCATTATCCTTCTCCACCATAAAAAGTAGTTATTTTCCTTGTATATGCACCAGTTTATTGTGTGAATTGCTTTCTTTGTTTACAAGTGCACAAATTTAATATCACCAATTTATATACCAAAACTATTTTAACATATTTATGGAGGTTTTTCATTTAAAATCGGAAAGTTTATTACATAAATTACATCTTCGTATGTAGTTAATTTAAATAAAAATACCCTTAAAACTGAGTTTTTCATCAATCTTTAAAGGGTATTTCATGTTTAAATATGACCAGCTTTAGCTTTAGTGATTTGTTCTCTTAATTCTTTTTCTAATTGAGAGTAATCCACATTTTGTTTTTTAGCTTTTTCACTTGCCTCTTTTTCAATCCTAGTTACAAGTTTAACGGCATCTTCTTTTGATCTTGCCAGTTCTGCACTCATCGCAAATATTCTTAGTAAACGGTCCTTGTAAACAACTGCACCACTTTGAACATATAAATAGAATACAAGATCATTTTGGACGAGTTTGATGAATTCATTATGTACTGTAGTAAGCGTTTGAACGTGTTTATCTAAAATTGCAAACTCGCCTTCTTTTTTTAATATCACAGCATAATCAATTGTTTCTTGGTATTTTATACCTTGTTGTCCAATCACTTCTAATTTCATAGTTTTTTAGCCTTAGCAATTGCATCATCAATCGTACCAACAAGTAAGAATGCTTCTTCAGGTAAATCATCATGTTTACCTTGTAAGATTTCTTTAAATCCCCGAATGGTTTCTCTAATTGGGACGAAACTACCAGTTTGACCGGTAAATCTTTCAGCGACGTGCATATTTTGACTTAAGAAGTTTTGAATACGTCTTGCACGGTGTACAACTAATTTGTCATCATCACTTAATTCATCCATACCTAGGATGGCAATAATATCTAAGAGTTCATGATATCTTTGTAGCATACGTTGTACTTCACGTGCAGTGTCATAATGTTCTTGGCCTACAACAGAAGGTGTAAGTGCTCTAGATGTGGACCCAAGCGGATCAATTGCTGGATATATGCCATCCTCAGTTAGTTTTCTACTTAAGGCTGTAGTCGCATCAAGATGCGAAAAAACTGTTGCTGGAGCAGGGTCTGTGTAGTCATCTGCTGGTACATAGACGGCTTGAATGGAGGTAATAGATCCGTATCTGGTTGATGTAATACGTTCTTGAAGTTTACCCATTTCCGTTGCTAGTGTTGGTTGATAACCAACAGCAGATGGCATTCTTCCAAGTAGGGCTGATATTTCAGAACCTGCTTGAATGTATCTATAAATGTTATCAATAAATAGCAAGACGTTTTGTTTTTCACCATCTCTAAAATACTCCGCAAGGGTAAGTCCTGTTAAAGCAACCCTTAATCTTGCACCCGGTGGTTCATTCATTTGACCAAAGACCAGTGCAGTTTTATCTAAAACACCAGAGTCTTTCATCTCATGATAGAGTTCATGACCTTCACGGACACGTTCACCAACCCCTGTAAAGACAGAAATACCACCATGGTTTTTGGCAACGTTATGTATCATTTCTTGAATTAATACGGTTTTACCAACACCGGCACCACCAAATAAACCAATTTTACCACCTTTAATATATGGGGCAATTAAGTCTATGACTTTGATACCTGTTTCTAAAATTTCAGTTTCTCCGCCTAAATCATGGAAATCAGGAGGTAACTTATGGATTGGCATGTATCTTTTTGTATCTACTTCATCTAGACCATCCATTGGTTTACCTAAAACGTTTAACATGCGCCCTAATACTTTTTTACCTACTGGTACTTTAATTGGAGATAGTGTACCGATAACTTCCATACCACGAGCTAACCCATCGGTTGCTTCAAGTGAGATTGTACGAACCATATGATTTCCTAAGTGGGAAGCCACTTCTAGTGTTCTTGTTTCAGTTTCACTTAATCTAACCTCAAGTGCATCGTTGATATTCGGAAGTTCATCCATAAAAGAAACATCCACAACAGGTCCTATGATCGCTACAATTTTTCCTTTCATGTTTACCTCCTTATAGTTTAGAATTTGAAATATCTAAGAGTTCATTTGTAATCTTGTGTTGTCTTGCTTGATGATATTTCAAGTTTAGTTTTTGCAATGCTTCAGTTGCATTATCGGTTGCATTTTTCATAGCCATAATTCTAGATGCGTATTCACTTAACTTAGCATCAACTATTAAGCCATAAATTCTGCTTTGTATATAAATCATTATTAAATCATTAATTGTATTTACTTTAGATCCTTCATAAAAGTATGGATCATGTGCTTTTTTCTTTTTAACAGCTTTGACTTTAATCGGTAATAATATCTCATTTTCTGGTACTTGAGACATACTATTTATAAACTTATTTGAAAATACAGAGATTTCACCATAGTGGTTTGATGTATAAAGGTCAACAAGATGATCCATATAATCCACTAAGATAGATTCGTCAATCGCATCATGGTTTAAAATAACTTCTTCATTAATTCGTTGAAGTCCTTGTTTACTACTAAAAGCGTGTGCACGTCTACCAATTGTGATAACATATACATTTGCTCTATCCATATCTTTAATATGTTCTAAAAATTGCTTGAAAAGTTGTTGATGATAGCCCCCTACCAAACCACGGTCTCCTGAAATCAAAATAAATAATTTCTTATCTGATCTTTGTTTTGTTTCTAGAAAATAAGTATTTTCTTCAACATTTAATACATCATTTAAGACTTCATCAAATGCATTTTTAAATTTATAGTATTGCTCATAAGCATTTTGTGCTGACATTAATTTAGAAGATGCAATTTGATACATTGCTTTCGTAATGGATGCTGTCTTTTCAATAGAATCAATTCTAGATTTTAAGACTTGCAAATTAGCCATTAGATAAATCTCCTTACGTGATCTATAAATAATTCCATTAATGCCTTATCTTTAATTGCCTTATGTTCAACAAGTTCTTTTCTAAGTTTTTTACCAGTTTCATTTAAAGATAAACCTTGTTCGATTTCAGCCATTAAAGACCTGATTTGTTTTAGGTTTAAATCATCCATAAAGCCATTTTCTAGTGCATAGAATGTTACAATTTGACTTGGCATATCAATGAGTTCATGAACATCTTGTTTTAAGATTTCAACTGTCTTACGTCCACGGTCTAAACGACGCTTAGAACTTGGGTCTAAGTCTGAACCAAATTGTGCAAAACTTTCTAACTCTCTAAAGTTAGCCAGTGAGATACGCAAGGTTCCAGCAACTTGTTTCATCGCCTTCCACTGAGCACTACCTCCTACACGTGATACGGATAACCCTGCATTAATTGCAGGTCTTACCCCTTGGTAGAACAGTTTTTGTTCTAAGTATAATTGTCCATCTGTAATACTAATTATATTGGTTGGAATGTAGGCACTTATATCTCCTGCTTGTGTCTCAACAATTGGTAATGCAGTAATTGAACCACCACCATGTTCCTTACTTAATTTCCCAGCACGCTCTAAAAGTCTTGAGTGCAGATAGAAAATATCTCCAGGATATGCTTCACGTCCACTTGGGCGTTTCATTAATAAAGATAATTCTCTATATGCTACAGCATGTTTTGATAAATCATCATAAATAATTAATACATCTTTACCTTGTTCCATAAAGTACTCAGCAATCGATGAACCTGTATATGGCGCAATGTAAAGTAATGTTGCTTCTTTAGATGCCCCAGCATTGATAATCACTGTATAATCCAGTGCATCTTTAATTTGTAATAATTTGACTAGATTGGCAATCGTTGAGTCTTTTTGTCCGATAGCAACATACACACAAATAACGTTTTTACCACGTTGATTAATAATTGTATCTATGGCAATTGTAGATTTTCCAGTTTGTCTATCCCCAATAATTAATTCTCTTTGTCCTTTTCCAATTGGAACAAGTGCATCAATTACTTTGATACCTGTATGAAGTGGTTCATTTATAAATCCACGGTGCATTAAGTCTTTTGCAGGGCGTTCAATCGGATAGTATGCATCAGCATTAATAGTACCTTTAAGGTCCAGTGGATTGCCTAGTGGATCTACAACTCTACCAAGTAGGTCTTCACCTACTGGTACTTCAAATATCTTTTTAGTGGCACGAACGTTATCCCCTTCTTTAATGAGATCAGTACGTCCAAATAAGATAATACCTACATGAAACTGTTCTAAGTTAAACACGAGTCCTTTAACATCATGAGGTAGTTCAACAAGTTCCCCTAGAATAGCCTGGCTTAAACCATAAACGGTTGCAATACCATCTGCTACGCTTAAAACTTTACCAATACTTTCTAGTCGGACGTCAGCTTTATAGTCTTCAATTTGTTTTTGTATAAGTGCACCAATTTGGTCAATATCAATTTTAGCCATGTGATCATCCTTTCCTAGATATTTGTGCGCATATCATCTAAAGCTTTCTTTAGTGAGCGCTCAATACTACGTCCTTGATATGTCATCTTTACACCTTCTATTAATGTTGGATCAATATGTTGGTTGAATTCGATTTCTAGACCAGGTAGGTAGTCTTGAATTTCTTCTTTTAATTGATTTAATCTTTTTTTGCTAAGTGGCTTAGCTGAATATAATTGTACATAAGCGATTTTTTGGTTTAGTCTAGATTTAGCAATCCATTGTTCGTATATATCTTCGTATAGTCTCACTTGATGATGACGAACAAGCAGCATTAAAAAATTCATGAATAAAGCATCAAATATGCCAAGTTCTGTTAACATTTTATTTTTGACTCTATTTCTAATCATTGGAGAGTCTAATAAAACGATCCAGTCCGGGTAATCTCTTGCGAGTGATACAAACGTCTCAAACTGTTCAATGATAGATTCGATAGCGTCTTCTTTAAGTGCAAGCTTAAAGAGTGCATCAGAATAAATAGTTGATGTCATAATTTCTCATCAAGCATTTCATCGATAACTTCATCGATGTTTTCATCCGTAACTTGGTGGGATACAATCTTTTCTGCTACATCAAATGCAATATTTTTAATGTTTTCACGTATTTTTTCGCTTTGAAGGCGTAATTCTTGCTGAACATCTCTATCCACTTGTTGAATACGTCTTTTAGCTTCATTACGTGCATCACTAATGATACGCTCTTTTTCAAGTTGCGCTTCACTCATTAATGTATCTTTCATTTGACGAGCTTCTTTTCTCATAACTTCATATTCAGTTTGTAGTTCATATCTGATTTGTGCGACACGTTCACGTTCGTGAGCTGCTTCATGAAGTTCTTTAGACAGCGCTTCTTGACGTTGTTCTAAGTATCTTGTAATAGGTTTCCATAGAAAGATACGTACAACAATAATTAGAATAACAGTTGCAGCTATTTGCCATAAGACTAAATCCCATCGCTCGAAGATAGAATTTAATCCTTCTTGAATCGCATCAGATATTTCTTTGAAAATATCCATAATTTATCCTTTTACTTACTTGATAATATAAATGCAATAATTAATGCATAAATACCAGAAGTTTCTACCATCGCTTGACCTAAAATCATGGTCACTGTAATTTTACCACTTGCCTCTGGTTGGCGGCCTACAGCCTCAACCGCACGTGCAGCAGCCAGCCCTTGTCCAATACCTGCTAAACCAGCAGCCAAAATGGAAATACCAGCGCCTAAGTATGCTAAACCTGTAGCAAAAAATTCAGTTTGTGTCATTATTTGAAAGAATGTATTCATGTCATATGCCTCCTTTGATTTCTAAATCACTTTCTTCTATTTTATTTGATGAAAATACTGTTGTAAGTAATACAAACACGATGGTTTGAATCACTCCAAATCCTATATCGAATATCGCATGTGCTACTGGTCCTGCAATCACAGTTGCTGGTCCTGATACCGCATATATTAGTGTAAGTACTGCTGCTCCGGATGCGATGTTACCAAATAGTCGCATCGTCATGGAGATTAACGGGGTTAAGTCACTTAATATATTTAAGGGAATCATGACTGGTGAAAACCACCACATAGGTCCCATTAAAGTCTTAAAGTGCTTGAGTCCTTTTGATCTTAATCCAACTGACTGTATTGTTATAACACTTACAATTGCAAATGCTAATGTGACCGTTGCATATTTTGTTGGTGTATCTAATAAGAATAGTCCAGATATGTTGGATAAAAATATAAAGATAGCAAGGCTTAGTATAATCGGTGCAAGCATCTTCCAGTGTTTACCAATGTTATTTTTAGCATAGTTGTTCATAAACTGAACAAATGTAATTATACCTGTCATAACTTTGCCTGGATTATCACCAATCTTTAATTTGCTGACTTTATGCCTGATAATTAGTGAACATATCAGTACAACAAGAACAATGATGAAACTTGACCATATGTAGTAGGGAATAGTTAATAAATATCTAATCACTTGTTCTATCATCATCTCACCCCACTTTTACTTGTTAATGCATTGATGATTGTAGCAATCTGTATAATAGAAAACCCAGTGACTAAACTAATACCTATAAACTCTAGATTAGCACTATCTTTATTTAGCCAAATAACTAAAAATGCAACAATTACATAAATCATATATCTAAGAAATAAGGTACTAAATACAGTAATTTGATTGATCTCTTTATAACGTTCAATACGCTCTAATAAAAAGTAATTACCAATAGTAATCACGCCCGCGATTAAGAAATAAAGGAGTAGATCTAAAAATAAGGTACTATAAATAATTGTACCTATAAGTAATAACATGCCTGCATAAACATACGTTTTTTTTAAATTAATCGCTTTGTCCGTTTTCTTCATTATCTACCTTGGTTAACCTTTCATTCCTAAAAAATTGATACAACAATAACATGCTAACAAATAAGCCTAGAATTAAACCGATACCTGAATATAATGCTTCACTAGTACCATCTGGATCTTGATATTTACCAAGCATGGCACCTAATATGCCCCCCAGTATCATGTTGAATATAAACTGGGTTACTAACACATAAACTTTAATTGCTCTTCTCATGTTATCACCACTTGTTTAAGTCTTATTTATAAAAAATAGTTATTTCTTATTTAAATTATAACATAAAACAGCCCTAATCTAAAATGATTTGTCTAATATGTTATTAATCTTTATATTGATACTAAATGCCTTATAGTAAGCCATTAAACATAAAAGAAATACACAGATATACCGTTATAAGTATATCTGTGTATCTGGGATTATTTTTCTTCACCTGAGACCATAAGCTCACCAACGTGTACCGTTGGAGAACCAGTGCCTGAAACATCAAATGTGAGGTCTGAACCAATACCTTGAATATTCTTTAATACATCAAACCAGTTTCCTGATAAGACAACCATTTTAACTGCATGGTCTAGTTTACCATCTTTAATAAATACGCCGCCAGCTTGTAAGCTAAAGCTTCCATTAGAATGGTTCACACCTGCGTGTAATCCAACAAGATCAGTGACATAGAAACCTTCTTTAATGTCTTTAATTAATTCATTAAAGTCTTTTTTACCAGGTTCTAAGTATAATCCAGCAGGTCCAATGCCACCACCAAATGCGTTACCAGTTGGTGTTTCATTAAATAACTTAGCTGTTTTTAATGAATGTAAGAAGCCTGTGAATACACCATTATCAATAATCTTTTTAGGATTTGATGCAACGCCTTCATCATCGAATGAGTTTTGGAATGGTGCTAATTCATTTAACGGATCATCCCACAGATTAAAGCCTTCTACTGCAATTTGTTGACCCTTTTTATCTTTAAGTGGTGTCATTTTACGGTAAGCCGCCTCACCTGAGAATAGCCCAGAGAACACGCCTAACATATCACCAAATCTTTTAGCCGAGAATACGGTGTTATACTTTTTAGTTTTAATCGATTTACCATCTAATTTAGATAGACCATTATCAATAGTCTTTTGAGCATCTTTTGCGGCATCAAAGTCACTAAACTTCTTAGCCAGTGTAATATCAAAACCTGTTTTGATATCACCATTTTTCTCAAAGATACCTACTGCATATGCATAAGAGAAATTATGTTTTCTAGTTAAGTTTAGTCCTTTAGAGTTAATGATGGTTGTTTCACCATAACTTTCAGAGTAACTTGTAGTATCTACTTGTTTAACAAATTCATTAGCTAATACATTTTTTTCTAGTGCGATTAAGTAATCAATCTTTTCGTTAACCGGAACACTATCAAAATCAAATGTGTTTTCTTTAACTACAGGGTAACTTGGTGAACCCTCAAATATAATTGCAGGTTCTTTAACAGTTAAAGCCTCTGCATTTAATTTAAGTAAATCAAATGCTTTATCAACTGCTTCATCTGATAAGTCTTCTAAAACAAAACTTACTAATTTCTCATCATATACTGCACGGATTTTAGCTTTTTCAACATCAGAGGTCGTTAGATTTTCAACTTTACCTTGATAGACTTCAATAGATAAACTCTTTGATCTTGTTGAAAAGATTTCTACATCACTAAAGCCTTTTTTTAATCCTAATTCAATCCAATTTTTAAACATTATTTGTTACCTCCTTGACCACCGACAAGCATTTTAGATACACGAATTGTCGGTTGACCTACATCAGTAGGAATAGATCCTGATGCTGCACCACACATACCTTGTCCATATGTTTTATTGTTTGCTACACGGTCAATTAATTGAATTGTTTCTGCACCATGACCAATTAACATTGCACCTCTTACAGGTTTTGTTAATTTACCATCTTCAATCATATAACCTTCCATAACAGCAAAGTTATATTCACCTGTTGCAGGGTTTACTGTACCGCCACCTAACTTCTTAGCGAATAAACCATATTTTGTATCTTTAATGATATCTTCATATTCTTCAGTACCATTTTCAATATAGGTTGTATTCATTCTAGCTGTCGGAGGAAACTTATAACTTTGGCGTCTACCAGAACCGGTAGATTCATAGTTCATACGTTTACCACTTCTATAGTCTGATAAGTATCCTTTTAAAACACCTTTTTCAATCAGTAAGTTTTTACGTGTTTTGTTACCTTCATCGTCAAATGTTGTACGGCCCCATTGACCATCTTCATCACCATCATCATATGCTGTAACCACTTCACTAGCTACTTTTTGACCAAGTTTACCTGCAAACGGTGATAAACCTTTAGATACTGCAGATGTTTCAAGAGGATGCCCTACAGCTTCATGGAAAATCACGCCACCAAAGCCATTGTGAATGACAACAGGCATTTCTTGTGGTTCCATATTATCTGCATAAAGGTAAGTCATAACTGAATGTCCTACATCTTTTGCTAGTGCTTTCAAATCGATTTCATCAAAGATTTCAAAGCCCATGTTTCTACCTGGTGCCTCATATGCATCTTGCATCAGTTCACCATCTTGAGCAACTGCAGATAATACAACACGTGTATACGTTCTTACATCATCTTGATAAATACCATTTGAATTAGCAATGAGTACTTTTTGTTCCCATTCAACCAGTGATGCTCCAGCTTGAATAATTTTATCATCATGATCTTTAATGATATGAGATAACTCAATTAATTTCTTTGATTTTTCAGCTGGTGTCACTGAATTAAATGGAATTTTAATGTTATTTACATAAGGTAATTTATCACCTAATGGTTTCACCTTATTTGGTGCATCATTAAATGACCCTCTTAAAGTTAACATTAATTTTTCAATTGATTGATAACTTGTATCATTTGAGTAACCATACACTTCATCGATGCCCTTTAATAAACGAACACCCACGCCATAAGTATTTCCGCCACCGGCAGAAATTACATCACCATTGTTTACGGTGATTCGACCACTATATGTGTCTTCTAAAAATATTTCAGAAAAATCTGCACCTGTTTCCAGTCCCAAACCTAATAATGTTTCTAATTCTTTTTTACTAAACATGTGTTTCACCTTCCTTTTTGTCATATTGCAATTGATATAGGTTATAGTATAACCCATTTTGTTTTAAAAGTTCTTGATGTTTACCTGATTCTACAATTTCACCTTTACTCATAACAATAATTCTATCACTATGTTGAATAGTAGATAGTCTATGTGCAACAATAAGCATTGTAGAAATATTCATCATTTTATTTAAGGATTCTTGAATAATTGTTTCTGTTTCAGAGTCAATGTTTGCTGTTGCCTCATCTAGAATCATCAGACTCGGATTATAGACAACTGCTCTAGCAAAACTAATTAATTGTCTTTCACCACTACTAAAGTTGTTACCACGTTCTTTAACCACATGATCTAAACCTTCAGGTAGCTTGTTTAAGATATAATCTAGACCCACATAATTACTTGCACGTTTAATGTCTTCATCTGTAATATCAGGGTCACCAAGTGTGATGTTATCTCTAATGGTTCCACTAAATAAGAAGACATCTTGTAGCATTT
This sequence comes from Acholeplasma laidlawii PG-8A, assembly GCF_000018785.1. NCBI lineage: Bacteria > Bacillati > Mycoplasmatota > Mollicutes > Acholeplasmatales > Acholeplasmataceae > Acholeplasma > Acholeplasma laidlawii. The sequence continues at coordinate 1,015,090 of NC_010163.1, forward strand.
GACCAACAAATTTACGTAAGGATGAACGCTTAATGGTTTTAATATCAATCCCATCAATAAGGATTTGTCCCTTTTGGATATCGTAGTTTCTAACAATCAATTGTAGAATTGTTGTTTTACCACTACCTGTGGCACCAACAAATGCTACCGTTTCATTTGGATTGACTTTAAAGGAAACATCTTTTAAGATCCATTCACCTTCAATATAGCTAAACCAAACGTTTTTAAATTCGATTTGTCCATCAAATTTCTTTAGTTCAATCGCGTCCACATCATCTATAATATCTGGTTTTGTATCTAAGACGTCAAATATTTTTTCTGCTGAACTAAAACCATTTTGAAGTGCATTAAATTGTTCAGATATTTGCTGTATTGGTTCGAAGAACTGTCCAACATAAATGTAAAATGAAATAAATAATCCGACACTTAAGGCACCATCAATGACGGTTGTTACACCAAAGTATACTGTAAGGATAGTAGCTATCATAGAAATCATCCAAATAATCGGTCTATAAATACCAAATGTATTGATTTCTCTATAATAACTTTTCATTAACTTATCATTTAATAACTTAAAGTTTTGAACCTTCTTTTCTTCTTGATTAAATATTTGAGTGATTTTCATACCACTTAAGTTTTCAGATAAATAGCCATTGAGTTCTGAAATGTTTGTACGCACATTTCTATATGCTGTTCTTGAGTATTTCCTAAAAATGGAGCTTGCTAGTAAGATAAGTGGTAAGGTTAAGAAAGTTAGGAGTGCCATTTGCCAATTTAGTACTAATAGCACAACTGCAATCACAATCATCATAAGAACGTTTCTTAATAGGTTAACAATCGTGTTTGTAAACATATCAGAAATGTTACCTGGGTCATTTGTTGCACGAGTAACTAATTTACCTACTGGTAATAAATTGATTTGACCAATTGATAAATTTTCAATATGTTCAAATACTTCTTTTCGCATGACGTGCGTCACATCTTGGCCAATTTCTTGTAAGATACGTTGTTGGAAAAATCCAACAACAACACTAATCATTAAAATGACTAAACCTATAAGTGTAGCAACTGCTAATGCTAGCATCTTTTGATCGTTTGTTACATCTGTTTTAGTCATATAGTCAATCGACCAACCGGTTGCAAGTGGTAATACAAGATTTGTAAATATCGTAACAAACATCATAAAGAATGCACCAATGAACTTACCTCTATACGGTTTTAAGTATTTTAATAATCGCTTAATTAATGTTTTATCAGCATGTGCGGCATGGTTGTCTTGAAAATCACGCATGTTGTTCACCTTCTTCCACTAATGCTTCTAATGTTTGTAGTTTCACCATTTCTTGGTAAGTAGGATTTGTTTTTAATAGTTCTTTATGTGTACCTAATCCAATAATACGACCTTCTTCAATTAATATAATCTTATCTAGATTTTTAACGGTTGAAATACGGTGAGCTATCATTAAAGTTGTTCGACCTTTTCTAATTTTTCTTAAGTTAGATATAATTGCTTCTTCAGTTTTTGTATCTACTGCAGATACAGAGTCATCTAGGATTAAAATGGTTGGATCTTTTGCGAGTGCTCTAGCAATAGAAATACGTTGTTTTTGACCACCTGATACAGTTGTTCCACGTTCACCTAAGATGGTGTCATATTGTTCTTTAAAGGACATCACGTTTTCATAGATATCAGATAGCTTGGATACTTCATGTAACCAGTCTTCATCAATTTGATCTTTAAATGAAAAACCAATATTGTTTCTAATCGTGTCTGAATATAAGAAGTTATCTTGTGGTACATAACCAATATGATCTCTTAATGCCTTAATAGAGATATCGGTCATATCATGTCCACTATAGCTAATCATGTTTGGTTTTGGTTGATATACGTGAAGTAGTAATTCTACTAAGGTAGATTTACCAGAACCAGTTTTACCTAAAATACCCACCATTTCACCAGCTTTAATCTCAAAGTTCATATCTTTTAATACGTATTCATCGCTATCTGGATAATTAAAGTTTAGATTTTCCACTTTGATGTGCCCATCAAGTTTAACTTCTTCTAAAACTCCTGGTTTATCAACAACATCTGGTTTTGTTTCTAAGAATCCATAAATTCTTTTAGCGGATGCTTGAGCTTGACCGTTGACCATCATAAACCAAGATAGCGCGAATACTGGCCATAACAACGTAAAGAAGTAACTAATATATTCCGTTAAATCACCTGATTTCAATTCATTTTGTGCAATTAAAATTGAACCATATACGATAACAGATAAAATCACTAAAGTAATCATGACGTCAATAATAATGTTGACAACAATCGAGTACTTCACATGGGTCATCGTTGTATCATATAGTTTTTTTGATTTTCGATCAAAAGTTATTGCTTCTTTAGCTTCTCTGACATACGCTTTTATCACTTGAATACCTGTAAAGGATTCTTGAGTAAAGTCACTCATTTGTTCAAATGATTCTTGGCGTAATTTAAACTTAGCTTGCATCTTTCTATTTAAGAAATATACTAAGACACCCATAAGTAGGATTGGTATACCTGCATAAAGGGTCATCACTAGGTTTAAACTAAACATTCTAATTAAGACCATTGCCCCTAAAAATAGACCGTCTACAAGCATTAAGAGTCCAAAACCATATAATTCTTTAACTGAATTAAGATCGTTAATGAAGTAACTCATTAAACCACCTATTTTTTGATTAGAATAGAAGTTTTGGGATAACTTGGCTGCGTGTTCAAACATATGTAGTCTAATATCTGTTTCTACTTTTCTACCATTACCAAATAGTAGCACACGCCATAAATAACGTCCTACAGTCATAAATATTACTATCCCAATGAGATAGTAAATTAGGTTTAAGATGTCACCTACTTGTGTCACCGTACCTTCTTCTACACCTGTAATGACTTGATTAAATATTCTAGGAATTTCTAGTTGAAAGTAATCTAGGCCAATGAGTAATAAAATACCCAATAGAAATGACCATCCATATTTAATGTAATAATGTCTAAAATGTTTTAATAATATCATCTTGTTTTATACCTCTTAACTATTCTATCAAAAATGTGGAAATTATTTGATTTTAAACCTTGTTTTTGTAGTAATAGTTATCTGTTTTAATTTTTTTATATATAACTAGCCTTATTTTATAAGATTCCTTATATCAGGCGTTACAAACATAAACTATCCGATGTTATTTTATCGGATAGTTTATGGACTTACTCAACAATAATTCTAACCTTATCGCCGTCTTCTGTATCAACAGTTAGAATCTCACCTAATACACCTTGATTGACCATCATAAGAATAGAATCTAAATCGATTTCATAATCATCTAGTTTTGCATTACCAAACTTACCGTTTTTTAAGAGTTTTGCAAACTCAACTGGAATATTGATTCTAACCTTTTCACCATCAGCTGTATCTACTATGATCTTTAACATTCTAAATGATTGTTTCTTCTCATTTGGTACCGTGATAAGTTCTTGTTCTGGTTTATCCATGAGTGCAGATAGTAATTTTTCAGCCTCATCTGGTGTGATGACACCTGATTTTAGTAATTCTAATATTTGAAGTCTTTCTTCTTTTAAGTTATCCATTATTCGGTTTCTCCTTTAACTTTTTTAATGATTTTAATTGCTTCTTCAACTTTCATTTCACCAGTTTTAATTTTATTTAAGATTTCTTGTTGTTTATTTTTAATATAAACTTCATCAATTTTAACTGGTTGAACCTTAACTCTTACAGGTTCATCATCATCTTCATCTACACTGTAACCAAGTGATGTGATTGCTTCATCTAAGTACTTTTTAACTGTAGGGTAGCTAATATTCATCTCTTTTTCTACCGCTTTGATGTTACCTCTGTTTTTAACAAATACCTCTATAAAGTAAAGTGTTTCTTTATGGATATAGTTAAACTTTGAAAAACTAAATTCACCCTTAATTTCCGTGTGACAATGATCACACGCTAAATGCGTAATATGTAAATCTTTATTACATACAGGGCAGATTGTTATAACGTTATGTTTATTTGACATTTTTTATTCCTCATTTCTTAAAGTGTTTTTATTTTTATATAAGCATCTTTTGAATCTACTTCGATGTAGACGTGCTTTGATGTGATAAGTTGGATTAAATCTTTGTTTGTTATAAAGTCATTGTCTAAGCTCTTTCTTTTGATGAAGAACTTAATGAGTCCTGTAGGTATTGGAAGTATTGTAAATAAAGAGAATATACCTGTGAAGATGGGGTGATCTTTAAAACGAAACTTTACTTTGATGAAGTGTGTCTGCTTCAATTTAACTTTTACATTATAAAGTAATTGATAAGCTTCTTCTACACTCAGTTTTTGATGGTAAACTTTATTTAATGTTTTAATTTGTTTCATTTTTTCAATACTTTCCTTAATATTTTTAATTTACACATTGATTTTATTGCTTATAATTAACTTTGTCAACACTTTTGATTTAAAAAATTAAAAAAATTAATTCCGACGTTAATTTTTTCAAATTTTCAGTTTATTTTTGTATAATATATATAAGTGAGGTATATATATGAAAAGATTACAAGAAAGATTTTTACGTTATGTAAAAATAGATACACAATCAGATCCAAACTCTACAACTTTTCCTTCTACTTTAAAACAACTTGATTTATCTAAGTTGTTAGTTGAAGAAATATCATCAATGGGTTTTGATGCAAGATTAGATAAAGACGGCTACGTTTATGCCAAAATCGATTCTAATATCGATAAGAAGGTGCCAAGTATTGGTTTTATCGCACACGTGGATACTTCTCCAGATGCACCAGGTAAAGATGTAAATCCTAGAATTATTAAAAACTATGATGGTTCATTAATTAAACTAAACGAAACATTTCAGATGCATCCAGATAAGTACCCTTCGTTAAAAAAGGTAATTGGTGAAGATATTATTGTCACTGACGGTAACACTTTATTAGGTGCCGATGATAAAGCAGGTGTTGCAGAAATTATGGAACTACTTCATAGAATCGCTGATGATAAGTCTATCAAACATGGTGACATCTATATTTGTTTCACACCGGATGAAGAAATCGGACAAGGTGCTGATAGATTTGATTATGAATGGTTCAAAGCTGATTTTGCATATACTTTAGATGGTAGCGAAGTTGGTGGTATTGAATACGAAAACTTTAACGCTGCAAGTGCAGACGTTAAATTTATCGGTAACTCCATACACCCAGGTAGTGCTAAAAATAAAATGATTAACGCACTTCACCTACAAATGGAGTTCCATAGTATGTTACCTAAGTTTCTAGATCCAGCAATTACTGAAGGTTATGAAGGTTTTAACCACTTATCGAATGTAACTGGTCAAGTTGAAGAGGCTTCTGCACACTATATTATTAGAAATCACCATATGGCTAAGTTTTTAGAACAACAAAAAACTTTTGAAGCGATTAAAAACTATATGAATGAAAAGTATGGTTATGAAGCTGTTGTATTACATATTAAAGAATCTTACTTAAATATGTATGAAATTATTAAAGATCACATGTACGTGATTGATTATGCAGTCAATGCAACCAAAGCTGCAGGCTTAACGCCTAAATTTGAAGCAATTCGTGGCGGTACAGATGGCGCTAGATTAACTTATGGTGGACTTATTTGTCCAAACCTCGGTACAGGTGCATATCACTTCCATGGACGTTTAGAGTTTGCAAGTATTAACCAAATGGAAAAAGCTGTTGAAGTTATGTTTAATATCATAAAGGAAGTACAAAAATAAAAGGAGGTTTTATTTTATGTATGTAGCAAACCCAGATAGATATCAAAAGATGCAGTATCGTAGATTGGGTAACAGTGGTTTAGTGTTACCTGTGCTATCTTTTGGTATGTGGTATAACTTTGGTGAGCATAATGATTATGATACATCCAAAGCAATGATTTTAAAAGCATTTGATCACGGTATCACACACTTTGATCTTGCGAATAATTATGGTCCACCTCCCGGACATGCAGAGACTGTAATGGGTCGCATTTTAAACGACGGTCTTATAGCTTATAGAGATGAAATCATTATTTCTACTAAAGCAGGATTTAGAATGCATGATGGTCCTTATCAAGATGGCGGTTCAAGAAAGTACTTAATGTCTTCGCTTGATCAATCACTAAAAAGATTAGGTATCCCATATGTTGATATCTTCTACCATCATAGATATGATAGTCAAACATCTTTAAGAGAGACAATGATTGCATTAAGGGATATTGTTTTAAGCGGTAAAGCATTATATGTAGGTTTATCAAACTATAATGCAGAACAACTAAAAACAGCGCATAAAATACTTAATGAACTCAATGTTCCATATGTCATTACTCAGCCAAGCTATTCCATGTTAAATCGCTGGATTGAAAAAGATAATTTATTAGAAACTCAAAAAAACCTAGGTGGTGGCGTTATTTGTTATTCAGCACTCGCACAAGGTTTACTCACTAATAAGTATATTACAGGCATTCCAAGTGATTCACGTGCCAAAAACCCTGACGCACTTTGGTTTAAAGAAAAAGATGTCACACCTGAAGTTGTTGAAAAGTTAAAAAAACTGGACTTGATCGCATCCAAACGCGGTCAAACAATTGCACAAATGGCACTTGTTTGGACCTTAAGAGATGAAAAGATGACTTCTACTTTAATTTCTACATCAAAACCTAAACAACTAGAAGAGAACCTAGCTGCATTAGATAATATGAATTTTACAGAAGATGAATTACTACAAATCGATCACATTTTAAATAGTTAGTATAGTTAAAGGCACCTTTAAAGGTGCCTTTATTTTTATAATTTATCAAAATAACCTTCTAAATATAAATTAAGTATTTTTTTATCTTTCCTAATGCCTAATGCACTTAAGTAGTTTAACTTAGAAAACGGATTTTTTGAAACATAAATCATTTCCTTAAAGTCAAAGTGACTACTATCAAATAATAACATATCATGTGTTGTACAGTTTAACTTTATATGTTTTAGACTTAAGATAGGTCGCACCTTTTTTAACCATCTAGTAAATGATGCATGATCGATATGACTTGTCACATCCTCAATAAAGATTGCGTCATAAACTTTAGCGTTTGAAATCATCATACTTAAAACAAGAATCGCTTTTTCACCTTTGGATAAGTCGCTAAAGTTTAGTATCTTTCCATCATTGTAATGAACATCAATTGCATGTATAGACAATTCGTTTAGATTGCGACCACTTAATTTGTAAAACTCATCATATACTTCAATAAAAAAGTTTGATGTATTAAACTTCGTGACATGATTTCTAAACTCATCTAATAGATGATCATAACGGTGTCTATTTAAGCGATACCTCAAATCATCTAAGGTTACTTCTTTATATTGAAGCGAATGTATTTGAGGTAGTACAGATTGTACCAATTTTAATACACTCACATAATGACTCTCATCCATATCTGTATAGAAGTTGATATGATTATCCGGTCTTAGAAATTTTAGTTTATGGATATAGTCTGCTAGTTTTGAAAGTATGAGTGCACCCTTACTTTCAGAAAAGTCTTTTAATCTTAAGTGATTTAATATAAACTCACGTTTATCAAATCTTAAATCATATAGATAGGTTTTAAATCTTTCAAAATCAAATGGCGTAAATATTCTTTCTAATTTATCACCAATCGTAATATCATATCCATCTCTTATAAAATACACATACTTGGATGTTTTAGTGACTTGTTCTAATGCCTCATAAAGTATTTCACTTTTATCATAATTAAGTGTTGTATGATAATGAATCATCTGATTATCTATCATGAATTCAATGGTGTAGGTGGTCTTTATTTCATCAGGTATACGTTCAACTGATCGCATACCATATAAAAACACTTCTTTAAACTGTTTTATAGCTTCAAACACTAGTGATTTACCAGAACCTACTTTACCAAATAACATATTAAAGATAAGCTGATCATCAAAGTTTAGAGTAACCTCATTATGTATTGATTTGAAATTTGATATTTTTATACTATTTATCATATTATTCGTAATTCCTTATCTATATTTTATATATTAAGATGTCTATATAATCTATCTTACGATTATTTCGTTTATATTGCAAGAAGTTAGTAAAAGAAGATGTCTCTATATATAATATACAAGAATTAGAAAAAGGATAATGATATATATGATTAAATTAGAACATATAAGTAAATCATTTAAGACAAAAAATAACAGTGTTTGTGCACTCGATGATATTTCACTTGAAATCCATGATGGTGAGATATTTGGCATCATTGGAAAAAGTGGTGTTGGTAAATCCACGCTACTAAAGATACTATCTTTATCAATGATGTATGATACCGGCACATACACATTAATGGATATAGATGTTAAAACGTTAACTCATAAAGATAAGGTTAAACTTCTACAAAACACTTCGTTTATTTATCAAAACTTTTCCTTACTATATAACTTAAATGTTTTAGATAATGTCAGTTTACCTTTAAAGTTACGTGGTGTCGATAAACTAACCCGTCATCAAAAGGCTAGAGAGATGTTAGCCTTTGTCGGCCTAGATTCTAAAGCACTAGATTATCCAATCACCTTATCTGGTGGCGAGGCACAGCGTATCAGTATTGCTAGAGCGTTAATTACAGATCCTAAACTACTTTTTTTAGATGAACCCACTTCAGCACTTGATGAAGAAACTGCCTATGATATTTTAAAGCTTATTAGAAAACTACATGAAACCTTCAAACCTACGATTGTATTTGTCTCACACCAAATACAATCCATCAAGTATCTATGTGACCGAGTGATGATGCTTGGAGATAATAAGATTAAACATATTGGAAAAATTGATAAATTAAGTACACTCTCCACCACTTATGATGCAATCTGGGGTGACAGACTATGATCATGTTTATCAGTCAAATAGATCAATTAAAACTCATAGATGCTGCACTTGAAACATTCAATCTATTATTGGTAAGTACATTAATATCCTTACCAATTGGTACATTACTTGGTATGATGTTTGCACTTTATGAAAAGAAAGTATTTCATCAGTTTAAATCTCTTGTACATATACTTTCTATTTTAGTAAGTATCATACGTTCCATTCCATTTGTTTTATTGATGGTTATCATCATACCAACATCATTTGATCTATTTGGTACAAGTATTGGTTTCATACCTTCTATTATGGCATTAAGCCTGATTGGAATAGCTACATTAGCTAGACTCGTGGAACAAGCTATCATAGATATGAATCCAATGATAATTGATATTGCACACACAATGGGTGCATCTAAATATCAATTATTTAAAGAGTTTATCTTTGTAGAAGCAAGATCATCCATAATCTTAGCGTTTACTTCGTTTTTGGTAAGTCTACTTGCTTATTCTTCTGTGGTTTATATTATCGGTGGTGGAGGATTAGGCTATACTGCGATTCAATAGGTTATTACTCACCTGTTGGTAAAACCTTAATGTGGGCTTCAACCATTATTATGATTCTAATTGTACAAGTAGTTCAACTACTTGGAAATATACTTGCAAATTATTTAAACAAAAAGAAAAGAGGTCATTAACATGAAAAAATTATTACTTATCACAACTACCATACTTTTAGGCTTATTAACTGCTTGTACATCTTCTGATGATGTATTAAAAATTGGCGTAAACTTTTATCCGATGCCTGAGTTACTTGATTTAATTGAAGCGGATTTATTAGAAAAAGGTATTAAAATTGAACAAGTTCAAATGGATTACAACGTATTAAACACGCCACTAAATAACGGTGAAATTGATGGAAACATGGTACAACATCAATACTTTATGGAATTCTTTAATAAGGCTAATAACGCAGAACTTGTCATTGCACAACCAATTTATCATTCTTACTTTGCATTATATTCAGGTGTTTATGATACGTTAGAAGATATTCCAAATGGTACAACAATTTATGTACCTGAAGATGTCGTCAATCTACCTAGAGCTTTAATCTTACTAGATAGTTTAGGATTAATCACTTTAAAAGAAGGCATTGATGTCACAGCTACATTAGATGATATTGAATCAAACCCTAAATCCCTTGTATTTGAAACAAGATCCCTTGGTACAACATCAAGTGCATACCATTCAGATGGTTCTAAACTAGCGATTATGTATCCGACTTATGCAAGAGATACAAATAATCAATTAATGGATGATAGTCAAGTTTTAGAATATGAAGAATTAAATGATTTAACTAAGACCTATGCGATTAGTTTTGTAACTAGAAAAGATAATTTAAATGATCCTAGAATTCAAACATTTATCGAGATTCTTACATCCGGTAAAGTAAGAACTTGGTTAGAAACGAATTACGGTTGGGCTGCTACACCTGCATTCTAAGACTTTAAAAAAAACCTCATTTGTGATATATTAAATACAAGTGAGGTATTTTTTTATGGACATTTTAAAAACATTTTTAACTGAGTGGTTAACAGGTCTAGCATTTGACCCTGTATTAGTTAGTTTAATCGTTACTGTTGCTTCAATTTTTGGTTGGATACTTATTGGTTCTGTCTTTCATATGGTCATTAAATTGGTCATTTCAAGACTTAAAGCTAAAGAAAAACGTATGGTGAGACGTCAACGTACTGTTGCAGCACTCATATTGGCCCTTATTAAGTATTTGTTCTGGTTTGTTATGGCCATGATGGTCTTAAAAGAATTTGGCCTTGATTTAGCCCCAATCCTTGCAAGTGCCGGTATCTTAGGTTTTGCTGTTGGCTTTGGTGCACAAGAACTTATTAAAGACATGATAGCTGGATTCTTTATTATTTTTGAAGGTGCGATGAGTGTAGGAGATTTTGTTGAAGTTGGTAATTTTTCCGGTACCGTTCAAGAAGTAGGTATTAGACGTACCAAAATCTTAAATTGGAAGAATGAATTGAGATTAGTGAATAATGGTGATATTAAATCACTAACCAATTTTGCAGGTAGAGATTCAGTGGGTGTTGTAGAGTTTTTCGTATCTGCTCAGTTTGATATAAATCATTTTACAAGTGATTCATTTAATGAGCTACTAGCTAGTTATAAAAAGTATGACGCTATTACTGAACTTCCAAGTTATCAAGGGGTAGTGGATACACAGTTACATAATTTAAAACTAAGAGTTATTTTTAAGACTCAAAATCAAAAGCATTACAGTATCGAAAGAGATTTAAGACGCGATATTCAAGTGTTTATTCAAAGCATTCGAGAAGAAACTAAAGTGTTTTAGAAAAAAGCCGACTAGGTAAGAATGGGAGACATTCTAGTACCTAGTCGGTTTTTATTTTTATATATGATTAATTTCTATTTGGATTCCATTCAATAGGGTGTTCTTTCCATACTGTGAAATCTATACCTGGTACATTTGTTTGATCTGTTGGGTTTGTAGGTAATAATAACTCCCAAAAAGACCCGTCGTATATAACAAAATCACCTTGTAGATATCTATTTGTTGATACCCAAACATCAGTTAACTCGTTCCAACCATTTCTACTAGTACCTGGCTCTGAAGTATTAGTTGTATCATGATTACCATACCATACATAATATTTACCTTCATGTTCTACGATGCTCACTTTAGAACCTGAGCGATAATACATCGCTGTAGGGCTCCATTTTAATGATAATGGTTGCCACGCTCCAGAAACACCTGGTATTTGATTTTGTGAAGTCCCACTTCTTAGAATGTAGAGATCATTATTATAACTAACGATTGAATCTTGAACGTATGTATTTTTAAAGTCCCAATTTTCTTCTAATGACCACCAACCTGATGTTGTCTCTGGATTGGTGTTTATTGTTGCTGTTGGGTTATTCCAAAAGTATCTTTTACCATTGTAGATTATACTATCATAACGGTTATAAGTTGTTGTAGATAGATAATTTCCACGATGATTGAGTAATCTCCAGTTTGCACTTGAACCCGGTGTATTACCAGTACTTACAGCATTAACTGCAATGTAGTATTGATTATTATAAGAGACAATACTTTGAACTGGATATGCTCTATTAACATATTCTATGCCAAGTCGTTGATATCCATAAGCACCTAGTGCAGGTACACTCCAGTTTTCAGCTACCGTTACTTTATAATAATATCCCTCATGATATACATACTCGCCTGACTGATATTTACCCTTATTATGCTCACTGTAATTGATACTCATGTATTTTAAATTGTAGTGTTGTTCAATAATTTCACTATGTGCGGTAAAACTACCGTAAGACACATACCATGACTTAATATCATTAGATAGTGTATAAGTTACATCGCCAGGAGTATATACTTTACCTGTTTCATGTTCTAAACCTAAGAGTTCCCATGCCCATGCTAGTGGTGGAGGATTTCCAGCCCATACATTAGCTTTTGCACGATAAAATTTATTATTATAGTAAATAATTTCACCAGCTAAGTAAGCTCTTGTATCAGAGTAGTATACAGAAATAGTTTGCCATGCCCAAGGAGATGCATCTGGTTCTGCACCTGTAGATGCTTGTCTAGCTTTATAATAACCAGCGTTAACCCCATTACCACTTAAGTCATCATAGTAGACCATATCACCAGATTTATACGTAACATTTGGTTGCCAAGTTGGCACCATGGAAGGTGCATACAACACATCTTCTAATCCCCAACTTGTAATTGGCCCATAAGTTATTTGAATTTCAATTGTATTTCCATTTCTTGAGACTGTGAAATTAAGATGGTTTACTAAATTAATTCTAACATCATAAGTACCCGCAGGAAGTGTTAAACGGTTAGATAGTGCAGATCTTGTATGCCAAATATAACTAAAGTTATTTGTACCTGATTTAAACTCCACATACACACCACGCGTATATTGAGGATTAGATACTCCATTAAAAATAACATTTAATGATTGACCTGAGATATTGGAAGGTACATTAAATTGCTTAATTACGTGATTAGAAGCTGCTAGATTCCAATTTGAAGATCGATTAGTTTGAACAGCTGATACTACTAAACTTAGTTTTAAAACGGCATTATTTGATAAGTCGTTTAATACACTTGTATTCACAGATGCATTAGTGATAAATCCAACATCAAATGGTGTTAAGCCTTTTGATAAGACTTGATCATGCATATAGTATCCTGAATTATCGATACGGTTTGATTGTGCATAATTCCATGTAAACACATTAGGTTTATTTTGTACAACGTTGTTTACAGTCCATACTTCGACTAATTTAAATCGAACATTAACCGTTTTTAATGCAGTGATTAAAACATTTATTGAAAGCGGAAAAGTTGAACCACTTAAATTATTTGAGATTTGTGATTTAGTAAATTGAATTGCATATTCTGTTTGATTATAATAACTACTGTTATAGTCTAGTGGTTGAGAACCTAATTGTACTCTTGCACTTGATGATATAAGTTCTGTACTACGTGCATTAAGGTCAAGTGCCTCAGTTGAAGGTTGTAGTGTAAACCATGCATAAGCACCTACTATTGTTGATAGGAAAACGGTTGTCATAAGAAATAATATAATGATTTTTTTTATTTTTCTCATAGTATTACACCATAACCTTTACACGGTATACGAGTGCATGATACACAGACTTTTGAGCCGTTGTAAGACCATCATAAGCGCCCCAAACATAAATGTATACACGTATAGATGATTCACCTTGAAGTGAAAATCCTGCTAAATTATGTTGATTCATCGCTGTAAACACACTACCAGTTGATTGGAAATATTGAAATCTATTTGCCATGTATACAGTTTGTGTTAATGTAGGATGTTCTTCTAGCACAAGATATTTTAAACCAGCTTGATTACCAGCATACACACCAAATTCAGGTGCTGCTACAACATTAAGTTGTAGATTCACATTCACTGATGTTAATCCTGGATTAGTAATAACAATTTCAAGTACTGATGCATATCCATAAAAGTTAAAACTTGTATCATTAAAATCACTATCATTTAAGTAAACTAAGTCTCTTATGCGATCTCCTAAAAAGATACCTTCAGTTTCAGCATCAATTTCTAAGACATCCTCATTACCCATTAATGAACCTTCAAAGTAATCTACATTTGCACGATTGCCATAGTCAATAAACCAAGCAAAAACGCCAGTTGCCATGGAAGCCACTGATACAAGTAAGAATATGATTAAGATAACTGATCTTCTTAATGATTTCATACGTACCTTTCCGATGCAACTGGCTGTCTATTACTAATTAGACCCTTTAGTTTTGCGTCCTTAAGTTACCTTAAGTTTGCCTTTTAATCTTGACGTTTGTCGTTTTTTTGTTTTAATTCTTGTTTATATTTTTCTAAGTCTGTTTTATATTTATATTTTTGACGCTCAGTAATTTGATAAATTACTATGAGTAGTTGAAAAATAAATATAAGTGCAATAATTAATATGATGATACCAATGACTAAGAGTCGTTCATTTACTAAATACCTTCCAATAAAACTACCACCACTCCATACTACTTTAGATAAGTACTTTTCTTTGGTAATATAACCTTCAGTATCAAAATCACTTTCATCATTATTGACACCTTTTGTAATATAACCTTCTGGGTTTTCAGAGATAATTTCATGGATTATAACTCGGTTATCCATAGATGTGAACGCAATGACATCTCCAATTTTCAAGTTATCAAATGCTACATCATTCATAATAACAAAGTCCCCAACAAGGATTTCGGGTTCCATAGATGGTGTAAGTACTAAACCGTAACTAACACCTAAAATTGAAAATGGCTTTTTAGTTATTTGACTTAATAAGGACATTGTAACAAATATGAGTGTGAAGAATATGATGATTGTTACAATAATCTTTTTAGTATGATTAATTGTCTTTTTCATTTACCTTTTTTTAAAGCAGCCATTGCTTTATCATGAGATGCTTTAATTTTCTCTTTTTGTTTATCAATGTATTGTTTTTGTTTTAACTTTTGCTTTTCTTTAGAAATTCTAAGTTTTTCTTGAGCTTTTTCTTTACGTTTTCTTAGTCTTTCTAGTTCACGCTCAGCCTTACGTTTTTGAATATCTGCAATACGTTTAGCTTCTTTTTTGTATCTTTCACGATACTGTGTTTTTAATTCAAGCAACATTTCATTATCTTTTGCAACTTGAACCTTTTGTTCATCAAGCATTTCAACACGCTGTAATTTTATGTACTCTTCATTTAGTTCACTAACTCTTTTAGCTTCTTTTTTAAGCTTTTCATCACTGTCTAGTTTAACAGACTTGAAGAATCTTTTTTGATATCTAAGTGTTGTTTGATACCATTTTTTCTCTAGTGCGATTGCTTTTTTGTAATCAGCTTCTTTTAGTTGTCTTACGATAGATGCAATTTTAAATTTTTCATCTGCACTATCTAAGTCATCTTTAGGGTTAGTTTCTTGAACTAATCTATCGAAGACATCATCGTCTTGATTGATTTCAAAATAAGATGCATAAAGACTGTTTGTTATTTCTATCGTATCTTTTAAAGCTTTTCTTAATGCGACTTCATATTTAGGTTCTGTCTGCATGTACTGATCAATAGTTTTCTTAAACATCTGTTTTGTCTTGTTTAAGTAAAATTCATTCATCAAAGTATCTTCAATTTTATAGCTTTCAGGATCGATTTTAAGTTCATCCGCAGTAAGTTTTATTTCTTCTGCTTTTTTCACCTTAAAACTTTTGGTTAATAACTTTTGGTCTTTTTCTCTTACAACATCATGAAACATCATGGTTGAGAATGCAAATAATGCATTTTGACTTAAGTGTTTACGATATGTTTCATTAAATCTTTTTTGTTTTACATCACGAATAAGTTCAAACCCTAAACTATTGTACTGGTCTAAGTATTGCCAGAGTAGGTAACAATTTCGGTAGTTCGTATTTTTTAAGATGATTTGTGTTTTCATGATTGGGGCTTTTACCTTTCGGTAATTGCGCATCGTCTTCATGAATTCAGTATTTAAAGCATTTGCTAACTTTTTGTGAAGTTCTTGTGCACGTGCTAATAACTTTTGATTATCTTCTTCAATTTTACCTTGATCGATAGTTTGAACTTCTCTTAAATCTATATTAATTTCATATTTTGAATTATCTATGGATAACTCAATGGTATTATTTAACTCTTTAATCTTTTTAGTATTAACGTCTTCTTCAAGTATTCTCATACGTCTTGAGACAAAATCTACTAAACGTTGAATCAGAGTTGCAACAAATCTATTTTCATAAATACCAAACTCATCTTCTGAAAATTCAACTAAAAGCTTTTTAGGCATAACCTCAGTTGTTGGTTGATCTTTGTCTGGTAGTTTGAGTAAGTGTGTATTTGCAGCTAAGTGTCTAACAGTTCTAGATGTAGTTTTCTTTGCTTTTTCAACAATTACGACTTCCTCTTCAACTCTTAAGGCTGATTTGTAGTTTCGTAATATTTTATCTACATAAGGATAGTATGATTCAATAGCAAATATCCAGTGATCATCGAACTTTTTTGTTTCTGTTGTCTCTACTTGCTTAAGTTTATTTACGCCATCATATAAACCTTGATAAAAGTAAACAGGAAAGTCAGTATCTTCTTCGAGTTCATCAAGTCTTGAGATTAACATGGTGTAGAATAAATCTAAATCATAGCTATTTTTCAAATAGAGTCAACCTTTCTACATTTGTTTCTTATAGTTGTTAATCATATTACGTGCTTCAGTAAATGATTGTTTACCAAATAGTTTATCAATTAAAGCAATAAGCTCATCTAATTCTTTTCTTAAGAATGGTAAGTTTAAGAACTCAAATTTACGTAATACTTTTCTAGTTATAATATAATCAAGACCATCTACCTCAGATTGTCCACAAGCAACGAATATTGGCACAAATGTATTGATTTGTTTCATAATACGGTTACCAAATGTAATTTGGAAATTTTGCGTAATGAACTCATCTATTTTTTTAAGATTTTCTAATGATTTTTGAGAAATCGGGTTCATTTTTACTGCTTCTTTAAATAATGCATCCATGTAATCATGTGTGACATGAATTGAATCTGTGAATGGTGCATCAATGTAATCTGCTCTTACAGATAATTCAATAGATGCAGCACGGTCATATACTTTATCTGTGATTGCAAATGTTGAGTCATCACGGTTAGCTGTACCTATGAACCAAATATTTGGTGGTAACAGTAGTTTTCCTTCTTTTAAGTGTATTGGATCACCTGGAACAGTATCTGATGTAATATCAATTTCCCATTCACTTGTATTTGGCATTTCCAATATAGATAAGAAGTCAGCAAAGTAGTATTCAACACGCGCTAAGTTCATCTCATCTAATACAATAAAGTTTAGGTCAGTACGGTAAGTGGCTTCATAAATAGATTTTAAGAAGTCAGTCTCATTAAATTTTTTGGTAAATTCATTTAGATATCCAATCATTTCTGCGCGATCACGCCATGATGGCTGCACAGAAATGATTGAAGTATCGTTATTAAAGAATTTCCCCATAGAATAAGGTAGAGACGTTTTACCAGTACCTGAGATCCCTTCTAAGATAATAATCTTTGAAGACCCCATACCTGCAAAAAATATTGAAACAATTTTTGGCGAATAAAATAATTTTAATTGTGATGCTGCAAAGTTAATAAATCTATCAACAAGTTGATTTAAGTTAAGCATATCTGACTCTGTCATGTTGGTTTGAAGTACTTGCATATGGTAAGTTTCATCCACTGCAATAAGCTTTGTAAAACGTGAAGTTTGTTCTTCTAACTTTTCATCCTCTTCCTCGTTTAACTTAGCTAATGTACCGGTTACACTACGACGATTCATAGGTAATCCTAGGTCACTTGATTTAAGTGTTAATATTGCATTTTTTTCATCAGTTACATCAATCAGTTTTTGATTAAGTTCTGTGATTTCAATTAAAAGATCGTCTTTAGAAACTTCCTTTTTCACGAATCTAAAATATCTACGCAATAGTACGATGATAAAGTAAGCTAGTGATACAATAAATATGAAATTGATGATTAGTATTAATATACCAATGATCCAGTCCAAAGCGTTAAAGTTCATGCTTGCATTTACAAATGAATCTAACATGTTCGATGGATTTACCCATAAAGCATAGTAGAATGCATTAAATATGGTTGCAAAGAATGATGCTACATACTCAAAAACAGTTTGGATGAATTCTATGTACCAAGTTGCAAACTCACTCATAATTGACCTTCTTATTTTATGTTAATAGTTTATTTTTTGTTGCTGTGTTTTTCTAATAATTCTTTTTCTAATTCTAAACGAAGTGCTTCTTTTTCAAGAGCATATTTTAATTCTAACTTTTCTTTGTTGCGTCTTAATATATATCTAATTAAGATAACAGCTTCAAATGTAAATAGAATAAACAGTGGTAAGATGACATAGAATACTAATCCGTTTGGCGTACGTATTTCTTGAATTGCACTACCAACACCAGACCAATGTCCTGTATATCTTCCTATAACATCATCTAGACTAGATGCTTCTAATTGCATATTAGGATCAAAGTTTGTACCATCAAATGAGCCGTACATACGTGCATTGACATCACCTTGAGTTACTACTGTGTCTCCTGTAATAGTTTTGATTCTATGGATGATATGTATACGTTGAACGTTATCATAAAATACAATGATTTGACCAACTTCTAAGTTTTGTTTTTGACTATCACTTAGAATATCTATAAATACTAGGGAGCCTGTATCAAAGTTGTCTTTCTCTTCACCTTCCATCGATCCAGATAGAATAGAAACGAAGCCTTTACCAAAAATATTCGGTAAATCTTTTTCGGTTCTAACTGTTAGGTTGGATATTGAAAAGAGTAATAACATTAAGAGTAATAGATAAAATACAACATTACCCACAATCCCTAAATACTTAAAGACTCGTTGTTTACTTGACATGTGATATACCTCGTTTTAATTTTATGATTATATCATACCACTTTTAATTTAATTTATGAAGAAAACCTTAATTGATTTCAAGGTTTTCTTCAATATAATCAATAATATTAAGCTGTTGCAGTAAAATTAAAGTTAACTGTTAAAACACCAGAAAGAATCGCGTTAAATGCTTCTTGATCCCAACCTTCAACCCAAACTCTAACTGTAATAGCTCCAACTTTTGCACTTGAACCACCAATTGCAGTTAATGATGATGTATCATAAGTATATCCTGAAATTACAGTTCCGTTCGGATTTAGTGCAGCAACAACTACAGTAAGTCCATTACCAGCTTGTTCTGTTGGTTTAAGAGCTAATGCAGCAGCAGCTGTATCAAAGTCGTTTTCAACAAGATCAGTATCCATGATAGCGTTATAGAATAAGATAGCTTCATTTGTAGCATAAGTTCCAAAACCTAGACTATTTGTGTCAGTACCAACACTTTGCTCAAAAATTGTTGATGTTGTAGTAGTAATCATATCTTGGAAACTTACTCTTGCTGCATTTGACACATAATCAAGGATTGGTGTATTTGCATCTGGAGCACCTGTTTGTCTAGTACCTGGTACATATATACCTGGAATCCAAGAAGTTTGTGTACCACTAAGTGTTAATGAATCTATAATGATATTATTTAGGTTTGCAGAACCTGCAAACAATAAGTCAAATTCAATGAATCCAGCAGTTGCAGCTGTACTAGATCCTAGATCATATAAAGCTATACCATCTTGTGATGTTAATGGAACAAATGTTACAGCACCTGCAGCTGTTTGCATTTCAGTAGTTGTTAAAGTGTTTTTCCAAGTAGTTCCATCAAGTGAAACATAGAAACCTTCTCCGGTTTGAACTGTACCTGTGAAAGCTTCAATAGTCGCTCTATTATTAATTGTGAACCATGCTAATACCCCTACGGATAAAGCCACGCCTGTTAGTACTAATGCTAGTACCGACATAACTAATTTATTTGTTAATGATTTCATTTTTTTCCTCTCCTTATTTAGGGAATTTTTTATTATTTATTTTTGTTACTTGGCTTTTAACCATTTATAACCTTATATTTTTATGATGCTTCAACATATCTGGCTGATCTTATATTTAAACTAATAAGTAGTTTATCATCTAGTATCGGATCAAATGCATCTGCATCCCATCCTTCTAGCCAAATATTAATTGTTGTCATACCTTGATAAATGTAAGTTCCATTATCTTCTGATATGAGTTGTAACTCTGCAAGTAAGCTTGTTTTATCTAGTGCTATATCATCTTGCAGTGGTGAAAATTTTGATAATTCATAGATTTCATTCGTTGGTGCTGGTGGTATTTGTAATTCAATACCTAAGCGCTTCATGAAATAATCATATGCTCCAAATACTTTTCCAAATCCTCGGTATCTATCTTCAGATACATCATATATGAATGATATATCAGGGTTTGGACTATCACTTGAAATTCTAACAGCATTTTTAGCATAATACAAACGATTTGTACCTGCAGGTATGATACCCATACCATCATGAAATGCGATTGGGTTGGTCCATCTATTACCTTTAGATGTAACATATGTACCTTTTAGAGTAGATGCTTCATCATATACAGGATCAATTTTATTTGATAGGTATATGAATTTTTGGTGTGCTCTTACATTTGGATTATCACTTGTTAATCTAAAATATAGATCAAAGGATATATAATCATCATTCTTAGTTGCCCTTTTAGTTAATTCATAAGGACCTTTGAAGAAGTTTTTACCATCTTGTGAAGTAATTGATGATAATACTGGGTTTTTACCAATAACATCCGATAACATCTTATTATCTATAGTTTTATGATAAGTAATACCATCTAGTGACAGTTGAATGTTATCGTCTAATGAAATACCTATTTCAATAGCCTCAATCATATTTGTCTTAGATATTGAAAACCATGCATATACTGTAGTAGATAGTGTAATTGTTACACACATAAACGATATAATGAGTAAATAAAATTTCTTATGCATTTTATTCACCTGTTACACTTAAGATCATATTTAACTTTAATGATCCTCCAAGTAACTCTTCTTCAGTATATTTACCTATTTTTGATGTTAAATATTCTTCCAAATATCCATCAATCCAAATAAATACTGTAACCTTTGAAACATCGCCTGCTTTGAGTTCAAATATATTTGAATCCACTGCAACCGAATTACTTCTAAACCTTAAGGATGAAACGTCATCTATTCTAAATGGTTGGAATTCATAGACATCTCTTACATCATCAACTACGACCATAATTCTTAAGTGTTCTTCAATATGATTATTTAATTCTTCAAACACTATTTTGTAGTTAATACGGTTTATTGTAGCTGTTTGATTCATGTTTTTAACATAAAATGTAAATGCTACAACTTCTCTATCTTTATCTAAAACATTTTTTAGATAATATCCATTTGTATTTAGCGCTTCTTGATAGTGAAATGCCATAATACCCGAATAAGATGCTTGATTGACAAACGCAGTACCTGGATACCTTAACACAGTTCTTGTATCTTTAAAATCTTCTGTTTCAGAGATTCTAATTGAGTGTCCACTAAAGTCATCAATCCTAACTGAGTAGTCTCCGGTATTTTGCCCATAAAACGATACAACACCTAATGTTAAGGATAGAAATCCAAATAACGGTATGAGCAGGAATATGAATTTAGATGTTCTGGTTGATCTTCTAATAGTGCTATTGATCCCCCAAAATTTAGTTGTCCTCATATACGCATCCTCGTTTTATTAAAACAAAAACCAATTGCTTACCCTAGATAAGTGCAACTGGCTGCCTAATATATAGGCCCTATAGTTTTGCGTCATTAGGTTACCCTAATTTTGCCAAAAACTTTACACATGCTTATTTTAGCATATAGATTAAATTTGTCAACAAATTGTACTTAAAACGTCTTATAAAGCAATAAAAACCAATTGCTATATAGCAACTGGCTATCCTAATTTGGACCCTGTAGTTTTGCGTCATTAAGTTACCCTAATTTTGCCTTTTTTATGATACGCTCATATTCTATCAAGTAATTTATTGCTTGTCAATAACTTTACATCATTATATTTATTTTTCTAATTCTTTTCTAGCTTTTAAAAATTGGGTAGTATCAACAACATTCATTGGTTTAGTTAAATGATACCCTTGACCATAGTCTACACCTTTTAGAGTTAACATCTCTACCATGGCTTGATCTTCAATACCTTCTGCAACAAGCATTAAAGACTTTTTCTTTACAAACTCAATAATCATATCTAAATACTTTCTAAAATTATAATTTTGTTCTAGTTTGAAGAAATCTTTGTTGAATTTAATCATGTCAATTTGGAATCTTTCAACCAAATCCATGACATCATAGTCAGTTGTAGATATATCTATAGCCAGTTTAAATCCCAGAGTTTTAATCTTTATTAGATTTCTTCTAAATACTTGATTATTCTTGTAAAGTGTAAAGTCAGGAATTTCTATTGCAATGTTTGATGCATCTTGACGATACTTTTCAACTAGTCGTTGAAAAATTGTAAATGTCATCTCATTTAAAATTTGTCTAGGTGAAACGTTAATATTAATTACAACATCATTAAGTCTTTGTTGACTTAAATCTACTAAGAGTTCAAGTGCTTGTTCAACTGCAATATTACCAATATCATCAAGTTCTCCTGTTTGCTCTGCAAGATGCAGGAACTTAGAAGGTGCTAATATCCCTTTTTTAGGATGATTCCATCGAAGTAATGCTTCTAGTCCATAAACTTTATTCATATCTTTTAAGTTGATGATAGGTTGATAATAATAAATGAACTCTTTATTATTTTTAGCATTTTTAAGTTCGTGAAATAAGTCTAAACTTTCTTTAGTTTGACTTAACTCCTCTGAATAATACTTAATGTCATTACCACCACTTCTTTTGACCATATAAAGAGCAATCTCAAGTGATTGGTATAATAAATCTAGATTTTCACCATGAAGCGGATAAGTAGCTATCGACATAGACACAGTTTTCTTTATTGTAACTTTGTCAAGAATTTGAATTTTCTTTTCTGCTTCTATCTTAATACTTTTTGCTAAATTATATATATTAGAGTGATCAAATGAAGCAGGTATATATAAATAGAAACGGTCAGGTTTTTCACCTCTAGCAATAACTGATTCTTCGGGTAGTGCACTATTAATGTGTTTTGAAATATAAGAAACGATAAATGTCTCTTCTTCTTTATTAAAAGTATCTACAATTTCTTGAAACTCATCTAAATCAACTAGCATTAAGGTAAAAGGATCATCTTTTTTCTTACGACGCTTAATAGCACGGTTAATCAATTGATTAAATACATCTATTGAAACAACCTCTTCAGATAATAGAAGTTTTTCATCTTTATATTTTCTAATCTCAATTTTAAGTAAAAAGAATAAACCTATAATAAGGCCTATAATAACAACTACTATACCGAACATCAAAAGTATATCGGTCATAAATTCACCTTCTTTTTTATAAACTCAAATGCTTCTTTTTCAGGAAGTGCTTGTGAAACATAAAAACCTTGAATAATAGCAGTTGATTCTTTCCTGATTTGTTCTACTTGTTTATCAGTTTCTACCCCTTCAATAATAACACCCATTTTAAGATTCTTACCTAAAGCAATCATTGTTTTTAAAATTTGTCTTGCTTTACTAGATGTTTCAATTTCATCAACAAATAATTTATCAATTTTTATGTTATCAATCGGTAGACGTTTAAGGTAGTTTAATGAAGAGTAGCCCGTACCAAAGTCATCAAGTTGGATTTTAAAATTAAGTTCTTTTAGTGCATTAAATTTTTCTACAATAACATCCATTTGTAAAATAAGTAGTGTTTCAGTAAGCTCAATTGCAATCCGACCTGGATCTACTTGGTACTTATCTTTTAAAGCAATCAGTTCATTAATAAAACCAGGTTGAAGTAATTGTCTTGGTGAAATATTAAATGAAACATCAATATCCATACCTTCTAAAGACTTCGCTATTCTAAAGACCTTATCATTAATCACTCGCCCTAAGTCGATGATTAAATTAGATTTTTCTGCTTGTCTAATATAGGTTGCAGGAGATTCTTTTATATATTTTGGATTATGCCAACGAAGCAGTAATTCAAAACCAACTACACGTTTTTCATGCAAGTCATATTGTGGTTGCATATACATTTGAAACTCATCGTTTTCTATACCTTTTCTAATATCTATTTCTAATTGGTTTGCTCTATTTCTTAAATCCAGATAGCGTTCTGTATATATCATTAAGTTATTTGTAGTAGATACGATTGCACGTTCATAAGTTACATCAACAGCATCTAGTATTTCTTTAGTTGATGCGTTAGTGATGGTACCTTTATTATGTACTATACCAATTAATAGTTCTAACTTTACTGGTAAATCGGGTAATAAAATCTTTGTATCAACTAACTCCATCATTTGTTTTGCCCAACCAACGGTTACATCATAATTAACATCTTTTTGTTGAAGTATGACAAACTCATGTTTTTCGATATGGAATAAATACATATTTGGATACATCTTAGACTGAAATAATTCAATTAATACTTTATTTACTTCTTGTGACTTTTGACGTCCAATGGATTTAGAAATTTCATCAAAAGACTTAATACCTATGACAATCAAACTAAAGCGATCTTTTCTATTAAGCGTTTCTATCATCTCTTCTAGTGCTAATTTATTTTTTAGTCCGCTATCTGGATGTGTTAAAGCTAAATCTTTATATTTATCTAATACATTTGAAGTACTATCAATAATTTCTCCTATGAGTTGATAGTTTCTTGCATACTTATTAACTAAAAATCTAACTCTTATTTTAGGGTCCAACTTATCACAATCCATATAAAATGGTTTATTTGTTTTCAATATGGTTGGCATATCTAACTTTTCACTGGTTAGATCAGTTAATAACTTAATTTCATGATGTTTTATTAGATTTAGAAATAATTTATTCATCTTACGTATTTGACCTAAACCACCAGCTTCTATCATGATAAGATCAGATCTTAGTGTTTTAGTAATCTTTTCAAACACAATATCATCATCAAAACGTCTTTTGACAACCATCAAACTAAATACTACAAAACTTGCAAGGATTAGTAGTCCTAGTGCTAGATAACTCCAAATAACTGGTACAAAAAGTACTAAATAGTCATATTGATCATCAACACTTAAGTAAATATAATCACTATCTATTTTAGAATAAGATAATACATATGTTTTAGAATCAAGCGTATAATTTAAAAATCCAAACTCGTTTTGGCTTAACTTGGTATCTAAGTTGCTATAAACTGATGTCGGAAAATAGTTTGAGCCAAATAGGTTTGTGTTATTTACTGCATCATTCGAATGGTATTTAACAATACCGTTAGAATTTAATACAAAACCTGTGTCACCAAAACTTAAACCCACCATTGCTAGCACTTCACTAAATGGTTTGTATGTTACTTGATTAAGTGTAGGATGCTTTAAGATTAGATAGGTTAGATTTGATGTTTCATCACTAAAGATATCAGATAATCGATTAATTTCATAATTGGATAGTTCACTTACAATTAAAGTGGATGGATCATAATCTTTTGTAGGCCATGTAAGCGTACCTGCACTATAACTTTCTGTTAACACATCGATTCTTGTGCTAAGTATGTCATATTCTATTTGGTGTGTTTCAAAAGAGATTCGATTAGCTTCATTTTTAAGGGTTGTGTCTAAGATGAAAATATAAAACAGGCTATATACAACAAGTAAAAAGCCTAAAATGATAAATAATCTTAACATGAAGTTTTTAGTTGATTTCGTCAATTTATTCTCCCACCAGTTAAAAATAAATACTAATTTTATATTCATTATACATGATTTTTGAAAAATCTTGATACACCCAATTAAAAACCATCTAAAATTATGATTTTAGATGGTTTAATTTACGAATGTTTAATTCGAATATATGCTACCTTATCTTCATTCTTAACTTCGAAGTCTTTAAATGTTTTAAAGAAGTTTAAAGCTTTTAGTTTAGAACCATAGTTTACAGGGTCAAAACCAGGGCTTTTCTTTCTTAGTTGGTCAGCGACTATACTCCAGTACGCCCAACCATCGTCTTCTAAGTTATCTTCAATAATTTTTTTAACTTCTTTAATAATTGTTTCCTTCTTAGGGATTAAAGAATTGCCATTTTTGTCTTTACGTTCTTTTTTAGGTTCTAACGCTTCTAGAATTTGGTCGATGTAGTAAAAACGCTCATAAGAATTAACTAATACTTCTGGAGTTTTTGACTCACCCATACCAATTAGATACATATTATCTTCTTTTAATCTAATAATTAATTTCGTAAAGTCAGAATCACTTGAGACGATACAAAATGCATTCACCTTATTAGAATAGAGAAGATCCATAGCATCAATAACTAACGTAAAGTCTGTAGCATTACCTTTGTTTGATAGGTTTGCATATTGTTGGACGAAGGTAAGGCTGAATTTTTCAGCCTTACTACGCCATGTTTTTAATCTTTCTTGACTCCAATCCCCATAAACTCGGGCATTGGTGATTTTTCCATGTTTGTTAGCTTCATTTATAATAATATCTAAATAAATTGGTGAGATATTATCTGCATCAATTAAGAGTGCAATCGTATAATCTCTATCTGTCCTCATCTATTTTGACCTATAAAGAACAGTGCAAGTGTACCATGTCCTGCATGAGCACCAATAACTGGTCCTAATGTATTAATTAAAAGAAACTCAACATCAAAGTGTTCTTTTATCATTTCAGCTAACTTATTTGCATCTTCAAGTGCATTTGCATGAGAGATGAATACTGTTTGTTTACCTGGTTTAGCAGTTTTTTGCATTTCCTCAAATAAGCCTTTAACTGCACGTTTACGTCCAATGGCTTTATGACGTGAGATGAGTTTCCCTTCATCTGAAACGTGTAGGATAGGTTTAATGTTTGCAACCGTTGCAATAAAACCTGCAACTTTTGAAACACGCCCACCTCGTACTAAATGAGATATATCATCTACTGTAAACCAATGAGCAACCGTAGGTGCTAACTTACTTGCGAATTCATAAGTTTCTTCAATGGTTAGTTTTTTATCCATCGACTCTTTTGCAGTTAAATAGACAATTAATCCTTCACCTAGTGAAGCTGCTTTAGTATCAAGTAGCATAATTTTTCTATCTTTAAATGTTTCTCTTAGTTCTTCTGCAGCAATTCTTGCGCTATTAAATGTACCTGATAATGCGGATGAGAATGCTAGAATTAAAACATCTTGTCCCGACTTTAAGATGGGTGTTAATTTTTCAACATACTCTTCAGGGTTTACCTGGGAAGTTGTTGGTTTTGCTCCATTTTTAAGTTTTTCAAAAAACTCTGTAGGGTCAAGTTCTCTATTATCTAAGTAGTTCATGTACTCTTTACCATCTAAATTAAATTTTAGCGGCATTACATGTAATTTTAGTTCTTGTGCGATATGTTCAGGTAAATCTGTTGTAGAGTCTGTTAAAATTATAAATTTTGACATTTTTATACCTCTAATACTTTCATTTTAAAATCTTTCGGAACTTTTTTTAAGGCTTCCATCAAATTGGGTTTTCTACAATCTAGATTATGACAATCACTAGCGACGATATCAACTAAACCCTTTTTGAAGTATTTTTGAGCTTGTTTTTTAAATTGTTTTCCATCTAAACCTAATATTGCTCCACTATTAACTTGAGTGATTGCCCCTAGTGATCTTATACGTTCTACATCAAACATATCTAGATATAAGTAGCGCTCAATGTGCGCTATAATTGGCGTAAATCCTTTTGCCACTAAGTTGTAAACAATATCGTGAATTGGTTCTTTATTTTGAACAGAAAATTCTATTAATAGATATTTTTCTTTGAAACCTTGAAAAACAAAGTTATGATACTCTTTTGATTTTTCTTGATTAAATTTAACTTCATATCCTAAGTAAAGCGTCATTTCTGGTAAATCTACTTCAACACGTTTTTTCAAATCAGCAAATAGTTTAACATATTCTTTTGACGAAACTTTTTGGCTACTATTATGTACATGTGGTGTAATAATAACCTTATTAACACCACTTTGTAGTTGATGTTTTAATACTGCAAGTGCTTCTTCATATGTTTGTACACCATCATCTACACCAGGTAAAATGTGTGTATGTATGTCCATCATATGCTTATGATTTTTCCTTATCAAGATCATCTTGTAGTGATGAATTATATCCATAACCATAGCCATATGTATAAGATAATAAATCACTATTTTTAACATCTACTTGTGTAAATGCTATCCCGATGATATTCACTTTGTTTTGTTTTAGAGTTTGGATTGCTTCATTAATTACTGTACGTTTCGTCTCGTTTTGAGCAACTATAAATAATACACCATCTGCTAATCTTGAAATATATAAGGCATCAGAAACTGCCATAGTTGGAGGTGAATCAAGTAAAACGTAATCAAATTCCGTTCTTAATCTAGCAATTAAATCCTTTAATTTTTGTGCTTCTAAGACGTTTACAACTGCAGTTGTACGTTCACCAGCAACAATATAGTGAACACTAAACTTCTCAGAATAGTTTATTAATGTCTTGTAGTCGATTTTACCAGTTAAGTAGTCTGTTACACCATTTTCATTAGGTGATCTAAAAATTCTATTAATCTTAGGTTTTCTTAAATCTAAATCTACAATAACAACTTTTTTTCCTTTTTTACCAATTAAATGGGCAACGTTAGAAATAAATGTGGTTTTACCAGCACCAGCTAGCGTTGAAGTAAATTGGACGACCTTAAAATTACCATCAACGTTGATATACTCTAAATTCACTAATGCCTTTTGGAAAGCTTCTGCAGTATAAGACATAGGTGATTCATACGTTACTAAGTGATCATATTCAGCAATACGCTCTTTTTGAAATAATTTACGTCTTCTCATTTTTTCTTCCCCTCTTTAATAAAAAACTCAGGAATAACACCAATGACTTGAATACCAGTACCTTGTTCAAGTTGCTCTTTGGTCATATAAGAGTTATTAAATAGGTGTTTTATAAATGCTAAGCCGATACCAATAATTGCACCACCCATTAAACCTACGATAATATATAATATTCTATTTGGTGAATCATCAACCGGATCACTTGCTGGTGATAACTCTATAAATGAGTCTTCAAACATTAAAATGTCATTTTCTATTAAAATTGTAGTTAATACTGACGTAATCACTTGTGTAAAATCAGCATTAGAGTGGCTATAACTAAATTTGATAATAAAAGATGTACTTGATGAAGCAACCGAAATATTACTAATAATGTCACGGTCTGACATCGAATCAAGTAGACTTTGATGTTCTACATTTGTGATTAAACTACGATATTCCTCAGTTCTTAGTTTTCTTACTATATGAGGACTTCTTGCAAATTCTGCTGCGGTATCAAGTAATCTTTGTGAATTGATTAAAGTATTAGAATCAACTCTTTCACTTGATACTGGTACTTGAACCAGTATTTCAGAAGTTGATTTATACCTATCTTCTACAAAACGACTTACATAAGCGAATGTAAGTACACCCAATAATAATGTGAAAAATGTAATCATGATCCAGTTTAATTTAATAATAGATATAATATCCATTAAACTTAGCCCAGACTCCTGATTTTCTTTATTTTCTAAATCCATATAAAAATCTCCCTTTTAAATTGCTCTATATAGTTAATTTATTATAGCACATTAGCTTAATTTTTTAAACAAATCAATTACTTGGTCAATATTTTGTTCAATCATTTTTAGTGAATCTACCCAGAATGATTTCTCTGTAATATCAATACCCATAGATGCTGCTACATCTTCTGCATCTGCCATTGTTGTTAATTTTAATAATTTATCATAGTTTTTAATGAATGCTTCTTTATCTTTTAAGTACTGAGCATATAAGCCTTTTCCGAATAAAAGGCCAAATGCATAAGGGAAGTTATAGAAGTTTAAACCTGCACTATAATAGTGTCCTTTAACTAACCACATGTATGGATGTAGGTTTTGATGATCTAAGCCATCTTGATATGCTTCTTTTTGAGCTTCTAACATCCAAGTTTTCATTTCATGTTTAGAAATTGGGCGGTTTGCACTTTCAAATACTTTTGATTCAAATAGGAAACGAGAAAGAATATCAATAATAACTTGTGTATCTCCTTGTAAGCCCATTTCTAAAATAGATAATTTTTCACTATCATCTTTCACACCTGAAAGTAGGAAATCATTCATAATAGCTTCACAGAAAATTGATGCAGTTTCTGCTAAAGGCATAGAGTAACTCCAATGAAGTGGTGCGTTATCAGAAATAATTTCACCGTGATAAGCATGTCCTAATTCATGAGCAAGTGTAGATACATTATCTAGTGCACCAGTAAAGTTTAATAATATTCTTGATTGACCAATTTGTGGTTGATTTGAACAAAATGCACCACCACGTTTACCCTTTTTAGGGTATACGTCAATCCAGTTTTTATCAAATGTTTTTTGTGCAAAGTTACCAAGTTTTGGTGAGAATGATGTAAATGCATTAAACACTAATGATTTAGCCTCATCATAGGTATATGTTTTATTTAAGTTGCCGACAGGAGCAAACATATCATACCAAGGTAGGCTACCTTTATGTCCTAGGTATTTTGATTTTGCTTTTAAGTAGTTTGCAAATCGAGGTCTAAAGTCCTTCATTGCAGATATCATTGCATCCAGTGTTTCTTTTTTCATGTTGGATTGATCAAGGGTCTTTTCTAAAGCAGATTCATAACCTCTTAATTCATTCATGGTATTTACTTCACGTTTGATGTTTGTTAATGCAAGTGCTACATAGTCATCTACTTTTTCGTAAGCCTCTAATTCTTTTTCATAGGCAAGTTTACGTAATTTTTGATCACTGTCATAAGCCATATTTCTAACGTCTGAAAAGGTTTTTTCTTCACCGTTAATTTCAATCATCATATTAGAAGTTGCAAGTGTTTGAATTTGACTCCAAGAACGAGAACTTAGTTCACTTAGTTTTGCATATAGTGATTCTTCTGCTTCACTTAATAAATGTTTAGCGCCGTCTTGGTCTTTCTTCAGGTTATATAAGTATTTATTAATAAGTTCAGACTTCGTTGCTAGTTCATCTAAATTGACAGTTGTTAAATATCTACTAAAGACAACACTTGGTTTTGTTAAACCTCTGTAAATTTGGCTTAATTTAGATAAATAGCCTAGTGCTTCATTATTAGATACATCCGTAGATGATGTAAGGGAAGCAAAACTTCCAATCGTACAACCTAATACAGTGATCTTTTCATCAAATTTAAGTGCTTCTTCAATATATTTAACATCATCTTTTACTTCACTTGTTAAATGTGCTGCCATCGCTTGAACTAAGTTGTCTAACTTAGTTAAATCATTTTTGAAGGTTTCATCAAAACCTTTATATAAATCGTTTAAATCCCAGTTGATTGCTTTCATGTTTTTTGTCCTTTTTATTTTATGGTGTTTGAATATTTAAATATGTAATACGCTCTTTTGACATGATGACATTATGACTATGTGTTAGTAGATTGTTTTGATCTTTTGTATAGATTTCTATCATACCATCTTCATAATCTTTCCATCGTTCGATTTCAACTTCTACATAGAGTCCATCACTAATTTCTATGTATGCGTAGTTATAGGTGTAATTTCCCCATCCCATATCTTGGTTACCACAAGCAACCAATAGAAATACAGATGTTAGTACTATAATAAGTGCTATTATTTTCTTCATTTTATTCATCCGCCTTTAATTCAAATATTAAATCTCTTATTTCCATTGCTTTTTCAAAGTCTAGATCTTTAGCTGCTTGACGCATTAAGGTATCTAGGCGTTTAAGTTCTTTTTCTTTTTGTTTCTTATCTAGTTTGAGGTTATCTAGATCTTTATCTGTGATAACACCTTTAATAGATATATCATCACGAATGTCTTTGACTACTTGAGTTGGTGTAACATGGTGCGTCTCATTATATTTTGTTTGAATACTACGACGACGATTCGTTTCATCAATTGCTTTTTGCATCGATTCTGAAATAGTATCTGCATACATAATGACTGTCCCATCAATGTTTCTAGCAGCTCTACCAATGGTTTGAATTAAGGAACGTTCACTACGTAAAAACCCTTGCTTATCAGCATCTAATATAGCAACTAAACCTACCTCAGGTAAGTCTAGACCTTCTCTTAAGAGGTTAATACCAATTAAGACATCATATTTACCAAGTCTTAGTGCTCTTAAGATAGTCGTTCTTTCTAACGATTTTACTTCACTATGTAGATAAGCTACTTTTAAGCCCAACTCTTTAAAGTGTCTTGTTAAGTCTTCACTCATCTTAATCGTTAAGGTTGTAACAAGTACGCGCTGATTTTTTTCAATTCTCTTTTTGATTTCAAAGTATAAATCATCAATTTGACCAACAGTAGGTTTAATTGTTATTTCAGGGTCAAGTAAGTAGGTAGGTCTAATAATTTGTTCTACAATCGGTAGATTTCTTTCTAACTCATATGGCCCTGGTGTTGCAGATAGGTAAATCACTTTATCTTGACGTGCTTGGAACTCATCAAATTGAAGCGGTCTATTATCAAGTGCCGAAGGTAATCTAAACCCAAAGTTCACTAGGTTTTCTTTACGACTTCTATCACCAAAGTACATACCTCTTACCTGAGGGATTGTAACGTGCGATTCATCAATGACCATTAAGTAGTCATCCCCGAAAAAATCTATGAGTGTAGCAGGCGTTTCACCTGCTTCACGTAATGCAATATGTCTTGAGTAGTTTTCAATACCGGATGTGAATCCAATTTCTTCAAGCATTTCAATATCGTATTTGGTACGCATTTCAATACGTTGAGCTTCTAGTAGTTGGTTATTACCTTGGAAGAAATGTATTTGATCAGCTAATTCATTTTTAATACGACGAATACTTTCCTTCATTTTATCTTTATTCGCCATAAAGAGTGTTGCAGGGAATATCGTTACAAACGTCGTGCGTTCTTTTGACACACCTGTTAAAGGATCAAATAGAATAATATCATCGATTTCATCACCAAAGAATGATACTCGAATACCTTGGCTAGCTTCATTAGCTAGTATGATTTCAATGGCATCTCCTCTAACTCTAAAGCTACCTCGCTTAAAGTCAATATCATTTCGTTCATAGGTTAATTCAATCAGTTTATTTAATAAATTATTACGACCATATTCTTCGCCTACTCTTAAAAAGATAGTAGCTTTTTTATAGTCATCAGGATCCCCAATACCGTAGATACAAGAAACGGATGCTACAACAATGACGTCTTCTCTAGTTAGTAAAGATGCCACTGCAGAGTGGCGTAATTCATCGATTTCATCGTTAATGGATGAGTCTTTTTCAATATAAGTATCACTAGATACTACATAAGCTTCTGGTTGAAAGTAATCATAATATGAAATAAAGTATTCTACTCTGTTTTCAGGAAATAGTGATTTTAACTCACCATAAAGTTGACCTGCTAATGTTTTATTATGAGCAAGTACTAAGGTTTTCTTCCCCATCTTTTCAATAATATTAGCAATCGTAAATGTTTTACCTGTACCTGTAGCACCCAAAAGAATTTGTTCTTTTGTTCCAGATTCAAAATTAGATATTAATTTATCTATAGCTTCTGGTTGGTCTCCACTTGGTTTATAGGGTGATTTTAGTTTAAACAATGCTGTCACTTCCTTTGATGATTTATGATACTTTAAATATATATCTATATTTAGTCAATTTTAACATTTTTATGCATAAATAACAAGTGTAACTATTGACCACCCGTTATAAAATACACATGTTGTTTTTGATAATTTAATGTGGGTGTTTAGGTCTAGCCTAGTTCTTTATGAACTAGTTTATCCTTATTTTATTTTAGAAATAATATCATGTGAAGAAAGATATCCTGTCGAGAGCGCAATTGTAATGTTATATCCACCAATGGGCCCATGTAAGTCTGTTGTTTCACCTATGAAGTATAGATTTGGATGCGTTTTAACTTCCATAGACTTTGGATCTAGTACTTTAAGATCAATACCGCCTTTATTCACATAAGCTCTTAGTTTATCTTCTACACTGTCAATAACAAACTCATACTTAGTAAATGAGTTACTAATATACATTAAATCCTTCTTCTTCATTTCTGCAATTTTAATAGAGATAATATTTTTTAGTGCTAATACAACTTCAACAATTCTTTTACTTGTATAGTCTTCTAACACTTTATGTAATAGCTTATTTTTGTTTTCTATTAAGATGTTATATAATTCTTCTTCAGTTTTATTGATGAACCCAAAGGTTATAGTAGATTTTCCAATCTCCACAATATCTTCATAAATAAACTCAGAAAGATGCATAATAACTGGTCCACTTAAACCCACATGGGTAAATAACAGATCACCTACATAGGCTATTTTAGTGTTCTTAATCGCGACACGCACTTGGGTAATTGATGTGCCACGTAAGAGTTTAAAATCCTCTACAACTTGTTTAGAGTAGATAGATGTTTCAGCTGGTGTAAATGCTTTATAAGGTATCCCTAAATGTTCAGCAAATTTAAGTCCATCACCACTGCTACCTACTTGTGGATAACTATTTGATCCAGTAGCAACTATGACAAACTTCCCATGAAATACAGTATGGTTTGTAGTGATCTCATAGTAGTCTTCTAACTTTTCTATTTTTTTAACTGATTGACCAAACTTAATATGATCTTTATGAATGGTATGTGTTAATACTTCTAAAACATCTGAACTCTTTCCTGTTTCTGGAAAATACTTAAAGTTATTTTCTAGAATTAATTCCAAGCCATTTTCTTTAAAAAAAGCTAAAATTTCTAGTGGCCCGAATTGTTTTAATGCTGGATAAATAAACTTTTTATTTTGGATTGTTAGGGTATCGATAAAATCTCTAATATTTAAATTATTGGTTACATTACAACGCTTACCACCAGTTAATAAAACCTTTTTACCCACTTGTTCATTTTTTTCTAGTAAGACGTAGTTTATTTTTGCTTTTTCTAATTGGTTTGCGGCCATTAATCCTGCTGGTCCACCACCAATAATGATTACATCATATGTCATATATTTTGTTTCCTTAATCTATCATTTAATATGTCTATTATACACTATAGCTGTAAGTAAAAAGTGCATCAGCGGAAACTGATGCACTTATTTAAAATTACTTATTAAATATGCTAATTACTTTTGGTAAGTCTTTTTTTCTACCAAATATAAAGATTTCATCTAATGGTCTTAAAATAGAATCTTTATTAGGAACTAATATTTTGTTATTACGTTCTATAAGTAAAATGTTACTGCCATACATACTTCTTAAATCAAGTTCTGTAATCGGTGTTGGTTCAAAATCTTCTGGGATATTTATCTCAAAAACATCAAAATCATTTTTGATGTTAAAATAATCAACCACATTACCAAGGGCTATACGGTTTGCTACTCGTTCACTTGCAATACCTAGTGGACTTACAACATCTGTAGCTCCAACAAGTTTTAAGATAGATGCATAATCTTCTTCATCTGCTCTTGCTGTGATTTGCTTTACACCTAGTTCTTTTAGCTTGATGATTGTAATAATACTTGCAGTTAAGTTATTTCTTTCGTTTTGTCCAAAAGCAACAATTGCATGGTCCACATTAGAAATACCACTTGCTTTAAGTGCTTCTTCGTCTGTGGAATCACAAACAAAAACATTTGAAATGACTTCACTTGCCTTTTTAACTGAGTCTTTGTTATTATCAATTGCTATGAGTTCAACATTCAGTTTACTAAAACTATCTACTAGGTTTAAGCCAAATCGGCTTAAACCAATGATACCTATTATTTTTTTCATAAATTTGTCATCCTATCATCATTTTTTCTTCAATATATTCGATACTGTCCATACCTTTTTTATACCATTGGGTATTAAAAATGCTAATGATTGTTATCGGTCCAACTCTACCTATAAACATGACTATACTCAAGACTATTTTAGAAGCATTTGACAATGTAGGTGTTAGATTCATGGATAACCCGACGTTAGCGAATGCTGATATGACTTCAAATATTGCTTTTTCTAAATCAATATTTTCCATCATTATTATCAGTGATGTAGCTACCAAAACAATCATAATCGCAGTAGTTAATAAAATGCTAGCTTTATGCCTAGTTTCATCAGTAATTAAACGGTTATGTGTCGTCGTAGTTTTTCCTTTAGCATAACTTGTCGTACTTTTAAACAGTGCATATAGTGTCGTAGTCTTAATCCCACCACCTGTGGAGGATGGAGATGCTCCGATAAACATTAAAACCATTAGAATAAGTGCTGTTAAGGAAGATATGGTACCCATATTGATTGTTGTAAAACCTGCAGTTCTAGCTGTTACACTTAAGAAAAAGGCTTCTAATACATTTAAGTTTTTACCATCTACTTTACTTAGTAGGAAAAACCCAAAACCTAAACTCCATAACACTAAATTGACCTTAAGTACAATTTTTGAGTGTATCATCAATTTCTTATACGATTTCTTAGTTAATATATCATTTAACACAATAAACCCTAGACCACCAAGCATAATTAAGATTGCAGTACTTAAATTAAGCAATACATGTCCATTATAACCTTGAAGACTTTGATCACCTAAAATATCAAACCCAGCATTATTAAAACTTGATACCGCATGAAATAAACTGAGTCCTATTGCATCAACAAGCTCATATTGTGGAACAAAGACAATCATATTGGCTATAAAGCCAAAACTTTCAATGACGAGTGTAAAGATAATAATCTTTTTAACTAATTTAACCATACCCGATAAACTGGTTTGGTTAAAACTTTCTTTGATTAATATTCTGTTTGATAAACCTATTTTTGCTCCAATTAGATACATGACAAAAACTGATATGGTGATTACACTTAATCCACCGATTTGAATAAGTATACCTAATACGACTTTACCAAATGGACTAAGTAGCGTGGATAAGTTTGCCACTGGTGATAATCCAGTAATAGTCACAGCAGATGTTGAAATAAAAAGTGCATCTACAAAACTCAAATGTCCCTGTGCCTGTTTTGATATCGGTAGTATGAGTAAAATACCACCTATTAATATAATAGATAGAAACGATAAAACAATTATGATGTATGGTGAAATTTTCTTCATTATTATAATCATCTTTCTCATATTAAAACTGTAGTCTTTACAGTAACATATTTAATTATACCCTTAATTAGATAATATTGCTCAATTTTTGGTAATCGTAATCACTGAATCTCGTTCAAATGTACACATTAAAAAGACTTATATTCTGCAACTTATTCCCATAAACATGAATCTTATTCTTATTTATTGATTTCAAAAGAAATTGATTTATAATATTTCTTGCGTATTGGTTTTTATGACCAGTGAAAGGATTTATTAAATAACATGAAATACCTATTAGACTTACTCAACTCTGACATGATAAAGCCTGAAGCCTATCAGTCTTTATCAAAAAGTTGGTTTCACTACTTATCTTTAGTTATTACGATATTAGTGATCATTAAACTTACTAAAACATTTAAAACTGCTGATGATATAAAATTAAAACGAATGCTACTTGTTTTTGGAATTGTGATGTTAATATTAGAAATTTATAAACAAATCATCTTTACTTACCAAGTAAATGCTTACCAGTGGTATGCCTTTCCATTCCAGTTTTGTTCAACGCCCATGTATTTATTTGTTATCTACGGACTTAATAAGAACAAAAAAGTGGATCAATACTTATTATCATTTCTAGCAACTTATAGTACCTTTGCAG
Source organism: Acholeplasma laidlawii PG-8A (assembly GCF_000018785.1). Lineage (NCBI taxonomy): Bacteria > Bacillati > Mycoplasmatota > Mollicutes > Acholeplasmatales > Acholeplasmataceae > Acholeplasma > Acholeplasma laidlawii. Next base: position 1,053,008 of record NC_010163.1, read on the forward strand.
GTATTGCAGTCATGCTATACCCTGCAGATGTCTTTATAGAAACAATTGGAATCAATATTCAAACCATAGTACATCACGGCCTTATGGCTGCAGTAGGATTTAGTTTACTTCTAACTAAAGCAAAGATATCCTTTAAATACTTCTTAAAGGGTAGTGCAGTATTCTCAGTACTAATGGTTATAGCGATGATCATGAACTGGGTGTTTAATATGCAAGGCATTGATGCAACATTTAATATGTTCTTTATCAATGAAAGATTTGGTTCTCATTTACCTATCTTAATGGATATTGAACCACTGGTACCGCATCTAGCATTCTTAGCCATATACCTCTTTGGGTTTAGTTTTGTTGCAAGTATTATCTTCATGATAGGTTATCTATTTAGAACTATCATTTATAAAGAAAAATATAAATTAATCGATCTATTTCAATAAAGTAGTGATCCCAAAGAATTTGGGTTTGCTACTTTTATTATTTATTGCATACATTTCATGTTTTTTACCTTCTTAATATATACTATGTGATATACTATGTGTATAGGAGGCATTTCATGAAAAATAGAGTTGTTATTGTAGGTACTGGTTTTGTAGGCATGAGCTATGCTTATGCACTTTTAAACCAAGGAACTTTAGAAGAAATTATATTAGTAGATATTGATTCAAGAAAAGCCGAAGGTGAGGCAATGGATTTAAACCATGGGCTAGCGTTTGCACCAAGAAAGATGCTCATTCGTTCTGGTACATATGAAGATTGTAAGGATGCTAAACTAGTTGTTATTACAGCAGGCGTTAATCAAAAAGATGGAGAAACAAGAATTGATCTTTTAAACAGAAATGCTAAGATTATGCAGTCTGTTGTAAAAGAGATTATGAAACATGGTTTTAACGGCATCTTTTTAGTTGCAACAAACCCGGTGGATATCTTAACCTATATTGTATGGAAATCCTCTGGATTACCATCAAATAGAGTCATTGGTAGTGGTACTTCTCTTGATACTGCAAGACTTCGTTATGAGATATCTCAATACATCAACATTGATGTTCGAAACATCCATGCATATATCTTAGGTGAACATGGAGATTCTGAGTTTGTTTGTTGGTCAAATGCCTTTGTTGGCGTTAAACCTTTAAAAGATGTTATAGACTCCATGCCTGCACAAATAAAGTTTTCTGATTTAGATAAGATTTACCTTGACGTAAAAAATTCAGCCTATGAAATTATCCAAAGAAAAAGAGCCACTTATTATGGTATTGGTATGGCCTTAGTACGTATAACAAAGGCTATTTTCAATAATGAAAACAGAATTCTACCCATATCAGTATTTAACGATGATGACTATGATATTGATAATCTCTATATTGGCTTACCAGCTGTATTAAATGAAAATGGGGTAGACCATGTAGTAAAACTTAATTTAAATGATGAAGAGTTAAAATCACTTAAAAAATCTTCAAGTATATTAAAACATAGTATAGATTCCATCACTTTAGAATAGACAAAGGATAAGCCTTCTAAGGCTTATCCTTTATTTTTCATAACTTCTAATATAGGTTTTAGATCACGAAATAATTCTAATGGAAATATACTAGTATCTAAATATAATGCGAAGTTCTTTCTTATATAGTGCATGTACTCTTTAGCATTTTTTAGATAACTGTAAGAAAGTTCATAATCATCAATTACTGATGCAATCATTAAATTTTCAAATACACTTACAATCAGATCGTTATATACTGGAGTTGGTGGATTTAGTAAGTCAATTTCTTCCCTAATATAATCATCTATTTTAGATAAATACTCAAATAAAGATTTTTTTGACATAAATACATCTTGACTACTTTTAAGTAGTTCAATAAGTAATTTATCCATTTTTACCTTATCTTTTATCATGTAATCTGGATAATTGTCTTTATCATCCTTAGCTTTAACTCTAATGCCATCTAAATATTTTAGAAGTTCATTCTTTAATTCATTTTTCATATACACTTCTTTCTACCAAAAAGAAAGACGCCATCACATGATGGCGTCCATTAGATAAGTTTATCTTATGTATCCATCATTCAAGCATTAGCACCTTACTTAGTTTTGCAGGTTGCTGAAGGGTCATAGAGCTTGTCTCTAACCTTCTCTTTATGGTAGTTTTATTTTAACTTAAATTAATTAATTGTCAACTATAATATTCAAATAATAATAACTTTATCTAAGTAATGATGATTCAATTGATAGTGTATAATCAATTAAAAACTGATCGACATCTAAATTAAACCCGTGTCTAATTAAGTCTTTATATGCTTCATGTGCATAGGTAGAATGAATTACAAGTGAATTCATAAGTGCTTTATAAAGGTATGAATCGCGCATTTTATAATCATGTTTTACATGATATAAAAATGCGTGATAAGTCTCCAGACTGGTTTCATAGTTTTTGACATTGATATAGATAAAATATGCTTCGAATTTCTTAAGTATTTGTTCATAAATATCAAAATCAATCGTTTCTTGCTGGGTCATAAAACTTAAGAATTTATCCATAAGCATGATATAGAAGAATAACGATAGATTAGAATTATAGTCAATGAGCATTTGACCAAACTTCTTAGGATCAATTATGTTATCTTCTTTAAAATAACTATGGTAGATAAACTTAATTAAGTGGACAATTAAATTCTCTGTACCAAGTGATTTAAGTGATTCTAAAATCACTTGGTAGTGTATTTTAAATTCGTCTTTAGTAATCTTGTTAATTAAGTACTCAAACTCTAATTTAAATGCTTCTACCATGAGTGTTTCTATTTTGTTATCGGATTTATATTTTAAGATAAGTTCATAAATAGGACCAATATCCATGAAGTGATACATGTGCACTCTAATAGCAAATCTATTCACACCAGTATCCGACTTATCAAAGTGAATCATATAGGTCATGAATTGACCCATACCCGTATCTAATCTATCTAATAGTCTTGAAAAGATAGTAAAGTTAACTTTTGACCCATTTTTAATTTGTCTAAGATATGTTCTTTCTGAAATGATACCTTCACATAGATCAGCTATTGTATAGCCTTTGGCAATTCTTAATTCATCTAATAATTTATAATAACTACCATATTTTTCCATGTTTAAGCATCCCTTCATACATCGTATTTTGTTGATACAAACCTTTTTTTAAATAGTTTTTAAAGATTATCATATCTTCTTTAGTTACATCTAACTTATGCGGAATTGCTCCCTTTTCAAATACACTTAAATAAGAACTGATGTAACTAAATATGATAAAGTCATTTTCTAAGTTCTTTTCTTTTTGGAATTGATAAAGTATTCTAAATATTTTATGATCAAATACTGTACCTCTAAATTTAGTATGATAATCTAGTGCTCCAACGACTATTTTTTCTAAACGGTTTAATTCTTCATCATCTAATTTGTCAAGCAAGGTAAATGATAAGATACCTGTTACATGAATGATTGTTTTAGATATTTCTGTATACGAGTAATAATGTCTAAAACTTGGATCAAATATTACTTTATATATAAAGTTTCCAATTTGTCTTCTTTCACTATCACCTACTAAATAAACAAAACTATAAAGTATACCAGATATACCATCATCAATGATTCTACTTTCTAGTATGCTCTTTAAATCAAACTTTTGATGTAAATTTCTTAAAGATACTTCTTTAGATTGTTTATTTAATTTATAAAGCATAAGTTCTATAGTTGCAGGTACAGATTTAGCACCAAATATCGTTTTAAGTTCTTTACCCATTACACCTGGATAAAACTCATCATATGCTTTTTGATAGTTTTCTCTTAAGATCGTTAAGAAGAAACTGGACTCCATTGGAAATTGACCTTCAATACTATTGACAACATAAAGAGAAAACTCTAAAAAAGGTATGGAAAGCTTTTCTAGTAATTTATTTAAATCATAAAAAGAAATACTTGCTTCATCATTTAATAATCTCGTATAGGTCTTTCTTGACATTATACCTTGAACTAAATCTTGTATCTTAATCTTGTGATTCGCTCTAATCGAATCTAGTGTTTTCATAATGTCTATACTTTCAAACATATATCCCCCTAACCTTTATAGAAAGAAAAGAACCTCTTTTTAATAAAAGTATATGTGCAAAAAATAGTATTCTGGATGTTATAAGCGTCATGATATATGAATATTGTATCACGTTAAGACAATTTATGAAAATAATACCTAACATTTACATAAATATATGGGCTATAAAAAAATAGTATGCCACCTTAAAACTCTCCCCTGACTAACTTGATTCTCCCAAGTTGACCCGACTTTTAAGGTGGCATACTATATCCTCTTTTTACTTCTTTATTTGAAAGAAGCGACTTCCTACTTTTTAAGTGCTATATGTCCCCTATACCCTTTAATCGTAAGAATTAGTTAATATAATTAACTGAAGGATTCCTGATTACAAGATTCCTCACTATTATTGTAGCACCTACATTTAAGTAATCATATGACAAAACTGTCCCAAATCCTTTTATAAAGGTAAATTGTAATGGTTTTTTCCTCATTAATCAAAAAGATGCCGTTATTATCAGCATCTCTTTGATTAATATAATGTTATTAGATATATTTAGTACATGAGTTCTTGAATTGGAGGTTTTGGACCGCCTCCGCCTCCGCCACCACTACTCTTTAGATAAGTGAATTCTCTTTGATATACGCGGTAATTGTTTGTAATAAAGAAATTCATTTCATATTCAACGTAGATTTCAAATCTATAAATTTTACCATGTATCAAATCAGGAACTAATATTTGTTGAACAGAACCACTTAGATTATATTCATAAATCAATGTAGAGTTGTTAAATACTCGAAGTATACCAGATTTATAATTTTGTTTATTTGTAGCATCTGTGATGTCAACCTTATACCCGGTACTGTAGTTAGATGGATATAAGGTTTGAGTTGGAGCATTTGAAAGATCTGCATTTTTAATTCTAAATGGAGTTCTGACTAAATTAAATCCAGCATAATATCTAATACCTGTATATCGATTTTCATAATATCTTTCGGTATATCCACTTGAAAAGATGAATTTATTTGGATTACTGTTATGTGCACGATATTGTTTATCAAATAAATTATTAATTTCACTATACATTTGTGATTCATTAAGTAAATTTATTCTACCTTTTACTTGTACATATTTATCGGGATCTCTGGTGAAATTAGTCACGCCGTAACTACTGCTAATATTTCTGTAGATGACATCTGTATCAGCAAATGTGATTGCCATACCACGATGTTTGTTGGCAATAAATCCTTCTTGCTCAACATAATTTTCACTCCATGATATTGTGTTAGTGTTTATATTATGTTCAATCAAGTAATCAAAACGGATATTTTTTCCCATATTATATGGATTCAGGAGTGCTGTTAAGAATGCAGTTATATTATCTAAAATTAATGCATATTGCTCGGCTGCATATTGAGCCTCTTGTCCCATCATCCAATAGATAGCGGCAAAAGCAAGTTTACCTAAAGGATGTTGGGTGATTAGTGTCTCTGGTAAACTTAATATTTGGGAAACCAATGTATCAATAATCAAGTTACCTAAATTTTTACCAGTACTTGAGACTAGTTCACCTAAAGATTTGTGCGAAAAATCTTGTACCGTTTCTACTCCAATGCCTTTTACTAATTCTACTATAAATTTTGTATATGGATCCTCAATATTTTCTGTATCATAAATGGAATCTGCTATAGCATCGATGACATTATCCATCGTCACCTCTACTGATGCCATCACCATATTTTCGTCTAAGAAAATTTGAACCACAGGCGCTAATTTATCCAACTTCTTAGTTAAAATTAGTTCGATTGAATAGCCAATTGCTTTTTCGTAGTATGATTGAGCATTATTTTGTTGTTCAATCATGAGTTCATCCATAGCTGTCTCATAAGCAAGTAAGAGTAAAATAAGTTCTGATGTCAATTTGGCATCATATTTTACAAATAAAGACTTGTAGAAATGAAAAATCTTATTTTTAATTTCTAACATAGGCACAAATTGTAAAGGTAAGGCAATTGCAGCATTTTTGTAATAAGGATCTGTTGCCATATCTTCTAAATTGATTTCCCATGTGGCAGCACTATAGTCACCATCGACAAATACATCGCCATTCAGGTCGACTTCAGTTATATTCCCATTACTATCACGGTTTACACCATCATAGGCATGAGCATTATTTGCTGTTAGTATAGTTGCAGATAAAGCAACTACTAAAAGCAGCATGATTTTTTTCATGTCTTATCCTCCTATTATTTTTTTACATGAGTCTACAACATTAATTACCCCAATTAATTTACATTTGATGTCGTAGTTCGGTTTAATTTTAATCCTTTTTATATTCTTAGAAAACGTCATATATGTCGCATATAATTCTTTTGTGTTACTCAAAAAAAAACCACAAATGAGGATATTCATATTTGTGGTTTTCAATATCAATTTATAAGTTACTTAATATATTTCTAGCATATACTTCATAACCCTTAGGGTTAAGATGTATACCATCATAAGTGTAGTTCGTATTTAGGTAGCCTTCGCTATCTAATAAATCATCAAATTGGTGTAAATATGTCATATCATTTGATTTGGCGTAGTTCATGACTTTAAAGTTTATAGACTTTAATTCACCATTGGTTCGGCCACCAATGTAGATCTTCTTATAAAGTGGGTGCTGCGTACTAACTACTGGCGTTGTAGATAAGTAGTACAACTTAGCAGATGGAAATTTTGATTTCAATACGTCTAGTACTTTAATAATATTTTCATAAGCCTCTGCTACACTAGCTTCTAGTAAGACAAGATCATTTGAACCTATAGATATAAATATGGATTTAGGGTTTATCTTACCTAAGATAACGTCTAGGTTATCTAGTATAAGTTTTGTAGTAGCACCAGCTACACCACGATTAAGTGCATTTAACGTAGGCAAATACCTTTTTAAATTAAAGAACTCAATCATAGAGTCTCCAATAAAGATTACATCTTGATTAAAGAGATTTACCACATTATCTTTACTATAAGTATTTAAGACTTTAGATGAAGTCTTTTCTATCATTTGTTGTAAGCCTTTAAGCTCTTGATGTGTTAATTTCATATAAAGTGCTCCTCACATAAATGGACTACTGTAATTATAACATTTAAGCTGTTTTTAATAGATTTAGTGCTTAATTATGTTATACTTACAATAAATAGTAACCTAAAAAACGGAGGTATCACTAGATGAAAGACTATTTATTAGACGAAACATCCTTTATATTGCAATTTAACAGAATCCCTTGTAATTCAGAATCAGATATCCTAAGTTCCAGACCATTTGGGCTTGTCTTAAGACGTTATTTACAACATACTAAGAAATTAGAAAATCCAGATTTTAAATGGATATTAAAAATCAGACAAAGTGATTTAATATCTATTTATAAAGCACTACTTGTTTGGCCATATGAAGAAGTGGTACAAAGATTAGATGCTTTAAGTCATAGACTCAATAGATACCACTTCTTCTTATTTACAGAAGAGTTTTATAACTACTGGAGAAAGTTTGAACGTTATGGCTTTTTATCTAGAACAAGATTTGATGATGATAAGTCGATGAATAAACGTTTAATTAATACAACAGAAAGTTTTTCTAATTTAGTGCTTAATTTATATCGTACAGTGACTGAAAAAATATTAGATAGAAATTACCACTTACTTCGCCAACTACCTGCTGGTACACAAGCAAACCTTTCCTTAGTATCTAACCCATGGACTTATGATGCACCTTATACAAAGTTAACTGATAATAGATTTGTTACTGGCATTGTAATTACACCACCTTTAATGATTTATTCTAAATCCAATACAAGAACAGGCATTTTTAAAGAAGTCTTTAATAACCCCTTAAAAGATATTGAACTACACAAAAATGATTATGTAGTAGTTGCAATTAAAGTAGGACCTTTCTTAACTTATGCATATATTCATAACAAGTTTATGAAATATGCAGTCACCTTAGGATCACTATTTGAAATGGTATCCTTTCAAGAGTATAAAGATAAAAAGCCTGATCTCATCTATGTATATGGTATCAATGAATCTAAATATGATGGTACATATTACCACGATAAAGAAAATGACATCTATGCAGGCTTTGTAAGCATTGATGATAAAAATGACTATTTTGGTTATGTTAAGAAAATGTTATTAACCCTACATAACGTTAAAATGATACATGAAAAGAAATTACCAATTCATGGTGCTATGTTTAGACTACAACTTAAAGGTGGTAAGACTAAACATGTAGTCATTATTGGAGATAGTGGTGCTGGTAAATCAGAAACCATAGAATCCTTACGAGTCGTTGGTGAAGGTAAAGTTACTTCGATTGAAATCATCTATGATGATATGGGTACCTTTGACATTAAAGATGGTAAAATAGTAAGCTATGGTACTGAAATTGGGGCATTTGTAAGACTAGATGACCTGGACCAAGGCTATGCCTATAAACAAATCGATAGAGCGGTATTTTTAAACCCTAATAAGACAAATGCTAGAGTAGTATTACCTGCAGCTGATTATGAGTTTGTAATGAAGGATCATAAGGTAGATTTACTACTTTATGCAAATAACTATGATGAAACAAAATCCGGTTTAGAAATATTTGATGCATCAGATGATGCAGCTAAAATATTTGAAGATGGAAAGAGAATGGCAAAAGGTACTACAAGTGAAGTTGGTATGACTTCTACTTACTTTGCTAATCCATTTGGACCTGTACAACATGAAGAACTAACTAAATCATTAATTACTACCTACTTTAACAAGTTAAAAGACAACAATATCCCGGTAGGTGTAATTTATACTAAGTTAGCACTTGATGGCTATGAACAAAAAGGGCCACAAGAAGCAGCTCTCAAATTATTAGAATATTTAGTTAAATAATATTTATCCAATTCAAAACATCTGAAATACTCAGATGTTTTTTTATTAACTAGACTTTTATTTTATCTTTAACTTTTTTTAAGTTTAGGTATTAAGTGATTTAAAGTCTTTACAATACGTGTACCTTGCACATTCGTTCATACATGGTTATTAGTCCTTATAATAAAAAACATGGCGCAATGCTTGATGCGCCATGTTTAGTTATATAGTATTAATTTTTGTTTAATGCAGCGAGTGCAGCTGTATTTAGTAAATTCCAAGGTTTACTGTAATGTGGTTGGAAGAAAAAGTCTGCAAATGCTAGTTGTTCAATAGTCATCTTGTTTTGGATTGCTAAACTTAAGATATTCATTTGTGCAGTTAAATCATATTTAGATAAGATTTGACCACCAAGTAAACGCTTAGTATGTTTTTCATATACTAACTTTAATAATACATCATCATAACTTGGCATAAACTCTGGTCTATTATGATCATGGATAGTAATTGTTTCATATTCAATACCTGCTTGTTGTGCTACCCCTTCGGTTAAACCGGTAGATGAAATATTTAAATCATATATTTTAATACCAGATGTACCTTGTGTACCTACATAAGGTACATGTTGGTCAACAATATTTAAACCCACAAGTGTACCCATACGAACTGCATTTGTAGCTAGTGGTATATATCTAACTTCATCTGTTGGATTATAGATAATGTTTGCATTATCGCCACATGCAAACACATCAGGGTTTGATGTTTGCATGTATTCATTCGTAATTAAAGCGCCATTTGGCGTGGTTTCTAGTATACCTTTGTATAAAGTGTCATTTGGTTTGAAACCAATGCACATAATAACTAAATCTGTTTCATATGTAGCTTTATTTGTTTTAATGTGTGTTACTAGATCATTTGATGTTATAAAACTATCTACTTTTTCACCTAATGCTAATTTGACGCCATTATCAGTAAATGCTTTTTGTGCATGATAAGTAAACTCTTCATCTAAGTACTTAGGCATAATACGTTCTTCACCATCAATTAAGACTACTTCTTTACCTAAGAGTTCAAATGCTTCTGCAAGTTCAACACCAATATAACCTGCACCAACTACTACAATTTTTTGAGCATGTTTAGCTTGTTCAATAATTTCATTTGCTTGATTAAAGTTTTTAGATAGTAAGACATTACTTGAACTAATACCAGGGATTCTTGGGATAATAGGCCATGATCCTGTGGATAATACTAACTTATCAAATGAATCTACCGAGATTTCATTTGTAGTTAGATTTTTAACTGTAACAGTCTTTTTATCATAATCGATTGCTTCTACATTATATTCCATAAAGACATTAGCACCTAATTGTCTTAGTTCTTCTGGACTTGAATAAAATAATCCATTCACATCTTTTACAATACCACCAACATAAAGGGCGATACCACATGATAAGAAGGATACATTATCATTTCTTTCATATACATTTACTTCAATATCTTTGTTATGATTTAACATTGATTTTACTGCTGCTGTACCTGCGTGTGTACAACCTATAACAACAACTTTCATCGATATTACCTCTGACTTTCTTATTTTGAACTTTGTTATCTCGCTTAAGACAATTGCATTATAGGCCGTATATATAATGTATGGGATTTATTGCTTATGAAAACGTTTCACACAATTTAATTGTGGTTGTTTTGCGAGAATCTATCCTTGTGGAGCATTTTACTTTAAATATTAAAAAATAGTGTACAGCAAAAGAAAAAGAGATGCACACTTTTGAGCATCTCCACGATTCTTATAATATACTATTCTTCTTTTTTAGGTTTTGGACTAATCAAGTATTTTGAGTAGTCTTCTTTAGTCACTTGACGGCTTCTTGCAATAGCAAACCCGTTATCAGGAATGTCCTTAGTCACTGTTGAACCTGCTGCAATAAAGACATTGTCTCCAATTTTTATTGGTGCAATAAGGTTTGTATTGCATCCAATAAAGACATTGTCTCCTATTTCAGTTTTATGTTTTAACTTTCCGTCGTAGTTCACTGTAACAGAACCACAACCAAAGTTAACAGATTCACCAACAACTGAATCACCAATGTAAGCTAGGTGGCTTGCTTTTGTGTTGTGTCCTGTACTAGATTTTTTAACCTCTACGAAGTTACCAATTCTATTATGTGTACCAATATCAGCATGATCTCTTAAATGAGCAAATGGACCAACTGTTGTTCCTTCTCTAACGATACTATCATAAACAAGACTGTGTCTGACTACTACATGACTATCAATTCGTGAGTTATGTATTTCTGTATTAGGTCCTACAATTGCCCCTGCTTTAATTACTGTGTCCCCAGTAATTGTAGTATTGGGGTTAATTGTAACACCTGGTTCAATTATGACGTTATGTCCAATTGTAATGGTTTCTGGGTTAATCATTGATACCCCATTTAGCATATGATCTTTATTAATATATTCTCTTAAATACTTCTCAGCTTTGCTGATTGCATATAAGTCATTTACACCCATAGCTAAAGAGTTATTTTTGATCATATATGAACCTATCTTATAATCTTTTTTCATTAACTCTACCATATCTGTGATATAGTACTCACCTTTAGCGTTGTTGTTATTCAAGTTTTTTAATAAAGAAAAGAACTTTTTATTATTAACAATGTATATACCAGTATTGACTTCTTTAATTTCTTTTTCAAAGTCGTTAGCATCTTTTTCTTCAACAATACGTTGAATGACACCTTGTTCATTACGTACAATACGTCCATAACCTTCTGGATCTTCATAATGAGCTGTAACGATTGTAAAATCATTACCATTGTCTTCATGAACAGCAAACATTCTATCAATAGATTTATACCAGATGAGTGGCACATCACCAGGCATAATAAACGTATTACCATCTAGTTTAGATAATACTGGTGCAGCCATCATGGCTGCATGACCAGTACCTAGTTGTTCTTCTTGATAGACATACTTAGCACGGTCTTTAACAATACCTTCTACAACTTCTCTTTTATATCCTAATACAAGGTAGATTTCTTCTACACTTGATTTTTCAATATTTTCTACAATATACTCAATCATTGGTTTTCTTAGTATTGGAAAAGCAACTTTAGGTATATCTGATTTCATACGAGTGCCTTTACCAGCTGCAAGTACTAATGCATAATTTTTCATCCTTACAATCTCCCCAGATTTTGTATCTTAGTTACAAGTAGTCCCATGTACTTATCGAGTTCTAAGATATCTTGACAACTTATTGTAACACGAACTAAAGGTTCTGTACCACTAGGACGTACTAATAATAAAGAATCTTCTGATAGATTTCTTCTAACTTCTTCTACTAGTTTAATTATTTCGGGATGTTTGAGTACTTCTTTATCAACATTTTTGATGTTGACCATTTTTTGAGGATACATTTCTACTTCCTTTGTATAATCTTTTAGTGATGTTTTATGTTCTTCTAAGATCTTTAGTATATAAACACCTGCAAATAAACCATCACCTGAAGGCAGTAAGTCATTTATGATGATATGTCCTGAATTTTCTCCACCTATGCTTAAATCGTGATTCATAATTTCTTCAGATACATATTTATCTCCTACTGGAGTTTGAAGTACTTTGATACCTAATGTTTTAAATGCTTTAAGCATACCAGGATTACTCATTTGAGTTAAGACTACTGTATCTTTTTTAAGTTTTCCTTTAGATTTTAAGTACTTAGCTATGATGTAGACAATGTAGTCTCCATCAAATGTAGTACCATCCTTGTCTACAACTAAAAGACGATCCCCATCACCATCAAAAGATAGTCCAATGTCTGAACCGTTACTTTTAACTGCATTAATGATAGATTCTAAGTGAGTTGATCCTACATTTAAGTTAATGTTTAACCCATCTGGCCTGTTACCTATTTGATAGGTATGTGATGCAAAAGACTCTATTACTTTTTTAGAAATAAGATAGTTAGCTCCATTTGCAGAATCATAGGTTATTTTCATAGATGTTTTAGGAATATTTAAATCTTGATAGACATTTATATAAATATCTTCTACATCATGTGTTATTTCTATTGAACCTAGTTTCGTTGAAGATAAAACCTCATTATCATCAATGTAGGTTTCTAAATTAAGTTCTTCTTCATCAAGCATTTTATAACCTGATTTAATGACTTTAATACCATTATCAGTATATGGGTTATGAGATGCAGTGATCATAACTCCTATGATATCTTTCACTTTAGAGTAATAAGCAATCATAGGTGTTGAAACAACACCTGCAATTTTTACATTTACTCCAGCTAGTGCTGCACCGTATGCAACACCATATGCAAGCATGTTTGAAGATAGTCTAGTATCTTGACCAATGATGATTTCACTAGGACTAAACTTTTTAGCTATGGCTTGACCTAATTTAAACGCTAGTTTTGAATTTAATTTTTCAAAAGCGATACCGCGTATCCCATCGGTACCAAAATAATTATTTTTCATATTTATCACACCAATTCCGTTTCTTTAATAATGACCTATATCCTCTCTTTATTTTACTCCTATAATTAAATACTATTATTAAACTTACTACTGTAAAGTAAATAAAACCAAATATAATATAATTCTGCAAATTTGATAATCCGTAAAATAGTCCTCCACTAAATATAATTAGTAGAATATTTTTTTTCCATTTCACTTTGTAAAATTTTATCATATAAAGTTCAGTGATAATGTACCAAACGAATAAACTTATAACCGATGATACTGCAATTGCTTCTTTTGTTAGAAAGACGTAATAAAATATTAGGTTTAATATAATTGAAATAATTATTGATAATATAGCTATGTAGAAATAATGATTATTCTTGTTCAATACTTTAAAAAAATTATGTTTGATAGCGGTTATTGAAGAAGAAATCATCAATCCCGGCAATGCAATCATAAAAATCGTCAAAGATTCACTATATTCGGGTAGAAATTTTGGTATAATCCATTTTAGAGGGAAGTAGGCAGTAAGAGAAAACATGACAAAAATAACAATTAGTTGTATTAGTTTACTGTATGTCGTTTGAATATTTGACTTATCAACATTCTTTAGAATTGGATATATTACTATTGACACCGCAGAAACTAATGTGGTAATTATTGCTAGCATACTATATGCAAAAGAATAAACACTAAAGTCAACTAGGTCAAAAAATATTTCTACTATTTGTCTATCAACTGTTAACACAAGTGTTGATGTCAGATTAGCCAATAATAACGGTATTCCAATTTTAAACAAATTAAAATACTCTCTTTTTTTGATTAATATTGGGTGATCAGGTTTTACTATAATATTTCTGTAGGTATAAAAATATCCTATTAATATAATGAAATTAATAATTATCAAAAATAATATATATACCTTGTAATTGCTGATATTCATCAAAATCATAATAGCTATAATAACAATATTTAATAAAGATAATAAAAGAATGCGGTTTGAGTACTCTTTAAATCGAGATACTGCTTGTGATATCAATTGAAAGTAATTGATTAGGTTTATAATTGGAATGTAGATAAACAACATAATTAATAATATTAGATATTCGTTTTTAACTAATAATAATACTATTGTAACACCTATAAGTGATAACATAGTTTGAATTTTTATAAAAAATCTAGTATATATTCTAAACCTGTTTAAATCAAGTTCACTGTAATTTAAACCACCATATTCTAGATAGATACCATCTGCAAATCCGAAGTGGAATATACCCATGTAAGTAGCATACAATAAAAATATTTTGTAATATCCAAAATCTTCTACTCCAAGTAGTTTAGGTAATAAAAATGCAATAAGTATTGAACTAGTAAGTTTTATTATGTTACTGGAAGCAATTCTTAAAACAGCAGTTATTGTGGTGTCTTTACTCAAATCATTCACTCCAAAAATTCTTCTCTATTATATCAACTATTCTTTTTGAAGAAAAACCGTCTCCATAAGGATTATTGGATTGTGCCATTTTTTGATATTCATTGACATCAGTTAATAATAATTTAAAAGAATCATATATGTTTTTTTCTTCAGTTCCAACCAATTTTAAGGTACCAGCCTCAACTCCTTCAGGACGTTCTGTCGTCTCTCTCATTACTAATACTGGTTTACCTAATGATGGTGCTTCTTCCTGTATACCACCGCTATCTGTCAATATAAGATGTGAAGCATTCATTAAGTTATGAAAATCAACAACATCAAGTGGTTCTATTAATCTAATTCTCGCATTATTAGAAAAAATCTCATTTGCAAGATTTCTTACAATCGGATTAAGATGAATAGGATAAACAACTTTGATATCTTCAAATTCACTAACTATTCTATTAATTGCGTTAAACATATGCCTCATTGGCTCACCCAAGTTTTCTCTTCTGTGAGCAGTAATTAATATAAGTTTGGATCCTTTTGCCCAGTCAATTATAGGATGTTTATAATCCTGTTTTATTGTTGTTCTTAATGCGTCAATTGCCGTATTTCCCGTGACATAAATTGTACTTCTATCTATATTTTCTCTCATTAAATTCTGTAATGCATTTATTGTTGGTGCAAAGTTATACCTCGCAATTATCGAAACAGCCTGTCTATTAAACTCTTCTGGAAAAGGCGAGTAGATATTATTAGTTCTAAGTCCTGCTTCTACATGCCCTATTGCTATTTGGTTATAATATGCTGCTAATGCTGTTACAAATGTAGTGCTTGTATCACCATGAACTAAAACAAGATCAGGTTTTTCATAATCTAGTACTTCTTTAATCTTATCTAGTATATTAATGGTCACATCGAATAGAGTTTGATTTTCCTTCATTATGTGGAGATTGTAGTCTGGTTCAATACGAAAAGATTCAAGAACCTGATCAAGCATTTGTTTATGTTGACCTGTCACACATACTTTAGTAATAAAGTTATTCCTACTTTTCAATTCATTAACAAGAGGACACATTTTGATTGCTTCTGGTCTTGTACCAAAAACAACCATAATTTTTTTAGTCTTTATTCTCATTTTTAGGTCTCACTTTCATATAGTCATTATTTTAATTTTGTAAATATCCAATTATCAGTTATCATTGGAAGGAGTATATCATGAAAATAAGGAAGTACATATATAATAAAACAATAAACTGTAGTAATCACTATTAATATTTTAACAATAGTGCGTTCTTTACATCGTTTCATTATTGATACTCCCAAGATGCTGGCTGAAATAAAAATCGGAAAAATAATTTTGTAAATACGCGAAAACTCTGTATTTACTTTAAGGAGTGGTGCTAAAAAAAATAATATTAGACTTATCAAGTAGGCATACTCTATGAATATATATTTCTTTTTATTAGATTCCAATTTATCCAATTCAGTGTACTTGTATTTCAAAATGTAGTTCTTTATTATTATGAATGTTATAAAAAACAGCACATTTGAGATGACAAATAGTAGATATCCATAGTTTCCAGATATAGTAATATAGTCTTCTTTGGCAGATGAAATATTAAAAATTCCACTTAATAATCCCCATATTAAATCTATGAAATATTGCAATAACACTTCATTTAACGAGAGAATAATCATTAAACTAATGATTACCGTGAAAACCAAATTGAAAGTTAAAATATCTTTTCGATTATTAATAAATTTAGTCAATATCGGAATAATGAGATATATACCAAAGAATACTATTGATATATGAAATAATGAGGCCAGGTAGATTAATAGTATAAATAGCAAATTACTAAATCTAACTTTCTCTATAAGTAGTATTATTCCAATATATAAAAATGCTGTAGCAATTGTTGTTCTTAAACTGTAAGCAAAAAACGAAAGAGGATATATCATAAATATTATATAATAAATATATTTAGATTTTTTTGGTAGATATCTATTTGATAATTTTAGTATTATAAAAATAGAAGTTCCAATGATTATAGCCTTGAATAAGTTAAAATGCACCCCTTTACTATAGAAGAAATTTTCAATAAAACGATAACCCTTTTCAAAATTTGTCTCTATTAAATTAGAATAGCTCATAGAGTAAGCTTCGTAGTCAAAGTTATTAGTAACTCCTACGCCCAAAATTAGAATTAATATCACTAACAACAAGTTTTTAAGATCATTTCTATTAATTAATATATTATTTGGATTCATGTTTTGCACCTTCAACTTTTAATTTATATATTGTTAATACCTGATCCTTAAAACTATCTAAATCATACTTCTTATCTCTAATACCTTTTGCTATGTCTTCTAATTTAGGCTTATCAATGGAAATTACTCTATCAATCTGATTTATCCATTTATTTTTTTTTTCTGTTAAACTAATTCTTGTCATCAAGTTTAAACCCATGTCCACTTCTTCTGTTATGTTTTCAGATGCAATGGATGGAATACCACATGACTGGGATTCCACTAGAGACAATGGTAGACCTTCATGTAAAGAAGGTAATATAAAAACATCCAATGAATTGTAAAACAAGTTCATGTCTGTAATGTTACCTAAAAAATACACCTTATCCTTTATATTCAATTCGCTAACTAGTTTTTCATAGATATCCTTAAGTTCACCATCACCAGCTAACAATAATCTATAGTCACCATTCAAATTTGCCTCATAAATTAACTCTATTAAAAATCTTTGATTCTTGACTTCCGTAAATCTAGCAGCATTACCGATGAAAACTGTATTATCGTTTCTGTCCAAAGCAATTTTTCTATATTTTGTGGTGTGAATAGGCTTAAAAATCTCTAAGTTTATTGCATTTTTCAATATTAAAACCTTTTTCATGACTAGCTTATTACCATAAATATATATCCCTGCATCTTTACCACAAGCAATATATTTATTGTTGAACATTCTAATCATTCTTGTTGATACAAATCTATACAACTTGGGAAATCTTAGTCCTTTTAAAAGAGGATCAGAAGTATTATGGACATGATAAATTCTATTTTTTATACCTGCAAAATAGCCTGCTATTGAATTAAGTACTCCACTATGAATAGAGTGTACATGAATATAGTCATACTTTCCATTTGATTTAAGCATTTTCCTTATTAGTCTAATGTATTTCAAAGGATTTAGGTTTTTCATCTCAGGAATATAAAATATTCTTACACCCTTAGCAATTAATTGCTTATCTTTTGGGCCTTCATAATTTCGGCTCACATATATATCATAAACTATATTTTTGTCTCTCATGGAGTTGAAAATTTCTTCAACCACATATTCAACTCCACCATTCAAAAAAACTCCAGGAAAAACAGCAATTTTAGTTATAAATTGATCATTATTCAATTTCATTTTCATCACCAATAAACCGAGAAACTTTTAGGTCAAAATTAGTATTATCTATCTTAACATGGTTCATGAAGTCATCACAGCCCTTTTTTAGAGTAGAAAAATCTAGATTAATAAATTGTTCATAAATATCATCTGCAATTGTTCTAGAATCTAAATTCACTGAAATACCCATGTGGTATTTAAAGGAAATGTCATACATAAATGTATTAGGGTTAACCAAAATAGGTTTATTTAGAAATGCTGCATAGTATAACTTGTTTGATAGCGCATAAATGACTGAGGGATTATCATTTCCATATAAATTATATACTATGTCACACTCTTCAAAATACCTCATTGTTTCATTTGACTCAAACTTAGAGATTAATTGAACATTTGTTACATTCTCACTTATGCAAAATTGACGCAACATTTCCGAACCTTTACCTATAAAGTTTAGTTTAAATCTCGGATCATTTTTAAGTTCAATTATAATTTTCTTTGATATTTCAAAGAAGCGAATCAATCCGACAAATGAAATTATTATAGGTCGGATTTCTGTTAATTTTCCTTTGTCATTTGTTTTTTTTGGTAAATCTTCTAGTTGCTGGCTGTTATGCACTAGAATGTATTCATGTTTTGGTAAGAATTTCCTATAACCCTCAGACGAAATAACTGATAATTCACTCCCTTTTATTACTTTTTTCTCAATATTATAAAAAAATATGTTGTGCTCAAAGGTGTAATCTCTGATGTCGACTATATACTTTGCTCCTACATTTTTTCCAATAAGAACAGCAGACATTGTGTTTAAAAAAATTATTTTTTCATACTTATTACTCTTTAGGATTTTCTTTACATATTTCCTAAATTTTAGGTACATCACGATTTTTTTCAACTTACTTTGTTTCGGATTAATATAGCCTATGAATCCAAAAACATTCTTTGCAGAAGAACTCTCAGTTATTTCATCTCTATTCCAGTAAATAATATCAAAATCTGTAGCAATATGCTTTGTATAATTATTTATGTATGGTGTCAAATACAAATTATTAACTGTTATTATTACTATTTTACTCATTTTTATATCTCCATACATTCTGATTTATATAATCAGTATAACCTAAAATGATTCTTAACACCTTTTCTGATACATTTGGCATTGAATAATCACTAACATATCTAATAGTATCTTCGAATTGATTTTCAAGTACTACTAGACCTTGCATAATTCTATCTTTATTCAGTCCAACCATCATAACAGCTGCTTCTTCCATTGCTTCTGGTCTTTCATGTGCTTCTCTTATATTTAGTGCTCTAAACTTTAGTATTGAAGATTCTTCACTAATTGTTCCACTGTCACTCAAAACAGCTTTGGAATCAATTTGAAGCTTATTATAATCAATAAATCCTAATGGTTTTAGTGCTTGTACTAAAGGATGGAATGTAACACCTTTTGATTCAATCATTTTTCTTGTTCTTGGATGCGTTGAAATAATTACAGGCAGTTTATAGGTTTCTGCTATGGTGTTTAAGGTATCAACTAATTTTTCAAAATTACTAGAATTGATATTTTCTTCTCTATGGGCAGAAACTAAAAAATACTTTCCTTTTTCTAGATTTAGTCTAGACAATACATCTGAACTATTAATTTCATCAATTTTACTCATTAAAACTTCAAACATTGGGCTACCAGTTTTAATGATTCTATCAGCAGGAATTCCCTCTCTTAAAAGATATTCACGCGCTATTGAACTATATGGTAAGTTAATATCTGCAATATGGTCGACTATTTTTCTATTAGTTTCTTCAGGTACTCTTTGATCAAAACATCTATTACCAGCTTCCATATGGAATATTGGTATCTTACGACGTTTTGCAGCAATAGCTGTTAAGCAACTATTAGTATCTCCTAAAACTAAAAATGCATCCGGTTTAACTTCTTCTAGAATAGGATCCATTTTAATTAAAATGTTACCTATTGTTTCAATTGCAGTACCTGTAGCAGCATTTAAAAAGAAATCAGGCTTTTTAAGATTGAAATCCTTAAAAAACACTTCATTAAGTTCATAGTCATAGTTTTGACCTGTATGAACTAGTACATGTTCTACAGCTTCTGATTCATTTAATTTCTTAATAACTGCTGATAACCTAATGATTTCGGGTCTAGTACCTACAACTGTCATAACTTTTAATTTTTTCATGTTAAACCTCCACAAAAATAGTATCAGGATTATTAGGGTCAAACTGTTCGTTTGCCCACATCACTGTCACCATATCACTAGTTCCTAAGTTTTCTATATTATGTGTATATCCAGGTGGGATATCCACAACTTCCAATTTTTCACCGCTAACAAAATATTCTATAACCTCTGTTGAATTAATATCTCTAAATCTAATAACACCTTGGCCACTTACTACTAAAAATTTCTCATTTTTAGTATGGTGCCAATGATTTCCTTTGGTTATGCCAGGTTTAGATATATTAATAGATACTTGTCCTCTATCTATAGTCTTAATAAATTCAGTAAAAGATCCTCTATGATCCTTGTTCATTTTAAGTTCATAACTAAACTGATCTTTAGGTAAGTAACTTAAGTAATTAGAATAGAGTTTCTTAGTAAAACCATCCATCATATTTGGTATAGATTTGTTGGTTCTTGATTCTTTAAATTCATACAGAAGTTCTGCAATTTTACCAAGTTTAACTTCATAAACCGGTAAAACTTTGCAGTATTTACCTTCCATTTTAGGTTTACCATTTAAGCAACTTATGAGTTCTTTAACCACATCATCAATATAAATTAAATTCATTAAGTGTTCTGGGTTATTTACAGTAATCGGAAGATTATTAGCAATATTATGAGAAAATGTTGCTACTGCACTATTATAGTTTGGTCTACACCATTTACCAAATACATTTGGAAATCTGTAAACGAAAACAGATGCACCAGTCTCTTTACCATATTGAAATAATAACTCTTCGCCTGCTTTTTTGCTTTTACCATAAGGGTTATCTAAATCTGCTTGAATAGATGAAGATATCATGATTGGTGCTTTGTTATTGTATCTCTTTAATTTATCTAGTAAAGTTGAAGTAAAACCAAAATTACCTAATTCAAATTCTTTTTCATCTTTTGGTCTATTAACACCAGCAAGATGAAAAATGAAATCAGCAGATTGGCAATATAGATCAAGTTCTGATTCAGTTGAATCTATATCGTATAGATAGATGTTCTCAAATTTTTGGTTTTTTAGTTCAGCTATTAAGTTTTTACCGATGAAGCCTTTAGCCCCAGTTACTAATATGTTCATTGTTATCCTACTTAAATAAATCTAATTTTAATAATAATTTCTTCATACCTTCAACATCGAGTCTAGCTGTGTTATGAGAGTGATATGAGTCAGAAAGTTCTAGTGCTTTTGAACCTTTTTCTATAAACTTATCATAATTTAAATTTCTATTATCTGCAGGTATTTTATAAAAACCTTCCAAGTCTATAGCTTTTTGCATCTCTTCTTGAGTAACTAATACCTCATAGAGTTTTTCTCCATGACGTGTACCAATGTAAACTGGTTCCATTTTACTTTGCTTTAATTCTAACACTGCTTTAGCTAATACATCAATTGTTGCTGCAGGTGCCTTTTGAACAAATAAATCACCTTGTTCCCCATGTTCAAATGCGTAAAGCACTAGATCAACAGCATCTTCTAAAGTCATCATAAATCTAGTCATTTCAGGGTTTGTGATGGTAATTGATCTATTATGTTCAATTTGATCTAAAAATAAAGGAATTACAGACCCACGTGATGCCATAACATTACCATATCTTGTAAGACATAATACAGTATCGTTTTCTCTTAATTGACGTGATCTTGCTACAACGTTTTTTTCCATCATTGCTTTACTCATACCCATTGCATTGATTGGATATGCCGCTTTATCAGTAGATAAGAAGATTGCTTTTTTAACACCATTTTTAACTGCAGCAGTTATGACATTATCACTACCAACTACATTTGTCTTAACAGCTTCCATGGGATAAAACTCACAAGATGGTACTTGTTTAAGTGCTGCTGCGTGAAATACATAGTCTACACCTATAAAAGCTCCTTCTATGGAGTTGTAGTCTCTGACATCACCAATATAGAACTTTAATTTATCATTATTATAAAATTTTCTCATGTCTTCTTGTTTTTTTTCATCACGGGATAAAATTCTAATTTCTTTTATATCACTACTTAAAAATCTTGAGACTACAGCATTACCAAATGAACCTGTACCACCGGTAACTAATAATATCTTACCCTTTAAATCTTTATTAAAATCACTCATTTTACACCTCTATTTTTTCTAGAATTAGTTCAGCAGAATTATCAACGTTATAGTATTTTTCTAAAAAAATACGTCCTGTCTTGCCAAATTGATTATTGATATTTTCTATTTTCATTTTTTCAACTAACTTGAAGAAGTCGTCAGTATTTTTACTTTCACACCAATAGCCAAACCCACCATTTTTAATCGTTTCACCAACATCTGTATTAAGATCAGTGGCTGCTATTACTGGCTTAGAATACTCAAGATAAGATAATAATCTAGATGGAAAATTAGGAATTGTAAATCTAGCATCCAAGAATATTAGCCCTATATCACATGCAGATAGTAATAAGTCAAATTTATCTTTTGCCAACTTGTCAATAAAAACTGTATTCACCAAATTATTGTCAACAATAAATTTTTTGATTCTATTACTTTGTGTACCAGAGCCGACAATAGTTATAATATTATTATGGTTTTCATTCTCTAAAATAACCTTAAGAATAAACTCTATTCCCTGTGGTTCTCCTAGATTACCACCATATATCATCTTAAATTTGTCTTTTGCTATACCATAAGTATCTAAAACTTCTTGTTTCTGATGAGAACTAATCTCAATGATTTGATTGATTTCTATACTATTGGGATTAATTTCTATTTTATGTTTATCAATATTGTTGTTATTTAATATATACTTTAAATTTGCTTGTGACATACATCCGATATTGTCTGATAGATTATATACATTTTTTTCTTTTATTCTAAAGTATTTATGTATAAGTCCTTTTTTACTGAACATTCCCAAATCTACGGCATTTTGAGGAAAAATGTCTTTTAAAAGTAGGTAAGTCTTTGCATGATAGTGGTTCTTTATATACTTTATAGACTTATTTAATGTGATTGGTGGTGTACTGTAAAGGACCAAATCAATAGTAGTATCTTTCAAATTTGATTTTACATATCTAAGTAACTTAGTATTTAATCTTAATAAATTTATTGCCTTTTTAATTTTTGACTTTTGAAAAGATGAGCTTACTTTTATATTATGAACTTCTAGGCTTTCAGAATACTTAGTAACCTGATTATCATTGTCAGTTAAACTCAATACAATAACATTAGCATTTTTAGATAGTTCAAAGTAAAGATCACTATACAGTGATTTATTTAAATTAAAATCTATTTTTAAAATTGTTAGGACTAATATTGTTTTATCAAACATTGGCCTCATATCCTTATCTAATTAATTTTAACACATCATTCAAATGACTAATTGATTGTCCTATATTTTCTTTAATCTCTGTTTTTTGATAATGACTATTTTCATTAATATATAGGGCATATTGCATACCAAGTTTAATTGGGGCAATAAAGTCTTTATTTATATTGTCACCAATATAGATCATTTCATTATATTCAACATTAAAATAATCTTTAATAATAGTGTATGGCTTTTCACTTGGTTTCCAAAATTCTCTATTATCACCAAGTTCATCAGTTATCACTATTTTTTCGATATATTTATCTAATTCTAAACTAATAACTTTATTTATTTGAGTCGATTTGAATCCATCAGTTATTAAACCTAAATGAAATTCTGATTTTTTCAAATGTAATAGAAGCTCTATTACTTCATCACTTAATTTAATATTCGGTTTATGATTTCGATAAATATATATCAAATCATCAATAAAGTTCTTATTAAGGTGTATATTGTTTTTTTCTAAAATTCGATTAAATATATAATTAGGAGATTCATTATATAGACTAACAAGTTCTTCATAGATTACACTAATAGGCTTCTTTATAACTTTTGAAAGTTCAATAGAAATTTCACCAAATGCGCTTAGTGCAAAAGACTTTTCACTAATTAATGTGTCATCTAAATCAAAAATAACTACTTTAATCATAATATGATTTCACCTTTTTTTACCATAATACTTGAATCATATCGTAAGAAATATACATCATCCTCATAAACTTCATTATATGACAGTTGTTCACCCATTAAGAGTCTATATAGATTTTCACAGGAGTCTGCACCGGCTGCTATACTCATTGGTGCACCTCCACCAAATCTAGGATTAATTTCAATAAATTTTATCTCTTTGTCAATTTTTAATTGTACTGTTATATGTCCTATGAACTTAAATTCATCCATCATATTTTTAATTGTGTCTATTATAATTCTATGTTTTACAATCAATCCCTTAGATATTTCACCGGAACGAGTTGCAAGCCTTAATCTTGGAACTATAGTAATTGGATTAGAGTCGAAATCTAAAAAGACATCAATAGTATACTCGTCTCCTCCCACATATTCTTGTAACATGTAGTCCGGTATAAATTTTCTATATAGTTCAAGTTCCTTATTATTATTCACTTTAAACGCATTGATACTTGAACTACCTGATTTTGGCTTAATAAAGCAAGGAAATGCCACTTTATTTTGCTCGATATCCTGATCACTGTATAAGTAAGGTACTAAAAATCCGTTATTGGATAAATCATCTGAGGTCTTAATTTTGTCTCTACACATTTGAATCAACTTAAGATCAGATATCATAACTTTAGCATTTGTTTCAGATTCTATTCTTTGTTTATTTTCAGCTAGAATAAGTAACTCTGTATCTATTGTAGGTACTACAAGTTTTACATTTTCTTCGTTACATAATGAAATCAGGTTATCTATGTAGTTTATGTCACTTATCGCAGGAATTAACTTATGTTTATCAGCAAAATAGAGCGCAGGAGCTAAACCTGACATATCTGCTGCTATTATAGAACTATTAATATTTAATTTTTTTGCAGCTTTTTTAAATGCTTGAATAAGTTCTACTCTTCTTCCAGCACTTAAAATCAATATATTATAGTTATTCATCTTAATTCCCCTCAAAAAATTCCATAGTTGCAGAATTATTTGAATTAATGTCTTTTCTTCTAATCACCTTAAATGCGGTTAATATTATGATCTTTATATCACCAATAAAGGTTATCTTTTCAACATATTTAACATCAAATTTAAATTTCTCATCCCAAGAGATAGCATTTCTACCATTTACTTGAGCTAGTCCAGTTAAACCCGGTCTAACTAAATGTCTTTTCTTTTGTTCTTCATTATAAAGTGGTAAATATTGTACTAATAAAGGTCTTGGTCCTACTATACTCATATGCCCTTTAAGTATATTAAATAAGCCCGGTAACTCATCTAAGGATGTTGATCTTAAGAACTTACCAAACTTAGTTAGACGTACTTCATCAGGTAGTAGTTTCCCATCTTTATCTTTAGCAGATGTCATCGTTCTAAACTTATAAAGTTTAAATATTTTCTCGTTCTTACCAGGACGATTTTGTGTAAATAATACTGGTCCACCCAGTTTTATTCTTACCAAAATCGCTACAATTATGATTACTGGTAAGAGTACAATAATAGCAATTAAGCTTAATATAAAATCCATTGGTCTTTTTATGATAAGTTCATAAAAAGTTTTACGTCGTTTCATTTAAATAAACCTCTAATAACATCAATTACACGTTGTTGTTGCTCTTTTGTCATTTTAGTATCACTTGGTAAACATAAACCTGTATTAAATAGTTTTTCAGAAACATCTGTTCCAATATAATCAAACTTTTCATAAAAAGGTTGTAAGTGCATAGGTTTCCATAATGGTCTTGCTTCTATATTTTCATTTTCTAAGGCTACTATGACATCTATAGGTGTAATAGCGCCCTTAATGGTCATACTAGATAACCAGCAGTTAGAAAATCCAAAATCGTTTAATGGCATCATTTCAATTTCTTTAATATCTTTAAAGGCTTCTTTATACATAAAGTAGATTTCACGTTTTTTCAAGACTCTTTCATTAAGTACTTTAAGTTGTCCTCTACCAATTCCAGCTACTACATTACTCATACGGTAGTTAAAACCTATATCACTATGTTGATAGTGTCTAGCCTTATCTCTAGCTTGAGTAGCCCAGAATCTTACCTTTTGTACTCTTTCTTCGTAGTTTGATACTAGCATACCACCACCAGAAGTTGTAATAATTTTATTACCATTAAAGCTAAAGATACCATAATCACCAAAAGTACCAGTATATTTGCCCTTATAAGTAGTTCCTAATGATTCAGCAGCATCTTCAATAAGTGCTACATTATACTTTTTACAGATACTCACCAATTCATCCATTTTTGCAGGTAATCCATATAAATGTACAACCACTACTGCTTTAGCATTTGGATACTTAATTAAAGCCTCTTCTAAGTGTTTTGGACTCATGTTCCATGAATCCATATCACTGTCTATAAAGACTGGTATTGCACGTTCATACATAATAGGGTTTGCTGATGCTGAAAAGGTCAGTGACTGACATAATACGATGTCACCATCTTTAACACCCGCCGCCTTTAGTGCAAGGTGTATTGCAGAAGTACCAGAAACAAGCGCTGCTGCATGATTTATACCTACTAAAGTAGCGAGTTCTTTTTCAAAATTATCAACGTTAGGACCAAGTGGTGCAATCCAATTTGTTTTAAATGCCTCATTTACAAATTCTTGTTCATAACCTTCTTTACTCATATGAGGTGAAGCTAGTAATATTTTTTCTTTCATGTTTTTCATCCTTTTGATTAGATATCAAAGTATTTTATTATTTTATTTTTATCATACCCAGTGCTTACTAGGTTCATATATATTATTTCATTATTTGCATAACTTGATATTAATATCGCATCATGTTTATAATCTAGAGCCTCTTTAAATGAAATAATTTGTTTATTAACTAAGTATTTTTGCTGTTTTTTTAGATTATCATCAATGACCGCTAATACATTAATTGGTGTGTTTTTAGAAGTAATAGTCTGAAGTAATATTTCAGCAACTTCTCCTGCTCCATAGAGTAAAATATCTTTATAACCTTTATTAGAAAGGTTATAAAGAAATGCGTCAATGTTTTCTTTTGCAGAATCATATATTGTTTGTGCATTATCTAAATATCCAATATTCAAAAACTTTCTTCGTTCAATACCTTTTTTTGTAATATGATACCTTACTGTTTTAGTTGAGATATGCTCTTTTTCTAACAAACCTTCTTTTTCATACATATCAATGTATGTATTAACCATAGAAACAGCAATGTTAATTGCTGTTGAGATTTCTCTTTGAGTAATATTAGGATCTTTTTCTATTAAGTTTAAAATCATGTACTCTTTATAGATTATAGTTGGTTTAAAGAAGTTTTTAGCAATCACTACAACATCTCCCCTTATTGTTCGTTTATTGAATAATTTAATTGTATACTATTTGTATGAATTATTCAAGCACTTTAGAACAATATCTT
The DNA here is from genome assembly GCF_000018785.1 of Acholeplasma laidlawii PG-8A. NCBI lineage: Bacteria > Bacillati > Mycoplasmatota > Mollicutes > Acholeplasmatales > Acholeplasmataceae > Acholeplasma > Acholeplasma laidlawii. Next base: position 1,080,923 of record NC_010163.1, read on the forward strand.
AGGATGGTAAAGATTTTAATATTATTGCAATCTAAATTTATAACTAGTATTTCCACATGTAAGATGATTATTCAAGAGATAACTTTATTTTCACCCGAAAAAAATTATTTTTTTAACATTACAATAATTTCAAATATACCCTCATCACATTTTATATTATAAATCACCCTTTAACAAGCACTTCATTATTAAAATATTTTCACCAAATATTAAGATTATTCCGTTCTTTATAAACACCTTTAGACCATTTTTGTAGACTCAATCAAAAAGACAACCTAAAAAGGTTGTCTAATTTTAATAATATTTCGTTTTTCATACTTATCCATTTAATCAATTAATCATATCCCCATATGATTATTTGTATCCATTGCAAATTAGATTTATCTTAAATTCTTTTCAAATACCCAAGCATCTTTAACCATATCTTCAAGAGTCAACTTTGTTCCCCAATGAAGTTCTTTCTTCGCTTTAGATGCATCTGCATAAACAGTAGCAAGATCCCCTGGTCTTCTTTCTACTATATCATAAGGTATTTTAATACCATTTACTCTTTCAAAGGTATGAATCAGTTCTAAAACACTTGTACCTACACCTGAACCTAAATTATATATATTAAAATTACTTTTAGCATTCATTAATGCAGCAATATGTCCTTTAGCTAAATCAACTACATGGATATAGTCTCTAACACCTGTACCATCAACTGTATCGTAGTCATTACCAAAAACAAATAACTTTTCTCTTATGCCTTTTGCTACTTGAGTAACATAAGGCATAAGGTTATTCGGTATGCCTTGTGGCTTTTCACCAATTAAACCTGACTTATGTGCTCCAATAGGATTAAAGTATCTAAGTAACGTTATGTTCATATCTTTGTTATTACGAGAAAAATCTTTTAAGATACGTTCACTCATCTTCTTTGTCTCACCATATGGATTAGTAGTTACCTTTAATTCCATTAGCTCATGTAATGGTGATACTTGATCACCATATACAGTAGCAGATGATGAAAAGATAAAGTGTTTCACTTTATACTTTTCTGATAATGATGCTAGTGTCATGGTCGTATTTAAATTATTTTGATAATACATCAGTGGTTTTAAAACAGACTCGCCTACAGCTTTGTAACCTGCAAAGTGAATCACTGCATCTACTTGTTCTTTATTAAATATGTTATCCATGATATTCATATTTGAACAATCTGCTTCATAAAACTTTAATTTATTAATTTTTGTTATGGTTTTAATTTTATCTAATACATCTATTTGACTATTATATAAGTTATCTACTATAACTACTTCATGTCCTAATTCTAATAGTTCTACTACGGTATGTGATCCAATGTATCCCATACCACCTGACACTAATACTTTCATAATTACCCCCGGTTTAAATGAATTTGTTCGTTTATTGAATAATTCTATTTTAACCTATTTATACCCATTTAGCAATATTCCACATCTCTAATCATCATTTGAAACCATCATTAAATTATCTTTTAAATCATTTGATTAATTTCTCAAGGATCTCCGAAAATAATACAAGTAAAAAAGGAATAAAGTGAAAAAAATCTAATTGAGGTTCAAAAGTATAGCACTAGCATTTTTCATTTTATGAACCACCACATTTATTATAATATATATTATGATGATGTATATATTCAATCCATACTATTTCAAATTATGTCGACTCATCTTATATATTTGTAATGATTTATTAGATGTTTACCATATAAATCATCCATTTTATTATTGGTAAACTTATCTAACTTTATTACTTCTATAGGTGTTGTAGATATTTTGGTGTGCGTATCTACCAATTGAATCGGCACTAAGCAGTTCTTGATGGACATATTCGGGAACTTCCAAGTATTCATAGACTGATCCATCTTTAAATTCAAATACCAAAAGACCTGTATCACTATCGTATCCAACAGAATCTATATGTGATGATTGAACGTATTTCATATTCATAATTAAAATCTCCTTTCTCTCATTTTTCTAACAACATTTATATAATCTGTATCTTTACTTTCAAATTTATGACTCCAACTCTTAATTATATCTGGATCGTTACTATTAGGTCTTGGTTCAAATTTTTGAATTCTTACCCTGGATGGTATTTTAATTGCATCACCAACAACAATACACTCACCTATTCGTAATGTGGGGAGTAGATCCATTAATCCAGTCATGTTGTTTGGTGCTGTAGCTTTTACTGAACTTTGATCAGACGAATTAGTCAATCTCATAGAAATTGTTGTACCAACTTGAGCAAGTATCGTATCAGAAATTTCTGATGGACGCTGAGTTACAACTGCTGCTCCAATCCCAAATTTTCTACCTTCCTTAAATATTTTTTCTACACTCTTCCTTGCATATCCGTAAATATATCTTGAATCTTGATTTTTTGGTAAATAAGCATGTGCCTCCTCAAACACCATTAATATAGGACGTGCTCTACCAGTATAATCTTCATCTTTACCCCAAAACATACTATCATATACAATTCTATTTATTAGACCTATCGAAATATCCATCAGCTCATAAGGTATGCCACTTAAATCTAATATCGTCAATCTTTTTTCATGTCCCATCCATTCAATAATCAAGTCATTCAAGTCCTTATTTTCTCCATCAAGATAGCCTCCAGGTTTAAACATAAAGTCATATTTATTATCACTCAAGCGAGAAAATATTTTCTTTTCATATAAATACATGGTTTGATTCTTACTTTTATATGGTGCTTTAGAATCAACTGTATAGGGTTGAAATTGAGCTGGTATTAGTTCAGAATAATCACCCTCATCAATGAGCATTTCATTATCTCTAGTCTGTGACACTTGGTCTGCCTTGTTATATGTCGCTATTACTTCTCTATTAAGATTGTGCCACATTAAACGAATATCAAATGGTATTGGTGAATCTTCAGTAATATATTCCTCATTAATCGATCCGGCTTTTATTTTATCTTTATTTTCCTTTTTTAATCTTACAATTTCTTCTCTAAGTCTCTTATCTTCAGGACGTTCACTTCCTGCCTCTCTACCAACCAAAAAAAATGATAATTCATCGAAGTTCATAGCCCAATACGGAATATATAAAGGTGAGTCTGGGCTGTTTAATCTCATAACTTTCGATTTAGCTGGAAATGCAGATGAATATTCACCATGAATATCAATTAAGATTATTCTGGAGCCTTCGAATTTTTCTAGTATGCTAGAAATAACTCGTGCTGTTGTATTTGATTTACCACTACCTGTTGAACCCAATATAGCTAGGTGTCTTGAAATTATTTTTTGCAAATCCAGATAAATTGGTAGGTCATTTGAGGATGCATGGGTCCCTAGTTCTATTTGTCCAGTTGAATCAAAATCATAAATTGACTTGATATCACTCTCTGTGACTATGTGAACCTCGTCGTTAATTGTGGGAAACACTCCAATACCCTTCTGAAAAACACCTCTACCGATTTTTTCTCCAATCAAATTTACTCTTATGTTTCTATTCACAAGATCATGATCAATTAATGTCATTTTGGTTTGGTCAACGCCTGATATATTTACAGAATCAACAACTCCAAATAACATAGTATTACCCAATGGTATTCTTACTAATGTTCCTATTTGACCGATGCGATACTGAATACCATCAATAATCGGTGATGCACTTGGAATATCATTTGAGATTCTTACATCAATTTTCCCACTATCTACATTAGTGATAAATCCTATAAAGGTGATTTTTTTATGCATCCAATTCTCCTCCAATGGTTGTAGTAATCTTTATTAAGAAATCAGTAAATATCTTAAAATCACCCAATGTAACATTCTTCATATCTGAATTTACAAACTGGTCATAGAATTTGTCTTCACTTAGATTGTCAAAATCCCACTCAAACAGTGATCCTGATTTAATAACATGATTCGGTCCATAAACAGTGATGTTTTTATACATCACAAAATTATCTCTATTATCTAATAAAACTTTATCTTCATATACAAAGACCATTACATGAAGACGTTGATTATTTATTAAAGAAGTAAATATTACTTCATTGATATGCTGATCACTAAAAGAATAACCCTGAATTATGAACAGTGTCTCCGATTTTATTAGGAAATATTTTAATCTATCAAAATAGGTGGTGAATGGTTGTTTTCTAGATAAAGTATATTTTTCCTTTGATGGATATATTACTATCTCTTTATCACTTTCTTTCTTCAGTTCATGGTTCGATCTATAGATAACATCACCCTCACGATTTTTCTTCCAAAACCAATTTAATGAACCATGAAGTTTCCATAACCTAACCCAATTTATTGGTAGACTTGATTCTCTCTCAATATTTTCAACACTCTCCTGATGAAAGAAACTATGATATGATCCAATAAAACCATCAAAGTAAGGGATTTCTCTATCTTCTAGAGCCTTTTCTAATAATAAATCATAGTTCGTAGTGAAAATCTCAATTGCATTTGAATTTCTTACTGAATTTGCCCATAAAGCAAATCGCTTAAAAGCTTTAAATAAATCCTCATTACTAACAATTTCATTTTCTTTACTTGTTAACGTATTATAAATGTCATTGCAGATATCATGATCAATAAGAGATGATTGTGCACCATTAATGCCAAATATTTCTAGTGAATCCATGTCGTTAGTTAGACTTCTAATCATTCGAAGTGAATTGAGTATATCTTCTATTGTGGAGTAATCATTCATTTGTTTAGTTTTTTCAATAGAAATTATTTTGTCAATAGCTTCTTTATGTATACTATTTTTACGGACACTATCAGTGAGTGCTTTGATTCCCGGCATTCCTGATGACATGGAACTCCCTGCCCCTAAAAAAACCCCCGTTTTCATATTATTCGATAACTTATTCATTATGTTACTCAATTCTTGATACACGCTAATCTTCATTTTTCTTCTCCGATAAATATATTTTTGATAATTATTACTATTTAATTTGTTGTATTTAAATATGTATAAATTTTTGAAAAATATCCTATACTTCGTTGTCAAGTATAACTACTCATAAATTTTATAGTCTTGTTTTTAGTTATAGACAAAATATATTACTTAATCCTTATAGTTATAGAAATAATATCCACTTTTTACATCATTTATATTGGTAATTTCAATAATTCTGATCCTTTTTTCTAATAACATTCTATGAAGTAAATTATTTCCCACAGCATTTGGTATTGATTCTCCATAGTTTTTTAATAGTTTGATAGCATTATTCACTGTATCAGTTCTGACCTTTCTTTTCTTATCAAAGTTACTCCATGCAAAATATATAATGGTTGTACTTTCTATTAAATTACATGCATCAAAAATACTCTGAAAATATGAATAATCTTGTGGATTTAGTGAATGTCCATATATTAGTATGTGACCTTTAACAGCCTCTTTCAAGTTGAAACTCTCATCTCCATCATATGCATGTATTTTTCTAGCCGTCTTTGTAAATAAGTATTTACTTTCATTTGACTTAATCCATTTTTTCGATTCTAAATCTTGTTCATCTATACCAAAAATGACTTCCTCTGAATGAATACTTCCATGAATATTAGTCATGTTCCACTGTTTAATATCATCATAGTTTCTAGTAAATGTTGGTATACTATAGTTGAAATTAATTAGTGAAAATATTGAATCATTAACAGAACTTGCAATTTTAGAAAACTCTTTGTATAACAATGAATTTCTTCTTTCATATTTGATTTTATTTAAGCGTAATTGATTACTGACATACTCTTTAAAATCTAATTCAATTATTTTTAATTGATCTAGAAGCCATTTATTATACTCTATTTGTGAAAAAGTCATTTCTTTCAATTCGAATGCTTTGCTTATTAAAGCAAACAATGGATTGAATGTTCTAACTAGACTGCTATAATTTTTACCTTGTTTTTGTATGTCTATTAGTGATATTTTGTTTTCTGAAATATATTCAAAAATCAGATTTTCAACATTATGCCACCCAGCATTCTTTTTAACTATTTTTTCACTAATAAAAACAACATCCCAAATGGATATCTGATCAAACAGCAAATTTATATCTGATTCTGTCATTCTATTTATAATTCTGTATATCGAATTATTCAAATTTAGCGAATTATCATAATCCATTTTAGATTGAATTTGATTAAAATAATCAATAGTAATTTGAAAATCCTCTTTACTATATCTTTGATTAAAATAATCAAGATAATCCGTTTTTAACCCACATTGAATATCAAATCCATTGCCTAAAACAAGTAGCATTTCACACCTCTTAATACCTTGATTTTAATTCATTTTTTTATTACATTAATCTATCTTTAATATTTCACATTTTGTAATTCTTAAATATGATTTGTTGCCTAAATCTTTATTTCTAAATTATCTAGAAGTTTGAAATTAACATCTCTTTTATCGTTAATAGCATCATTAACACTCTCTATTAGGAACTTTTTATAATAGTCACTTATCATATTAACCAAATTCTTAATATTGTTTGTTAGATCGTTTTTTTCTTCTCCGTTTATATAGCAAGTTTCATAGTCATCGTACATTAAAAGAATTCTATGATGACTAATCGCATTTCTAAGTTCTTTGATTGCTCTTAAATTTTGAATAACATACTCGTCACTATTTGGAAACATTCTCTTAAGATCTTTATCAGTGAATTTCTCGACTATCTGAATTAGTTGACCAAAATCTAGATCTTCTAATTCAAAGGCAATATTACTTCCATTTTTTAAGTTAGCTTTTATACTTTCACCTAATTTTAATGTAGAAAGTCCATGGTTATGGCTATTAGCTATAAATGCCCTGATTTGCTCTTCAAAGGCTGATATGAACTTGTATAAACGATTTCTAAGTCTTTTATCATATTTATATAAATCAGAGACAGTTTTATATTTAATCTTTCCATCATCATCTAATCCAATAAAATTTATCAATACCACATGATAAGCAACACCTTTTAAATCAAGATATTTACTGCAGCGTTCTTCTTCCTGCGCATTACTAAATATCAATTTCTTCATGAGTTTTGATTTTGTGATATGGATATCTATATATTTACTAGTTTTCCCAGTCATATTTGTTGTACACATTATTTATAGATTCAATAAATAGTTGATAGGACTTCTTTTCAATGTCTTTATTGTTATTCTTTAGTTTTAAATACTCAAACTTTAACGCTTCCCATAATCCAGCAGCCTCTATATTGCTAAGTTTAAAAGAATAGTTTCTACTTCTTGGTCTTTCATTCCATAAATAAGTAGGTGATGAAGCATTCTTGTCTCTTATAATGATTTTTTGAGATTGATTTTCTTGATCATCTAATACATCTTCCACAATTCCAAAATCACAAGAATGTACTATACTACTTTTTTCATGGTCTATTAACTTAATTGTAATTGCATTCTTATTATCTTTTGTCTGATAACCGTATTTTTTACCTATTTTTTGAATAATTTTGAAGAAATTTTCACGAATAATCTTTGCACTATTGTATCCTTTAGCTACTTTCTTAAGGCTTAGATTATAGTCAAAATCAAATCCCTTGTTAGATCCTATTTCTTTTGTAATGAGTTTTTTTCTGCCACTACCGATTAATGAAAATTGAAATGTATACTCTGGTTTCATTTCATCTTGAATTTCTCTAATAATTTCCTCAAACTTATTTCTAACCGGTGTATATTCACCTTTTACTACAAATTCATACGCCATATATTTAACTTTTGCACTCAACTTTTATTAATCTAGTTGTGTACCCCTATCCTCTCTAATTATAATTTCAAATCTATCATACTTATTGCTTTGAGTGATTTTTGAACAGAGTCCTATCAAATCTCTGTTATAATTTTCCAGTGCAAGTCTTATCTACACATTAAACTTATTAATTAAATCAATACTCAAATTTACATAGTTACTCAAACAAATTAATTTATAGTTTATCAAGAGAATCTTAATTTTTTTCAACCGATTTCATCTTATAATTACTTTCAATTTCGTACGTTCCTGATTTGGGTTTTAATATTTCATTCGACTTATTATCATGTTCTTTTGTAAATAAATACGTTAATGTAGTTATTAAATATATAGAGAAAATTAATATACATAACGATAATACTATAACTAAATCAGTTTGATTTTTCTTAAGTGCAAACACTCCAGCTGTAATAAATGATGCGTACACAGTTACACCTATACTCATTATCAGTATTATTTTACTTTTAGATAGCTTAACATATTCTGTGGGGCTTTTTTCAGACATCTTATTTCACCTCTCTTCCATAATTACTTTAATGTAGTAATGTAATGTAATATATATTTGTAAACCAGTTAGTATAGTTAAAATCAGCACACCATTATGATTATCTGAATAATTCAGATAAATCGTAAACATGACGTTAATTAGCATAGTTAACAAGAAATCACTAAAATAGATTTTATTATGTTTTGTAGCTAGTATTTTATGTCCACCATCACCAAACTGAAAACATATAATAACCACTGTGATCCCAAATCCGAATACTGCAGTGAATATACTTGTTCCATAATTATTTTCAACACCTTTGATACTAATTGCACTTAAGATACCGATGAGTGCACTCGGCATTTGTAGTGCAAATAAAGACGTTAATCTATATAGTTTATTATTTTTTGACTCTATAATGTCTGTTAAAAATGGTAAAAAGAATATCACGAAAATTATCACAACTTTTACAGATGTAATGTTTTCAAAGTATTTCAACTCATAAAATATAAACACTATTGGTATTAACAGTAATAATTTTCTAAGAATACTTATTTGTTTTTTTACAAATTTATCATCGCCCATTATAGTTCCTCACCTATTATTTAATCTATAATGAAAAAGACAACCAAAAAAGGTTGTCTTAAATTCATTACATTATTTATTTTACTTATCCAACATTTATACATAAACAAAGAATCCTCCCCTTGGATTATTTATTATGTATGTATTGCTCCCCCAAGCCACACATGTCTACATTGTATCATGTTTTTTTAAAATGTTAATAATTTACGGTTCTTAATGCATAAATATATGTCCATTTTCCTTGTAAAATACAGTAACTTAAGTATATAACATGAAAAATAGAAAAAACCTAACCATTTTACCGGTTAGGTTTTCTATCTATAATGTCATACACATATCTTATCCGGGGAGATTAGTCTTGTATATGTATTACATTTTGGTGTTCCAATATGGATTTATTAATATCTATATATAGTAGACCACTTAAAGTATCTAGTTTAGCTTCGATTACTTTACCATTTAATTTAAATGTTCTATTACCGTTGTTATTGTTTTTATACACGATGCGTGTAAGTTTGTTACCAATACTTACCATCAGTGTTGCTTCTTTTGAGAAGAATGCTTTTGATGGACGAAGTCTTAGGTGATCAAACTTTACTTCAAGGCCAAATAAACCACGAATTAAAGTTTTAAGTAATGTATTTGCAGAACCTGTATACCAGTCACTCATGGACTCACCGTCCATGTTAAGCTCCTCATTGTGTACATATGAGTTTGGCATAATAAATGGTGATGTAGACATTTCCTTTTTAGTAATAGGTAAAACTTTCAAGACTTGCTCATTAGCAAAATCTCCTTCACCTAACATATAAAGTGCTAAGACACCAAAAAGTGTTGCATGTACATAAGTTGCTGCATTTTCAGCTGTACCAGGTGGTAGGTTTATAATACGACCAAATCCGTGGAAGTCTTGCATGGCTGGATCAAATGTTTTTAGACCATATTTAGAGTCAAGATTATGGAATGCGTGTAATAAATGTGGTTTCATCTCAGGTGTATTTTTAATCATATCTGAGATGATATAAAAAGCATTAGAGGTTAAGCTATTTCTTGAGTGACCATCCGGGTCATTAAAGCTACCTACAAAGTAACTTCTGTCATGTCCCCAACCATGTAAAACGCGTTTTTCATCTTGCTTTATTACGACTGCGTATTTATTAATGCCTAAAGATAAATTATGTCTTACCACCTCATATGTGTTAATATGTTCATTTTGAGGATCAACTAGTTTTAAGATTTCAATCATGCGTTCTAAGTTTTCATATAGTTGGAGTGTTGCCATAACAGAAACACCATTACCATAACCTGAACTACCTTCAATTAAACCTAAGCCATCAAGTGCATCATTCCAGTCTCCGTATAATGCCTTTAGGCCATATGTACTTGGATCAATATTAGACACTAAGTAATTAGTAACTCTAATTAAGTGTTCTAATACAGAGTTTTCTACTTTAGATTTTTTAGCACTGTTTGGTTCAATACGCTCATAATACCCACATACTTCATTTAAGATATCATAATCCTCAGTATATGCTAAATAGGTATGAAGGGTTGAAATAATCCATAGACCTTGGTCAATAAATGGTCTTAAATCCATCCTCGGATTACCCTCTTTAGGAGGAAGCGCATATTGTCTAGGCGGTAATCCGGATGGATCAATAAAGGAAAGGACTTCTAATATTTTACTTCTTACATTTTTTCTATCCCAAATCAGTGATGATTCTAATTGTTGCATAACATCTCTAACACCTAAAAATACGGTACCTGAGTTTGAAGATAGGGATGAGAAGTGTATTTGGTAATTAACTAACTTTAAAAACTGATTTAAGACTTTATCATCTACTCGATTGTCATTTACACCTTTAAAGGAGATGCCAAAGTTATCAAAATCATAACTTTGAGTATTAGATAAACCTTCATATACTTTTTTAATTTCTTTATCAGTTAAATCAGATGCCATCATCTTATTTAATGTATCTTTATCGTGGCATGTTTCAATACGGTAACTACTAATGATGGTATCATAGGCTTTCACTTCGTAGTTAATTAAATCAGCATTAATTGCAGTATCTGTAAAATTTGTAACAAGGGGTGCTTTTTCAAATTTTAGACTTCGAATGCTTAAAGCATTACGAACTGATCTATAACGTTTACCTACATAATCAATTCTTGAAGTTGTATTTTGAATGTTTTTAGGTTTTGTATGAAGATGTCTTTTAACCACACCATAATTTTCAATTCTGGTGTGTCTATCAATATCTTCTGGTGCATCATATATAAACATGTTATTTTCATAACTTACCTTTTTAAACCATTTTGTTTCAATACTTTCACCGCTATCATATTTAAATAGCATATTAAAGAATGATGAAAGTGTAATTTGTTTGGTCTCTCCTGTTAGGTTGTGTGCTACTGTATTAAAGTAAATTTTAAAGTCTTTACTAATATAGACTGTAACCGCATATAAGAAGTTCTTAGTAACTGTAATATAGTAAGCTATATTTTTACTAAACACTGTGTAACGTTTATTTTCTATTTCATCATTACGCTCTGATACACCTAGTAAAGACACAGGATATGTGTTGTTACCATCTTGTTCAATTCCAAAAAAATCTAAAAATGGTTCTTTACCTTCTAAATTTGGCGGTAGTATATAGTAAGATGAATGGTTTATTGAAATATAACCTGATGCATATGCCCAAATGGTCATACCATTTACGGCATATGGAAACCTAGCTCCACTATTGACAGGATCTGTTATAAGTGTTAATTCATCATCTAAGTAGTAAGCACCACTAGCAAGCTTTGTAATATTTAATTGGCCACTTTCAAAAAGTGAAATTTTTTGATAAATACTGATTACATCTTGTTTAAGTTTCATGTTATCATATTCCTTTTAGTATATTTTTTAATGATTCGATAATGGATTCACTTTTTGACACATCATTTGTTTCAACAAATATTCTTAAGAGTGGCTCAGTACCTGAGAATCTTAAGAGTATCCATTCATCATTTTCTAGTACATATTTATAATTTGATTTATATTGAATCACTTGTTTGAATTCAAATGGTAGGTTTGTCTTTTTATTGAGAAAATCTATAAGTTTTTCTCTGTCGTCAAATACCATTTCTGCTTCTTTTGTATATCTATAAAAGTTTGCAAATTCACGTACTTCAGCTACAATCTGTGAAAGTGGTTTTGCAAGTTTTGTTACAATCTCTATCATTAAGAGCGCGGATAAGGTAGAGTCTTTACCCTTAACATAATCTCTAATGGTAAGACCTCCTGAGGATTCACCACCAATTAAAGCATCATGCTGCATCATTCCAGCTGATATATTTTTAAATCCTACATCGACGGTATGCGCTTTAAATTTTAGCTTTTTTGCAAGTGCATCAATAAGGTTAGAGGTTGCAATATTTTTTACAATATCACCAGACAAGTGTCTGTGTTTTACTAGATAATAATAAATAACTGCAAGTATTTCATTATTATCTACAAAGTTACCGTGCTCATCGATCATACCCAGTCTATCTGCATCTGAATCCAGACCCATAATAAGCTCATAACCTTTTTCCTTTTGAAGTTCCCGGTTTACGCCAATAACTTCTTCTAAAGGGTTTGGCAGGATATAGTTAAAGTTAGGCGTTTGATCCCCTCTTAAAAACTCTAAGTTTACTAAATTATAGTAACGTTTAAAATAAGGAATTGTCTTTACACCTGTACCATGTATAAAGTCTACTAATATCTTATTTTCAGCATTTGGTTTAATATCAATGAATTTTTTGACAAAGTTAAAGTAAGGTGATAAAAAATCAATTTTAACAACTTCTTTTATATCACGCTTATTTAATGAACCCGGTTCATTAATTAACTTTTCCAAATGGTTTGTTGCTTCTTCACTGGCATCTACTCCATGTTCAAAAAGTTTAACACCATTATAATTATATGGATTATGAGATGCAGTGATCATCATGCCAATTGAAATATTTAAGTAACGTGCCATATACATCGCAACCGGTGTTGGTGTAGCATCATCACTTAAATACACTTTAATACCGGCAGCAGATAATACTTCAGCAATTAAATTAGCTGTCTCTTCTGAATAGGCTCTAAAGTCATAAGATAAAGACACTTCTTTCTTATATTGTTTTTCTTTAATGTATTTATAGATACCTGTTGCGATTTTAACAATATTTTCCGGAATGAAATCTTTTCCGATAATTCCCCTAAATCCACCGGTAGTAAATCTAATCATTTTCAATTCACCTTGTGTGTTAAATTTATAAATAAATCATCATATGTGATATTTGTTCCCTCAAAAATCACATTGATGGCTCTAGTGCCTTCCACTAGATTAATTACGGATGTAAAGTTTGTAAATGTATTCGCGTTTAAGTTTGATACAATAATATCTTCACCACTTATCACATTTAAATCTTTATCTAAATACTCAATACGTACAACTGCGTTATTTGAAGCTTTGGCTTTGAGTTTAAGTGTGAGTTCAAAGGCATCATTTAACCCTGTAATAAGGGACTCAGCACTGCCAAGTAAACCAGTTTTTAATTCACCATTTGAAATCACTGCATCCCCTGTTAACATATAACCTGTTTCATAATCTAGATCACCGTGTGGTAAAAGGTTAGAAACTGGTTTTTTTATTGGCGCTGTTGGGTAAAATGCTGTTGGAGAGGATGCCCCAGTTGGACCAACAACATACGGATGATCCGGGAATGACTCATATTTGAAATATTCAACTTCTAAATAATCTGTTTCAAAGTTTGGATCTCCTGCCCAGTTATTTGGAAACCATACACCAATCCAGTATCTTGCAGACATCGTTGGAACTTTAGTATGTTCTGTATATGCAAGTTTGCCATCGATAAAGTATTTAATATGAGGCGTCGGTAGTGTATGCCATTCAAAACGGTATATATGCCAGTTTCCATCATTATGGAAACTATCCATTTGATGGGTGTGGTTGTTATAGTTTGTTTCGGTTAACCAGTTGGTTAACCAAACTGTACTAAAATCATTGCCTACGTTAAACTCAAAATCAATTTCACTATTAATACCATCTAAGTAGTTAAATGTCCAAAATGCTGTTGTTGCCCCAAAACGTGGCATGATTTTAGCTTTTACTTCAAAAGATCCTGGGCCAAATGCTTCTTTAGTATAGATAGCTCCCCCAGTGCGTTTTCCATTATTTTGTTCAACACCTTTTAATGGACCTTCATAGTAATCACCATTGGCTTGAATGAGTAAATTACCTTCTTCTGTGTAGTGTACGTTTTGGAAGATTACACCACCATGATGTGTACCTCCCCAACGTTGATTTGCAACAGCCCAAACATTGGAGTCAATACCATTTTTAAAATCTATGTTTAAACGTTGCACATCATCACCTTCTTCTACGATTTCGGGCCTGGGTTTTTTAGTTAGGTTAAAGAATAAATCATCGAAGTAAATACCAGAATCTCCTCCAATTAAAGACACTTCAACACGTTTAGTTCCAAGAGGTACATTAAAGGTAAATTCTTTACCATAGAATGTATCTGCTATAAAATCTTCATCGCTTGAGTTAAACTCAATCATATACTGATCAATTTTTTGTGTCTCTGCTGGGTAGAACTCTAATAAGACATATCCACTACCATTTAAAGGTAGTTTTGCATGTGCACTAAATGTCATTTCAAATGTTTCATCTAATCCTGTGACAAATTGATATGCAATATCATTTTGTGGAACAAAGATTCCTCTTGATCCGTTTAAGCCTTCACCTTCTAGTAGTTCCACACCACTAGTTACAGGATAACGCCAAGCTGGAGCATCTGTTTCAAAACCTGCATTTGAAATGAGGTTTGCTATTGGATGTTCAATCGCCTCTGATGGATAAAAGTTTGAAGGACTTTGATTATTTGCTGGCGTTGGTGTATATGGTTGTTCTTTAAATGGTGTATATTTGAACCAGTCTACATAGGTATAGTCTGTTTCAAAATCAGGTACACCTGCCCATGCATCTGGAAACCAGTTACCAATATTAAATTCTCCTGCATGATCTGGTACATAAGAAGATTGTGATGAAACTAATACATCATCAATATAATAATCAATACGTTTTGGATCTGTAAACCAGTCAAAACGGTATGTACGCCACTCAAAATCATTTTGTGCAAAATCTAAGGTATTAGACACTGTACTATATTCTGTTAAACTAATCCAGTTTGTAGTCCATACTTTTCTAAAGTCATTTTCGACGTTACTTTCGATATCTATTTCATGGTTCATACCATTATCATAATAGTAAGTCCACATAGCAGTAGTTGAACCAAAACGTGGCATAATACGCATACGTACTTCAAATCTACCAGGACCTAGTGCTTCTCTTGTTGTAATCATTGCACCTGTACGTCTGCCATGATTATTTCCAATACCACGAAGTGGACCATCATACAAGTCACCATTGGTTTGAAGAACTACAATACCGTCATTTGTGTAATGGACGTTTTCATAGATGACACCACCATTACCTACACCCCACTTACTATTACCAATAACCCACATATTCGGGTCAATTCCGTTATCAAAATCATCAAATACAATATTCTCTAAATCTAGATATTTATCTGGATCAAATTTTGGTTCTTCTTTTTCTACACAACTTACCAATAGGATAGAAAGTAGAAAAATCATGATTAAGCTTATTTTCTTCATATATTTGTCCTTTTTACTTTTTAGCAACGACACCAAATGCATTGGTTACACCCACATGGATGGCACCATAAATAATGTTTTCATCACCTAGGGTCGTAAACTTAATACTAATGTCTTTAATCTTTGGATCAAGTCCTTCTAAGACCCAATCGAGATATTGTTGACCTAGTGCTTTAATTCGGCCCCCAACAAAGAATTGTCTGTAGTTAAATATATAACTTAAGTTAGAGATTAACTCTCCTAACTTATGTGCAGTATATTTAACAACCTCTAATACTAATGCATCCTTTTCATAGAATGCTTTTACTACATCCCTATATCTAAACTTTTCACCAATCATTGTTGATTTCCCCATAAATTGTTGATAAGTTATTTGTTTTTTTATAGAGTTAATCGAACATATAAGGTCATACACTAAGTTATTACCAAATTGATCATATGTAGAGATAAGTCCAAACTCTGCTGCATATCCATGATCACCTTCAATAATCTTATTTTCATTAAGAATCGCACCACCCATACCAGAGTCCACATATATAAGTATTCCATTTTCAGTGATACGCTCTATTTTTCCATAATGCTGCTCACCAATAATTGCTAAGTTAATGTCATTTTTTAAAATGACATTAAGATGAAGTTTTTCTTCAAAGAATGCTCTAACTGAGACATCTTTAATTAAATTAAACTTCACTGAATTTTCAATTTCATCAGTAAACTTATTAATCTGACCAGGTGCAGATACGATAATTGAGATGATACTTAGAAAATCCTTTTCAAATTGTTTTTTCTTATTTAAGATAATTGTGCATATTTCATTTAAATCATCTAAGTTTAAAAATTCTCTGTCTTCTATAATCGTTTCATCAAAGATTTCTCCATTTAAATAAGAAAAGACAATTTTAATATAAGTAGATCCAAATTCAACAACACCTAAAATACCTGCTTCTTGTTTGATTGCATAAAGGGTGCGCTTATATTTTTCATTTTCATTATCGCTGTCTGCTAGATTTTCTACCAGATTCATACCTTCCATTTCAGAAAGTATCTTGAACACAGCTGTTTTAGATAATTTAAGGGCTTTTGCAATATGTGTTGCAGATAATTTTTTTGTGTATAAGAGTCTTAAGATAGACTCGATATTATTTTCCCTAATACCAGTATTTTTTACACCTTGTGCTGTCATTTTTTAAATCTCCTTTATTCCTAATTTATTAACATACTGATTAGGCAAACCACTTGCATAAGTGATTTGCCCAACCAATATTCATTTATATATCTGTTATGCTTGTTTTAATACAGGGGTGCTACCATCAATGATTGTCCATACATCACTACTAAAGTTTACATAAGTTGCTGCTGCAACAAAGCTTTCAGCACTAATGATATACGTACCATCATCTGCTACACCACCAAATGATACTAAGTTTGGAGTACCTACTGTGTCAACATTTGCAAACACATTTTCTAAAGTACCAAAGTTAGTAACTACTAGACCAACCGCTGTTGGGCCATTATCAGATACTGCTTTACCTAATACGATAATATTTTTAAGTAGTCCGTGGTTATGTTCTACAATTGCACCACCGTTTGCACCCCAAACATAAACTTCAATGTCTACAACAACATCTTGAATTGTTCCTGAGTTATTTGCAGCGAGTGCACCAGACCATGCGTTTGCTTCAAGAAAGCCTTCAAAGTGTGTGTTTTTAACAACACCAGTTTCTCCGATATAACCAAAGAAACCTTTATTCCATCCACCACCTGGCATATTGATACCTGAGATTTTATAACCTTGACCATCAAATACACCTGTAAATGGAATACCTACGATTGCTTCATCTTCATTAGGTGCAATACCAACTGCAGTCCAGTCCGTTGTTAAGACAATATCATTTTTAAGTTTATATGTTTTTGATAAAGCTTCTGGGTCAGTTTGACCAGCCAGTAGACTTAATAATTCTGCTTCTGTTTCAATATAAACTACTACTTCAGGTAATACGGTATCCTCATTAATTAATTGAGGTACTTGACCATCTACAATTAACCAAGTTGCACTATCAAAGTTTACATAAGTTGCTGCTGCAACAAAACTTTCAGCACTAATAATGTGTGTACCATCATCTGCTACGCCACCATTAGATACTAAGTTTGGTGTACCTACTGTATCAACATTTGCATATACATCTTCTAGTGTACCGAAGTTAGTAACAACTAGTCCAACTGCTGTAGGACCACTATCTGATACAGCTTTACCTAATACGATAATATTTTTAAGTAAACCATGGTTATGTTCTACAATCGCACCACCATTATTACCCCAGACATATACTTCAATGTCTACAACAACATCCATAATAGTACCTGAATTATTTGCAGCGAGTGCACCTGACCATGCGTTTGCTTCAATATTACCTTCAAAGTGTGTATTTTTAACAACACCAGTTGTTCCAATGTAACCAAAGAAACCTTTATTCCATCCACCACCTGGCATACTAATACCTGAGATTTTATAGCCTTGACCATCAAATACACCTGTAAATGGAACGCCTACAACACCTTCATCTTCATTTGGTGCAATACCAATTGCTGTCCAATTAGAAGTTAAGACAATATCATTTAATAATACAAATGTTTTACTTAAATTGTCTGGGTTTGTTTGTCCAGCAAGTAAGTTTAATAATTGTGTTTCTGTTTCAATATATACTGTATCATCTACAATTTCAGGATTATATACACCTGTAAATGTTTTTTCAGCACTAATTTCAGTACCATCAATTGTCACTACTACTGTAAATTGGAAGTTTGCAGAAATTAAAGCTGTATCAAATGTTACTAAACCTGATTCGCTTACTGATACGCCTGCCACTGCTTCTTTAAGTGCATAAATAATAACTTCACTACCTTCTGGGTTAATGACTTCTGCATTTATTTGTAGTTCACTTGATACTTCAACATCATGATTTAACTCAGTATTTTTAATTGTAATACCTAATTCAGGAACGATCACTGGTGGAACGAATCCTTCATGTTTTAATAATGGATATGTTCCATTTTCAATATACCAAACATCTGCATCAAATGAAGCCCAAGTTGAAGATGTTTTCATATCTACTGTAGGTAACATATACATTGGGTTTGTTGATGGACTAAATGCTGTATAGTTAGGTGTTTCAAGTGCTTGGTAGTCACCATACACTTCAATCATTGATCCATCATTAGCAACCACTAAACCAGCAGAACGACCTGATGTATTAGGGTTTGTTTCACTAACAACTTTACCAATACCGTAAGCATATTGGATTAAACCTCTATTAACAGATACTAGCGAACCTGCGGATGTACCTGTTACAGTAACTCTTACATTAGATACAACATTTTCTATTAAACCTTCGTTAATACCTGCGATACCACCGGACCATCCAGTTGCATTTACTATACCTTCAAATGTTGTATTCTTAACAATTGCAGTTGCACCAATTTGAGCAAAGAATCCTGCATTAAATAATGGTTCTTCACTTTCAACTAATATGCCACTAATTGTAAAACCATTTCCATTAAAGATACCATTAAATGGCGTACCTGGAATGATTTGTCCAGAATCAGTTTCAACTTCAGCAATACCAATTGGTGTCCATGGAGCTGTTAGTTCAATATCATTCATTAATACATAAGATAATGATAAACCACCTTCATTTGTATGAATTGCACGTAGTTCTTCTTCTGTTCTAATTTCAACAACTTCAACACCAACATTTACAACTGTAAACTCTAGTGTTGCACGAATTGTTGGATCATATACAGATGTTGCTACGACTGTAAATTTCATACCATCTTCAACAGCATTACCAACATTTAACTTATTACCAGTAATGGATACACCGGATACAATACCTTGGATACTAAATCTAATTTGTTGATTAGATCCTTCAGGTAATGCTTTTGCAACTAGTGTATGTTCACCTGGTGCTACAGTCGTTGAAGTCATATTAAATTCGATAGATTCAACATCTGGCACTGTAGTTGGTGGTTCTTCACTTGGGGTACAAGCGACTAACACAAGTGATAACACCAATAACATCATTGTAATTATCTTTTTCATTTATTTACCCTCTTTTTTTCTGTACTTATTGAGTACAATTTAATTTTAATTTATTAACCTTTTAATCCGCCGGCTACCATGTTTTCCATGATAGTGTTTCTAAATGCTATAAAAATTGCTAAGATTGGTACAATCGAGATAATCATAGTTGCAAACATTTCTGCGTATGCACCAGTTGAAACCATTGTTTGTGTTAAGTATCTAATACCTACTGCAAGTGTTGGATAGTTCTTTAGGTATATGGATGGTGTAATATAATCATTCCAAATACCAATACCATAAATAATAGCAAGAGATATCATAATCGGCTTGGCCATTGGTAACATAATTCTTAAAAACACTTGAAAATCAGAAGCACCATCTACAAATGCAGCTTCTGCATATGTAGGGCTTATGTTTTTAAAATACCCATGCATAATAAAGAATGTAAACCCAAATGAACCAGAATATAATATTAAAATCCCGAAAATAGAATTATATAAACCTAAGTTTTGCATCAATCTAAACTGTGCAGGCAGTGTACCTACAATCGGCATAATAAGCGTAAAGAGCGCTACACTATATAACAAATTACGTCCTTTAAATTTATAACGAGCAATGACATATGCTGCCATCGTAGATAATAACGTGTTAATTACAGTAGCTGCAAGTGTGATACCTACACTTAATAAAAACATATGCGTAATATTAAATGTACCTGCAGAAGTTTGCATGTTATAACCTAAGACACTCGTATAATTTCTAAAACTAAAACTTTGTGGTAATGCCCAAACATTAGTAAAGAATTCTTGATTGGTTTTAAATGAGTTTACAAACATCCAAGCAAATGGGAATATTAATGTAAATGCGTATACTGAAAATATTATAAATATGACCCAAAGTATTATTTTTGCTGGTGTTGAATAAAAGCGATGTGATTTCATTAGTATTCAACCTCCGTAAAGAATCTATTTAATGTCTTTCTAGTAAGTAATATTATCGGTAACCCAAATAAGGATAATACAATACCAAATGTCGCCATATATGCAATGTTTTGATTTTGAAGAACTGAGTTATATATTGCTAAGGCAATCGTATTTGTATCACCACTTGTTGGTGTTAAGAATAACGGTTGTAAGAGTGCAGTAAATACTGATGTCATACCTAGAATAAAGGTTGTTACAATGGTTGGCCAGATAAGCGGTATTACAACTGTTGTAAACTCTTTAAAAAATCCAATACCTTCTAATTGACCGTATTCCATTAATTCTTCTGGAATACGTGCAATCGCACCAGTCATTAGGATAATATTAAATCCTAAACCTACCCATACGCCATATACAAAGATCATAATTTGATTAGTAGGATAACTACCAAACCAAGATGGTACTACAACATTTGAATCAAACATACCAAAGAACCATTTATATATATCATTAACAGGTCCAAGGTTTGAATCAAATGTAAATGAGAATGCCATCGTCATTACTACAATAGGTAGAATGGAAGGTAGGAAGTATACAACTCTGAAGAACCCTGAAAATGGTAACTTCTTAAATAAGAAGTAAGAAAATGCCATCGATAAAGGTAATATAATTAAACTATTAACTGGCATATAGAAAAGCGAGTTTATAATAGTTCTTCTTGTCCATGGATCATTGATTACGCGGTCAAAAAACATAATGTAGTTATCAAATCCACTATAGATATACTTACCCTCAGTCCAAGAGAATTTTTGGAATGTCAAAACAATAGTATCGATGTTAACATACCCAAAGAACAGTAGAAACTGTAATACAGGGTATGCTAACATAAGCGTAATAAAAATGCGTTGTTTAGTCTTTTTCTTAAATATTCTCTTTTTCTTTATTTCGATACTTTTTTCCACTTAGTTTATCCTGCTATTTCTGATTGCCATTTTGACCAGTTGGCTTTAATGTGATCATAACTTTCTATAAAGATGTTACGAACATTATATTCATTACCTGCCGCTAACCAACCTTCTGGGTTTGTTAGATAATCACGGTTATTATAATGATTAAATAATGTTGCATAATATTGTAGATTTTGTGGTGGCCATTCTAGTCCCACTTTACCTTCTAGTATCATGAGTGAATTACTATAAAGGTTGAATTTTTGACTGTTTTGGTTAATTTCAATAATTGATTTAGAAAACTCTGATAGGTTTGAACTATCTAATTCTACCGTGTCATAGTTCATAGCAAGTAATACACCATTAGTTTTTTCTGTGAATGTTGCAATACTTTCATCTTTTGCTAGGAAGAGTAAGAACTTCTTAGCAAGCTCTTTATTTGGGGCTTTCTTAGGGATAATAATTGAGTCACCAGCACCAACAGTGTAGTTTACTCTAATTGGGTTGCCTTCATTATCTGTTTTAGCACCTGCTACAAATGGTGCTGGCATCATACGCATTTCCATAATATCCGGATTGATATTAGAAATCATTTCTGATTCTAACCATTGTGCATTAGGAATCATTGCTGCATAGCCATTTAAGAAGTCCATTTGAGCTGCCATATATTGTTTACCAACAGAATCCTCAACAGAATACAATGGATTTTTAGCAACCAGGTTCGTCCAAGCTTCTAAAGCCTTGTAGTGACCTTGATTGGTTTCAGGGTTAAAGATTTCACTAGATTCTGCTTTTTTATAATCATTAAAGAATTCTGTACCATTGATTTGAGCCCACCAGTCAAATACTAAGTAATCCCAGTAGTAAGTTTCTTGACTCCATACAAATGGTTTAATAGTAGCTGCATTAGGTTTTAAATCTGTTGGATCTACTTTGATTTTTGCATTATAGATAGTTTCTGATAATGCCACTAATTCATCATAAGTTTCTGGAACTTCCCAACCGTTTTCTCTAAACATTTTAGCGTTATATACAATACCACCTACACCGTTTGTCCAAGGTAATTTATAGTACTTACCACCAAACTTAGCTGTTTGAAGTAAACTTTGGTCTACTTTATCTTTTAATAAGACACCATCTTCTACTTCTTGTTCCATTAGATCATCTAGTGGTTCAATATGTCCTTGAACCGCTAAAAACTCCCAGTTAATACCGTGGGAAAAGAAAATGTCATCGTTTGAACCGTTTTGTAATCTGTTAGGAATATCAGATGCTAAATCTGGATTTGCCTCTACTGTTACAGTTACACCTGGGTTCTCTGCTTCAAATTGTCTAGCTAGTGTATTGATCCATACTTGACCATAACCACCTAAATAGACAGAAATCTTCAAACTATTTGGATCACTTGTTGTACATGACGCTAATATAAGTGCGCTTAATGCAATCAGTGACAGAAATATCTTTTTCATATTACTTACCTCTCATAAGTCAATTTAGTTTACTTTAACATTAGTATATCACATGATGAAATCGTTTACAAGTAAATTTAATTAAAAAAATAGTTATTTTAGGTTACTTATTCATTTTGATGTGATTATGGTGTAAAACCGTTACCATAAATTAAAAAGACAACCCTTGTCTCGGGTTGTCTTCTCTTCTTATCTTATTTATTTAATTGTTACGTGTCACATAGTTTAAAACTTATTTTGTATTATACTTAAGCTATTTTAGCATCTATTAAACTTAAGTGTTTATCATTTAGATTTAGTGCATGATAAAGTTTTATCACAGCAACATAATACCTGATTTTATCTCTGTTTGTTAAACCTTGGTAGATTTCAATGTTTTTCTTGGCTTGATCTTTTTCGTTTTTAGATACAGACTTTTCATAGTCATGTTTATGGTGTGTTGCAGATAAATATCTATAGATATCATGAACACTCTTAAACTCAGAGATGGTAAAGGATTTATCTAATAACTTTTGGTTTATGAGATAATCATAGTCCCTATCCATATTAAACCCACCTGCAGAACCACCTGATAAATAACCTGCAATCCGGTTTCTTTTTTCATTAAATGCCACATCTAATGTCACCTTTAATGTATGTTGGATAAAGTATCTAAATGCTTGCATATAGATATCTATATTAGGGTTTGTCTCTTTACCATTTAATATTTTATCAAAGTTAATGATAAGCTCTATGAGATAAGTAAGCTCATTATATAGTTTAGGGTATGCCTTATACTTAATTTTTACTTCTTCAAAGATATGATGTTGTTCCATTCTTAAATAAGTATTTGTAGGTATATAAATAATATCTTTATAGATGGACTTTTTAACACTAATTTTAATCCAGTTTTCTTTTATTTTCTTGAGTTCTTCTAATACTTCATGGTTACTATTTTTTAGATCATAAAGATAGACTAAATCTCTTGCAGTAAATAAGAGGTTATATACAATCTTTCTTGATTGTTCTAATTGATTAGTTAATAGACTTGTTAGATCTTTAATGAAGACATATTTAAAATCTAGACCCTTAGTTTCTTCTAGTGTGAGCACATTCACACTAGAAGGCTCTACTTGGTAAACCTTCATATAACTTTTAGTTTGTAGGAATATAATAAAGTTTTTAATTGAAATATCTTTGGATATCTTCTGATAAAGACTAATTAGTCTCATATAAGATGCCTTAGTTTGTTTATCTAAACCTAATTCATCCATCGTACGTAGCATGAAGGTTAAAAAGTTTGTTTTATCGATTAAAGGATCTTCTGCATAGTTAGATAGTCCATCCACTAATCTATCACAATCTATCATTTCTTCTTTATCTATATAATTTAATAAACCCTCTTTTTCTAGTCTTTTAATCATTGATGGTTTATCTTCATTTGATACAATCACTGCAATATCAAAAAGTTCTGTTTCAATCTCATCTTCATTTAGTTGTTTGATGGTACTTATCATTTCTTTATAGATTTCTTCTTCACTTGAAAGTATATTTAGATTTGGTTTAAAGTGATCTTGTCTCATATATTTGATTTCTGGAATTAAGCGAGACGTATTCTTTTCAATCATACTAGCAAACCTTAATATAGATAGATTTGTCTTGTAGTTATCAACTAATACTTTTCTTTCAAAGTTCTTATCTAAATACACATCATATAAATAAGTAGACTTAATATCTATATCTTCCATTAATTGATCATCATTACCCAAAACATAAATGTTTTGGGTATTGTCAAATAACTTAAAGACAAACGCCTTATTACCACCATAGATATCTTGTGCATTATCAATAAAGATATGGCTATACATATTATGATACTTATTTTGAAGTTCCTTATCTTCAGAAAAGAGTTTGAATGCATAACTTACAAAATCTTCATTTAAAGAAACTTTATGTGTCTTTAAATAACTTTCATAGATATCATCTATTTTATTCTTATAATTCATAAAAATACTTGGTTTAATCTGATATGCTTCATACTGTTTCTTAGTAATCATAACCTCTTTAGTGATATCATCTTTAATCTTATCTAGTACTTCTTTGCTTAAAAACTTTTTATTATAACCTTCATAGTCTAAAATAACCTTTAAAGCAAACATTTCCAGTGTAAAAATGGATATGTTTGAAATATCTAAAAGTTCATCTAATTTATTCATGATATTATACATATCATTTACTGTTGTTGTAAGTATAAGTATATGTTTAGGATTTAATTTAATTTGTTTCACTAAGTAGTCTATACGTTCTACTAAAACGTGTGTCTTACCAGTACCAGCACTTCCAATTAATAAAAAATATGGTGCATCTGTTTTAATTGCGTACCTTTGATCTTCTGTGTAGTTATAATTCATAGAAATTCCCCTAACTTCTATTGTTGTGTCATAGTAGTATTATATCATGTTCCATATGGCATCAACCTTTATCAAAAGATGATATTTTTTTCTTTTGATATTCTGAAAAAACAACAAGAGCGTATATTCTAGTAACTTTTTCTCTTGTTTTATGGATGACTAAAGTATCTTAATTTATCAAATTTATTCACTTAAACATATTGCCTTAACCATATTTAATTTTGATTTATACAATTTGATTAATCAAGTGTTTTATGGTAGAATCAATACATTAATAATCGCTAAAAGGAGTTAAAGATATCATGTTTAATTTAGATACCATCAAAAATTTATATTATGTATATTCTCCTTTAAAATCAAATCGTGAGTTAGAAAAAAATTATATCACAACTACACATAATGAAGCCCCTTCAAATGTTTCCATTCGAACACATTACAATGATATAATTCTCAAAAATTTTCTAAATGAATCAGTCATAAAGGCAGCTTTTATTCAAAAATATTCTTTTCAAAAATCGCCAGATTCTAATGTCACAGCATTTGAGATTAATGTAGGTGGTAGTAGAGCTGACCTTTGCTTATTAAATGGTAAGAGTGTAGTATATGAAATCAAAACTGAATTTGATACATTTAATAGGTTAGAATCTCAACTACTAGATTACAGAAAAACTTTTGAGTATATCTACTTAATTATCCCAAAATCAAAGTTAGGAGAAGCTCTTAGCTATCTTACACCAAATGACGGCATCATTATCTATTCTCAAAATAGACATCAAAAA
Source organism: Acholeplasma laidlawii PG-8A (assembly GCF_000018785.1). Lineage (NCBI taxonomy): Bacteria > Bacillati > Mycoplasmatota > Mollicutes > Acholeplasmatales > Acholeplasmataceae > Acholeplasma > Acholeplasma laidlawii. Next base: position 1,107,074 of record NC_010163.1, read on the forward strand.
ATCCTATTTAAAGTTTACAAAGATGCTATAATAAATCCTCTAATTGATTCTAGATTTCAACTAGAGCAATTAACCAAAGCACAACTTTATAAACTAACAGGTGAAAAAAATGGTGATAAGAATGTATTGGTTGATAATATCTTATCAAGTCACACTGCTGATGAAATTAACAAAATATATATTGATTTCATTAAATTGAAGTTTAAGAAAAGATGGACTTACTTATATCATCATAGAAATCATATTAATCCCCTGGATTATCAATGGTTTTTCAAAAACAACATTGACTCAAGCATAATCTATAGATAGTAATTCTATAGATTTTTTTTTATTTGCGTCAAATATCTTAACATAGTATAGTAATTCCATATTGCCCAGTTTCCAAATTTTTCTTTCATGTAGTTTTCCTTCATTAGAGCATAGGCCTTACATTCACCATCAGGATCTAGTTTGTGTTCATATTTTCTAATTAATTGGTCCATGACATATTCAAAACCGCTTGCTCCTTTTTTAGAATCTACATTCAAAACAGAAAAAAATTGGTTTTGATTGTAGTCAAACATTAAAGATAAGGCTGACCCTTCACCATTGCTACCTGTACTCGGTAAAGCATTTTTATATCCAAGATAGTCAGCTACTCCATCAAAATTATATTCATCATAGTTTTTTAAGATGCTGTTATCTATCAAATCTGTAAACACACCATCTTTAAAACTTCTATTTGCTATGCTCTCCTTTCTTGGCGAGTGCAGAATTATATTTTGATATTGTCCAGTCCTATTGTTTAAATCTTCAATATCAAAACAGTATGGTTCAATGGATTCTTCATTGATATCAAATATGAATAAATCGCTTCGTCTTAATATGTTATCCAAATTAGTAAAGTGTTTTTGAAATTTATCAGCTGCTATTCTTATGGCGATAGTATTCGTAAATTTCTGTAGTTCTGTTACAAAATCCACCAATAAGTTGGAGTCATCAAAATACTCTCTAACACCCTTCACCGATATTACTGGCACGCCATAGTTAGATAGCGCTACTTTTTTCAGCATTTCAAAATATTCTTTGTGAGTAGATTTTCGATTTTCGAACGAGAAAGTTAGTTTTTCGTTATCTTTGTATCTATACTCATTCTCAGCGAAAACAAATACATCAATGAAATATTGATAACCAAGATTTTCATCATAGTATTCAAGCAACTCATCAAATGAGTTTACTTTTTTATTGATTTTATCAAATATGACTTCTATTATCGGTGCAATATTACCACCAAATAAATCTCTATACTCTGTAAAAATTTTGTTTTCATACATTCTATTTTTCATAACTGGCAAATAAATCATTTTAAAATCCTCCTTTTACTATTTTTTTAAGTGATTCATTTCATTGTATTCAATTAATTTATCATGTTGTAAAAAAGACACAACAATACCTGGTATTACTTTATTCTTCTTTGAAAAAATAATTATTTCTTCATCACTGAAATTACGTTTTTGAGTAAATTGACTATAAAGTTCCTTATCAATTAAAAATTCTTTTGCCTGTTTATTCGCCAACTCTTCCACTTCTTGTTCATCATCAAGAGTTATATTGTACTTATCTTTTCGAATATCATTATTTTTAATATGTATGAGTTCATGAATCAATGTAAAATAATATCTATCAATTTGCTTATATCTATCAGACAACAAGATAAGCGGTCTTCCATGATAATCCCTAACGGCTCCACGTATTTTAGCATTAGGAATTGATTCGTAAAAGACAACTAGTATACCCAATCTATTGGCAAATTTGGTAATGTTTTGTTTAGCAAGTTCAAAATCTTTTGTGTAGATCAAGTTCTTTATCATGTGAAATTTTCGTAAGAAATTGTCATGATTAAATTCAGGTAAATTTTCAATATCATTTTGCAACTCTATTTCCTGTTCAGCCAATTTTACCCACAATAATATTGCTTCTCTTGTTCCTCCATCTTCATGGAAACTATATTCTATTTGATTAAATAAACCATCAATTTCTTTTACTGATGAAATACCCATTATGCTCAACAATGAGGTGATTTGTTCTTTAACTGACAGTTCCATACCTTTAAATATATGTTTGAGTTGGTATTTTCTAACAATTTCCATAGCATCATGGGTGTCATTCGATTCCATTCTTAATAGATGTAATCTATGTGCAACTTCTAGATCCATCCAAAATTCAGCTTTTACTCCTTTGAATACTTTTTCCAGTTTAAGGGCGAACTCTTCTGTCAATTTAACCTTACCGTTAATTACATTTGAGATATGTCTTTGACTACTCTCAGTGATAGCTGCAAGTTCTTTTTGAGTAATATTATTTGACTCCATATATTCTTTAAGTATATTACCAGGAGAAACCATAAAATTAAAATTCATTATTATATCCTTTCTGCTCAATGAGTATCAACTATATCGAGTATCAATATCTCATCAATATCATTCTCATCTAGTTTACTTTCATCTGGTACAGTAAAAATAAGACGATAATTTCTAGATAGGTCAATCGACCAACAACCTTCGTACTTTCCAGTTAACTTATGTTTCCTGGGAGGAGGATTGTGAGAGATTAGCGATAAATTTCTAACAGCACGTAACTCGGTTAGTCTAGAAATAAGATTACTATAAAGTGGTGCATAGTACTTTTTTATTAATCTATCATTAGTCAATATTTTTGCCAATTTATTTGTATTGAAATTGATTATCACCTATTGCCCCTCCTATCTACCCTTACATTATAATTGATTATACATATTAAGTCAATATAAATAGTAATTAAGGGTAATATTAATTTTGACATAAATAAAAGCCTTGAATCTAAATAGATACAAGGCTTTTACATTAGTGGTTGAAGTTTATTTAAAACCTTATCCCCACTATGAATATAATTCAGATCTACATATCCGGGGAGATTAGCTAATGATCTCAATTATACTTTGGTTTTTCAATAAAGATTTAAATGTAATTTTAAAGCGTTTTCACAACACAGATATCATTATAACAAACTTTTTATGTTTTGTTAAGCCATTATCGGTATATTGGTTGTTTTTATCAAGATTATGAAAAAATTGTAAGTTTAGATATGTTTTTGAGTGAATATTGATTAAAATAATCAAACCTGAGCTAAGTTTCAGGCTTAACTCAGGTTGATTGTTTGATTATTAGTTTTACTTTTTATCTTTTTCAGTTTTTGGTTCTACTGGTTTTGAAGTGAGTTTACCCGATGCATATCCTGCTAACAACGAGGTTAGATCAATACCAGTTGATTCTTGAATAGATGATAAGATTTGAGTGGATGAATTAACGATATCTCCAACTAACTTAGTAGAGTTACCATCACCATACATAGTGATTTTATCTACTTTAGCAAGTGGTGATGCTGCAGCACCAACAATCTTAGGTAATACATCAGAATTTAAGATTAATTCTAAGACCGCTGCATCTTCCATTAACTTCATCGCTTCTGCTTTTTTCTCAATCGCTTCAGCTTCTGCAAGACCTACCGCTTGAATACCCTGTGCACGTTGTTCTTCAGCAAATCTTTGAGCTTCAGCAGCTACTTTAATAGACTCAGCTCGTTTAGCTTCTTCAATATATTTAGCTTCAGCTTCTTTAGAACGAATATAAAGATCAGCTAAAGCCTTTTGTTCAGCAGCATAGCGTTTCGCATCCGCGTCTTTTCTAACGACTGCATCTAAACGTTTTTCTTCAACTTCAATTTCTTTTTGTTTTAATTCAATCTCTTTTGTACGTTTAGCAATCTCTGCTTCTTGAATTGCGATATTTACACTCTTAGATTCATTAGCACTTTGAATTTGATACGCAGCATCTGCTACCGCTTTTTGTGTATCAGATTTTTGTTTTAAAGCTGATTGACGTAATTCTAAATCTGTATTTTGCTCAGCAATTTTTAACTCAGCAGTAATTCTTGCTTCGTTGGCTAATTCTTTTGCTTGCGCTGTTGCAATCTCTACATCTTTTTCAGAGTTTGCACGGGCAATAGAAGCTTCTTTTCTAATTTGAGTAACATTATCAACCCCAAGGTCTTCAATGACACCATTTTTATCACTAAAGTTTTGAATGGTGATATTAATGATTTCAAGACCCATACGGTTCATATCTTGCATTGCAGAGTTATATACTTGTTCTGCAAACTTTTCTCTGTTTTGAACAAGTTCTTTTAACTTCATTTGACCAATGATTTCACGCATGTTACCTTCTAATATTTCTTTAGTAACTACACGTATACCTTCTAAGTCTCTAGATAAAAGAATTTGACCAGCTAAACGGATTGAGTCTTCATCTGTCATAATACGGATGTTTGCTACCCCATCTACAAAGATATTGATAAATTCATTTGTAGGTACAGCAGAATCTGTTTTAATATCTGTTTGAATTAATGATAATGGGATCGCATCAATTCTTTCTAAGAATGGAATACGTAATGTACCCTTTCCTATAACTACTCTTGACTTCTTAGGTCCTGTAATAATATATGCTTGGTTTGGTTTAACCTTAACATAGGATGCTGCAAATAAAACGATCAAAATGACCACAACGGCAATAGATATGCCGATGATGAGTTCTTCCATATGTACTTTCCCCTCTTTCGTATGGTTATGTTTTAACACTTTAGAATAATTATACATGAATTTATACATGATTCCTACTCATTCAATAAAAAATTTTACGTAATTTTTATACTTCAACTTAAGACAACATAAAAACCCTATAAACTTGTTAAATAAACATACAAATTTATAGGGTTATTTAGTACTTTATTACCTTTTCTTAAGTGCTTTTAAGATACTAATAAATACTATAGCGCCTAGAATAGATATAAAAAATCCTGGCCATGAGATATCAGTTGTTGTAAAGTTTTTAAATCCACTTGCAGCCCAGCCTCCTAAAAAGGAACCTATAATACCTACTATGATATCTGCAATAAGTCCTCTTTTATCCTTAGTTATCCAACCTGCAACGATACCAGTGATTGCTCCAAATAAAATCCAAATCAGTAAATTCATCTTTTCGCCTCCTATATTAACGTACTCCCATTATATGTTAAATAGTATGTATCTCCTAATCATTATACAAATAAAATTTACTTTTTATTGGTTTTAATTTTGACATGTAAAAAGGTATTTGATTTTTGTCAAATACCTTTCCTTTGAGAGTCATTAATTTGTTAATTGATTATTCTTTGCTATTAATAGCATCCACAACCTTGTTAAACTTACTTGTTACCTTTTTGATACCTTTGTTGATATCTTGATTGAGTTTGTATGATGGGTTTTCTTTAAAGATTGCTATTACATCATATTTATGTGCATGTATTGCACTTTCAAAATCCCATCCATTTTTTGCTTGATCGTTGATGAGTTCAGCTAACTTTTCTGAACGTAGTTTTGTATCTTTGACGCCTTTAATGATTTCTGTTTTATACATGATCATATTCCCCCTATATCATGATTTTCTTTAAGACCATCATACCATATTTTATTTGCAATGTATTCATTAAAAGCCTAATATGCGTTTTCTACTCTCGTGGTATTCTTCTTCAGAAATGATACCTTTATTATAAAGTGATTGTACTTTATTTAGTTGTGTTTCTATATCATCAGTACTTCTTGATGTACTACTACTACTTGTAACATATGTATTGTCTTCATTCTTAAGTCCAGAAATACTTACAAGTAGTGTTATCAAGTAGATAATGAATGATACCCATATAAAAGGCATGATGAAAGCTAGAAAAAATGAAAGTATTAACCCAATGATACTGATGACCATTGCTGGTTTCCATTTCTTTAATACCACCAAAACTATTGCTACTATATCCATTTAGTTAAATCTCCTTTATTATTATTGTTATTTAGTCGATAACTACTTTTGTTCCAATGTATGCACTAATTTGTTCATAGTTCATCTCATCTTTTTGAATATCAAAAATCGGTATTAGACTTGCATAATCACTTTCTATACGTGATTTTAATGCTGTTGTAATATTTAGTGTGAAGTTAGAAATATTACTATTTTGACTTGTAATGTCTACTGATAATTCATCATACTTTTCTACTTGAATAAATAACATAGGAACTACTTTAGAAACCTTTGTTAATACATCATTTTCCATGACATAAAAGTATTGAATTCTAAATTCTATATCATATCTTCTGGATGCAGTTTTCAGTGTAAATCCACCAAATGATTTTGTCTTAAACGGAGTTGTACCATTGTTGACATAAACTTCTTTAATTTGAGTTTCGGTATCTGTTTCATACTTAATGTTTGTAATACCAGTTTGGCTATCTAAATTAAACCATAGTGTATTATATTGAATTGAAGATAAAGTCTCCTTGACTTCGTATCCTAAAAGTTTACCAGTAGATTTTTGGTATAACTCTACAATCGTTCCACTAAAGCCTAAAATAGCCCCCGCTTTATTTCCTACAACGGATACATATGTATCATCCACTTTAAATTGAGCAGCACTCGATAATGATTTTCCAGCTACTGTCATGTGTTCATATATTGAACCTTCAATATGTCCATTTTCATCTTCTAAAACTTCAATATAAGAAGTTCTAAATCCTAAATATTTTGATGCGATCGTAAAACCATCTTCAAAAACTTCATATTTTACACTATTAGCATCACCAATTTGGATACGGCCATCTTTATCAGAAGTAACCACATTATAGTTTAATGCTATTTGAACAGTTTGTTCACCAAATACAGGTATATTTGCTGTGTAGTCTACAACGTAACTCAGTACTTCACCTTCTAATGAAATATACACATTATATATGCCTAGTTTAAATTCATAGTTAGAAGTATCATCAGGGTTACTATCTAAATAGTTGTTAAATGCTACAACACTTGCTGAACTTATAGTGTCAATTACTGACAATACAGTAAATAAGGTTTCTGCTTGTTCTAGGTTATCTAGTACCATTTGCCATTGTTCACCATATCCACCAAAAGTAATTTGATTAGTATTTACAAATGTAGCATAATTTGAATTTAATTGTGCTTGTGTCTTTAATACACCACCTGCTTGCATATGTGTAGGTAATATGTCTTGTGGCTTAAATTTATATGTATTTAGGAGACTAGATAAGTATTGTCCGATTGCAACTTGTTCATTCCAAATAGCGTAAATTTTCAAATTCGAAGTCATTGTAATAGGCCACTGAACTTCTACCTTAGTAGATAAATTCGTGGTCCAACCAGCAAATTTAAATCCTTCTTTTGTAGGATCTTGTGGTTTATTAATTGACATATCTTCATCTACTGTAATTGCATTCACAGCTGAGCCGCCATCTACATCAAAAGTTAATGTATAAGTAGGTGTTATATATTGCCAATTTGCATAGAGTGTTAGATCAGATGTAACTTCAATGCTATTTACTGAATTTCCAGTAAATTCATCTTCTAAATACCATCCCTTGAATTCGTGATTTGCTTTGTTAGGTGTTGGAAAATCACTAAATAACGTACCTTCATTAACTTTTCTAGTAACTGTACCTTCTGGGCTATTTGTTACAAATGTTATTGTGTATATATTAACCTTATTAGTCCATTTTGCGTAAATAGTCATATTTGAGTTCACTACAGTACTTGATGTAGCTTCTTCAGTCTTAGCATTATTTGTATACCATCCAGCAAAATCAAAATTCTCTTTAGTTGTAGTAGGTAGTGTACCTAAAGTAGATCCCTCATTGACTGTTTTATTAGATACACTTGTTCCACCGTCAACATCAAATGTAACCGTATAAGTCTTTAATTCAGGAGCCGGTTCATCTCCACAGGCAACCAGCACAAAGGCAGCCATTAAAAATCCTAATATGATGAAAATTTTCTTCATTTTTTCCTTATCCTTCTTTCTTTTATTTGTTATTTGTAATAATAAACAATGACTATTAGGTTACTTTTTTAACTTGCCAAACTGAATATAACAAAAAAAGATTCAACAGTGCGTTGAATAACTATATTATTAGTTGATTCTATTTTTCTAAGTATATCCATAATTATCCCCGTTATTAAGCATTTACTTTATTTAATTGTTTATCTTGATTTAATTATAACATGATAATATCATTTTTTAGTTGACCAAAAGTATAATCTTTAAATCTATATTTAGTTTTCATTTGCTTATTCCCCTAAACAGTTGTTATTACTATTAGATCATTTATATCAAATTGTGTCAACAAAGTGATCTGATATAAAAAAAGACCTTAATAAAAGATCATTTATTAATTAAATTAGGAATGTAGATTATAACTTAACATGTCCTCAATTATGTTAAATATTTCGATACCTTTTTCAACCGGTAGTTTGAAAAACTCTCTTTTTTTGGCTTCAGTTTCTTTTCTTAAACTTGGATTCACTGTATCTATAAATGAATGAATACCTTTTTCAATTACAAGAGATTCTTTCATTGATTTGGTCTCTATAATCTTTTCCACTTTAAAAGGAAAAGGTACAGATGAATTATATAAAGATTTCATTCTATTTTTAATTGAGTTTGTTCTACCTATCTTTACCCAACCAGGAATTGATTCATTTGAAACTAAATACACATAATCTTTTTTGCCTTTTTCCAATTCAGAGAAGTAAACTGCATCAAGTTTCATTTGATAAACCCCTGGTTCAATTCTATGAATAATTTCAAAGCGATTTAGATTTTGTAACGTTTGTCTGATCTTTGCCTCTATATGAAAATTATTTGGATATACAGATTTAAACTCATCAAAAAAAGCATTTATATCCTTTAGTGAGAATATATTATGTTTAAACTTACTTTTTATGACCGTATAAACAAGATAGTTCCAACCATTTAATCTTTCAACTTCCATATAATCTCCCCTTAAAACTATACTTTAATATAATTAGATCATGTTTTTACTTTTATGTCAAATTAATTATGTTTTTATAGAAAAAACCAATACAAATCACTGTATTGGCTTATGTTAATCGTATTATAGACTTTGAATTTTTTGACTTACCAAACTATCTAATAGTTCAACATCATCATTTTGAGTATATATTTCATATATTTCTTGAATTATTTCTAATAAAGTAGGTTTTACTGCTTCAGTAATTTGACCAATATTATTCTCATAATACATCATTACCTTATATGCAATAAATACATGTGTAACATATAAATCTTCATTTTCTAATTGAGATTCTAGTTTTTTTGTAAAATCTAATAAATCAAATGCCATATCATCATCTCCAGTAAGATGATTATACTATAAATTACTATGTATTAAATAGTTTATGGAGCACTTTATGTTCTAGATCATATAAGGTATATAAATGTTCTATATCGTTATAAGCTTCCTCTAAATTCTTTTTAGTGGATAACCAGCCTTTTCCATCAGTAATCCAAACAAACGATACATTGTCTATCTCTTTGATATCTTTGGCTAGTTTAGCATAACTTCTTGAAGTCTCGTTTAATTTAGAACCACTTGTTCCATAGTAGTTAGTTTCTATAAGATATATATGACCCATTTTATCTTTTATCACAAAATCAAAACGCTTGTTTGATTTTGTGTCTTTTAAAGTATTAGATATATCTACACCAAATTCCTTATATATTTTACTTGTATTAGCTTCTTCAAGTATGTCTATGCTTGGAATATCTTTCAAGTTCTTTAAAACAATCTGCGACATCATTTTGCCACTTCTATTTTTTCTACTATTAGTATCTAGTCCAACTTCAACACCAGTGACATAATCTACTAGGTTTTTGATACGTTTATCGTAAAACAAGTCTATAAGTCCTGTTTTTCTAATAAACTCTATATAATTGACATTCGGATCATAATAGTTGAAATTATAGGATTTCATTACTTCATCTAACACTTGAATGTTGTTTTCCCTAACTGCGAGTAATACAGGTATAACAGTTATGATATTCGGGTGTTCTTCTAATAACACTTTAAAAGCCTCATCAAAATTATCTTTTCCGATAAGGTAGTTTAATGTATTAAGTTTTAATTCTATGTGCTCTACTATACTAAAGACTTTTTTAAAATCAACAAAATAATCATATGTTGATAAACCCTCTTTTATAGATTCTATAATGTCATCAAATGATCTTTTCATTTATCCACTTCCCCAATGCTTTCTAATCTTTTAATACTCAAATTTAAATAGTCTTTCTCAAAATCAATGCCAATATATTTTCTGTTTAGCATGATACTAGCTACCCCTGTTGTACCACTACCACTAAATGGATCTAGTACAACATCACCTTCTTTAGTGGATGCTAGTATGATTCTTTCTAGTAGCGCTAAAGGCTTTTGAGTTGGATGTTTACCTAATCGCTTTTCAGAGGGTTTTGTCAAACTGAAACGCCAAACATCCTTCATTTGTTTATTGTTGTTTAATGATTTCATGAGGCTATAATCAAAATAGTTTTTACTACCTTTTTTTCTTGCCCAAAGCACCGTCTCTGTTGAATGAGTGAATGCTTTTCTAGCAAGGTGTGGTGGTGGGTTTGTTTTTTCCCAAGTGATATTATTAATGATTTGAAATCCCTCTAGTTCTAGACAAACACCGATAATATAAATATTATGAAGTGTTCCAGATATCCATATGGTACCTGTATCTTTTAATATCCTTTTACATTTGTTTAACCAAGTAGTGTTATATTTAATCTTTTCTTCAATGGTCATTTCTGTTTTATCCCAGGTAGCTTTATTGACAGATACCATCTTGCCACCTTGGCAAGTAATACCATTATTAGATAGAAAATAAGGTGGATCTGCAAAAATCATATCCACAGATTTTTCATCTAACTCATCTAGAATTTCAAAACTGTCTCCTAAATAGAGTTTGGCATTTCTATTATCATAGTATGGTTTATTCATAGTTAATGATAATGACTTCTTCTACATTTCCACGACCATTTGGATTTGAATTTACAACACGCTTTGCAGGGACAACATGTATCTTGTAATCTTTATAAAGATTTCTAATAAAGTCTGTATTATGATTACTTAACATCACTTTCACACCACGCTTATCCAATGCTTTAAATGTTTCAAATAATCGTATTTGATCTTCTTTATTAAAATCGCCTTGAGCATAGGATGTAAAGGAATTTTTATCTTCCCAAGGATCATATGGTGGATCAAAGTACACAAAGTCATCTTTTTTAGCATCCTTAACTACTTCTTCAAAATCTAGATTGTTTATATAGACCTCATTAGATCTTAAGTAGTAATGAATGCTTGTTATGTTATCTAAATCATAAAGTTTTACCTTATCTCTTTTTCCTGAAGGTACATTATAAAATCCTTTTTTATTGACTCTATATAAACCATTAAATCCTGCTTTATTTAAGTAAATTACTCTTGCGGCTTTTTCAAATGGTTCAAGTGCACTATACCCTTCTAATCTGTCCATCTCTCTAACTTCATAATAATATGTTTCATTATGATTCTTTTCATGATGATCTAACTTTAAAAGTAATTTCTTAAATTGTTCATTATCTTGTAGAGATATGTAAACAGATATTAAATCCTTGTTTACATCATTGATATAGGCTACATTAGGAGCAAACTCAAACAAGACTGCACCAGCACCAACAAATGGCTCATAATATGCATTAAAGTGATAAGGCATAAGTTCTTTGATATGACTTAACATTTGTCTTTTCCCACCAACCCATTTTAATACCGGTAACATTCCAACCTCTTTCAATAACAAGAGGTGTATTCCTTAAAGGTACACCTTTAGGGAATTGTCAGTTTTTCAATAAATATTTCACTAAAGCCACAAACCTTAATAACTTGATCAATTTTATTAAAAATGATAGGATTAATATATATCACAAAACGAGTTAACAAAGGTGTACCTTTTAGGAAAAAAGAGGTATTTTTTTATGCCCATTTAATGCTAGAATGGTAACTATATTATTTTAATAGGAGCTAGCATCATGACATACGCATATATAAGAGTTTCTAGTAAGACTCAACTTATTGATAGACAACTATCAGAGATACACAAATTAAACATACCAAATAAAAATATCTTCGTAGATAAAGAAAGTGGTAAAGATTTTAATAGAAAGCAATATAAAAGACTTAAAAGTAAACTCAAAAAAGATGACCTTGTTGTCATAAAAAGTATTGATAGATTAGGTAGGAACTATCAAATGATCATCGATGAATGGGCATATATCACAAGGACTGTAGGTGCAGATATAAGAGTATTAGACATGCCATTATTAGACACTAGATCACACCCAGAAAACTTAGTAGGTAAGTTTATTAGTGATATTGTTCTACAAATACTTTCTTTTGTTGCAGAAAATGAGAGAGACAATATTAAACAAAGGCAAGCTGAAGGTATTAGAATAGCAAAAGAAAAGGGCATCCACATGGGACGCCCTAGATATGTTAAGCCAGATAATTTTGATGATATCGTTAGTTCATTTAAAAATAAACAAATAAGTCTTAATGAAGCCATTTCAACACTAGAATTATCTAAATCAACGTTTTATAAGTATTTATAATTTTTCAATAATAGGTAAATCAGCTGCTGCAAAATCATAGTCAGCCATTTCTTCCTTAGTTAAGAATTTTGTATCTAAGTGTTCATTGGGTTTAAATTCACCCGAAACATATTCAGCAAAATATGCATGTAATGTAATGATAAATGAGTTATACTCATGAACTACAGTAGTCAAAAAGTCAGTTACTTTAATTTCAACATTAAGTTCTTCTTTAATTTCTCTAGCTAATGCTTCTTGATGTGTTTCACCTGGTTCAACTTTACCACCAGGAAACTCCCATTTACGTGCAAGTTCGCCTTGGTCTTTTCTTTGTGCAGCAAAATACTTATTATCTTTTTTTATAACAGCTGCTACGACTTCAATTTGTTTTTTCATTTTCTTTCTCCTTCGTGTAATCATATGTAAGTCTTTGATAAATATCATTTGGTACTCTATGTTCAAATTTAAGTTTAAACGAAATTGGTGCTTCACCCACGTATTCTTCTACAAAAACTTTCCCTAAATAAGTAAAGTCTCTACTATAGCCTTTACCCTTAGTTGCTTCTGTTGCAGATTTTCTAACAAATAAGTGGAGGTTAAACCCTAATTCTTTATGGTTAACTAAATTCTTACCTGTTTCATTTGTGGTTCTTGTAGAACCAGGTGATTGCCAGTGGAATGTATTTTGATCTATAAAATAGTCATCATAGTTAATACTATCATGTACATCGCCTTTTACCAAATTAACTGTTAAGTAATATTCTTTTTCAATTCTAATTAAGCCTGACATTAATAGCCCTGACACATTTTTATCAAACAATGACAGTGTATAGATTTCAGTCTTAGAATACTCATGATAAAGATCTACAAATGGATAAGGTGCCACTTTTCTATCAAACTCATGATGATATCTAGCAAGACCATAACTAATTGTATTGTTGATAATATCTGTGTATCTAACGTTTTCAAAAATATTACTAAAATCATCGGATACTCTGATTTGACTATTTGATTTTTCTATAACCTTTATATTATTCTTTTTATCCGTTACTGAACCAAATTCTAGGAGTAGGTTTTTTACCGAGTGATTAAAGCTATCCAGGTTAGGGTTATCAATGTATTTTTTCATTTTTGAAAATAATTCATTCATTTCTAGTGCTTTATAATGAGTTAGTTCCCTTAATATTGCATATTCATAAGGGCGTTTAATTGGTAACATACTATCGAGATATCCAATTAATTTAATAAATGAATCGTGTAATGAGGAATCTTCTAAAATACCTTTTTCCTGTGATGCTACAAAACTAATATAGGATTTTTTCTTTTTTATGAACCTAATCGGATCAAACTCATCAAATGCAAAGTCTGTTAATCTAGGAACACGTCCTAGATTTTTCTTTTTATCTAGATATGCTTCCTTTAGATAAGTGATCTCGTTAAAGTCAGTAGCCTCTAATTGTGCTAATATTCTTTCCTTTGATACTTTATTCAAACTAATAAAAGTATCTCCCGGTATATCAAAGAAATCATTTGCTGTAGATACAATCAAATCATCCTTATCATAGGCTTTATCACCAATAAGTGCAATCGGAAGTAAAAAGTTCTTGTTATGGTTTGCAATAAAGTCTAATACTGTTAAATATTCTTTATCTTTATATTTTCTTAAACCTCTACCAAGTTGTTGCGTGAAAATAATAGATGAATTCGTCGGTCTTAGCATTAGTATCAAATTCACTGATGGTATATCAATACCTTCATTAAATATCTCTACTGTAAATATATAGGATAAGGGATCATTTGGATCTTCTAATCTTCTAATAGTATCTTCTCTGTCAAGTTCAGCCGTTCCACCAGTTAAGGCAATAGATACTAATCCTCTTTCATTAAAAGCATTAGCCATATATTCAGCATGGGCAATATTCACACAATAACCAAGTGCTTTGGTCTTATCTCCAGAATGTTTGTACTTTTTAATATTCTCAATAATTAACTCTACACGAGCCTTGATATTTAGTTTTTCAGCTAGTTTATCTATTTCAGTATTTAAATTAATATTTTGAATATCCGTTGTTGCATCTTCTATACCAAAATAGTGAAATGGTACTACAAGTTCTTTTTCTAAAGCTTGTCTTAATCTAATTTCAACTGCAATCTGATTATCATATAATTCATAAATATTTCTAGAATCGGTTCTTTCGGGTGTCGCTGTCATACCTAATAAAAACTTAGGTGTAAAGTAACTTGTGATTCTCTGATAACTATCTGCAGCACTACGATGTGCCTCATCTATAATAATATAGTCAAAATAGCTAGGATCAAATAGGTTTAAGTTATCAATTTTAGAAATAGTTTGAACAGATGCAAAAAGATAATCACTTTCTAAATCTTTTTTAGAACCTACAAATTCACCCATTGATACTTCAGGCATAATTGTTTTGAATGTTCTAAGTGCATCCCTTAATATTTTTCCTCTATGTACAACAAATAATACCTTTTTAGGTCTTAACTGGAAAACATCAAATGCAGATAGGTATGTTTTACCAGTTCCAGTGGCAGCAATAATAAGTGCTTTATTACCCCCACTATTTCTAATGTTATTTAGGCCCTCTAAGGCCATTTCTTGCATTTCATTAGGTTTTATTTCATTAACATCTACTTGTTCAATAAAATCTTTAAGTTCGTTATTTTCATCGATATTAAATCCTTGCATCGCATCCACAATCTCGTGATCAGGATTTCTCTTGATAAATTCAAAAAAGAAGTCAAGCATTGCCTTTTTGCCTTCATCAACCATTCTTTTACTCTCATAGAGTGTTTTATATTCTTTTATGACTTTAGGTGTTAATTGTAGGGATTTAGGGTCATTAAATAATTCATCAAAGTTATCGATGATATTTTCTTTAGTTTTGTCATCATTTTTGGCAACATACTTCAAATTCCACTCGTGGTTATTTTTAAGTGCATACTGAGTCATATTACTTGAACCAACTACAATTTCAAAATGATTTCCCATATCGAATATATATGCTTTTGTATGAAACTTTCTAATACTTGTTAAAGCATCATATAGTTTTGCCTCTATATAGTTTTGGTCACCTATCATTTCAAGTGCTCTAGGTGTAGTACCAAACTCATAATTAGTTGTTATAAGTTTTCCTTTGACACCTCTTTTACCTGCATCTATAAGATCATCTATGATGAGTTGCAAGCCAGAGTCACTAATAAAAGCCACGCTAAAAGAAAAACTTTGACATCTTTTCAAAGCATCTTTTAAATAATGATAAAAGCTTGATTTTAAATTGTTCGTAAGAAGTTCTACGGGTTGTTGATTTATTTTCACGTCTACCTCATAAATTCTTGTTAACTTTATTTACATTAAATACCTAAATAATCATATACACCTTTAACACCATCTACTTCAGTGTCATTGGATATTGATTTTAATCGCTTTTTAGTATTCTTAACTTTAAAGACTTGTTTTAGTATTCTAACAAACCACGCCCATGGTAAAAGCCATGGGTGTTTTTTTAAGTAAGTATAAGTTTCTTTGATTCTATCTCTACTCGGGAAAACTTCGCTAAAGAAGAACCCTAATTTAGATTTTTTAAGTCTTGTTTGTTCGTGCGTTCTTTTTGTTAGATACATATCATGTTTAGTACCAGATCCGTGAATACCACTATTCATGATGTAATCTATGACGTGGTAGTCTTGTTCTTGTGGTTTTATTTGATTGGTAAATATTTGATTTAGTCTGATAACTTTATCATTAAAGTCTTTTAAGTTATAAGTTATTAGGTATTCATTTAATTTATTCAAATCCATAATAGACTCATAATACTCAAAATACACCTTCATATCTAGTAAACTACGAATACCTACACCTGAGGTGCGTATATGTCTAATTAAATGTGTTAATAGATAAACATATTCGAAAGCTGGTTCTAACTTATAAGTATAACCATCTACTTGATATACGTGATCCCACACATTTTTAAGTAGTGCTTCATTTTCATATTCATTGCTAGAAGTGATACTTTGGTGTAGTTCTATAAAGTTACCATCAGCTGTTTCATAAACATGATGATGTGAGGTAGCACTTTTAAATTTGTAGTTATGCTTAATTAATACTTTTTTAGCCACATCAAACATATCAAGTGGTACAACAACATCAATATCACCCATACCACGCATATAACTTTCAGGATACAACTCTTTTAAGTGACTACCCTTCAAGAATACATGTTTAATCTTATGAGTGTTAAAAAGGCTTTTTAAATCCTTAATGATAGCTTGTTGCTGGATATCTTTAGATACAAAAGCACCAAATGCTTGCAACAGCATTTGGTGATATTTTGGCGTCTTAAAACTGGACTTATCGATTGTCTCAAATAAAAGTCCTACTAATCCGTTTTCGAATATAATTTTTGTAAGTTCTAACTCATCTTGACTATCAAACTTATAGGTTTCTTTCTTAAAACTTAAATCAAGTAAGTGATATATGAGTTCATTTTGCATCAATATATAATTATCCTCTACTTGTTGTTTGGAACATATGATGAAACTATTTGTGATACATGTAGTTTCACTTCATCATTTGTTAAAGACTCTAGATTATCTAATAAGTGTGTTGTTAATTCAACATTTAAATGATTACCATTACCATTTTCAATGAAGATTAATTTGTTTTCTGTTTTATGAATATTTGGATCATTTACATCCAGTAGAAGTTCTTCATAAAGTTTTTCACCTGGACGAAGACCAACGACTTCAATTTTAATATCTTCATCAACTCTGTATCCTGCTAAGCGGATCATCTTTTCAGCAAACTCATAAATTTTAACTGGTTCACCCATATCTAAAATAAATAACTCACCATTTTTAGCATAAGCACCACACTGTAAAATTAATGAAACTGATTCAGGAATCGTCATAAAGTATCTAGTGATTTCTTTATGCGTTACAGTGACTGGGCCACCATCTTCAATTTGTTTTTTAAATAGTGGAATTACTGAACCGTTAGAACCTAGTACATTACCAAATCTAACCGCCGTAAAGCTTGTTTCACTATGTTTTTGTTCATTAAAGATAATGAGTTCAGCAAAACGTTTTGAAGCCCCCATAATGTTTGTAGAACGCACCGCTTTATCACTACTTACTAAGACGAATTTTTTAACGCCGTACTTCGTAGAAAGTTTTGCTGTATTCATAGTACCTAAAACGTTTGTTCTAACGGATTCTACAGCACTATCTTCCATTAAAGGTACATGCTTATAAGCTGCTGCATGAAATACAATGGTTGGTTTAAATTCTTTAAAGATTTCTTCTAATCTCACTTTATTATAAACACTACCAATACGTACATCTAGTTTTGGATATTGTTTACTGGAATCTTTATACACTTTACGATTTAATTCCATTTGAATTTCATAAGCATTATTTTCATAAATATCAAAAATAATTAATTGTTTTGGATTCAGTTCAAATATTTGTCGACATAACTCGCTACCAATAGAACCCCCGCCACCAGTGACTAAGACAACTTCATCACCGATAAAGTCTCTAATTCCTTTGTTATCTAGTTTAATAACTGGTCTATTGAGTAAATCTTCAACTTTTAAATCTACTAACTTCGATACTTCATTTTGGTTTACATCTTCAATTAAGTTTAATTTCTTAACCTTAATGTGTAGTTGAATCAAGCTGTTTACAAGTTCATGGAATCTATGTTTTGGAAAGTTTTTGATTGCGATAATGACTTCTTGAACTGCGTATCTACCTACAATTTCTTTGATATTATCTAAAGTACCTAATATCGAAATACCCATAATTTGTCTTCCGACTTTTTCTTTATCATCATCAACAAATCCAATAAGCACATTGTTTAAAGATTTATTTTTGTATATTTCTTTAACCACCATTTCACCAGCAGAACCTGCACCAATAATCAAAGTTCTAACGCCTGTTTCATGGGAAACTTTTAATCTAAGACGGTATGCAACCAAACTAGTTGTTCGTCTGATAATACGTGGTATGATCATCCCGGTTATTTCAATCAATGTGATTGTAATAAATGCAGACTCTGACATCACTTCTATATTGAACAAGAATATTGCTAGTACTAATAAAATATTTGTACCAGTTACAACAAGAATCATTCTAAAGAAATCCTCAAATGAAGCATACTTAGAAATAATTCTATAAATCCCAAATATTTGGTTTAATAAAATTTTGGCTGGTATGATAAATGCAAAAGCTAACCATAGTGCTTTATGGTCATAATTGAGTTCAATACCTCCGCCCATGTTTTTAAATACCCAAATAGTTAGGTAATAGGATATAACTATGGTTGCTATATCGTATAATACATATTTATAAACTTTTAAAAAAGCCATAAACTTCTCTTTTCTTGACATATAATCTCCCCTTAAATGTCTTTTTATATTGATATCCCACATCAAATAACACTGAAATACTTTTGATTAGTCATCAATCAGTTTTTTATATACTAAAAGTATATCATATATTTCGCTAGAATGCATAACTAAAATACAATCTACTATTTCAAATCAGATAAAGGCATCATGATGCTTTTATGTTGGGACCAATTTACCAAATAAATCATGTGATTGATGATAAACTTAGGTATCATTTTACAGTGTTTGGCTTTAAGTTTTATATGAAATGCTTTTATAAGGACAAAAAAAGAGGATTGTCGTTAGATAATCCTCTTATGAGTTGTTTAATTAATTATTTGATTTCTAATAATTTAGTTGAACTATTAGTTACTTCTAATACGAAGTCACCTTCAACCAAACCTAATTTATCTAAGAACTTAGACGCTTCATCTTTACTTAATACTGGGTATACACCAAAGTGAAGTGCTAACGCTCTAGCTTCTTTAGCATTTTTTACAACAGCAATGTTAATTGCTTGTGTATGGTATGCTGCAAATGATTTAGCTACATCAACGCCTGTTGTAATTACAACATCTACTTCATACTCTAATACTAATTTAGCTGCTGATTGAGCGATTGCATCAATATTAGAATCTCCCATGAAGTAACCATCTAAGAACACTTCATAGTCTAATGTTGATTCAGCTTTTGCATCAATACTTGCCATTTTTTTAACTGATTCAATTGGGTAATCACCAGCTGCTGATTCACCACTTAACATTGTTGCAGAAGTTCCTTCTCTAACTGCGTTAAATACGTCAGATACTTCAGCTCTTGTTGGGCGTGGGTTTTTTTGCATAGATTCAAGCATTTGAGTAGCAACGATTACTACTTTACCTAATTCTAAACATTTGTCGATCATTTCTGATTGGTACATTGGTACTAATTCACCTTCAACTTCGATACCTAAGTCTCCACGTGCAACCATGATACCATCAACAACATCTAAAATGTCATCTAGGTTATCCATACCTTCTTGGTTTTCAATTTTAGCAATAATTTGAACGTCTTTACCACCGTTGTTATCCAAGATATCACGAACAGCTTGAGCATCTTCGCCACGTCTTACAAAACTTGCAGCAACAAAGTCATAACCCATAGTTGCAGCAAATTTAATATCACTTGCATCTTTTTCGGAAATGAAAGGCATATTTAGAACAACACCTGGAATGTTTACACCACGTCTTGATTTTACTGTATGTGTGTTTAAAGCTTTAGTTACTAATTCATTATTTTTAGTATCTTTTTCAATCACTTCTAATGTTAGGTAACCATCATCAACAGAAACGAATTCTCCTACTTTCATATCGTCAAATAAACCTGGGTATGAAACAGAGAATCTTTCTTTGTTTCCTAATACTGGTGTAAATCCGATTCTAACGATTGAATTTTTTTGGATTTCTACTTTACCATCAAATTCGTGTGTACGAATTTCTGGTCCTTTAGTATCAAGTAAGTAAGCAACGTGTGTGCCTAACTCCTCGTTAATTGATTGAATCGTTTTTAAACGGTTCCCGTGTTCTTCATAGTCTCCGTGTGAAAAGTTAAAGCGTGCTACGTTCATACCAGCTTTAACAAGTTGTGTCATGACTGCTTTATCTTCTGATGCAGGTCCTAATGTACAAACAATTTTTGTTTTTCTCATATTTTTTTTACCTTTCATTTTTTCTTTTTTTGTAATTATCTTAATTTCTTAATGAGATCATATAGCTCAACGCGTTCTTTTGGATGGTTGATGATATCAGATAATGGTGATGTTACTAGTTTATCATCTTTTATACCAACACATTGTCCACTCACACCTTTGGCAAGCATTTCGACTGCAAATGCACCCATACGTGATGCTAAGATACGGTCTTCAGCAATTGGTGTTCCACCTCTTTGGATATAACCAAGTACTGTTGCTCGTGAACTAAATCCAGATTTGATTGAGATTTCAGCAGCAAGTTTATGCACATCAAATTGTTGTTCAGTGACAACAATGATGGCATGGCGTCTGCCTTCTTCATTATGTTTTTTTAATGTTGAAATTAACTTATCTTTATTAATTGGGTTTTCTGGTGTAATAATGAACTCAGCACCACCACAGATACCTGCATATAATGCTAAATCACCTGATGTTCTACCCATAACTTCAATAATACTACAACGTCTATGTGACGATGATGTATCTCTTAGTTTATCTATTGCTTCTACAATTGTATTTAATGCAGTATGGAATCCGATTGTATAATCTGTTCCATAAACGTCATTATCAATTGTTCCAGGAATAGCTATGGTTTGGAATTCTAGTTCATGGAGTGCTTGAGCACCTCTGTAACTACCATCACCACCAATAACGATTAAAGCATCAATACCACGATTACGTAGATTATCGATTGCTACCATTTGAACTGGTACTTCTTTAAACTCAGATACTCTTGCAGTACCCAGTTTTGTACCACCAATGCTTAACATACCTGAAACATCTTTGGCAGCTAGCGGTATAAAACGATCTTCTAAAAGACCTCTATAACCATCCATAATACCAAACATCTCATGACCTTCTGCAATACCTGTACGCACAATTGCACGAATTGCTGCGTTCATTCCAGGTGCATCGCCGCCAGAAGTTAAAACTGCTATTTTCATATGTCATACCTCCTTATACGCCGTTACATATTATATCATGTTTTGTGCAAGAAATTGTGCAAAATCATGAATATTTCTTCCAATGAATAAATTATTCTAAATTAAGGGAAAACTCATGGTCGTTTTACAACAATTTACATGAATTGAACACTTTCTTATGACAAATGTTGTAATAATTGAACATTTAACGCTTAAGTGTTTGCAATAAAGGGTATTCTTTGATAAACTTATTAGTGGAAATTTACTAATAAATAATAAAAAGGACGGTATACTATGAAAAAATTAGTTGGTGCTGCACTCTTAGGACAATCTGGAGGTCCAACCTCAGTGATTAACGCCTCAGCAGCAGGTGTATTTTTAGAGAGTTTAAAGCATGATGAGATTACAGAAATCTATGGTGCTCAACACGGTATCAAAGGTATCTTAGATGAAAACTTCTATGATATTAGAAAAGAAGATGTTGAAGAATTAGAAAGATTAAAGTATACTCCATCATCTGCAATTGGTTCAGTAAGATACAAATTAAAAGATTACAAAAAAGATCCAACAGACTATAATAAATTATTAGAAATCTTTAAAAAATATAACATTCGTTATTTCTTCTACAATGGTGGAAATGACTCAATGGATACATGTTTAAAAATTTCTAAATTTATGAAAACAGCTGGTTGGGAAATGCGCGTTGTTGGGGTACCTAAAACAATCGATAACGACTTAGCAGGTATCGACCATTCACCTGGATATGGTTCAGCAGCTAAATACGTTGCAACTTCTATCATGGAATTATACTTAGATGCTACAGTTTATAACACACAACAATTCATTATTGTTGAAGTAATGGGTAGAAATGCTGGTTGGTTAACTGCTGCTGCTGCACTTGCTTCAGTTGGTGGTGTTAAACCAGACTTAATGTATTTACCAGAAACTCCATTTGATATGGACAAATTCTACAACCAAGTAGGTGAATTACTAAAAACTGGTAAATCAGTATTTGTAGTTGTATCAGAAGGTATTAAAACTGCTGAAGGTAAATACATCCCTGAATATGAAACAGAAATCGCTCGTGATGCATTCGGACATGCGAACTTAGGTGGTACTGCAAGTGTACTTGCAAACCACGTAGGTGAAAAATTCGGTGTTAAGACTCGTGCTATCGAATTCTCATTATTACAAAGATCAGCTGCTCACATTGCATCTCAAACAGATATCAATGAAGCATTCAAAGTTGGACAAATTGCTGTTAAAAAAGCAATCAATGGTACAACAAACAAATTTGTAGGTATCCAAAGAGTTCCTGGGGATAAATACAAAGTGAAGTATCCTCTACTTCCATTAAAGATTGTTGCTAACGCAGAACGTAAAGTACCATTAGAGTGGATCTTACCTGATGGACAAGGTTTAACTCAAGACTTTATTGATTATGCATTACCATTAATCCAAGGTGAAACTAAATTAGAAAAAGTAAACGGGTTACCTCGTTTTGCTAAATTAAATAAAGTTTTAGCACCTAAAAAATAAGTTCTAAATTGTAGAAGCCTAACCAATTTCGGTTAGGCTTCTTTCTTTTTAAACGCTTCTAAAGTCTTTTCATCTTATATTTGATACAATATATATAACAATAAAGGAGCCAACTTACTTATGATGCATGAACACTTAACATCTATTTATAATGAATTACAGACTAAATATAGTTATCAAAAAGAGTATCTTCAATCTGTATATGAATTCTTTGAATCTATTTCAGAGGTTATTGAAGAAGATCCTAGAATCATTGAAACAAATATTATACGTAACATTGTAGAACCAGATCGTATTATCACCTTTAAAGTTCCTTGGGAAGATGATAAAGGTGCTAGACATGTAAATACAGGTTACCGAGTACAGTTTAACCAAGCACTAGGTCCATATAAAGGTGGTATTAGATTTACACCTAAAGTCAATGAATCCATACTAAAATTTTTAGGATTTGAACAAACCTTTAAAAACAGTTTAACAGGTATACCTTTAGGCGGGGCTAAAGGTGGCGCTGATTTTGATCCAAAACATAAAAGTGACCAAGAGATCCTAAGATTTTGTAGATCTTATATGATGGAACTACATAAGTTTTTAGGTCCCAACATGGATATTCCAGCAGGAGACCTAGGGGTTTCACAAAAAACAGTCGGTTATATGTTTGGGATGTATAAACGCTTAACTCAAAGACATGAAGGCGTATTTACTGGTAAGGGCACTAAATATGGTGGTTCCTTAGCTAGAACTGAAGCTACAGGTTACGGTATTATTTATATGGTACTTGCTGCTTTAAAAACTTACTTTCAAACAGATTTAAAAGACAAAATAGTTATTATATCCGGTAGTGGTAATGTTGCCATACATACAGGGTATAAGGCTCAAGCAATGGGTGCTAAAGTGGTTGCTATGTCTTCTATTGATGGTGTGATACACCATGAAACTGGTATTGACGTGTCTTACTTAGAATATATTAAAGATAATAATTTATCAATTAAAGATTATACTTTACGTTATCCTTCGGCAATTTTCGCAGAAAATCCTAAACGCATTTGGGAAATTAACTGTGATATTGCACTACCTTGTGCAACCGAAAATGAATTAGATTTAGAGGAAGCTAAAAAGTTAGTAGATAATGGCATTATGTTACTTGCAGAGGGTGCGAATATGCCAACTACTTTAGATGCTACACACTATTTTCTTGATAACAACATTCTATTCATTCCAGGTAAGGCATGTAATGCAGGTGGTGTATCGGTCAGTGGACTAGAGATGCAACAAAATGCATTACATACTTATTGGGATTTTGATACAGTTGATCAAAAACTACAAACTATCATGAATCGTATTTTCGAAGATATGTATGAAACTGCTAGAAGTTATGGCGATGATAAAAATTTAGTTAAGGGTGCAAATATTTTATCCTTTAAACGAGTTTATCAAGCTATGCTTGAACAAGGTCTATAAAAAGAAGCATAATCTTATGATACTCGTAACTTAAGATTATGCTTTTTATGTTATAATTTTTATTAACAAATGAAAATGAATGAGGCTTAACTTTGAAAGAAAAAATTGAACAACAATTAGGTGGACGTATATTCCCGGTCTTAATGATAGGTATATCATTTATGATTTGGTCTTACAGATATTTTGTACCTACAGAACACTTGATGGTGATCTCATTTTT
This sequence comes from Acholeplasma laidlawii PG-8A, assembly GCF_000018785.1. Lineage (NCBI taxonomy): Bacteria > Bacillati > Mycoplasmatota > Mollicutes > Acholeplasmatales > Acholeplasmataceae > Acholeplasma > Acholeplasma laidlawii. The sequence continues at coordinate 1,131,893 of NC_010163.1, forward strand.
TAGTTTATTCTTATTAAGCATACCGTTTTTTCTAATATCCTTTTTCTATAAGAACACAATTTATACCTTACCAATTATATTTGGTTTGGTATTTTCTTTAGGTATACATAATATGAATTTGGACACTTTTGATTTGGCACTTATCGGATTTTTAAATATTGGTTTAATCATTATTGGTATGATCGTTCATGTCATTAAGTTTAGACCACAGTTTAAACTAAAAACTTTAGGTGCTTCTATGATTATCGTATCTATTAGTTTTATCTTACCTGAGTTTGCAAAACCATTTGTACCTGTAGGTATGATGTTATCCTTATTAGGTGTCTTATATTTAATTATATATCTATATTACGCCAATACCATAGTTGGTAATCAATTACACTATTTAATGCGTATCTTCATGTTAACGGGTCTTATGTTAACATTCCAGTTAATCTTAATGTGGTATGACGGATTTCTAGCTTGGGAAGGTACAGACTTTTTACTAGATTTCATGAGCATGTTTAATCTAGGTACAGGTAGTGTACCTGGTTGGGGTAATATAAATGATTTAACTATCCATGTAGTTCTCTTCTCTGCAAGTGTTATTTATTACTTATATAAATACCCAACAAAACTATTCCCTTGGTTATACTTAGCATTTTCTGCCTTTTGGATTTATGTATCCAATGCCAGAGGTTCCATGGTCACTGTTTCAGTCCTAGGGTTGGGTGCAGTTGTTTACGCAGTATTCAAACGTAATAAAAGACAACTTATAAACTTAATTATTACTGCAATTATTGGTGGTATAGTCATTCTAGTGTTTTTACCCACTGTACAACAAATATGGGACTCATTCTTTAATACAATTGATTTTGATAATCCAGACTCCATGTTAAGTGGTAGACTCACCCTTTGGTTCTATCATGAAGACTCTGCTTGGTTATCCTTCCTAAAACATCCAGTTGTTGGCACTGGTTGGTATAATCAAATATGGATATTAGGTGAAGCTGAAAACCGTATTACGATTTACCACTCAACATTTTTCCAAGTGCTTGCAACTGGTGGTGTAGTAGGTATTGGAGCACTCATTTATCAATTCGTATGTATTGGTCGTATCTTTATTAAAAATATACGATTTAAAGCCGTTTCAGCATTCTTACTAACCTATGTATTAAGTCAACTTCATGGCTTGCTTGATAATACTCAGTACATGATTCACTTTTCTGTGATCACTTATATTACCTTTGCCGTATTTGACAATTTAGGTAGTGAAGATGACTTCGTACCTAAGGAACTTCAAGTTTCAAAAACACCTCATGATCCAAACATAAAAACCGTGTAGACTCAATGTGTCTACACGGTTTTATTTATCTTAAGGATTCAAATGTTATAAATTCTTTATGAAAACTTTCTGCTACATCTTTTTGAGTGATGTATCCTTTATAGGTATTGAGTCCTTCATTGATCGAAGGATTTTCTTCTACTGATTTTTCTAAACCCTTATTTGCAATCTCTAGTCCAAACTTTAAAGTTGCATCATTAAGTGCAATCGTTGCTGTTCTAGGTACAATACCTGGCATGTTAGCTACACAATAATGTGTAATACCAGAAACTTTAAAGACTGGTTCTGAGTGTGTAGTTGGTCTACTTACTTCAGTTGATCCACCTTGATCGATTGCGATATCGACAATCACAGTACCTTTTTTCATATCTTTATAATATGCTTTTTTAATGAGTTTTGGTGCCTTCTTACCAGGTAATAGGACACTTGAAATCACTAAATCTGCATCTTTTAATGAAGCAATAATATTTGCTTCATTAGATATGAGTGTTGTTAATTTAGGATAGATTTGTTTTAAATCGTCTAATCTTTTCTCATTAATATCTAGAATCGTGACATCACTGCCTAATCCGTAAGCATTTTGAAGTGCTGCACTACCTGCAACACCGGCACCAATAATAGTAACTTTTGCAGGGTTGACACCTGTTACACCAGAAATTAATAACCCATTTCCACCATTGTTTTTATATAAGAATCTAGCGCCTTCTAAAACAGATAGTCTACCTGCAACCTCACTCATAGGTTTTAATAAAGGTAGCCCTGTTTCATCACGTACAGTTTCATAAGCGATGGATGATACGCGTTTCTTTAACAATGTTTTTAATAAGGGTTCATCTGCCGCTAAGTGCAGATATGTAAATAGAATTTGACCGGTTCTAATGAGTGGATACTCACTACGAACTGGCTCTTTAACTTTAATAATCATTTTTGACTTATGCCAAACTTCTTTTGCACTGTCTATAATGACAGCGCCTCTTTTTTTATATGCTGCATCGCTAAACCCTGAGGTTTTGCCTGCACCACTTTCTACCAAGACTGTGTGTCCTGCTTTTACATAAGCTCTAACAGCATCCGGTGTTAACCCAACTCTATCTTCACTCTCTTTTACTTCTCTAACTAATCCAATAATCATGTGTTTTACTCCTTTATAATTTATTTGGAAATAAGACCCCTGGCTCTTGTATATTGTTTCGGTAATAATTGATCGTCTAATTGAAATATAAAATATGGTTCTTTTAATAATTTACGGCCAAAATACGCCATATCCATTGTGCCATCTAAAATAGCGGCTTCTGCCAGTAGCGGATCATCAATTTGTCCACCGCCTATCGTTACTAGGCCAGTTTCCTCTTTAATAATCTTTGCATAAGGCAGTTGGTATCCCGGATAATCTTTTACAGGTGTAGGTAGAATACCTCCACTTGATACGTTTACGATATCAATTTTATCTTTAAATGTATTTAAAATACTTGCCCAATCATAAGGTGTCATCCCTAGATCGTGATACTCGTATCCTGATACTCTAATTTGAAGAATTTTTTCTTTTGGAAAATAAAGTAATACTTCATCAATAATTTCTTTTAAGAATAAAGTACCATCTTTATATTTATCTGTTCTTTGATTTGTAACATCAGATATAAATTGTGCAATTAAATACCCATGTGCACCGTGAAGCTCAATACTATCAAAACCTGCCTCATTGGCACGACGTGCTGCTTGGCCAAATGCTTTAACAATTTCTTTAATACCCTCTTCATCCAACATCTTAGGGGTCAAATTCTTATCTGAAAAAGGTACATCTGTACTAGATACAATATTGTCGGTGCGAGATTTTCTACCTGCATGAGAGATTTGAACACCAATTTTTGCACCATACTTGTGTACTGCATCTACGATTTTCTTTAGTGGTGCTACATGTTTATCATCCCATAAACCTAAATCTTCATAACTAATACGTCCATTTGGTAATACTGCAGTAGATTCAAGCATAATATAACCTACACCACCGATTGCTCTTGTGACATAATGTACATAGTGAAAATCAGTTGCTACTCCATCTTGTTTTTCTACAGAATACATACACATAGGGCTCATCATCACACGGTTTTTAAACTCTGTATCTTTAACCTTAATTGGTTCTAATAGTTTCATATGTAACCTCCACTTACTTCTATTTTAACATGCGCTATATCATTAGATTACCCAAATCACTTAAAAATCAATCCCGTAGTAATTGAAATCCACCGTCATTAACGGTGGATGGATTGTTTATTTTAATTCATTTTAAGAAGGAGTATGTACGTAGTCTTAGTTTATCGGAACTAAGGTAGAAACTTAACTACCGAATATTAGTTAATTATACGGTACATAAGATACATGTTGAAATTATAACCTATTCACATAAAATTGTAAAGCCTAATGTTTTACAATAATTTAGATTATCAAAACTTCACATAATCTTATTCTTGACAGTTTTTACATATACCGTAAAGATTTAAATCATGATGTTGAACTTCAAATCCGTAAGTAATTTTAATTTCTTCTATCAAACTATCGATATGACAATCAAACTCATATTTCTTATGACAATTCTCACACACCATGAAATGGTGGTGTTCAGCTTCATTTAAATAGTAATACGCTGTATTGTCTAAGTAATTTCTAGAAACCAGTGCATCTTGATGAAATATTTCTAAGGTTCTATAAATGGTAGACAAATTAAGTTTTTCTCCACCGAGTGCGTTATATATGTCATCAGCACTTTGAGGCTTTTTAGCTCTTTTTAAAGTATCATAGACCATTTGCCTTTTAGTTGTTAGCTTCATTTATGTAACCCTCCTAAATATAACTTTTTTAATAATAAACAAGACAAGAAATACAAGTGTATATAATATGACAATAATACTTCCTGCAGGTTGCTTCATGATGTGTGCAAGAATTAGTCCTGTACTAATGACTAAGGTTGACACCACACTTCCAATAATCATAAGATCTGGAAATCTTCTTGCAAATAAATTTGATGTTACAACAGGAAATATCAGTAAACTAGAAATTAATAAAACCCCAATACTACGTACACCAATAACTACAAATACTCCAGTTAGGGCTGCAAATATGTAATTATATAAATCCACTTTAATACCACTGAATTTTGCATGTTCATAATCAAAGGTAATACTAATAAGTTTTCTATAACTTAGGATAATGAATAATAACGTTAAACCTAGTAACGCAAGTGTTAAATAAACATCCGCTTCACTTCTAAACCATAAGTTACCAGATATTAAACTTTCTAAGTCAATACTAGAATTGGTATATCTAATTAAAATTAAACCGATTGCAAAACCGACACTAGATACAATACCGATTGCACTATCTGCGTGTATTTTTGTATACCTAATAAGCCATCTTATAAATATCGATGCTACAATGACAATCGGTATAGCAATATAAAATGGGTTATCTATAAAAAAGATACCAACAACTAGTGCAGCAAAACTTACATGACTTAGTCCATCTGCGATTAAACTTTGTTCATTTAATACAACAAAAGGACTTAATAAACTTGCTGTAAGTCCAAGGAGTAAGACAATCATAATACCATACTTTAGGGTATCAAAAATCAATAATAGATCAGTCATGATGGTGGCCCTCGTGTTCAAATTTGTTGTAGTCTATGTATGTACCAAAGAATTTAATTTCTTGATCCACATACATGACTAAACTATTTTCCAAAATAACATCTGTTAAATCATGTGTAATATGAATAATCGTTAGATTGTTATTTCGTCTAATGTCTTTAATCAGTTCATAAAAATATTCTCTAAAATTAGGATCAAGTGCACTAGCAGGCTCATCTAATATGAGTACTTCTGGATTTGATATTAAACTTCTAATTAAATAAATACGTTGTAGTTGACCACCGGATAAGTGACTTACCTTTTCATTTAATAGCGATGTATCTAACTTCATTTTAGTTAACCACTCAACGATGAGTGCTTTATCACTTTTAGATATGATAAGGCGTTGTTTGGTAAACCCTGTATAGATAAACTCTAATACGGTTAAAGGGATATTTCTTTTAATGGTTAATTTTTGAGGCACATAACCCATGTTTAGATCTTGCATGATGATTTGTCCATGTTTTGGTTTGATTTGGTGAATTAAGCTTTTAATTAAGGTGGTTTTACCTGCACCATTTGGTCCAACGATGTTTAAAAAGTCATTTTGGTGCACGGTAAAACTTGCATGCTTAATGACGTCTAAATAACCATAAGAAAGGGTTACATCTTTATATTCAATTAAACAATTTGAACAATTAGGTTTCATAGTTTTAATTTGCCATTTCTAAGTGATTTATATTTCTTTCAATTAATTCATAGTAACCAATATTATTTTTATAATCTTCTTTAGATATTTTATGGAAGGTGTGTAGTTCAAGTATTTCTATATTAGGTATTTGTGCTTTAATATAGTTTACTGTAGTTTGATCAGGTGTTTCTTCCATATACATTGTTGTTATGCCATTATTTTTTAATGCACTAACAAATGCTAGTACTTGAGCACTGGTTGCTTCTGTATTAGGTGATACATTTTCATCTAGTGCAATAATATTTAAATTAAATGCTTCACTAAAGCCGTTTAGTGCATTATGTCCAATAAAATAAACATCTAAAGGTACTAAAGTTTCTCTACTATCATGATATGGTGTAATTAGATTGGTAAGTTTATCATAATAGTCATGTGCATTTTCATCAAATACTTGTTTTAATTCCGGATATAGTTCACCTAAGTAGTCACTTAGATTTTGTACAATTGTTGCTACATAAAACGGATTAGATATAAAGTCAAATCCGTGATCATGGTCATCATGCATATCTTCTTCATGATCATGCCATGTTTCTTCATCATGTGTTACTTCTAAATTAAGTAACACTTCAAAAGATGTAAAGGCACCATCACCGATGACACTAGATACATTATTTTCAGATACTAACCAAGGTGATGCATTAATGGATGTATAGATAAAGATATCTGATTTCTTTAAATCTACTAAATCACTGCTACTTGGTTCATAAGTGTGATAGTCCATATGGATGGGTTGTAGCGTTTTAATGGTGAGTTCATCACCTGTAACTTGCTTAACAATATCATATGTGAAGTAATCAGATACAACAATATCATAATGATATGATGAGCCACAAGCATATAAAATTAATAAAGGTGATAAAATAAAAAGTGTAACAAATAGTTTTTTCATGTCGAATTCCCTCTTTTGCGAATCATTTGCAAAAGTATTATATCACACAAAATAGACTTTGCAAACGATTTGCAAAAGAAAGGTGCATGCAATGTTGTATTATGATTTCATAAGCTATGGTGATTGGACCTTTACCATTAAAGTGTCCAAAAACGGTTTAAAATCTATTGATATTTATAATCATCAAGACCTTTCAAATTTAACCTTAAACAAAGAAATAACTGCACCGTATATTCAAATACTTGATAACTATTTTAAAGGTATACCCATACCTAAAGATATTAAACTTGATTTAGAAGGTAGTTCATTTGAAAAATTAGTGTGGCAACAATTAATTGAGATACCTTACGGAAAGACTGCATCCTATAAAGATATTGCAGTTAGAATTTCAAACCCACGAGCATATCAAGCCGTTGGTAATGCGGTGGGCAGTAATCCTTTATTGATCGTCATACCTTGCCATAGGGTGATCAAATCAGATGGCAGGTTAGGTGGATTCTCATCAGATATTCAGTTAAAAATAGATTTATTACATAAAGAAGGGGGAAAGTATTTATGAAGAAACTTTATGATTTTTATCTAAACCAATTGAAACATACCCATTATGTTGAACTAAATTTTGAGCAGTTTGGAGATATGCTTACTAATTTAGAATATATTGTACAACGAGTAGATAATGAAATTTGTGGTCTACTCATCTATAGTGTAGATGAGTTTGTAGATATCAATTTAGTTATTGGTGAAGCCTCTAGCTATAAACCACTGATTCAGCAACTCATTGATAAGACCACTAAAGATATACGTATTCACTATCATAAGCCTTACCACTTAGCATGGTATGCTAAGGAACATATGATTCACCCTAATGAACAAGGGGTTATTTATGATAGTCAGTTACATAAGACCTATCTTGAACTAGGTTTTAAAGAAACTTCTATTCAAGAAACCTACTTTTTAGATTTAAAACAATTTAAATTAGATAATACAATTAGTGAAAAATTAGAGACACTTAATTATAAAGGTTATGACGTGACACTTTATAATCCACTTAAACATAAGGGTATGGATATCTTTTTAACTAAACTTCAAAGTGACTCTTTTAGATACGCGATTATGGCTAATTTATCTAGAAAGCGACCTGATCCACTTTTGATTGTGACAAAAGATAATCAAGTCATGGGATTTTCAGGTCCACTATTAATAGCTAACGATTTTAGGGGCATGTTTTCTGGTATAGAAATCGTGAGTGAAGTACGCGGTCTAGGTTTAGGTAAAATACTTTTCCAAAAACTTTGTCAAACCCTTCAACAAATGGGTGCTAAGTATATGACACTTTTTACAGGAAACAAAAACGCTGCTAAATACATATATTTAAGTGCAGGATTTGAAATTGTTCAAAAGTTTGCACTTATGGTGTATGAAAGACATTAATAAAAACAGGTGAAGTCATATGAATATGATTTCTCCTGTATTATTTTTATCTGTTTTCTAAGTATGTTTCATAATCAACGATATGTTCAATGAACTTACCTGCTTCATCAATTTCAAATAAGCGTGTAGCTGTTGTTGACACTAATTGATGATCTTGTGTAGTAAATAATAACACACCTTTAAATTCTTGTAAGCCTTTATTTAGTGCTGTAATAGATTCCATATCTAAGTGGTTGGTTGGCTCATCAAGGATAAGTGTATTTTTTTCTTCAATCATAAGTCTAGACATTAAGAGTCTTACACGTTCTCCACCACTTAGTACATTAATTTTCTTTAAAGCGTCTTCGCCACTAAATAGCATACGTCCCAAAAAGCCTCTTACATATGTATTTTCTTTGTTTTTAGAATAATCTGTTAACCAGTCAACCATCACGGTTGGCTTTTTAAATTCAAAGTTGTTATCTTTTCTAAAGTAACCTTTAATAACAGTCTCGCCCCATTTAAATGAACCAGCATCTGGTGTATCTACTTCATTTAAAATGTTGAATAAGACAGTTGCTGCTTTATCGTTTAAACCAATAAATGCAACCTTATCTGTTTTACCTAATGTAAATGTTACATTGTCTAAGACTTTTACACCATCAATTGTTTTAGATAAGTTTTCCACTTTTAAGATATCATCACCTAAAGATTTTTCATACTTAAAGTTAATATATGGATATCTTCTTGTACTTGGTCTAATTTCTGTTAACTCAATTTTTTCTAATGCTTTCTTTCTTGATGTTGCTTGTTTAGATTTAGAAGCATTCGCGCTAAAGCGAGAAATAAAGTCTTGTAATTCTTTAATTTTTTCTTCACTCTTTTTGTTTTGTTCTTTAGCTTGTCTTAACATTAATTGACTAGACTCATACCAAAAATCATAGTTACCAGCATAAAGAGTTACTTGTTTATAGTCAATGTCTGCAATGTGTGTACACACTTTGTTTAAAAAGTATCTATCGTGAGATACAACAATGACTGTATTTTCAAAATCCATTAAAAAGTTTTCTAACCATAACACAGCTTTAGTATCTAAGTGGTTGGTTGGCTCATCTAGTAATAAAACATCTGGTTGATCAAATAAACTTTGAGCAAGTAATACTTTAACCTTATCATTGCTTGATAAGTCTTTCATAAGTTCATAATGCTTTTCAACATCAATACCTAATCCAGTGAGTAAAATAGCTGCATCAGACTCGGCATTCCAACCGTTCATATCATCAAATAAACTTTCTAGTTCTCCAGCTTTAATACCGTCTTCTTCACTAAAATCAGGTTTAGCATAGATTTCATTTTTTTCTATCATGATTTGGTATAACTTTTTATTACCCTGAATTACTGTATCAATGACAGTAAACTCATCATATTTAAATTGATCTTGTTCTAAAAAAGATAATCTCTGATTTTGGTCCATAGTAATGGTACCTCTTGTAGTAGGTAACTTACCAGCCAATATTTTTAGTAACGTAGATTTACCGGCACCATTAGCGCCAATAACACCATAACAATTACCTTTAGTGAATTTTAAATTGACATCTTCAAATAAGATATCTTTACCGATTTGATACGTAACATTTGACACATTTAACATAATAAAAAAACCTCCAACATGATAAACCTTACATATCATATCACAAGTGGAGGTTTTATTCTATTTATATGTTATATTTTTATACAATCCATGTTAATAATTGATAAATCAGTGGTGCAGCAATCACAGTTAAGAGCCCTGTAATGATTAATGATAGAGTTGCAACGGATGCATCAAGATCACCATATTCAATCGCTTTGGTTGTACCTACTGCATGAGAGGCAGCACCTAAGGATAAACCACGTGCAATTGGGGATGTAATTTTAAATAATTTAAAGATAGGTGGTGCAATTAGTATACCTAACACACCTGTTAACACAACAATAACAACCGTTAAGTTTTTAATACCGCCTAGGCTTTCAGATACTGCCATAGCAATCGGTGTAGTTACTGACTTAGGAATCATCGTTGCAATCATTTCATCTGTCGTATGTAGGATAAATACAATACCTGCAATGGTTAATGCGTGTACGATAACACCTACAATTAAAACACTAATAATGGTCTTCCAATGTTTCTTTAAAATCGGTAGTTTTTCATATAAAGGAAGTGCGAGTGAAACTGTTGCAGGTCCTATGAAAAACGAAATCATTTTAGTACCTTCTTGATACGTGTCATAGTTAATATTTGTTACACATAAAAAGATAACTATAAATGTAGAGGTGAGTAATAAAGGGTTTAGTAAAGAGATTTTAAATCTATCTTGTAGATAATAAAATCCTACATAAACACCAATAGTTAAACCTACGGTCCAAAGTATATCATTCATGTTTGATACCTCTTTGTGCTAGTAGTGAGGTGACAATTAAAGTAATGGTTGTAGAAATAATTAATACTAAAACTAGTTCTACCCAATGAAGACTAATTAAATCAAAGTATTCCATTAAGCCAACCGCAAGTGGAACAAATAGAAACGCCATATATTTTTGAAGAAAACACGCTACTTCTTTAATGTGATCCACCTTTATAAGTTTCAATAAAAGTGCTAAAAAAAGTAAGATTAATCCAATTAAACTACCTGGAAAACTAAATGGTAGATAATAGGAAATAAGTTCTCCTAGTAACGTAAATACAATTAAAATAAATAGCTGAAATAAAATCTTCATGTATGGTCCTTATAAGTTATTTTTTTGATGCGTCACTATTATACGATATTTCAAAGTTGGTTGCATCAAATCCTATAATGAAAATCAAATTATGTAAATTTGTTTCACTTTTCTTACATTTTGATACATTTCATGTATATGTATACCTAATAAAAAGGACGAACATGATGTATATTCGTCCAAAGATGTTTATTTAAAATAACCTTCAATTAAGATGTCCTCATCAAATTGTGTATAAGTAACATCTTTTAATACATGGGCATCTTTCATTAAAGATACACCTTCCCCACCTATTGGAGTAAGTGCATTTTTTCCACCTATGATTTTAGGTGCTATAAATGCATAAACTTTATTCACTAAATTAGCTTCTAAGAAACTCGCATGCGTATATGCACCACCCTCAATGAAGATACTATCTATTTTTGCTTCACCTAGAATCGTCATAAGCTTATCTAAATCAATGGTTGGCATTTGAATGATTTTAACACCCAAATCCACATAGCTTTGATCATATGTTTCAGAGACTATCCAAGTTGGTTGGGTTTTAGCTGTTTTTACAACATAAGTACTCTTTGGTGTTTGTAGTTTTGGGTCTAAGATTATTCTTACTGGGTTTTTAGATTTCTTACTTCTTCTAACATCGAGTTTTGCATCATCTTTAATGATTGTGTTCACACCAACAAGTATTGCACTATATTTATTTCTTAAATCATGAACATATTTTCTTGATTTTTTATTAGTTATCCATTTAGAATCAAAATCTTTAGTTGCTAATTTACCATCTAAAGTCATGGCATACTTCATGGCTACAAATGGTCTTTTAGTTGTAATATAGTGAAAGAATATATCGTTTACTTTTAAACCTAGGTCATCTAAGATACCATAATGTACTTTGATGCCGGCATCTTCTAGCACTTTAACGCCTTGTTTATAGACTAGTGGGTTTGGATCTAAGTTTGCAATATAAACTTCTTTAATACCTTTTTCTATCAGTTTAAATGCACACGGTGGTTGTTTACCATGGTGACTACATGGTTCTAGTGTTACAAACATCGTTGCACCAGCTACATCTTCTGTTGCATGATTAATTGCATCCACTTCAGCGTGTACTTGACCAAATGCCTTATGATACCCTTTACCAATGACCTTACCATCTTTAATGATAACCGCACCAACAAGTGGGTTTGGATTCACAAATCCTTCGCCTTTTATTGCTAAATTAAACGCTTGTTTCATGTATTTCGTCTGTAATTTTAAGTCCATATATTTTACCTTCTTTACTCTATTTATAAGAGAAATCTATATGTTCTATTTTACCTTTATAGCGCTTATAAGTATAGTTATTTACTTTAATGAACTCATGTGTGTGACTTTACTGTATGAGTTTAAGTAATGCTTCAACAAATGTTTTAGCATCTCCTATATAGCTATAGTCAGCTACATCAAAAATGGGTGCTTTAGGGTTGTTATTTATAGCAACAATATAATGAGACTTTGTAATACCTGATGTAAACTGAACTGCGCCATGTACACCGAGTGTGATTAATAGTTTAGGTGCAATCGAACTACCTGATTGACCGATTTGATCATCAACACTAAAAGGTGGTAGATCCGTAAGTGGTCTCGTTACACCTATTTTGGCACCTAATTTTGTAGCAAGTAGATTAGCTTTTAAAATATGTTCTTCGCCTGATATCCCACGACCTAATGCAATGACTCTATCTGCATTTGCAATACTATCTGATTTTGAAAGTAATGGTATTTCTTCATATACTGTAATACGTTTGCTTTCTTTAAAGTTTAAATCATCAACTATGGTGATTTTTGTATCATTACTTTGTGTTTCGGTAGCTATGAAGACGTTAGGTCTAACTGTTGCCATTTGTGGAAAGTTGTTTGGGCAAACAATTTCACACATAATATTATCACCATAAGATGGTTTTATTTGTATGAGTAAATCATCTTCAAACTTAAGATCAAGGCAATCAGCAGTTAGACCAGTTAATAGTTTTGCTTGTAATCTTGCACTAATTGAACGACCGATTACTGTTGCTCCAAATAACATACTATTGGGTTGATATTTGTGATTTAGTTGAGATAATAAGTCTGCAATTAATGAATCTGGTGCTTCCTTTAATCTATCATCACAAACAGTGATGATTTCATCTGGTCCATAATTTATGAGTTGTTGTTCTAATGTTTGTTCTTTTGTTTGAAATAGTACAACAATCACTTTTTTATTTTCTTTAATTTGATTTGCTTTTGTAATTAGTTGTTTGGTCACTGGCTGAATAATATCTTGATGATGTTCAGCAACTATCCATATATTTTTATGTATCATGCAATCCACCTTCCTTATATGATGTTACGTGCACGTAATACTTGTAGTAATTTACGTGCAGCACTATCTGGGTTTTCACCAAGTAATTCTGTTTTTTTAGCAACCTTTGTTGGATTCCAAACTTTACGTACAACCGTTGGAGAACCTTTAATCCCAATTCTATTAAAGTCAAGTTCAAAGGCATGCTCATCCCAAACCTTTATTTCCTTTTGATAACTTAACATAATATTTCTAGGACTTGGGTATCTTGGTTCATTTAATTCACTTCGAACGCTAAACACTGCAGGTAGTTCAACTTTAATGGATTGTTGCATATGTTCCATTAACCTAACCGCTTCAATAGATTGTTCATCTACTGGATTTATTTGACTGATATAAGTAACTTGTGGCCAATCTAATAATTCTGCAACAATTGGTCCTACTTGACCCGTATCAGCATCAATAGATTGTCTACCAAAAAAGACTAAGTTTACGTCTTTAATCGCCTTAATTGCTTGGCTTAAGACATAACCGGTCGCAAGTGTATCTGCTCCACCAAAGCTACGTGAACTGAGTAATATCGCATCATCAGCACCCATCGCTAGTCCTTGACGTAAAGTAATTTCAAAGTTTTTAGGTCCCATTGACAGTAAAGTAACTTTTGCATCATATCTATTTTTAAGTTTGAGTGCTGCTTCAACTGCATTTTGATCAAAAGGATTCATAATCCCTGGTTCTGATGAACGCATCATATTTTTAGTGACTGGATCTATTTTTAAGTTATTGGAAACTGGTACTTGTTTCACACATACAACAATATGTAGACTCATTTTTTTACACCCTTTCCATTTGGACTGATTTTGCGATTTCAATGACCATTTTTTCTAGTGATCCTTCTGCAATCTGTAATGCCCTAGCATCTCTTAGTAGATGTTCTACTGGATATTCATTACTATAACCATAGCCACCTAATACTTGAAGTGCATGATCACATGATGTAAATGCTGCACGACTACCATAAGATTTAGCCATTGTAGAAACCTTATCATAAGGTTTTCCCTGACTTTTAAGTTTAGCAGCCTCTTCATAAAGTAATTGCGTGTTTTCTTTAGCAATAGCAATCTCAGTGATTTTATTTTGAATAGAAAACAAATCGATGATTGGTTTATCAATCGCCTTTCTTTCGGTAGCATAATCCAGTACGATATCCAATGCATGCTGACAAATCCCCGCTGCAATAGCACCCATATTGATTCTTGCATCATAATGTGCACTATCACCAATCATGACACCTTCACCAATTTTACCGAGCATATACTCATCTGTTACTTTAACGTTTTCTAAAAATATTTCACCTACAGGGGTTCCCCTCATGCCAAAGAAATCTTCTTGTTTTCCATACTTAAAACCTGGCATATCCTTATCAACTAAAAAACATGTCAGTTCATTTTCTGCAGTTTTAAGTAATACTAAATACACTTCAGCAAGTCCACCATTTGTAATCATTGTCTTATTACCATTTAATATCCAATAATCACCTTCTTTGACCGCACTTGCAGTATGTCCCATCACATTGGAACCACCTTGAGGTTCGGTAGAACCAAAACCAAAAATACGTTTATTGGCTTCGGGAAGATATTTTTCTTTTAAAGACGCTTTACCATATTTTTTAAGTTGATCCACTGTCTTATAGTGACCTTCTAAAGTGAAAGCAACACTAGCACTGTTTGATGCAACATCAAATATAGTTTGAGCTTCTGCTACCGGATCAAAATCTGCACCTCCAAACTCCTTAGGTACAATCAAACCTAAAAATCCTGTTTCAACAATTTTATCCCAAAGTGTTTTAGGATATCCTTTTTGTTTATCAATTACCATATCCAAGGGTTTAATCTCTTTTCTAGAAAAATCAACAACCATTTGGTGCAACATCTGTTGATGTTCTTTTAACACTACACTCATATTTTTGCTCCTTTGATTTATTTATACATAGTTTATGACTATCACCATTATAAAGAAATCAAAGTTATAAATAATTGATAGTTGTCAATTTATTGATATAATGTAATAAAGAAAGTTGGTAAATATATGGAAGAGAAAAAATTACATCCACACAACTGCATTGATAGACTTGAACTATTCAACACACTTACAAGTGAACAACGTCAACTAGTGTTTAAATTGATTGAACACCGACATTATAGTGCCGGACAAATGATTTATAGTCCAGGTGAAAGTGCTGGTTCTATCCATATTATTAGTAGAGGAAAGGTTCGAATCTATCGACTCTCTGAAAGCGGTCGTGAACAACTTATAAGACTTTTACTCCCAGGTGAATTTACTGGAGAGCTTGCACTATTTAAAGAAGGCATCTATGAAGCTTATGCTGAAAGTCTAGAAGATACAAAGATATGTATGATCCACCATGACGACTTTAAAAACTTACTTAAATCCTACCCTGCCATATCAGTTAAGATGTTATCTGTTTTAGCAAAGCGCTTAAGTATCTCTGAACAACAATCAACCTGGATGTCTACAGAAACATCCAAAGAAAGACTAATTAACTTTCTTATCCGAAGTGCAACACTCAATAAGCAAGGTGAGATGGTAGTCTATCTACCTATGCCTAAAAAAGATCTTGCATCTTATTTAGGCACAACTCCCGAAACCTTATCGCGCCAATTTACAATATTAAAAAA
The DNA here is from genome assembly GCF_000018785.1 of Acholeplasma laidlawii PG-8A. Lineage (NCBI taxonomy): Bacteria > Bacillati > Mycoplasmatota > Mollicutes > Acholeplasmatales > Acholeplasmataceae > Acholeplasma > Acholeplasma laidlawii. Next base: position 1,147,663 of record NC_010163.1, read on the forward strand.
AGACGGTGTCATTACACAGTCATCTAAAAATTATGTAAAGATTCATGGTTTAAGCCATAATGATATTACATGTGAGATTTGTTAAGCACATATAAAAAACGCACTTTATGAGTGCGTTTTATTTATAAGTTACCTATTCATCATATATTTTTCTAATCTGTTTTTTGAATCTTCACTTAATGCTTCCGATTTTTTAGTATCATTATTTACTTGAACCAAAACAGATTCACTCGTCGATACTAATTTACCATCTTGATATAGTGATTGTAAAAAGGTTACAGAACTATTACCAATTTTTGTAATACCTGTACCTATTTCTAGTTTACCTGGCCAATGTATTTCAGCAATGAAATTCATTTCGATATGTGCAATCACAAATGAGCAGTTTTCATTTAGTATGTGATGTTTAGGCTCGTAAACGATTTCAACACGACCAGTTTCATAAAAGGTGGTAAACACTGCATTGTTGACATGGCCTTGTTTATCGGTATCACCATATCTTAATTTATCGTGAGTGATATATGGAAATTCGTTTAAGTTTAGTTTTGGAATACTTCTCATGTTTATCTCTTTTCTATTGATTCACTATTTTTACTAGTATAAGGATATCATTTACATGAAATCATTTCAACTAATCGAAACTGACCTTAGTAAAATAAGATAAATTATGTTACATTTAAAAAGGGAAGTTATGATGATAACTTCCCTTTAGACTTTAATTTATGGTATAAAATTATCTTGATTTTTGGCACTAATGACTTTAAATATAAAACCAAGTAGGATTGGAACAATCATGTTCACCCAAAGCAACATATGAAGACCAATACCTGGATATGGAAGTTCATATATCTCACCAGATAATCTAAAACGCATCGCTTCAATCAGATTAAATACAATAATTAATAAAATTAGTACGAGCGCAATGTATACATAATTGAACTTCTTCATATACTTGTATGCGATAGCTTTTGTGATTTCACCTTGACTGATAAATGTATATATAAGCAGTGATAAGGTAATGATCGTGATGATAAAAATTGCTGTAATACATAATGCAATGATTGGTCCTTCTTCAAATGATGTATTAAACCAAGTTATGACGAGATACCCTGTATCACTTGATGACATACCACCTTCAAAATCTACAAATGGTAAGAAAAATATAAACAGATTTACAATCATTAATCCCATAAATATGTATGCTACCATTTTAAATGACTGATGATCGATAGGTGCTGCATATTTAATTTTTTCAGTTTTAGTGATGTCTTTTAAGTCTTCTTTTGCTAGTTCTTTTAATTTATGCATGTTTTATTTTCCCCTTATATTGAATATGTTACTTTAAGCCCCTTCATATTTTAACATTAATATAAACGGAAATGAAATAAATAATTAAAACATAATGGATAAAACTACAAATGAAACAATTACAACAGAGACATCAATAATAACAGCAACCATCATTGGTTTAACACCAACACTTGTTACTTCTTTAAAACTTGTTTTTAAACCAATGGCACCAAGTGCGGTTGCCATAAAAAATTTAGAGATACTTGAAATAGATAAGACCCAATCATCTGATAATATATTTAAACTTCTAACACCAATAAATGCGATAAATCCTAAAATAAACCATGGAAAAATTGCTAATATGTTTACTTTTTGATTTATCTTTGAAACACCTTGATTTTGATTTTTACGTGCATAAATATATGAGAATATAATAACGATTGGAACAATAAATAAAGTTCTTGTGAGTTTCACAATCGTTGCTAGTGCACCTGCAAGTTCTGAGAATGCATAACCAGCTGCAACAACTGAAGATGTATCATTTACCGCAGTACCTACCCAAAGCCCAAATGTTGTATCTGTCATGCCAAGAAATACACCAATCCAAGGAAATACAATCACAGTAAGTAAATCAAAGATAAAAGTTGCTGATAATGCATAAGCAATATCTTTATTATCTGCTTCAATGACCGGACCTAAAGTAGCAACCGCAGTACCTCCGCAAATGGCTGTACTAATGGATAGCATGCTTGTTAGTTTCCAGTCAATCTTAAATAATTTTCTACAAATATAGCCTACACCAAATGCAGTAAGAAAAGTAAATCCTAATAGTATCAGTGCATATTTTCCTGCTTCAAATACTTGGCTAAAACTTAAGGATATACCTGCTAAAATAATACCTGTTCTTAAAATATATTTAGCGGACCAATCAATACCTGAATCTAGTACATCATACTTATGTAACAATGGATTTAATAACATCCCTAATAATAAAGCAATTAATGCCATACCAATTAAATCTACTGGTAACACATTGTTGATAGCAAGTGATACACCTGCAATCATAAGACTAACCAAAACCCCTGGTGCATATTTTTTAATCATCATGACGCTCCTCATCTTGTCATAAAATAAAAACCCCTATGACGCATAAAATCGTCACGAAGTTTTTATCTTTGTCATATTTAGTTAACTCTATTTTAACAAATAAAAATAAATAGTGTTAAGAAACTATAAATCATTTAGATTGTCTCAGATTTTACAATAATATAGGTATATTGACGCCATACTTTTAAGACTTGTTCCATCGGATATTTTCTTTCAACTTTACTATCTTCATATTCTGCAGGATCATTGAAGACACCATGCCATACACCATTGATTTCTTCAAATCCTTTTAAGACAACCAAATGTCCTGCAGGAAATGCCATGATAGCTCCGTTTAGTTGATCTGCTGATGTTGTTGAAATTGAAAAAACAACTGGTATATCATTTAATATATAGTCTATAACAACACTAAAGTCTTCAATATACTCAACTCTTGCAGCTATACCATCTAGTGATCCTGCATAACTTGCATTAAAGGTCCAGTTGCCATAGATCCCTTTGCTATTGTCATATACTTTTTTAGCCATCTCTTGTTGTGTAAATGTATAACCATAATGATTTAACACCATAGCAACCGAGGTTGGAGAACAAATAACATTACCAATGTTTGGAATACTTAATTGTTGCATCGGTGCAACATCAATGACTTTATTGGTTAGTTTTGATGCATCATAAGTTAATGCACTATCTACGCTTTTGGTTGTAACACTGATATTTTTAATTTCTAACTGGTCTGCACTACCTGCAATAACGGTAAATTTAAGTTTAATATAATTATTTTTACTTGGATCTTTATTAATTAAAGTATCAATACTTACACGACCATAAGGATCATCTAAACTATTAAATGACATATGGTTTTCATCTTTAAATAAGCCCATGATTTGGTAACTACCAAAATCAGTACCATCACCTAATGCAATAAAGAAAGTAATTCTTGCATCTTCTAGGTTTTTAACATTCCATGATAAAACCAATTCATTAAAGTGATTCACTTCAATCGGTTCACTTTCATAAGTAGCTTGTTGGGCTGCATCCTCTAGTACGATACTTTTGTTTGAATCAAGTGATAAATTAATTATGGCAGCCTCTTCTTTTACATACCATAATTCATCTGCATAAATCGTCTTAGTACCATCTACTTTGACTTCAATAGGTTCTTCTATAACAGGTTCGTCGGTGATTTCTTCATCTGTATTAGAATCACCTAGACTACATGCAGTAAGTAAACTTGATAATAATATAGTAAGTATGGTTATTACATAACGTTTCATAGTTTTAAACTCCTTAGGGTATAGAACTCATAAATTATATACTTATTATAACATCATATGAAATCTATCAAAAATATAAGCGTATCTAGTAAATTAGATACGCTCATTTTTATTTTTTATTTTTATAATCCGTTAATGTTTTTGTAACATTTGATTTGATACTTTGTTTAAGTTTTTGATGTGCTTCTTTTAACTTCTTTAATTTAAGTTGTTTTTCTTTTACCAACTTTTCACGTTCTTGCTTTCTCTTAAGCGCTTCACGTTCTTTAATACGTAGTTTTTCTTGTGTCAGTTTTAGTGCTATCTTTTCTTTTTCAGCTTTCATGCGCTTATTTTGAATTTCTCTATACGTTTTAATCTCAGCTTGATACTTATCTTGTATATCTTTAATCGCTTTATTATTTTTAATTCTTTGATCTTGTAATGCTTTTTTACTTTTTGAAGTTTCTGCTTTTTCAAGTGCTTTTAAAGTCTTATTCACTTCTTTTTGCATGTTTTGGATGAGTGTTTCATCATGCTTTTCACCAGATTTAATGATGCTTTCAATAGCATCTTCTTGGAGTTCAGTAAGTAAGTTAATCCATTTATCTTCTAGTAATACAGCATCTGTAAAAAGTTTTTCTTTAACTTGTCTCGCAGCCTTCGTCATGAGGTATCTGTTTAATGCTTCCTCATACTTTTTAACAGGATGCTTGTAGGTAAGTAGTTGACTAAATACATCATCATCTTGATTAAGTTTTAAGTAAGCATTAAAGATTTGGTCTGCAATTGAATATTGATCCAGCAACACTTGTTTTAAATAGTTCGTGTTTTCTGGATTATTATCAATTACTAGATTAGCAAGTTCTTTTCTACTCATCAGTTGTTTTGCTTTTTCTAAATGATACTCTGTAGCAAGATTAGCTTCTAATACCATTTCAGGTATCGTTACATTCACACGTTCTACATAGGTTTCTGCATCACCTTTTATAGGTGTAAGGGACTGGAATGATACATCCTTGCTGTCAAGTAAGGAAATCCCCATATCACTATGTACAAATACACTTGTAAAGAGTGCCATTAAACCTTTATCAATATCATCAATCGAGGTGTCACTTAATGCTTTACTAGCTTCTTGAAGTTGTAGTGTAAAATCTAATACATTTAATCTATCTAAATAAAGCCATAGGGTATATGCATTTCTAAAGTCAGCATTTTTTTGAATCATTTGTGTTTTTAATATCGGTGGAACTACTTTTTTATAGCGTGACATGATGCGCATAAAGTCACTGTGAAACATTCTAGATACCACTTTAAATGCAGCCTCAGTTCTCTCCAGTATACGTTTATTATGTAAATCAACTTCACCTGAATCAAATGTTTCTTTAGCATTTAACTCAAAATTTAAAGTATAGACAGAGTTACCTAATTTAAACTCGTTTTCTAGGTTAAAATTGGTTTGTTTATATCCATGGATATGGGTGTGAATTGCTTCAATACGTTTAAGTAGATAGTGGTATAAACGATCAATTAACGTCATAATTAGTCTATTTTCATAAATACCGTAATCAAGTTCACTCACGGTATTTAATACTTTAGAAGGATATACTTCATCATCTTCATTAATATCTTTAATGTACTTAGTATTTCTTAGTATATGTCTTACAGATTCATTACTGGTACGTCTTGTACGTTCTACTGGAAGTATTTCTTCCTCATATTTAAGAGTATTTCTAATGTTACTAATAATTTGGTTTAGACTTGGGAAAAAAGATTCGATTTTAACAATCCAATCTTCATCAAACTTTTTATATTCTAACTTATCTAAATGTTTAATTAAATCCTTATCTTGAATCGATAATGGTTTAAGAATTTGAGGATAGTATCCTGTATCATAAACAATATCTATACTTTTAGATAGTTCTTCTTGAAAGAATTTAATACGTTCTTTATTATTCATGACTCACCACTATATTTGTTTAATAAACTTTAAAATCATGTCTTTAGATTCTTTAAGTTGATTCTTACCAAAGAGTTGATCAAATAATTGTAGTAACGTTTCGAGTTCATTTTTTAAGAATGGTAAGTTTAATGTTTCAAATTTACGAATAATCTTACGTGCAATAATATAGTCAATCCCTTCAATTTCACTGCGGCCACATGCCACGTAAATTGGAATAAATTTATAGAGCTGGTTCATAATACGATTACCAAATGTAATTTGGAATGTTTCACTAATAAACTCATCTAACTTTTCTAACGCTACTAGGTTCTTATTTGATATCTCATGCTCTTTATAAGCTGTTTTAAATAGTTCATCTAAATAGTCATAAGAGATATTTATTCTATCTAACATTTGACCTTTAAATGGTTTAGCTTTTTCGTTCATGACAATAGAACTTGCTCTATCATATACCTTATCTGTAATACCAAATGTGGAGTCATCATTATTTGCAGTACCAATAAACCAAACGTTTTTAGGTATTTGAAGTTGTCCTTCTTTTAAGTGCATTGGATCACCAATTAACTGTTCAGGGACTACTTCAATTAACCACTCATCACTGTTTGGTAGTTCTAGTAAGGATAAGAAGTCAGCAAAGTAATATTCTACTCTAGCTAAATTCATTTCATCTAGAACAATTAAATTAATATCTGTTCTATAACTTGCATCATATAGACTTGTTAAAAACTCAGTTTCATTAAACTTTTTAGTAAACTCATTGTAGTAGCCCATCATTTCAAAACGGTCACGCCAAGAAGGTTGGACTGAAATAATAGATGCATCATTTTTAATAAACTTACCAAATACATAAGGTAGACTGGTTTTACCTGTACCTGAAATACCTTCTAGGATTAGTATTTTAGACGTTGCTAGACCTGCAATAAATGTAGATGCTATCTTTTCTGAATAATAGATATTATGGTGTGAGCTTGCATAGTTGATAAAGTGTGTAACAATCTCACTTAAAGATAATTTGTCCTTATTAGTCATAAGGGTTGGTAAGACTGTGTATTTATATTTATCATCTATTAAGTTTAATTTTGTAAAGCGTGATCCTGTTGCAAGTTTTGGTTTACCTTTAGAATCATTTAAGTTGAGCTTTGGTCCTTCAACATGAATAACTGTTGCATCACGCACTTTTCTTTCTAACATATTCATCTGGTTTAGTAAGGTCATCTTATCAAACTCAATTTTAGCAAATCTAAAATATCGTTTAACAAGTTGTACAATAATTAACCAGGTCATGACGTATAAGAGTATAAATATAATGATAAAACCTATCGATAAAATCCAATCGATCAAATTAAAATTGATGGATTTATCCATTAAATAGTGATAATACTCTATCGGGTAACCAATAAATAAATTATAGATACCAGTGAAAAAGCCACTGATTAAATACCACAGATCGAGGAAGAATGTTTTAAAAAACTCTACTACCCAATTTGAAAAATGATCCATTATCTTCTACCTCTTTTCTGTTTATCCGCTTTAAATTGAAGTCTTTCTTTCGTGATGTGTGAAACATTTAAAAGAGATCCATCTTGAATTGATTTTTCTGTTTTGTATAAGACTTCTATATGATTTACTTTTGCAAAATATAATAATTCTGCAATCATATCATGTTCCATGACTTTATCATCAATTTCTAATCTCTTAATGTGATAACGTTGTAGTGCTAGATATAATCCTTGATGAATCTCATCGACATGCATCGACATTTTAACACCTAAGTTACTAAGGGTTAATATATTTTTTATGAGTTCATCTTCATAAGTCACATTACTTAATCGAATCGATAATATGACATTTTCTAGTAAGAACTGATTCGCCTTAACGATTGTTTGTAGATACTCTATGAAGGTTTCTTGTTCTAGTGTTGATAATAACACTGGAATATTAATGTTTGCATAGATATTTTCATGATATAACTTGTTTAATATCATTTCTACTAACATCATATTGACCCAACTCATATCACTAACTGGTAGTTTATTTAAGAATACATCCAGTTTAGAACCATTAATCAGTAGTTCATTGAATACTTCATTTGTCTTTTTAATCTTTAAGGTTTCAACTTGATAGGTTTTTAATTCCAGTTCTACTTGTTTTAATTTATTGATTAAGTCTGCATAGGTTTCATAATCTTCTTTAACCATATCATCATGTGATGTGACTGCGCCTAAATGTTTAATTGATGAAATAAGTGTACTAGAAAGTGCCTTTAAGTCAAAACTGTCGATTGTTGCAACACTTGCAGTTTTTGTAATATGGATGCCATTTTCATGATAGGTCTTTTGGGCAAGCAGTTTAAATTGCTTGCCTAAAAGTTCTTTATCTTCATCCATAGAAGGGTAATACACAATAAATGTATCCCTTTGGTTGGTTTGTGCTAATTTACCACCAAATGGTAAATATACACTCAACTCTTTTGCGATATGTGTTAGGTAATTTCTAACTGTGTGATCGCTATATGTATGTTCAACTAATGATAGATTGTTGATTTTTACTAAATATAAATAAAATGTGTGATTCTTTTTTTCTTGATATGCCAAATACTCTAAAAAGAGTTTATATTTTATGACTAGATTAAGGGTCAACATCTTATGTTTTTTCATCTTTTTAAGACTCTTTAAGTAATAATGAATACTTAAGTAGACTAAGACTAAAACAATAATGATTGCACCTAAACTAATCAAACTTTTTTGTAGTTCATTCATCTGTTATACCTTTCTAGAATATGAGTTGATTTTTATCTTTCTTGTTGTTTTTTCTAATACGTTTAAGGATGTAAGTCATTGCTGCTATAACCCATAAAATGATACTTATAATCAGTAAAATTGTAAGTAGTAAACTTGGTTGTTGTACTCTTTCAATAATGACCATATAATGCTGTATAGAGCCATCTTCTGCTTGCACAGATATTTTAATAACTTGGCTTTCTTGGATATCGGTTAAGATGATTTCACCCATGTTATTGGTACTAAAATCGCTGCCATTAATCGATACTTTGGAACTGTTATTCGCAACCGCATTTAACTTAACTGATTGTGTACCGTTAGACAATGAATATTTATAAACGAACGGATCGTTTTCATCGGATGTTATGACTTCTTCGTTATTAATTTGTAATAGTGTGATTTCTTTTAAGTTACTTAAGGATGTATCTCTTCTTAATGTTAATACATAAGTTAACTCTTCTAAACCATCACCACTAGTTACTGTGATGTGAACCACAGTATCTTCAGAACCAATCTCTCTAATACCAAATCCTCTAATACTTGCACCACCTTGATCTTTAGCAAACCCTTTGATATTTACATATCTTGTATGTTTACCAATGATGATGGTGTATTCTAGTGTATCATCTAATAATGGAATGGTATTTTGAATATCGTGTTCTCCAATCATTTCATAGACTGTTAATTCACCTAATAATGCATTGGAGTTTACATAAGATATATGTAGTTTATAACTAGATACATCACCACTTTGAGCTTTAACTTCAATGGTAATCGTTCTTGTTTGACCTTCTATTAATGTATAGACATCATTTCCTTTAACTGTACTATTGTCACTTTGAGCTACCCCATAAATATCAAGGTATTTTTCAAATTGTAGTGGATGTACGATGGTATATTCGAAGATGTCCGGATTAAAGCCTCGAACCATTTCACCATTTATCTCTAGAGTTTCTAATAAACTATTGGTATCAGGCAGTTGTCTATTGACATAGATTGTATATACTTCTGATGTATTTGAACCATTGGTGGATTCAATTCTAAATCTGTAAACTATTTGACTACCTACACCAAAACTTTGGAGTCTGTTATCTTCAATTTCTGTATTACTTGCATCTAAATAGATTACATTACCAATTGTTTGGACAATCAGTCTTGTAGTATCTACATTAAATGGTACTAAGATATCTTCATAAACATAGATATTATTTTTAAACTCTAAACCAAAGTATGAAATACCATCATCTCCAAGAATGGAAATATCTTTGACTTCTGCAAGACTTGCAAAATCTAAATCATGTAATACGTAAATGATATATTCACCAATACTACCATCTTCTGCAACTACAGTTACAGTAATGATGGTATTGTAGTATCCTTCAACTTCACCATGTAGTTGGATGATGCCGGTGTTATAAAGTATTTGAGTTTCATGATTCTTTTCTGCTAATACATGGACTGTATTTAGTTTCATATCATCATTTAATGTAATATTATATGTACGGTTTTCTGGATTAAATATAGATTGGTCAAATGCTAGTATATTACCGTTAACATCTTCTATTACTAATGTTTTTAGTGTAGTATCTGTATTTGGTAGTGCTCTTGTTATATTAAATTTATATTCTTTTTCAGCAACTGTACCATCTTCTGCAGTCACTCGTAAGCGAATCACTTTAGTTAGTCCTGGTATCAGTGCGTATGCACCTTCACCAAATACCGTTGCAGCCTTACTTTCAGTATGCCCTTTAATATACATTTCATCATGTCCAAAAGGTAGTTGAATGTTATATTCATAGATAGTTGGGTCAAAATCGAATATAAGTTTGTTGATTGGAATTTCAATTGTGACATCTAATAAATTGGTGTTATCACTTAATACCGGGTCTGTTGCTTTACGTTTATAGACGTTAATAGTGTATTCAATGCCTTTATCTCCATTTTCAGCTATAACATAGAACTTCACTGTGATTGTATTTCCAGAGGTTAGGTTAAAGTCTTTACGTGTATTAATTTCTTGTACACCGTTAATAAATACGAGTGCTTTGTTATGTGTCTCAACACGTAAACGTGCAATCGTTGTCGATGCAGGAAACTCTAAGTCATAAGTTGTGATTTCAGGATCAAAGTTTAGACGATTAATATTGGTACTTGCATCAAAGAAACGCACGTCAATGATTTGGTTATCACTACTATAGGTTTGTTCAATAGTAAGGGTAATAGTCTTGGTTGTTTTACCACTTTCGGATGTAAAGACAATTCTAATCGTGTTTTGTCCAAAACTTAAATTGACGTCATGATCTTGTACTAAATTACCTTCAGTATCATAGATAACATAAGTACCAAAATTACTTATCATTGGTATCACTTTGATGGTTTTTTGGTCATTTGTAACACTATCCATCACGTAATCTAATACGCCTTCTTCATAAATATCTGTTTGACCTACAAGTAATTGATCAATTAAAATCTCATCATTTACTTTTTCCACTTCAATTAAGTAGGTTCTAGCAGGTTTGTTAAGATCTTCTGGTTGCACACTAATTTCAAATCGGTTGATACCGTGTTTAATATTTAACGGTATTCGTAAATCACCTGTTACTGTTTGTTTAGTTGATGCATTTGTAACATCTATCATGATGTGTTCTACAGTTTCATTGACTACAAATTTATATGTATTTGTTAAAGCATCAAACACTATTTGTGGGTTCACTGATGCATCACCTAATAGGTAGAGGTTATCTTGTGTTTTAACTAGGATGTTATCTAGAGTGTCTAAATCATCTAGTAATTGTTTAACTAAGACAGTATATGTTTTTGTTGTTGAACCATCTTCAGATGTGACATCTATTTTGATGGTATTTTCACCAGGTAAGATATCTAAAATAAAGTGTTCTGATAAGTTTCCATTAATTTTAACTGTTCCATATAGATCAGTTAGTACTGCTTCAATGTCTAGTGTTTTCTTATCAGATGAAACATCTTCTAATCTAATTATAGATTCACCAGGTAGAAGTCTATCAACACCATCAATAAATAGGTTTTGTAGATTGATTTCTGAATTAATAATGGTGATTTCAACTCGAATAATGAATGCTTCAATTGCTAAATCTTCAGGTTGAACTTCAATTTCAAATACATTTAGTCCATGTGTTAATGGTTGAGCAACATTAAATGGTGTACCACTTAATGTTTGTCCATAGTTTGCTATATAACTAAATGTAACGTTTGTATGATATTCATTTAAGCTAAATTGATATAGGTTATTTTCCGGATCAAAGTTAGCTGTTGTAAGTAGATCTTCTAGATTTGTTTTTATACCTAGATTTGCTAATTTATCTTCTGTGTTAAATAATCTAGTGACATAGACTGTATATAGTGGACTTACATCACCATTTTCTGCTTCCACATAGAATGTAATTTCTTTTGTTTCACCAGAAACTAATGTATATACACCTTCACCAAAACTAGTAGCTTTAGCATTTTTTACAATAGCTAGAGTAACTTCTGTTGTTAGGTAATCTACATTTATGTTGTATGTTTCGATGTCTTTATCAAAGTTTAATAATTGTGCACCTGATGTACCAGTAAGTGTTGCTGTAAACTCATTGTCACTAGATGCTAGTCTTGTGATGATGACTTCATATACTTGAACCACTTCGTTATATGCATTCAATACTTCAACTGATACTTTATTCTCACCCATTTCTAGATTTAGTGGTGAAGTAATTACTTTACCAACTTTATCTTTTAAGATGATGGAACCATCATTAAATAAGCTTTCAGATAGGATGTTTGCTTGTTCCTCTTCTGTTGTGTAATGTATTTCATTACTTGATGTATCTTGTACATCACCATTAATGGTTAAATGTTTTAAATCATTTTCTTTGTTTAATACATTAATCGTAATGGTATAGATAAATGGTTGTGTGTTGATACTATCTTCAGCTAGAACTGTGACTACAAATACGTTTGCACCTTTATTAAGTGTTAAAGTACTTGGGTTTGTTTTATCTACTGTTTGGTAAGTATCTGATTTTACATATCTAATAATTAAGTTTCTGTATTTAATGTCTAAATACTCTAAACCTAAATTAATGACATAGTTATTAGTTGTCTTATCGAATACAATATCTGGATTTTTGCCGGATATACCAATTAAGTAGTTTGTTGGGTCCAGTGTATCGATAATACTTATTTCTTCTAAGTGGTTGTTTGTAGAAAGTGCTCTTCTTGTTACACCGATGGTATAAATTTCAGATTCAGAACCATCTTCAGCTGTGACTTTAAATGTAATTGTGATTGTTTCATCTAAGTTGATTATGTATTTACCTAAGCCGGTTGCTGTTGCCTTGGCTGGAATTATTGCACCTAATGTGACATGTTCTACATTTTGAGGTACTTCTACAGTATATGTAAGGGTGAGTGGATCAAATGTGATATAGTTTGTTCCATTACTTCCGATTAAACTTACATTCGATAGTGTCTTCTCACTTGATTTTAAACGTGTGATTTCTAAGGTATGTGTCTTAACGATTTCTCCATACTCATTTTTGATTTCAATTGTGAAGACATTTTCATCAAAGTTTAGATTTGGCGTATTGGTTACTACATTCCCTAGACTATCTTTAATCACGAAGCTACCATGTGCCTGGTGTGTTAAAACAGGTGTAATGGTTACACTTTCTTTTTCCGTATCAAAATAGTTTACATCTTGAACTGTTAATGCTTTTCCATCTACAGTCAGAGATTGTAGGCTATTTGATTTATATAAGACTTCTATGATGATGGTGTACTTACCTTGAGTTACTGTTTCATCTTCGGCCTTAATGAAGATTTCAAAGCGGTTCGTGCCATGGTTAAGGGTCAGTGGTGCGTTAATTGGACCAGTAATTGTTTGAGCGATATGACCTTTAACGATGTTAATGATGATTTCTTCATTAATATAGGTTTCATCTAGTTTTATGTTATATGTTTTAGTCGTTGGGTTAAATGTTATTCCCTTTGGACTTAAGGTATCTAAACCTAGTAAGTATAATCCTGAGTTTAATGGATCTGTTACTGTAAGATTGTTTAGATTAATCTCTTTAGAAGCTGCCTGTCTATGAATTGTAATTGTATAAGGATCAGATACTGTACCATCTTCTGCAGTAATCGAGAATTCAAAAGTATTTTCACCTACAACTAAACTGATATTATTTAATTTATTTGGTGTCACTTGTGCCTTATTATGTGTTGGTGTAATTTCAATATTTAAACTCTTTTGACTATAAGGTAAATTAAGTACAACTGAGTTATTAGCAAGTAGTTCATCAAATGGGAATGTCACTACTTGGTTATCTTGATTTTTAATAGATACATTACTTAATGAATTATCACTGCTTAGTACAATATTTTTAACAAAACGTATTTGATAGGTCTTAGTACTATTATCTTCAGCACTTACCTTGAATGTGATGGTTTGGTCTAAGCCACCTTCACCATTGTAAGTAAGTACTATATTAGATAAATTAAATGTAGATTCTAGTACTTGTTTATCAGTGTTTTTAAGTTCAATGTCAACTTTAACATTTGAAATGGAACTTGTATCAGGTAGTTCTACTAAATAATTCGTACCATCTGCTTTATAAGTAATATTTTGACTATTAGAAATGTTAGTGATAGATAGTGATGATATATCAGTATCTTTATACGGTTCGTTTCTGTAGACGTTTAATCTATATGTATTGCCTGATTTAGTACCATATTCACTTTCACCATATATTTCAATAATGTTATTTCCATACTGAAGTGGTATGGAAGTAGCGTTTTTAACGCCGTTTACATAGTAGTTAGCAAACGTATCATTTAAGACAACATGAATTGGCAGACTTGATACTGTATATAAAACATTGTCTAATGTATATTCAAATTCACTATCTATAAATCCGATGTCGTTTGAATTACCTTTAATGTTATTGATTTCATGATCATCATTCTTACTTACGATATAAACTGTATATTCTTTAGAATGTGTACCGCTTTGAGAGGTTACTGTAATCGTATAGCTGTTAGTGATACCAGGTTTAATTTCTTTAATACCTAAACCTGTTACAGTGGAAAACTCTTTACCAACTGCACTTATTTGAACACTCATGTGTGTTCTATCTACTCTTAAGTATTCACCTTCATAACGAATGATTGAACTATCAAATACACCATCTAGTAAGTTGATGCCACCTACAATGATTTCTAGTGAATCTAATTCAGCTAGTGTACTTGCAGCTTTTCTTGTATATGTAAAGTTATAGTTTTGAGATTTAGCTTCTGCAGCATATTCTGTAGAAAGTAAATCGGATTGAATTCTTAGTGTAATTATTTGGTTGGTTCCAACTACAAGCGTATGTGTGTAGGTAATTAAACCATCTTCATCCGCAAATAGTGTTGTACCACCATTAAAGGATATTCTTGCAAATCTATCCTTTGGTGTCACAATAAATGTTAGTTGATTTGTTTGGAAATCAAACTCACCTAAATTAGGCACACTTAAAATATCACCTGTATAAATTACAGTTGAGCCATTTTTAATTACAATATTATCAATACCTATTTCAACGTTTTTACGCCAAATAGTAACTTTGTAGGTATTTGATGTACCATCTTCTGCTTTTACAATAATATCGATGACATTAGATGGTTGTGCTGCAGGGTCATTTAAATTATATGTATATGTATACCTATGATTTAACCCTGATGTATCAGTTAGACTAAATGGTGTTTGTACACTTGAGCGATCACTTGATAAAACAGTAGCTACAAACGTTACAGTATTCACTTGTCTATCTACTCTTAAAGTATAAGTGTTGGTAGTTGGATCAAAGTCTAATAAGATATTGTTTCCATTTACCATTACTTCTAGATCATCTAGATTTTTATGAGATTGGGCTACTTGTCTATTCACACGAATCTTTAGATATTCTCCAAAGTTTCCTGCTTGAGATTTGACTCTAAATTGACCTTCAATCACACCTGTTTTTGAAAATAACCAAATACCTGTTTGATTATCACCAATAAAGTTTGATGTAATCATTGATTTAGAACCATCTACCATGTTAAATGTAATGTTTAACCTATCGACATTATATGCAATATTTCCAATGTCTAGGACACCTGATATAAACTCTTGTGCTGTAAATGTTTGTGTAACAAAGCCTGTTCCACTTACAGTAACTGATTCAAAGGTTTTTACATCATTAGCTCTTTTGATGCTGATTGTGTAAGTTTTAAGTACGCCACCTTCTGAATATACTTGTATAGTCAAGTTTGAGGTTGCTCCACTTAAAACATTAAATTGTTGGTCTATTAAACTTGTAGTACCTTTAGTTCCAATGTATGCATAGTTTTGTTCATTAACTTCGGCTGAATAAATAAGTGGCCATAGTTCATCACGATCATCAATTGTAACTGTGTAGTTAGTTTTACTACTCAAGAAACTTAAATCAATAATTTCACCATTGTTCGTTTTTAAAACAAAGGATTCTAAACTATTGTCTGTTTTTGCTTGAGCTCTCACGATATTAATGACATACTCACTGCCTTTGGTTCCTGCTTCACTTTCGACCCAAACTTTAAAGGTTGTTGTGCCATTTCCAATTGCTTTAACATAGGTGTCATTGATGCGCACCTGTCCATCAATGTATACTTTGGAATCTACATTTTGAGGTGATGCTGTAATTGTGACATTACTATTAAATGAATAGTTGATGTTAATGGTATTGTTAAGTTTTGCTGGATCAAAAACAAAATCAGTACCTTCAATATTTAAAGACTTTAACGTTGTATCATTTGTTGCAACAACAAATGGAATAATAATTGTATTTTTTTCACCATTTTGTGCAGTGACTATAATCGTCACATTTTGTTCAATTCCTCGAACAAATGGAATATTTGTACTGTATCTTCCTGTTTCATTTTTAGTAAATGTTGTTGAACCAACTTTTATTGTTGCTTTAGATGTAGTAGGTAACAACACTTCAAAATTAAGCGTGTTAATACCACCAACAGGTTCAACAATTACTTTATTATAAGTGACATTAGAGTCACCAATTTGGAACTGAGAAAAAGGTAATCCACCAATATTGATTGCGCTTATATCATTGTTAGAATCAGCAGCAGTACGTGTAATTTGAATTGTATAGTTTTTAACTACAGCACCATTTTCTGATGTTACTTCTAAACTTGTAGTTTTAATGACTTCATACATACCACTAAAGTCTAAAGGCGTAATCAATTGGTTTGTTGTTGTACCTTTAATAATTGATTTGGTTGATGTTTTAGTTTCCAGTTTTAAGTTACTTGGAAATAGACCATAGTCAAAACTGTATGTATATTTATTTTCAGATGATATGAATGTAAAATCATCTAGGTTTGCAATGACAGTACCATCATCGGTTCTAAATATAATCGATTCTAATTCTGCTTGATCAGATTTTTTTTCTATTTTAATTGTGTATTCTTTTTCAGTACCATCTTGAGCTTTAATCGTAAGGATAAAATTGTTGGTTCCGTAATTTAGGCTAGCCACACTAATTTGATGTATGAGTTGTGCACTTTGGTATGTACCTTCACCAATTTTAGCCTCTCTTTTGCTACCTGGATCAATAGTTAAAGTAACAAACTCACTACTATTGTTACTTACTGTGTAAACTAAGTTTGTAATATTTAGATTTATAGCAGTAAGGCCTGATTCTTGAACCTTAATATCACCCGTTTTAATTGATGTGTCATTAGATGGTTCAATAACAAAGTTTACAATATATGTAACTACTTCATCAGGGAATTGACTTTCTGGTGTAACCACTACTTCATAAGAGTATGTTTCACCAGTTTCTAGTGAACTCTTAGAGATGATACCCGTTGTATAGTCTTTATAAGTTGTAGTACCTACTTCTTTATATTTAATGGTTTGACCTGTTTGGTTCTTAGCTATTTGAAAGCTTAAGGATGTTTTAGTGTGTGGATAATTAATTGTAAATACATTACCCACAGGTGCAAGACCTTGAGGATATTCATTGGTTATAATTTTTATATTAGCGTCTGATGACCCTTTTTCACGTTTCACATATACAGGATAATTAGTTGTTGTTGAGCCGTTTTCAGCTGTAACATTGAAATCACCAATATGCGTAAATACATCTTGCTCGATGTTAGTTACTCTAATTTCATTTTTATCCAGTGTTGCAAAAGGATATGCTGTTGTAGCTAGTATCTTTATATCATTTTCTGTGAAGGGTGTTACAATCTCATAGCGATTGTCTACACTGTTAAAAGTAATTGTTCCTAAATCACCTTGTGCTAGTTTAAGTTCGATTCCAGTATTTGTTGATTCACTACTGACAGTTAACTTGATTTCATAGATCTTTGTTGCATCCCCATCAGTAGTAGTAATTGTAATCGTATCACCTGTCTGATAATTAGTGGATGCTTTACTTTCAGTCTTGACATAGTTAGAACTACCTAAACTTGTTTTGGTAAAGACAGGATTGATGGTTAAACCACCAATACTGTCTTGATAATCTATTGTAATATTTTGCGTGATCTTGCCTTCTACTTCTGTAGCAGAAACATTGAATGGATATACTTTACTTGTTGTAGTTCCAGTAATGTTTAGTGCAGAGAGTGTTGCATCAGGGGTTGAGTTAGGATCTCCTATGATGATACTTGCCAACGAGATATCAGTTCCAGTGTATTCAATAGTTCCACTATCCCAACTTGCAGCTTCCATTATCATCTCAATTTCTAAATTCTCCGCCGGATCATTTTTGTTATATTTGATTAGTACAGTCGCAAGTTTTACTGGAGTAGTTGTAATAGATGCATCTGCTCCACCGCTAGTTGCTAGTATAACAGAATTATTTAGAGTACCACTATCAAACCAATTTTCAGGTCTACCTCCAGCAAATGGTACATATGTACCTAGTGTTTCAACATAAGATATACCTTGTAGTTTACTGTTTGATGAAAAATCAAACTGAATGTTTGTTAATCTTTCTGTACTTCCTGTGAGTGACACAGCATATATATCTGCCCTAACAACATCACCATCATAAGGATCTTCAAAGTATTGTTGATCTAGATAAGCCTTTGTAAAGTTCTTTTGCCCACCTATTTCAAAATAAATTTCCATTTTCGCTGATACTGCACTTGTTGATTGAATGTTCATTATGATTGTAGCTAAGAAAATAAACATCAGTGCAATTATTCTTTTATATTTCATATTATTCACCTAAATTCATCGTGGTTGTTTGATTTTTGTCCCAAAAAGGGGTTTTCGAATTTAAATGGTTAATTAATGCGGTTTGATCTAATACATTAATCTTCCCATCGCCTGTAGTGTCTGCGGCTAGTAGATTGGATAATAAGATTGGTTGTTTACGATTCAAGTGGTTAATTAGTGTGGTTTGATCCATAACATTCACTCTTCCATCGCCGTTAATATCACCTTTAAGTACAACATGTACTCTATCCGTAATATTTCCATTACTATCTTTAATAACTATCATACGTCCACTAGCAACTATATCTTGATCTGTTAATTCTTTACCATTTTTATCTAAGAAGTAAAGTTCTTTATTAACGAAGTTTTCCTTCAGGTTTGCCCAAGTTTGATTTTGGAATACACCCATCAAGTAAATTGGATTGGTTTCGTCATAATAATTTCTTTCTTCAATTGGTATAACACTTGTTACTTCTGCATGGAACATACCAAGCATACTTTCTGGTTTAAGTTTAATATAACTGTCGTATTCATAAACGGCAGTTAATTTAATACTACCTATAACTGTATTTGGTTTTATTTCTTCAATATAGGTTCCAAGATCTTCATTTGCTAAAATATTTGCTTGACGTCTTGCCATTTGGCGCATGTCTTGTGATGTTTCATCTTGTTCTACCATGTACCAACCAACAAACTTATAACCATTTTTGTTTGCTTGATTAAATCTGATGTAGTCTTCAATGGTATACATTGTTGGGTTGATTGCAAGCCCACCATTTAAGTCGTAGCTTATACCATAACTTATTGGTTGCCAGTATGCTGTTAAAACTAAACTACCAACATTATTATATGTAAATGAATCGCCATCACCATATGATGGTAAGACATTACCATCAACAATCCAGCCCATAAAGTCATAACCTTTTCTTACATAACCAAGATCCGTTAGTACAACATTATCATCAAAGTTTACCGTCATTGGTGTCATTGAACCTTCCACAATGACTTCATCACCTTCGTTATAACCATCATTAAAGATAATGTTATATCTTCCTGCAACAAAGACCGCATGAACTGTCATATCACCTGTGACTCTATCAATGTGTTTATCCCAGTTTGTAAATCTGTAACCTGGTTTTTCAGGATCTGAAGGAATAATAGGACGTCCATTATAAGGGACAATAACTTCTTCATGTACTTCTTCACCGGACATATAAGTAACAACATATAGTCTTATCTCTTGATTAAATGCTGCTTCAAGTTGGATATCTTGTGTGACCGATTCTTCAAAGATATTAAATACGGTAGTACTTCCTTTAATCACCCAATGACTAAACACGAATGTGTATTGCATTGTTGGCAATTTACTTGGTATTTCAGTTGGTGGTATTAATGTTTGTCCATGTAAAACAGTCAGTGTTTTAAATAAAGCACCATTACCATCAAACAGAGTCACTTTATATTCTTTATACACTTCTTTATAACGTGCAACAAAGATCATATGCTCTGTTAGAATTTCAGGAACTACCTTATCCCAACCATCAAATGCATAATCAAAACCTTCACCACCTGGTTTGTTGACTACATTTGGTTCTATAATTGGGTCCCCATAGGCACCTACAATTTGTTTTAGGATGGTTGTTTGATCATCATCATAGAATGTATAAATAAACTTCCTTGGTGTACCTAAGTACTGAGTTTGTACAATTAAGTCCTCTGTAATAAAACTAAATGTCTTATCCCAACCAGAGAATACATAAACTGTACTTGTTGTTGATGATTTTACTGGTATGTCATCAGTATTTGGTTCTACAGCACCTTCACCGTATTTGACCATTTGTTTTTCAATGACATGACCAAATTCATCAATAAATGTGACTTCATATTCTTGTAAATGATTGTAAAAAATTGCTTTAATTGTAATATCTTCATACACTTTAACTGTTAAAGTTTCCCACATTCTAAAAGTGTAATAATATTGTTTGTTTGGATCTTTTGTTGGTGTATTTAAAGGCATTTTAGGAGTAGCACCATAATAAACTTCTTGCTCATCAAATACATTTCCGTTACCATCTAAGAAGGTTACTATGTAAACTCTTAAGTGTTCTTCATAATATGGATAATAATTCTCATCTGATGTAACAACTTCATTAAATACTGGATTCCAACTTATAAATTCATAGCTAAATTGTCTATCTGCTGGTTTTATTGGACCACTTGGTGCCATAATCACTTGACCATAGGTTGCAGTGATGGTGCTAATAATTGTTGTAGTATCATAATCATAAAATGTTAATGTATAAATACGTTCGATCTTTTCATAATATAGTTCTGTTACAATATCTTCTGTAACATTATCAAATTTGACACTCCAACGTATCATGTAGTGATAATAGTTATCACTTTCTAATATTGGTACATCTGGTGCTTTAGCACTACTGCCTTTATTTACTAATTCTTCTTTAATGATAATACCTTTATCGTTTTTAAAGATAACTAAGTACTGTCTTGTAACCATATCAAATATTGGTCTAACAATTAAATCACTTGTAACAACATCATAGTTTACATCCCATGATTTAAAGACGTAAGATACATCATCTGTTGGTGTTTTAGAAGGTATACCATTTGGTGTTATAGCACTTTGTCCATAACTAATTGTTTGTTCATCGAAGACATTTCCATTGCCATCTAAGAATGTGACTTGATAGGTTGTTTTTACATAATTATAGGTTGGATAGATTTCTAAGTTCTCTGTAACATAATTAGATGGTTCGGACCATCCTGTAAACAGAAAGAAGAAATCAGGATTTGGACTTACCTTAATTGGAGTAGTTGGCTCAAATGCCTTAGAACCATATTCGATGATTTGCGTATCACCAATTTGGTTATTTAATGCATCATAGAATCTAACTTCATAGTATCTATTTACCTCACTATATAGTGCATAAATAGTTCTATTTTCTCTAACATTTATTAGATCTTGATCCCATCCACTAATAACTAGTACTTGATCATTTTCCAAGTATGAAATAATCGGATTAAATCCTTCCATAAACCTTGGATCTTTTGCATCTTGTCCATATTCAATGATTTGTGTGTTGATAATGTTATCGTCTTTATCAAAGAAATTGACAGTATAGTATCTTGGTACTTCAATAAACTTAGCTTCAATATCTAAATTCTTTGTAACACCTGAATAGCTTGTTTTCCAACCATCAAAGATGTAGAAGATGTTTTGTGTTGGTGTTTTAGTAGCAACACTAGGTGCTATAGCATCCAGTCCGTATTTCACGTAATCAGTTTTTATTAATCTGTTATCACCATCAAAAAAGTTTACGGTAAATGTGATTTCTTTTTCTTCGTATTCAGGATAAATGTCTAGATTAGATTTCACATTAGAAAAATCTTCACTCCAACCAATAAATTCATATGCATATGGACCATCAATAATTTTTGAAGGTGCATTTGGTTCAGTTGCTGCCTCATTATATTTCACTATTTGTGAGGAGATGATTTTGTTAAATGCATCATAGAAGTTAACGGTAAAGGAATCATTGACTGTATCATAAATTGCATAAACATTTAAGTTTTCTTCAACATTTGTAAAGTCCTTATCCCATCGATTAAAGATGAGTAGTGTACCATTTTGTTGGTCAATTATATCTACAGCAGGCGCTAGAGCATTTGATCCTGGTGCTACCTCTTGTAGTTTAATTAAATTATTAAATTTATCATAGAATCTAACTTCATAATAAAGATATGTTTCATCAAATAATGCTTTAATGGTGCGATTTTCTTTAACTGCTAAGCCGTTATTATCCCAACCGACAAATGTATATTTAATTTGATTTGTACTAGTTTTATAACCTACTGGGAATGTGACATTTTGACCCCAACCAACTTGTATTTTGGTTGTTTCATCACCATTAATAAGTGTGACTTCATAACTAATTAAACGTGATCCCTTATTTAAGTTAATTGTCTTTTCTGCTGTAATAAAGTCTAGTGTGCTACTCCAAGATATAAAGTAATATTCATAGCCTGTAGCTTGATTTGGATGATCCTTTAGGTAAGTTGTTAAATCTGGTGCTACTGCATCTTTTCCATATAATACATATTGTGTATTTAAGATGGTTGCACCATCTGTAAAGGTAATTAAGTATTGTCCAGCTACTTCTTGGTAGTTTGCATATACTAAAGTATCTGAGGTAATATTTTTATAATTTGCACCCCAAGAGATAAACTTATAACCAATTTCTTTTGTACCTTCTTTAAATGGTATACCTTCTGGTAATATAGCTGTTTTACCATACTCGGTTTCTACAGTCTTATAAACTGTATCTTGATCAATCATAAATGTTACTTGGTAAGTTCTTGGACTTGATTTAAACACAGGATATATTTCTAGATTTCCCGTAATAACAGTAAAATCTTGATCCCAACCATCAAATGTATAAATTTCAGATACACTTGATGGTTTGGTTGGATTATTTATTGGTTGAACTGCACTATTTAAATATTCAACAACTTGTACTTTATCAATGATTTTGCCAAAGGCATCGTAAAACGATACTTCATAATATCTATCTACTCTAATGAATTTAGGTCTTACATTTAAGTTTTCTGTAATATAAGCATAATCTTCTATCCAACCATCAAACTTATAGGCATCATTGCCTGCTGGTGCTTGAGTTGGCACCTCACTTGGATGTGCAGCCATATCACCATATAGTACTTGTTGACTAGATAAAATACTACCATCACCATTAAAGAAGTTTACTGTATAACTTCTTCTAACTTCTTTGAACTGTGCAATTACATCCATACTTGTTGTAATACTTGAAATATCTTTATCCCAACCACTAAATTCATATTTGAATTCAGGTGTTTGAGCCTTAATAGGTAATACACTTGGTGGTTCTACACTAAATAAATACTCACCCATTTTTGTTTCTATATGCATACCATCAAAGTTATAGAATTTAATTTCATAATATCTTTGAACTGGTGTAAAGATTGGATGAATATCCATTGACTCAGTAATTACTACATTAAAGTTATAATCCCAACCTTCAAAGTGATACGCATAAGTATCATAAGTTTTTGTAGGTATTTTACTTGTAGGTTGAATATATTGATTATATTCACCTTTTTGACGCTCAAACAAATGACCATCACCGTCATAATAATTAATTGTATAGTATCTATCCATTTGATGATACTCTGCACGTATTTGAGTTGGTTTTAAAATTTGAGTACCATTAAAATCAAATATCCAGCGCATATATTCATAAACATATAATGCATTTTTATTCTTTAATGGAATTAACCCGTCTGGTTGTTGAACATATTGTCCATGTCTAATTTCTTCTTCATGAATTACTTTATTGTTGCCATCTATAAACTGTACTAAGTGATATGCTTCTTCCCATTTAGCATAGACTTCAATGTCTTTTTCTTCGTTAAATACTTGGATACTTTGACCCGATTTATTAGTAAGTTGAATCTCTATACCATCTTGATCATAATACCAACCTAAGAAGTTATATCCAAAGTATGTTGGTACATATAATTGATAGTGTTCATTGTCTAATACATATTGTAGATTTTCATTTGTTGTTTCATTAAGTTCTTCAAATGTTACTGTGTATAGTCTATTGTATGTACTTTCTTTAGATAGTGCTTGAATGTGTGCTCTACTATCTTGAGCAAATACTTTTAACTGTGGATAATTTTCATTGAGTTCATTTAAGTTATAATTGGTTGACCAATGATCTAAGGGGCTTACAAAATTCATTTGGTTAGAACTTGCACCAAATACATTTTGTCCAATCATGAATCTATGATCTAGTCCTTTAACATTATCACCATTAAAGGATGAACCGACCGCACCTAGTGGTTTCGTGTGTGTTGTAGTATTTCGGTATGCACCTAATAAGGTTACATCAAAGTAACTATTATGAATACTTCCTGTATGGTAGAACCCTACTAACATACCTATATGATTCTTACCATAGATAACGCCAGTGTTATAACTGTTGTATAGTGTTCCATTTAAGTATGCAGTTAAACCAGCTACATAATCACTACCTGTAACTTTACCTTTATTGTATACATTTTTGATGACACCATTATTTGTAGCTGCAATACCAGCTACATATTGGTTCCCCACAATCACTGCCTGATTATAAACATTTTCAATGACGCCATCATTGATTGCAGCAATGCCAGATACAGAATTTCTACCTGAAATATGACCTGATACACTAATATTTCTAACTTCACCGGTTGTACCTATATGACCAAATAATGCTTGATAGTCTAGTTGATTAGATACATGTACTCTAACATTGATACCTTTCCCATCTAAAATACCACTAAATGGTTTATCTTTTGTTCCTACAGGTGCAAATTTATAGTTGGACGGATGATCTACAAAGTTAAGTTCATCTATATCGCTACTTACTTCAAAATAAACACCTTTATAGGAATTACCATTGGTTGTACTATCAGCTAGTGCTAACCAGTCACTTTCATTTCTAATGAGGTAAGGATTTACCATGCTACCATCACCAACAATGAATGTATGTGTTTCAACGGATTTTAAAGAGTCTTCTCTAACGTAGTCAAAACTACTGTTAGAAAACACAGTAAATTGTGGATAGAATGATGTAGAAATTAAACTTGGTAACATTTTGTATTTATTAGGGTTTGCAAGGTTCATGTTAGTAACTGATAAAGCGTGCATACCAATCATTTGACCGTGGTATAACCCGTTTGTTCTTACATCACTAGTTTTATTACCTACTGGATATTGAGGTTTTTTGTAACCTGATAAATCGCTTTGGTTGGTGACATCTATATCATAATAAATGGATGATAAATTACCGTTTTCAATGAAACCGATAATAATACCAATGTCTTCAACACTATAGATTTCACCAAATTGGTAGACACTAGAAATTGAACCTGTGTTCATATAAGCAACAATACCTGCAGCTTGACCTTTTTTACTTAAAATCATACCAGCGTTATAAGCTTCACTTAAATTACCAGCACTAAAGTTACCAACAATACCAGCGGCATTTTGGTTTGTAGCAATAATCTGTCCACTATTAAATACTTGATAGATAATAGAACTATTAGTACCAGCAATACCAGCAGCAATACTATCTTTTGCAAGAATATGACCGCTGTTATAACTATTAGAAATTTCACCCATATTATGTCCTGTAATACCGGCAACGTTACTAAATCCAGTAACATCATTTCTATTATAGGCATCCATAATTACACCATCATTTTGACCTGTAATACCACCTGTATATGATCCATTGGATGTTATTTTTCCTTGGTTAGTTACACGTTTAATTGTACCTTGGTTAAATCCTACAATACCACCAATATCATTACCCAGTGTAGAAGTAATATGTGCATGATTATAAATATTTTCTATTGTACCTAAGTTTCTACCTGCTAAACCACCTAAATATGCATGTCCACGAATATTACCAGTAATGACCATGTTAGATACTTTAGCTGTTTCACCGATTGTGTGGAAGATACCAAGATATTCTGAATTTGTTGAAAGTTCAATAATAAATCTAGCTTGTTTACCATCAAAGATACCACCAAAGTTATATTCATTTGAACCAATTGGAGTATAACCTAGATCTTCTAAGGTTAAATCAATTTGCGTAACTTTCGGTGCTACTTCAAAATATTTACCAACGAACTCATGGCCATCTCTAACATAATCACCAATGATCATCATGTCGTAACCATCATAAATAAGATATGGATTTAACTTTGTTCCTAAACCTTCTAACTTATTATACGTAATACTTTCTAGTGAATCTTCTACAAAAACATTATATGCATGATCAATGAATATATATAGTTCTGGGAAGTAGGTTGTAAAATCTGTTCCTTGTTTGGTTTGATATAAACTTTGATCAAAGTTCATTTGTGTAATATCATCACCTAAACTATAGATAAATGTCATTTCACTTAATGTCCTAGCACTTACATGTGCGCTGTCTTCTACATTATAAATGGCATGTTTTACTAATTTATTTGAATCTAATTGTTTCATATTTTCTATTTCTGTTGAATTATAATATGCATTTGAAATAAGTCCCTTATTTTCTACTACAATACCAGCAGCATAGCTATTTGCAGATAACTGGCCACTATAGAAAATTTCATTTATTTCACCTTCATGGATTGCAGCTATACCTGCTGCATAACTATTTGCAGTAATTGAAGTGGTTGCGTATGCATGTTCCAAACTCCCTTTAAAGTGACCAAATAAGCCACCAACATAGTTTGATTTAGAGGCATGAATTACACCACTTGAAAAGACATTCGTTAGAATAGATTCGGTTTCAATATAACCAATTAACCCACCAACATAGTTACTAGATGCATAAATTGAGCCCATAAAATATGTAGCATTTGCAGTGATTGTTTGACTGTGTCCTATCATACCACCAACATAACTTAATCCTTCTACTACGCCCTTTAAGCTAATATTTAATAATTCAGTTATTTGGCTATCTCCTGCTAATAAACCAACATAATCATGACCAGTTACGACCATATCTTTAATGTAAATATTAGAAACAACACCATTTAATCTACCCGCAAGTGCTCCAACGTAATGTTTACCTTGTACTTCTCCTTCGAGTAGAAGATCTTTAATCAGTGCATCTTCTGATACAACACCAAACAACCCTTGATAATCCTTATTTGGGTTTTCTATTTTTAAGTTTATAGTTTGATTACTTCCATCAAATGTAGCCTTAAATGGATTACTATATGTACCAATTGGTTCATATAAGTTTTTAATTGGTTCAAAATCAATAATTGCATCTTGATAGACTTTATAGACTTGATCGATAGTATCTAGACCATCTTTAACTGCAATACCTAATCCACGTAAGTCATAACTGCTATATATTAAATAAGGGTTTATTGAAGTACCTTCACCATAAAGAAGTGGATGCATTACAGAGTTTCTTGAATCAGTTGTAATGTGTGATTTAGATGATGTTTCAAATACTTTTAGTTGAGGATAGAATGCATCAAATGCTTGACTTTGTCTTGATACAAAGACACCTGTTTCAAATGTTACAAATAACTGTTCAGATGTTAATTGATTTTTATACACTGCATTTGGACCGATAGTGGATGGTTTAAAGTATCCACTTGTATCATTTAAGATAGGTTCAATGGCAAAGTAGGCATTTTCTATGACACTCACACCATCTGTTCTACCATATAAACCTGAAATATAACCACTTCTTTCAGAGGTGATTGGACTTGCTTGATAGACGTTATATAAGTTACCACCTAAATAACCTGCGATACCACCTGTACCTCTTAGTGATGTACTTAAAGTAGAATGAATATTACCAACGTTATAGGCGTTTTTAATCATTCTATTTCTTACAATACCACCTGTAATACCACCTACATAGACACCAGTTGATTGTATATTTCCTGTATTAAATGTGTTTATGATGTCATGATTTGCATAACCTGATATACCACCAATATAGTTAGTACCTGTAATATGAGCTAGGTTATAACTATTTTCAATGATTCCATAGTTTCTACCTGATATACCACCAATAAAGTTAGTACCCTTAATACTACCTTCAACGCTGACATTCTTCACATAACCGTTTGATCCAATAACACCAAATAAACCTTGGTATTCAAAGTTGTTATTTAAGTTAATATTAAATTTGACACCTTGGCCATCAAATGAACCTTGGAAATTGACACTGCTATTACCAATTGGTACATAAGGTATATCTAATAAGGTTAAATCAATATAGTCTACATCACTTGCTACTTTAAAGTAAGTATTTAACAAGCTATAACGTGCCCCAATCATTTGACTTACAGATTCCATATCATAATGCGTTCTAATGATATATGGATCTTCAAAAGTTCCACTACCTTCATTAAACTTACTAATGGTTACACTATCTTTAGAATAATCTTTAATTGGTTTATATATACTCTTTGAAAAACCTTTAATTTGTGGGTAATATGCATAGAAACCTACACTATTTTCAAATGTCCATTCATTTTCAAATACTAAGGTACCACTGTATAGTTTGTGACTTACAACACCATAGACACTATCTGTATTACCTTGATTTCCTGTTGCAATAAACGGTTTTGAATATCCTGTAATATCAGGGCTAACCTCTATTTTAGATTCATTGTAGTAAAGATTATATAACTCAGAAGCGTTTGATCCTACAATGCCGCCAACATAGGATGTCCCATAGATATTTGAAGATGCATATCCATCAGAAATAATGCCCGTATTATTACCTGAAATACCACCGATATGTTCGTTTCCTCTTACACTACCAATTGCGTAACTTACACGAACTTCTCCGTGGTTTGAGCCGGTTATGCCACCAACATTATCTTTACCTACTAAATCTGCTGTTGTAAATACATTTTCTATAACACCATAGTTTACACCAGCAATAGATCCTACAAAGTTATTTCCAGTGATACTTCCAGATACACTTAAATTCTTGACGTGAGCAGTATCTCCAAGATAACCAAATAATCCTTGATAATTTGATGAAGTATTCATCTTTACAACAAAATTCGTATGCGTACCATCAAAAGACCCTTTAAATTGTGTAGCGATTGAACCAATAGGTTTATAGTTCACTTCATAAGTTAGATCGATAACCGATACATCTTCTTTAACTTTAAAGTAGATACCTTCAAAATCTATACCACTAGAAACTAAGTTAGAAAGTATTTCCATGTCATATTTATTGACAATTACATAAGGAACATCAAAACTACCTTCACCTACAAAAACATAGGATTTAACAGACTCGATAGAGTCTTTTTGAACGCGCTCACTTAGGTGAGTGCTAAATACTTTTAATTGTGGATAGAAAGCTTCAACACCATTTGTTTCAATAAATACCCATTCATTACTATCTAGTGTCATATTAGATTGTCCTTTAAGCCCGACAATCTCTGTTTTACTTAAACCTTTAATATGTTCTTGATTGAGCTTGTTGCCAATGGATTGAATTGGTACATTATATCCTGTTGGGACTACGATGGAATCAATAATAGATGCATCATAATAAATATCTGATTCAAAGGTTGTACCTTCAATACGACCAATCAAGCCACCAAGATAACCTGTATTTTTACCTAAAATGACCCCAGCACTATAACCTTGAGAAATTTGACCGTTTCGGTGTGCACCTGTGATACCACCTATATAAGTTGCTGTTGTTGTACCTTCAACCATACCTCTGTTATAAACATAAGAAACATTATTAGCGTTATATAGATAACCTACAATACCACCAACTACTTGAACACCTTTAATATGTCCAAAGTTAAACACTTTACTAATTGTACTTGTTTGACTAAAACCGATAATACCACCAATATCTCTTGAGATTGCAGTAACATTGGCCATATTATAGATATTATTTATATTGGAGTTTGTGCTTAAACCAATTAAACCACCAACATATCTTGTACCTAAAACTTCTGCATGATTAAAAATATTAGATATACTTGCACCATTGATTTCACCTGCAAGGGCACCAACATAATTTCTACCATGTACTTTACCAGTAATTTCAATATTTTTAACTTCTGCGTTTTGACCTAAATAACCAAATAAACCTAAGTAATCTGTTGTAGTTTTTAATAATTCAATTTGGATTGTCACACCATTACCATCAAATCCACCTTTAAATTGTTGATTGATGCTTGCACTGTGACCAATACGTTCAAACCCTAAACCTTCTATCGTTAAATCAAGTAGACTTACACCATCTATTACCTTAAAGTATATGCCATCTAAGTTATTAGATTTAGTGATGTCTGATAAAGCCTTCATATCCGCTTCATGACGAATGATATATGGGTTTGACTTAGAACCAGATCCATTCGCAAACCTAATTACACTTGTATATAAGAGTGCATTTGTGCGTACCACACTACTTGCATGTTCTGCAAATGATTTTAATTGAGGATAGTAATCATATAAGCCATTTGTAGGGCTTAACTTCCATAAATCATTACTTAATAAAATACCTTCTTGACTAAATACTTCTATACCTGTTAATGCTTCTTTTTCAACTTTAAAGTGATTAAATACAATTAGATTTCCAACAGCGTTATTTGGTTTAATAAAGCCATCTAAGATATCATCATAATAAATAATTGTACCATTATAATTTAAGTTTGAAATGAGTTCATTAGAACTAAATCCTACAAGTGCACCCACATGGTTTTGACCATGGATCCTACCACCATAATAACCTTCATGAATGGTGCCTTCATTAAATCCTACAAGACCACCAACACCTTGGCTACCTGTAACATTTCCAGTACTAAACATTGTGTCTAGACTACCCTTATTATAACCTACTAAACCACCAACATTTTGGTTACCTGTAACATGAACCTTCGCATAGACATTTTCTATTTGTCCATCATTTTTACCAGCAACACCACCAACGTAGTTATTACCTTTTATAGTTCCTGAAACTGATAAATTTGAAATGGATGCACCTGATGAAAGTTGACCAAATAGACCAACATAGTTTTTATCCATCATATCAAGTTCAATGATAAAGTGTGTATAGTCACCATCAAAGTGACCCTTAAATGGTACATCTTGACCAATTGGTTTATAGTTTGTTCCAACTAAATTCATTTCAAATACATTTGGTGCAACGATATAGTATTTACCAAGTGCATCATATTCATGTGATATAGAGTGTGAAAGTATTACCATATCATCTACATTTCTAATTAAATATGGACTTTCTTTTGTACCATCACCAGTAAATGGATTAGTTCTTGTTGAAATAATTGAATCATTTACAACATGTTCATTTGCATTTTCTGCAAAATATTTTAATTGAGGAAAATATGCATAATTGCCTTCAATTTCTTTAAAAGTCCATGTGTTTAAATTAAAACCTCTTGTCAGCATTTGATCATTAAACATGGTTGCTTTATCAAGACCTTGGCCACCTAATGCATCACTTGGTTTAACATACCCTGATAATGGTGTAAAGGTTCTTAACATGGTGACTTCATAGTAGTTGTTTGTGTTTGTTAAATAACTTCCACTTGCTGAGGCATAGACCCCACCAACTCTCGATTTAGACGATACATACGCTGCATTATAGTTATATCTAATATTGGAGTTATTTTGGTAGCTTGCTAGTATTTGTCCAACAATACCACCCACTAAATCTGCTCCAATAACTTCACCTCTATTATAAGTATTATAGATATGACTTTGTAATCCTGCAGCCCCGACTACACCACCTACATAGTTTCCTGTGGATGTTACTTTAGCGTGGTTATATACGCGTTGTACGGTTGCACCTGTCATGTAACCTACAACACCACCGGTGTAGTGTCTTCCTTCTATACTTGCTAGGTTATAGACGTTTTCTACAGTACCACTAACTTGGTATGCCACAACACCTGATACATAATCATTTCCTTTAACAGATCCTGTAACATATAAGTTTCTTATCACACCAACACCAAAATAACCAAACAGTGCTTGGTAATCTTTTGTAGTATCTAAGGTATTTATATGAAACTCTGCGTTATTTCCATCAAACGTTCCATAAAATCTCTTTGTTGGTGTTCCAATGGGTTCGTAATCTTCAAAGACGAATCTTGTTACACCATCTGCTACCTTAAAATAGAACCCTTCAAAGGTATTCCCGTTTTTGACTTTGTTATTAAGTTCGATAAAGTCTTCTTCATTATAGATAATAAACGGCATATCCGATGTACCCATACCATCTTTAATATCTAATGTGACTGACTCTTTAGATCTAGTTTTAGTTGTTGCTACTTCATTTTGACTAAATACTTTGAGTTGTGGGTAATACCCTAACTCATCCGTTTTTTCTTCAAAGTAAAAGTGTGTATTAGGTAAGAGTGCACTACCTTGAATCATTTGGCTCGTATTTTTTGCGTGTAATGCTGTTTCTAAACTTGATGGTTTGATTAACCCTTCTGGTTGATAATAATTAGCGATTACGATAACATCGTAATATAAATTGGTAAGTCCTAAGTAGCTACCACCTGAGGCTACTCCATATACACCACCAACAGATCCTTTACCCGCTACTTTACCTCTACTATAAACATGTCTTAAATAACTATTATTTGTATATGCTGCATAAATACCACCAGTAATACCACCGACATAAGTACCACCAATAATCTCACCTATATTATAGGCGTAATCTAATATACCATTATAGTAGGTTTGACCGGTAATACCACCGACATAGTTTTCAGTACCTGTGATGTTTGCTGTATTATATACATTTTGTACTCGGCTTCCTGTATGATACCCTACAATACCTGATACATAATTTCTACCAGTTACACTTCCAGATACCGATAAGTTTTCTATCACACCTGTTGTGTGATAACCAAATAAACCTTGGTAATCACTATCTGGTCGATTAATATCCAATATAAAGTTTGCACCATTTCCATCAAATGAACCTAAAAATGGTTTAGTTGGTGATCCAATTGGAATAAAGTTTCCTAAATCAAATTCAGTTAAACCTGCATCGACTTTAAAATGATAATTTAAATAAGTATTTCCTTTAGACACTGCCAGTGATAAATCATGCATGTCTTGTTCTGTCTTTATTAAAAACGGGGTTGTCTTTGTACCGAATCCATAAGATACATCCATTTTTACTGAATCTATGGAATCGAGTTTAATTTCCACATTTGGATTGGTTGTAAATATTTTTAGTTGTGGATAATATGCATAATCCCCTGATTTTGCTTTTAACTCCCAAATCGCTGCGTTATACCCTAGAGTAACGAGTTCACTAAACAGTAAGAAGTCTGAGGTTTTACCTTGTGCAATATTTGTTGTGCCTGGTTTGTTATAACCTAAACCTGGGTCAAAATCTGTAAGGATGGATGTATCGTAATAGTTATTGGTGTCTGTTAAATAACTTCCACTTGCTGAGGCATAGACCCCACCAACTCTCGATTTAGACGATACATACGCTGCATTATAGTTATATCTAATATTGGAGTTATTTTGGTAGCTTGCTAGTATTTGTCCAACAATACCACCCACTAAATCTGCTCCAATAACTTCACCTCTATTATAAGTATTATAGATATGACTTTGTAATCCTGCAGCCCCGACTACACCACCTACATAGTTTCCTGTGGATGTTACTTTAGCGTGGTTATATACGCGTTGTACGGTTGCACCTGTCATGTAACCTACAACACCACCGGTGTAGTGTCTTCCTTCTATACTTGCTAGGTTATAGACGTTTTCTACAGTACCACTAACTTGGTATGCCACAACACCTGATACATAATCATTTCCTTTAACAGATCCTGTAACATATAAGTTTCTTATCACACCAACACCAAAATAACCAAACAGTGCTTGGTAATCTTTTGTAGTATCTAAGGTATTTATATGAAACTCTGCGTTATTTCCATCAAACGTTCCATAAAATCTCTTTGTTGGTGTTCCAATGGGTTCGTAATCTTCAAAGACGAATCTTGTTACACCATCTGCTACCTTAAAATAGAACCCTTCAAAGGTATTCCCGTTTTTGACTTTGTTATTAAGTTCGATAAAGTCTTCTTCATTATAGATAATAAACGGAAAACTTTGTGTCCCTATTCCGTCAGTAATATCCACCTTAACAGATTGAATTGAGCTGTTTTTCTTATAAGCTAGCGTGTCGTTAGGATGATTAATAAAATATTTTAATTGAGGATAGAATCCAAATCCCTCAGTCCTAGGTTCAAAATGCCAATAGTCTCCATGAAGTGATTTAGAATCCATATCATAAAGTTGTTGACTATTTTTTGCATGTGCTGTGGTTTCTAGGCTAGATGGTTTAACATACCCTTCCGGTTGATAATAATTAGCGATTACGATAACATCGTAATAAGCGTTTGTGAGACCAAGGTAACTACCACCTGAGGCTACTCCATATACACCACCAACAGATCCTTTACCCGCTACTTTACCCCTACTATAAACATGTCTTAAATAACTATTATTTGTATATGCTGCATAAATACCACCCGTTATACCACCAACATACGTACCACCTATGATTTCACCTGTATTATAGGCGTAATCTAATATACCATTATAGTAGGTTTGACCCGTAATGCCACCGACATAATTTAGTGCACCATTTATAAACGCTTCATTGTAAACATTTAGTATTCTACTATTTGTATGGAATCCAGCAATACCAGCAACATATGATTTACCAAAAACTCTACCACTTACAGATAAGTTTTCAATCACACCACCATTTACATAGCCAAAAAGACCTTGATAATCACTTTCAGGTCTATTAATGTTTAATATAAACTTGACACCGAAACCATCAAACGTTCCAGCAAACGGTTTAGTCGGTGATCCTATTGGAATAAAATTGCCTAATCCAATTTCATTGACCGTTGACGATACTACAATAACTTTACCAGCAAATGTATTCCCTGCTAAGACAGCCTGAGATAAAGCATTCATATCTTCAGCATTACTGATGATATAAGGATTTGTCTCGGTTCCATCTTGGCCTTCTGCCATAAAAATAGACGCACCATATGGCGTTCTATAACTAATAGTAATTTTTTCTTCATTGACTTCAGGTGACTGATTTGGTTGATTTAAAAGAATTATTAATGACGTTAAACATAAGATAACTAAGCAAATTGCTATATTTTTTTTAACTCTTATACTTTTCAAATATAGTACCTCTTCATCCTAATAATTAAAAAAAACCATGTATGCTACACATGGTTATAAATAGTTAAAAAAATTTATCTTCATTATGCAGCTGGCTACCATTTTCAAGGCCCTATAGTTTTGCGCCCTATATTTTCATATAGTTTGCCAAATATTAATTTGGATGTATGAGTTAATTATAACAAAGCTATCAATCTTAAACAAGTAAAACTATAATTTGACGACCTTATTAACCATTGTTTATTATTTTTCCGATGATAATTAGCTATTCAGCTTATTTTTACTACAATTCACCACACTTATTTGCAATATCTAGGAAACTACTGTTAATAATATTGATAAAATTATTAGAGAAAATTTTTTTTGTTTTGATTAATTTCATAAATTATTTTACCCCTTTTCCTTATTTCCACTATTTACTTGGTTTTGCCTATCTAATACCCATATAAGTATACCATTTCCCTATTTGGGAATTCATAAATTGTAGTTATTGGATTAATGCTTTATTTATGAATTGCAAACCATATCTCTTGGGTATTATCTGCACCATAAGCTTCAATAACAGGAAGATCTGCTAACTTGTATTCAGAATTAGGTAACCAAATACTATAAAAATCTTGATATGTTTTTTTTACATGTACCTTTTTCTCAACATTAAATACAACCCATGTTGATTTAGGAAAATCTATAGCTTTAAAATTATCTACTTGCGGATCATCCTCTTTGGTAACTCCCACAATATATTTCATTTCTCTTGACTTACCCCATTGTCCATTAGCAGCAATACCAAGGATACCACACGGTTTTAAATTAGTTATCATACCCATTAGTGTTTCCATTGTTCCATCTTTTTTAACCGTTTTCCACATCTTTGGTACTTCTTCAAATGCGTTTTCTGTTAAAATATCAAACTCTTTTCCATAAACTTTAAATCCACTTAATTCTTCAATTCGGTAGTTCATTTGTTCTTCTCCTATAATTTTTATTTGGAATGATAGTTTAGGAGTTAAATTAAGTTGTACTATATTTTTTCTTACCTCTGATGGCAAACATCCATGAAATGTTTTAAAGGCTCTAGTAAATGCATCTTGTGAACTATATCCATACTTAATAGCAAAATCGATAATTTTTTCATTAGATTCTAAAAGTTCAATACCTGCTTTTGATAGTCTTCTTTCTCTAATATAGACGCCTAGAGTCTTTCCAGAAATATATGAGAAAACTTTTTGAAAATTCTCAAATGAACACATCATAATTTCAGATAATTGCTGACTCGAAATACTTCCATCTAAATTTTTTTCAATATATTCAATTGATGCATTTAACTGTTTAATCCAATCCACTTCTATCATCTCCACCTATATTATATTAATCTGGCAATTTTATTACTCGCCTTTTTATGACTTTTTTAGTCGAATCCAACTAATTAAAGTATACTTTTATCTTCAAAAATAATAACCATAAAATATAAGAAAGAATGATGAGTTTTTTAGAGTTTGATTTTTAATTTGAGTGGTAAGAAAACAATAGGAAATAAGCAGTTCGTTGGTATGAATCTCGTTTTATTGATTTTTTCATATTTACTTTTGCATATCTATTACCCATGCAAGTATACCATTTTCCTATTTGAGACGTCATACACTCATGTTATTGAACTTATGAAGTATTCATTTGTATTATTGAGAAAGTATTCTTGACACTACCAAAAATTATTGTCGTACGATCAAATTAAATTGAATTAATACCATTTTCTTGTACTTTATGTTCTTTGTAGTTATTATATCATTTGTTGATTCATTGATGCTATATTCAGATGCATCAGAAGATACTTCTCACAATAAAAAAACTCTATTATCAAATAAAGTTTCATTGTTAAATAGTAAAAAGATACTCCCTAATTATGTTAAAAGGATTAAGAACTTCAAGAGTAATCACTCTATTGATGAATTTAAAAATATCATTGATAAAGTTAAAATTATTGATGCATTAACTTTTGAAATAAAACTCTCTTTGGTTAATCTTGAGTCAATTAATTATTTCGTTACTCATTCGACCATATCAATTAAGATAGGCAATCTAATGAAAGAAATTAAATATTATATTGTTCTCTAATTTTTTAGATATGGTTCAATCACTTATCACGGACTTTTATTCAAGTGCTTCAATCACTTATCACGAGCATAGAATTTTTAATAAACAAATATTGTTTAGGACTATTGGCGCCAATTTAAAATGTCATCGATAGCCCTTTTTTAATAAAAAATGCCCTAAAAGGGCATAATTTGGTATTATTTGGTAGTTTTTTGCTACCAATTAAAGATTTCTTTGGAGGCCCCGATCGGATTTGAACCGACGCGTCAAGGTTTTGCAGACCCATGCCTTACCGCTTGGCTACGGGGCCAAACACGCTATTATATTATACGTTTTGAAAACGTAAATGTCAATGATAAAAACAACCTACAAATGGGAGAGACTAGTTTCACACATTTAGTAGGTTGTTCTTCTTTTATATTTGAGTTTCTAAATTTGAAGCTATATGTTGTAAAACAAAATCTGTTGTTAGATTATGTTTTTTAACATAGCGATTATTTGGATGAATTCTACAAGCATGTGAACATGATCCTAAATATTTTTCTTCAGATGCTTCACTTGCAAGTATTTGTTTATTACACTCTGGATTTCCACAGTTAATATATCGTTCACATGGTTCGTTTGTAAAGTAATCTCTACCAACTACGACATGCTCGTGTTTATTGATATCCACTGCAATACGTTCATCAAATACATACATTTTACCATCCCAAAGTTTGCCTTCAGTATCTTTACTTGTACCATAGTTGTGGATACCACCATGCAATTGACCTGCCACATTAAAACCTTCTTTAATTAACCAGCCGCTAAACTTCTCACATCTTACACCACCGGTGCAGTATGTTAGAATTTCCTTGTCTTTAAATTGATCTTTGTTTTCTCTAATCCAGTCTGGTAAATCTCTAAAGTTTTTAATTTCAGGTTTGATTGCCCCTCTAAAGTGACCCAAATCAAACTCGTAGTCATTTCTAGCGTCAATAACTACTGTATTTGGATCTTGTAGTTTTTGATAAAACTCAATAGGTTCTAAATACTTACCTGTAATTTCAAGTGGGTTCACATCATCTTCTAAACTTAAGTTCACTAATTCTTTTTTAACACGTACATGCATTTTACTAAATGCGTGTGCATCTACTTCATCAATTTTAAAGAAGATATCTTCAAAACCTTGAAGACTTTTTAAATAATCCATGTAGTTTTCTGTTTGTTCAAATGTACCTGATAAGGTACCATTAATACCTTCACTAGAAACTAAAATACGCCCTAGTAAATCTTGGCTCTTACAATAAGCTAAATGCTCATCTTTAAACTTTTCTGGGTTTTCAATGGCTGTATACTTATAATAAAGAAGCACTCTATAATTTTTTTGCATTTAAATCTTCCTTTTTTGTTCATTCATTTACCGGTTTATTATACATAATTGTGGTATGTCTTACAAAAGATTTGCCTATATCACTCATTATTAGCACTCATCACTTGACAGTGCCAATTATTCGGCATATAATAATGTTATATTATAGAATTTTAAGGAGGAAATAATATGCAATTTAACCCAATGGATGATTATTCAAAAGATCCTGACATTTTAAAAAAGTTCGGTAGAAATATTGTAGAACTTGTTAAAGAAGGTAAAGTCGACCCAGTGATTGGTCGTGAGGAAGAGATTAGACGTATTATTAAAATTCTATCTAGAAAAACCAAAAACAACCCTGTTTTAATTGGTGAACCGGGGGTGGGTAAAACAGCGATTGTTGAAGGCTTAGCTAGAAGAATTGTTGATAAAGACGTACCTTTAAGTCTGCAAAATAAAATTGTTTATGAACTAGACTTAGCTCAATTAGTTGCTGGTGCAAAATTTAGAGGTGAGTTTGAAGAACGTTTGAAGGATGTTTTAAATAAGATTAAAGAAAGCGATGGCCAAATCATCTTATTTATTGATGAATTACATAATATTGTAGGTGCTGGTCGTGCAGATGGTGCAATGGATGCCTCAAACATCTTAAAACCAATGCTTGCACGTGGTGAACTTCACTGTATTGGTGCTACAACATTAAATGAATACCGCTTATATATTGAAAAAGATAGTGCACTCGAAAGAAGATTTCAAAAGATCACTGTGACTGAACCAACTATGGAAGATACAATTTCTATCTTACGTGGACTTAAAGATCGATTTGAAGCACATCATGGTGTGCACATCTCTGATGGTGCCATCATCGCTGCTACAAATCTATCAGCACGTTACATTACAGATAGATTCTTACCAGATAAAGCAATCGACCTTATTGATGAGGCTTGTGCTTCTATTCGTATGGAAATTGATTCTATGCCAGTGGAACTTGATGATGTTCAAAGAAAAATACTACAACTAGAAATTGAAAAATCTGCTTTAAGTAAAGAAACAGATACATTAAGTAAAGAGCGTCTATCTAAAATTAAATCTGAGATTGATGATTTAAAATTAGAGGAAGCCAGTCTAAAAAGTAGATGGGAAAAAGAAAAATCTCAACTTAATTTATCAAAACGCAAAAAAGAAACCTTGGAACAACTTAAAAACGAACTTAATACTGCTTATAACGAAGGTAACTATTCTAAGGCTGCAGAACTTCAATACTCAAAAATACCTAATCTAGAAAAAGAAATATCTGAATTATCAGATACTTCAACAGATGATAAACTTCTAACAGAAACTGTTACCCCTGAATCGATTGCTGAAATCGTAAGTAAATGGACCCATATACCTGTAACAAAACTAGTATCAGGTGATAGAGAAAAACTTAGAAACCTACGTTTAAGCCTAGGTAAACGTGTATTAGGTCAAGATCATGCACTAGAACTGATTAGTAACGCCATATTACGTCATCGTGCAGGTATCAAAGATCCAAATAGACCAATTGGTTCATTCTTATTCTTAGGTCCGACTGGTGTTGGTAAAACAGAGGCTGCTAAAGCACTTGCTGAAAATTTATTTGACTCAGAAAATCATATTGTTCGTATAGATATGTCAGAGTATATGGAATCACATAGTGTCTCTCGTTTAATCGGCGCACCTCCAGGATATGTAGGTTATGATCAAGGCGGTCAACTTACAGAAAAAATAAGACGTATGCCTTACGCAATCGTCTTATTTGATGAAATTGAAAAGGCACATCCTGAAGTCTTTAATATCCTACTTCAAGTATTAGATGATGGTCACTTAACAGATGGACAAGGTCGTACAATAGATTTTAAAAATACTGTCATTATTATGACATCTAACATTGGCAGTCAATATTTACTAGAAAACGCAAGTGATGCCCAAGAAAAAATAGATAAACTGCTAAAACAATCCTTTAAACCAGAATTTTTAAATAGAATTGATGAAATTATTACATTTAACTCACTTGGATTTAAAGTTCAAGTGGATATCACAAGAAAACTACTCAATGAACTTTCAGAAAAATTAAAAGAAGAAAACATCTACATTACATTGGGTGAAGATGTTCAAAAATACGTTATCAAAAACGGATTTAATGAACAATTTGGTGCAAGACCACTTAAACGTTATATCCAAAGAGACATAGAAACATTTATCGCAAAAGCAATCATTTCAGAAGATGTACTGCCAAATCATCACTATGAAGTTATTGTAGACAATGATACATTAAACATTAAATTAGTCTCATAAATTAAAATATCCCTATCACTAATTTGTGATAGGGATATCTTTATTTTTGGATTTGTTCTAACAAGTAACCTTCTCTAATACCTGATTTACTTACAATAATTTCTTCAATATTAAAGAAATTCATTAAAGTTTCTAAAATTATTAGACCTGGCATAATCGTATGAATACGTTCTGGAATCATACGAATAATGGATAGATACGTCTTTTTCTTAGTAGGATCTATCTTTGAAATTAAATCTTGAATGTTTTGACGTGTTAACTTATCAAACTTCTTTTGGTAAAAGTTTTGTAGTAAAACAAGGCTTGCTTGAACAGTTCCACCTATACCATAAGCTACTTTCACATCTACTTTATCTACTTTATGTAGTTTTAATGCTGCAACGACTGCAGATGAAATACGTTCTACTTCATGTGTAGTTGGAAAAATTTCTTTGACATAGGTAATATAGGTGTTTAATGACCCTAAATTAAGCGATACAGAGTCTTTAAGCTTACCATCAGTTACGAGTGATAACTCTGTGGAACCACCACCAATATCAACAATTAACCCTCTATCAATTTTGTGATTAAGTGATACACCTTTATAGCCATAATAGCCTTCTTTTTCTTCATCTAGTAGTTCTACTTTCATCCCTGATGCTGTTTTAATACGGGTTAAGATTTCATTTTGATTACGTGCTTCTCTAATCGTTGCAGTCGCAATCATAAATAGTTTTTCTAATTTATAACTTTGACTTACTTCCATAAAATCTTTAACAACTCGAATCACAGAATCGATACCTAAATCAGATAAATAGCCTTCGGGTAATAAGTAACTCGCTAAACCTACAACTTCTCTTTTTGAAAATATATTGGTTAGTTTATGATTCTCATACGTAAATATTTCTAACCTAAGTGAATTAGATCCTAAATCAATAATGCCATAGTTCATATTAATCACCGCCCCTTTAATTATATAATATCAAAGAACATGTATTTTGTGTGTATGTTTTACATATAAATGATTTGAAAATATGCTAAATACTTGGTATCATTAACTAAAGGAGATTTAAACAATGAAAAAAACATATAATCTAGGTTTACTAACAGGTGGTATTTCTTTAATGCTCGCACTGATTGCCTCATTTGTGCTACAGGATTACTTTTCAGAATCTTTTCTGACATTGAGCTTCACATTTGATACCTTTATATTAATTGCAGTCGCATTTATGCTCATCTTACAATTCAAATCATTTGATAAGATTGCTGCAATCGTATTGGTCATATATGGTGCCTTTAATATTCTTTATGGTATCGTAGGAAGTCAGACATTATCTGATGTGATCAATTCAACTGAACTTGAAGTGATCTTCATCTTAGGGTTATTATTAGGACACGTCTTATTTGAAATTGCTGTACTCTTTGTACTACTTCACTTAACTCAACAAAGATTTGAGTATA
Organism: Acholeplasma laidlawii PG-8A; assembly: GCF_000018785.1. Classification (NCBI taxonomy): domain Bacteria; kingdom Bacillati; phylum Mycoplasmatota; class Mollicutes; order Acholeplasmatales; family Acholeplasmataceae; genus Acholeplasma; species Acholeplasma laidlawii. The sequence goes on from NC_010163.1 coordinate 1,190,328, forward strand.
AGTTCACTAAGAAGTTTGTGATTGTAGCACTATCAGTTTCACTTCTGTTACTTATTGCGATTTCACCACTTGTAACATTTATGACTTTTCAATCGATTATTCGTATGGTGTTCTCTATTATTTCTATTATCGCGTTGTATTTTTGTATCCAACAAATGGTTACAGATACACCGATTGTAGTTGAAGCACCTGCTAAAGCAGTACCAAACAAAAGATTAGAGTTATCTAAGTTATACGAACGTGGTATCATCACTCAAGAAGAGTATCAAACAAGACTAGATTTAATCGATAAAGAATAATTAAAAAAAGAAACTGCGTTATACCTTAAATTAGGGTATAACGCAGTTTTTTATTTGGATAGAATGATTTCATTTAATTGTGATACTTCAAGTGGTTTATAATAATAAAAACCTTGGACATAGTCTACATCATGTAGTTTTAATATATCAATTTGTTCAATGGTTTCAACACCTTCTAAAACTATCTTTTTAGACATCGCATGCGATAAGTCTAAAACAAACTTTAAGAAATGTCTTTCAGTTGGTGATTTATCAATTTTGGCGATAAAGTCCTTATCCATTTTAATAATGTCTACTGGTAAATGTTTAAAGTAAGTTAATGAAGAATATCCACTTCCAAAATCATCTAATGCGACTAAAAAACCTTTCTCTTTGAGTTGTTTTAAGACGATGATTGTTTGATCAATATTTTCAAGTGCCATCGATTCAGTGATTTCAATAATCACTTGTTTATGATCGATTTCATGTTTTTTGATGTAACTTCCAATATCTTCTATGAATGTTGGATGCATCAATACCTTGGGTGAAATATTAATATCTACTGTAAAGTGTTTACCCATTTCATTCCAAGTTTTAATTTGACCAAATACCTTATCATATAAAAAGTGTGTAAGTTCTAAAATAGAACCCGATATTTCAGATAGATATATAAAATTATTTGGTGGAATATAACCCATGGATGGGTGATTCCATCTAAGTAGTGCTTCTAACTTTCTAATTTCACCTGATTTAAAATCTAGAATTGGTTGATAGACTACATAAAATTCATTGTTTTGAAGTGAAGGTTTGATGGCATTTGTAATTTCATATTCACGTTCTTTGGATTCATGCATAAAGGTATTATAAATCACTACTTGGTCTTTACCGTTTTTCTTTGCAGCTGATAATGCAAGATTAGCATATCTTAAGATATCTCCATATACCAGTCCGTGATCTGGATAGATAGCAACCCCTGCAGATGCTGAGTAAAAGTAAGCTTCACTTTGTTTAGACATTAAGTTTTTTACTTTGTTGATACTTAAATCCGCAAGTGTCTTAATTTCATCTAGATGTTCAAATTGATAGAATACTAGAACAAATGAATCTTCGCTCATTCGAGCTACAATATGTTCCTTACCAACCTTCGTAAGTTCTTTAGCAATGAGTAATAATGCCTCATCACCCCATTTATGCCCTTTTAATTCGTTGATTGCACCAAAGTCATCAATATCTAGATAAAGCAGCGCAAAAGGTGTTCTATTTTGAATTAAACGGTTAACCTTAATCTCTAATCGGTTACGATTGATTAAGCCCGTTAAAGCATCGAAATAGGCTAAATTGAAGTGTTTTTCTTCTAAGGTGGTCAGTTGTTTATTTTGATATTCTAATTCAAATAGAACCTTTTTTAATTGTTCATTATTTGATAAGTACTTCTTAACTCTTCTATACACAATAATATAATAGACCAGGCCAATAAGACCCAGAGAAATAAAGCCCTTGAGAGTTTGAATCACTTGAGCGGTGTTTGGATCTGTTACATACTCTAAAATCAACCAATCACTAAACCATATATATGCATAAGCACATATAAAGTATGCTAATGTGATTTCAGTTGATTCCCTAAACGCTGATTTTACTTTTTTTTCATCCTGATGAACATTATTTTGCATTTGTAACTCCATTAGTTTGTATAGTGTAAGTTAAGTGAATTAAGACAGTTATTTATGATTTTAAATATTTTCTAAAATTGCTTTACGGCGTGCTTCATATTCTTCTCTTGAAATCACACCACGGTCAAATAATCCGTCTAATTGTTTTAGTTTTTGTTCTACAGTTACTGGTTCTGTGTCTGTTGAACTTACACCAGTTCCAGCGAGTAAACCAAATATGCCACCAATTGTTGAAGTGAATATTAAGTAAATACTATAGTTTGTAACTTGTTCTTTTGTTGCTTCACCTTTTTTAGCTTTATCAAATACTGATGCAGCTTTAAAGTTAAAGTATGCTAGAACTAGTGGGAAGATTAATAATCCGCCCGGGAAAATAAATAAAACCCCTGAAATAATTGCGAATACTTGTGCTACTGTTAAGAATGTTTTGTTCATGTTTTTTGCCCCTTTTAGACACTTTCTATTATTTTTTTACGTCGTTCATGGTACTCATCTAAAGTGATTAAACCCTTATCAAACAAGTTATCTAGGTCTTTTAATCTTTTTTCTAATGATGAACTTTCGCTTTGAGTTTGGCCATTATCTTCAAGCAGTACACCAAGTAGTGCAAAGACACCACCAAGAATATTAGATGTCAGTAATAAGATAATACTGTATATGATAATTTCAGTTTTCATATATGGATTGTCTTTGGCTTGTCCAATTCTAATAAACACAAAGATGTTAAATCCCACAATGATAAACATCACCAAACCAACGATATTGAAGGTGACATCACTTTCAATTTGGCCTAAAACAAACATAAAGATTAGTGCATAAATACCTATCACTGCAGCAGCGATAGCTACAAACACCTGAGATATTGTTAATAACGTTTTATTCATTTAGAATAATCCCCTTTCGTACGTACATAAATTATTATATTATAATTCGTTCGATATTTCAAAAATAATTGATAATTTTATTTTATAACTGCATGTATCCAATTAGGAACATAGGCTGATGTACAACCAGGAGCGACTTTCATATCTTTATAAACACCTAATTCTTCTGATAAATTTAATACTTTTGTTCTATATGCTTCATAAGTAATGCCTATTTGTGCAAAGCATCGATTCATCATCCACTGAGCTTTAGGTGTTTCATCCACTAAGTTGCGTTGTATGTTGTCTAAAAGATAAAGAACTTCATTATCATCTATTATCTTTAGACGAACACGTTCGACGTTAATCGCCCAAAGTGCACGTTTTAACATATCAGAGTCACTATCCTTTAACATATCATACAACACATCTACTTCTTCAATCAAGGTAACTACTCTAAACATAAAATCATCGAGTACTTGATCAAATGTGATAATACCTAACACATCATATGCTTCTTTAGCACTTAATTTAGATACATCAAACAGCATGACAGCAAGTAGCATAGCATCTGTATTTAATGTATGCATAAGTTTAAATGCTAGATCATGATGGGTACCTATTTTTTTAGCATAAGCTCTTAAATAACCTAATAATACACCATAGGTATTTTCACTTGCACCGGCTTTTAATAAACTCTTTTTTCTAGAAGCGTTAGAGTTTAATTTCAAATCATTCATTACTTGTTCTAATGTCATTGTATGATTCCTTTCAAATTTAAACTACTTTGATTATATCCTTATGGAATGAAAAAAGTACATTGATATGATCAATATACTTTTTGTGTTGATTATTTAATCTCTTTAACTTCGTAACCAAGAGTATGAATTGTATCTAAAATAACATCATGATTAACTGGGTCTTTAGTCTTTAGAACTGCAAAACCTTTATCAAGATTCACTTTAGCAGATTGAACACCTTCAACTGTTGAAAGTGATTTTTCCACCTTAGCCATACAATTTTTACAATGCATACCATCAATGTATACTGTTGTTTTCATAGTTTATCCTTTCTTTACGATCGGTTTAAATCGTTTTAGTCTTAATGCATTTGCAAGTACTGAAACAGAACTTAGACTCATTGCTGCTGCAGCAAACATAGGATTTAATAGTGGTCCACCAAATAGATGTAATACGCCCATTGCTATAGGTATACCAAGTACATTATACCCGAATGCCCAAAATAAGTTTTCTTTAATGTTCTTAATTGTTTTTTGACTTAAATGAATTGCATTTGCAACATCCAATAAATCATTTTTTACTAATACAATATCCGCAGATTCTATCGCAACATCCGTACCACTTCCAATAGCGATACCTACATCAGCTTTGACAAGTGCTGGTGCATCATTTATACCATCACCAACCATAGCCACTTTTTTACCACTATTTTGAAGTTTTTCAACCTCGTTTGCTTTATCTTCTGGTAAGACCTCAGATAAGACTAAATCAATGCCTATTTGTTTTGCTATTGCATCTGCAGTGAGTTTATTATCACCTGTGATCATAACAACTTCTACACCCATTTGATGGAGTTTATCAATGGCTTGTTTAGAGGTTGGTTTGATGGTGTCTGCAACTGCAATCATACCTGCTAACTTTTGATTGATTGCTACAAACATTGGTGTCTTACCTTGGTTAGCTAAGTTTTCTGATTGATCAAATAATTCTGATAAATCGATAGCTTGTTCTTTCATAAGTTTTAGGTTACCTAGTAGAATAACTTGGTCTTCTATCACCACTTCAATACCATGTCCTGGTATGGCATGGAATTTAGAAGGTGTAGTCAGTTCAATACCCTTAGATGTCGCATCTAGTACAATCGCTTCACCTAATGGATGCTCTGATCCTTTTTCTGCGGATGCAGCTAGTCTTAGAAGATTTAGTCCATCGATTTCACTTGTTGTAATGATATCTGTAACAACCGGTTTACCTTGTGTAATAGTTCCTGTTTTATCTAGAATCACTGTATCTACTTTGTGAAGTGTTTCAAGTGATGCACCACCTTTAATTAAAACACCATACTCAGCACCTTTACCTGTACCAATCATAATTGCGGTTGGTGTTGCAAGTCCAAGTGCACAAGGACATGCAATCACTAAAACTGCGATAAAGATTGTCATTGAAAAGTTTAGGTCTTGACCACCAAATATATACCAAAGTAATCCTGAGATGATAGCAAGTACAATAACAACCGGTACAAAGTATCCACTAATAATATCTGCTAGTTTTGCAATTGGAGCTTTAGAACTTTGAGCATCTTCTACAAGTTTAATAATTTGAGCAAGTGCTGTATCTTTACCTATTTTAGTTGCCTTATAATGAATTGTTCCAAACTTATTAATACTTGCACCTACAACCAAATCACCAATTTGCTTTTCTACTGGAATAGATTCACCTGTCAACATCGATTCATCAATTGATGTGTGACCAAAAGTGACAACACCATCTACAGGAAGTTTATCCCCTGGTTTAACAACGATTATATCGCCTACAACCACATCTTCAATAGCAACCCTTACCTCAATGCCATTTCTTAGAATAGTTGCTTCCTTTGGTGCTAAACCAATTAACTTTTTTATTGCAGCAGATGTTTTACCAATAGAAATAGATTCTAAGTATTTACCTAATGTAATAAGTGTTAGAATCACTGCAGCTGATTCAAAATATAAATCGTGTACAAAATGATGATTTCCGTTAATAATCATAATGAGTGCATATACACCATATATATAGGCTGCAGAGGTTCCAATAGCAATTAATGAATCCATATTAGGGCTTAGTTTAAAAAGTGTTTTAAAACCTATTTTAAAGAACGGATACCCAATAATCATGACTGGTGTTGTTAGAATAATTTGTATAATCGTAAAATTTAGGGGACTTAGGTCAGGATGCATAAAATCCGGTAACCACAATCCGATCATAGGACCCATTGCAATATATAGTAACGGTAATGTAAAAATTGCGGATACCAAAAATCTAGTCCATAAGTTCTTAATTTCTTGTTCTTTTCTCAGTTGATGCTCATCTGCCGTTTCTGTTTCTGTTAAAACTTCATAGCCAACAGCTTTTACAGCCTTTTTAACATCTTCGATAGAAACTTTATCCATATCATAATCAAAGGTTAACTTTTCGGTTGTTAAATTGACATTGACATTTGTTATACCCTCTAGTTTAGCTGTTGCTTTTTCAACAGATGCTACACAGGATGCACATGTCATACCTTTAACACTTAAATTTTCATGTTTCATCTAATCACCTTATCTTTCTCATACCCCTATGTAGGGGGTATATATATCTTACAATAGTAACTACCAATTTGTCAAGGAGCTGGCATTATAAATATAAAAAAAAGACCTTTATCAGATCTCATCATTTGTAAATTAATGGAGCGGGTGAGCGGAATCGAACCGCCGTCTTCAGCTTGGAAGGCTGGGGTAATAACCATTATACGACACCCGCAAGTAAAATGGTCGGGAAGACAGGATTTGAACCTGCGGCCCCTTGGTCCCAAACCAAGTGCTCCACCAAGCTGAGCTACTTCCCGATTACTTTGTCGCGCTAAATAATTGTATCAAAGTTTTTTTACTTTGTCAATCATTAAATGGCGCACCCAAGAGGACTTGAACCCCTAACCTTTTGATCCGTAGTCAAACGCTCTATCCAATTGAGCTATGGGTGCAAATAAAGTGGTGACCCGTACGGGATTCGAACCCGTGAGTGCATGCGTGAAAGGCATGTGAGTTAACCGTTTCTCCAACGGGCCACTTAATGCGCATGTATAATTATATCAACTTATTATGATTTGTCAACAATTAAATGACATTTTTTTTGATTTGTAGCAATCAATACATAATGTTGTTAATAAGCGATTTAGATAATGCTTCATCTTGATTTTTCTTAATAATTTGATATACAAATTCAATTACAGCCCCTGCTGATCTTGCAGTGATAATTCTAGGTGTAACTACAACTTTTTTAGAAGCTAAGTAATGCCCTAATTTAGCATCTTCTTCGGAGCCCGGAAAGGCTGTAAAGTCTAGGTTGTCTAAGAGTCCTAATCGGCCTAAAAAGCGTGGTGCAGCACAGATTGCATAGATATCCTTATCTTCTCTTTTAAATGCTTTAATTAGGTCATATATATAGTCTGCATGATCAATCACTTTAGCTACATAGCCACCACCAGGTATGATTAAAAATTGATAATTGGATAGCTTAATATCATGTAAATGGTAATCTGCTTTAACAGTGATACCAAAACCCGTTTTCACATATAAATCAGGTTCTTTAGTTACAGAATCTATGTGCATCCCTGCACGTCTTAATAAAGCTAAAGTAGATAGTGCTTCATTATCTTCCATACCGTGTGAAAAAATGATGAGACCTTTCATATTAAATCACCTCTAATACTTGATCGAGTGCATCAATTAAAGCATTAGATAGTTCTGTTTCACTTTTTTTGTATACTTCCATTTGGTCATGACTACCTAATACATCGGATACTACTTTAATAGCTAATACAGGATATTTGTAGCTATGCGCTACTTGATAAATACTTGCACCTTCCATATCCACGATATATGAATTTGGATTAATTGGTTTTGTAGAGAATATATCACCTGTGTATAATCTGATTTGATTGAAATCTTCTAATTTATTTAGTATTTTAGTATCTGTAAAATAGAGTGTTGGATATTTAGGAATTTGTCCATATTCATAGTTAAATATCGTTAAATCCACATCATGGTAAGTGACCTCAGATACCAGGTATGTATCATAAAGATTCACCTTATGTCCACCAACGATACCAAGATTGATTATAAATCTAGTTTCAGGATGCAATGTTAAGATATGTGATAGTGCACTAGATGCATTTGTTTTACCAATGCCAGAAATGATAAGCATCACATCTTGTCCCTGGTATTTACCCTCATATATGTTATAAGGGTGTGTTGATTTTAAGTTTAAATTGGAAGTAAGTACTTCTACTTCAGATAGCATCGCTGCAATAATAACTATCATATAGACTCCTTTACAGTTTTAAGCATGTTGACAATGACATCCACTGCTGCACTGTGTTTATCATCATTAGGTATGATGATATCAGCATAACGTTTGGTTGGTTTTACAAATTTGTGGTACATTGGCTTAACCGTAGTTATATATTGATTGATGACTGATTGCATCGTACGTCCTCTATCTTTAACATCTCTTGAAAGACGTCTAATAAAACGGATATCATCATCTAATTCTACGTAGAGTTTTAAATCAGCAAGGTCACGAATAGAATCATCTACTAAACTTAAAATACCTTCAAGTATAATAATTGGTTTGGATTCTACTTCTTCAATCACTTCACTTCTTGTGTAGTTACTATAATCATATGTAGGTTTATGAATTGTTTTTCCTTCAAGTAACATTAAGATATCTTTCTTTAATAGTTCAATATCAATACTTTTAGGATGATCATAGTTCATGAGTACTCGCTCGTGCATTGGAAGTTCATTTTGATCTAAGTAATAGTCATCTTGATTGATGACTAATACATGCTGAATGCCTGCTTTTTCTAATATGGACTTAACAACTGTTGACTTACCAGAGGCTGAACCGCCTGCTACAATCATAAAAAATGGTTTTTTCATATATTTTTCCTATCAATTAAAGATATCTTCTTGAGGGAATTCATCTAGATTTAGTAATACTAATATATCATTTAAACTGTTAAATGAACCTAAAACATTACCATCTGAATCTCTTAACTCATACCTAACTTGGTTATTGTAATATCTATTATAGTTAAGTTTTGAATAAATTACGTATGATTTTCCATTCACCTTAAATTTCTTTATCGGTTCATGATTTCTCTTTCTAATTTTTAGAGTATTAGTGATACTTACAACAACAACTATAATAAACACGATAAAAAAGATTGTAAAAAACCCTGAAAAAAATGGTGGCATGTGAATTCTCCTTCAAATATTTTCTCATTACTATTATATATGAAATCATCATAAATAGGTGTGAAACTATATAATTAATCAAATTTCCCATGATTATTTAAATTTATTTTATAATAGTATTAAAGTAAAAAAATGAGGTAAGACTATGGTAAAAGCAATCCAAAGAATGGAAAAGTTAGCAGAAAAATTAAAAAGCTATAAAGATTGTCAATGTTTATTAGGATTAGGCAGTATGTCTCAGGTTAGACGTGCTGATAATTACTCGGATATGGATTTCTTCTTAATTGTAAAAGAAGGTTCTAAACAGTCATTTTTAGAGGATTTGAAATGGTTAAGTGTAAGACCACTTGTTTACATCTTTAAGAATACTATGGATGGTTATAAAGTGTTATTTGATGATGGTGTATTTGCTGAATTTGCAGTATTTACAGAAAAAGAAATAGTTGATGCACACTTTACTAGAGGCATCGTCTACTATAAAACAAATGATTTTGATGTATCACTTGTTGCACCAAATAATATGCCAAAGAAGAAAGTAATTGACAAAAATTACCACTTAAATGAAGCTCTAACAAATATTTATATTGGTTTAAATAGGTTACATCGAGGCGAGATTTCTAGTGCTACAACCTTTATTCAAAACCATGCATTCGATAATATTTTACGCCTATTTGACAGTATTTTTAAGAAATTGGATGACTATTTTGACCCTTATGTCTATGAAAGACGCATTGAATTTAAATACACTGAAGCAGCAGATCTACTTCCTAAATTCAGACAAGGATATGATAAAAATAAGGAATCTGCGCATGAAATGTTGAAGTTTTTAGTTGAAAACTTTGAAATTAACCCTTATTTATTAGATAAAATCAATGAATTACTCCATATTTAGACAAATAAAAAACTCACAGTTCATGTGAGTTTTAATTTATAAAAAAAGTGGCGCCCACTGCTGGACTCGAACCAGCGACCCCCTGATTAACAGTCAGGTGCTCTAACCAACTGAGCTAAGTAGGCTTACAATTGATAATTCATGGGTGACACTAAGCTACATATAAAATATTTAAGAAAGTAAATGCCTGGCAACGTCCTATTTTCGCTAATTGTAATAACTATCGTCGGCGCTAAGATGCTTAACTTCTGTGTTCGGGATGGGAACAGGTGGAACCATCTTGCCATCGTCACCAGACATAATGCTCTCAAAACTAGATAAATGATTTTCTCTGAAAAGAATGTGATGCGAATCATCACGAAAGGTTAAGTCCTCGACCTATTAGTACCAGTAAGCTGAATACATCGCTGTACTTACACACCTGGCCTATCAACCTCATAGTCTTTGAGGGGTCTTACTAATTGGGAAATCTCATCTTAAGGGGGGCTTCACGCTTAGATGCTTTCAGCGTTTATCCCTTCCGCACATAGCTACCCAGCTGTAGTACTGGCGTACTAACTGGTGCACCAGGGGTGCGTCCATTCCGGTCTTCTCATACTAGGAACAGCTCCCTTCAAATTTCCAACGCCCACGATAGATAGAGACCGAACTGTCTCACGACGTTCTGAACCCAGCTCGCGTGCCGCTTTAATGGGCGAACAGCCCAACCCTTGGAACCTACTCCAGCTCCAGGATGCGACGAGCCGACATCGAGGTGCCAAACCGCTTCGTCGCTGTGAACGCTTGGAAGCGATAAGCCTGTTATCCCCAGGGTAACTTTTATCCGTTGAGTCACGGCCCTTCCATTCGGTACCGTAAGATCACTATGTCCGACTTTCGTCCCTGCTCGACTTGTTGGTCTCGCAGTCAAGCTACCTTCTGCCATTGCACTCTATAGAATGATTTCCAACCATTCTGAGGTAACCTTCGAGCGCCTCCGTTACTCTTTGGGAGGCGACCGCCCCAGTCAAACTGCCCACCAGACACTGTCCTTTAGATTACACATCTAGAAGTTAGAAACTAAGTGCACGAAGGGTGGTATCCCAACGTTGGCTCCGACAATACTAGCGTACTATCTTCATAGCCTCCCACCTATCCTGTACATCTTACACCCAGTTTCAATATCAAGTTACAGTGAAGCTCCATGGGGTCTTTTCGTCTAATCGCGGGTAGCCGGCGTTTTCACCGGCAGCTTGATTTCACCGAGTCTGTTGTTGAGACAGTGCCCAAATCGTTACGCTTTTCGTGCAGGACGGAACTTACCCGCCAAGGAATTTCGCTACCTTAGGACCGTTATAGTTACGGCCGCCGTTTACTGGGACTTCAATTCAATGCTTCGGTTTAACCCTGACATCTCCTCTTAATCTTCCAGCACCGGGCAAGCGTCAGCCTCTATACTTCACCTTACGGTTTTGCAGAGACCTGTGTTTTTGCTAAACAGTCGCTTGGGCCTTTTCTCTGCGACTCCTCGTTTTCATAAGGAGTCCCCCTTTTCCCGAAGTTACGGGGTCAATTTGCCGAGTTCCTTAACAACAGTTTTCTCGCGCGTCTTAATATATTCTACTCACCCACCTGTGTCGGTTTACGGTACGGGCAGTATAATGATTAACCTTAGAAGCTTTTCTTGAAAGCATGAACTCGTACGTCTTTATATCAGTTCTCAGCTTTAACAGTACCCGGATTTGCCTAAGTACTAGCCTCGAATCCTTCTCACCCAATCCATTAAGGGTGGACGCCTATCCTTCTTTGTCACTCCATCAGTCACTACACTGGTACTAGAATCTCTACTAGTTATCCATCGGCTACGCTCTTCAGCCTCACCTTAGGCCCCGACTTACCCAGGGCGGACGAACCTTCCCCTGGAAACCTTGGGTTTATGACGGACAGGATTCTCACCTGTCTTTTCGTTACTTACACCGGCATTCTCACTTCCTAACGCTCCACTAGTCCTCACGATCTAGCTTCACCGCTGTTAGGAACGCTCCCCTACCACTTAAAAAATCTTTTTAAATCCGCAGCTTCGGTAATATGCTTAGCCCCGGTACATTTTCGGCGCAGAGTCACTCGACCAGTGAGCTTTTACGCACTCTTTAAAGGATGGCTGCTTCTAAGCGCAACCTCCTGGCTGTTTGTGCATCTCTACTTCCTTTTCCACTTAGCATATATTTTGGGACCTTATCTGGCGGTCTGGGCTCTTTCCCTTTTGACCACGAACCTTATCACCCGTAGTCTGACTGCCAACTTACTTTACCGACATTCGGAGTTTGATTGAGATCAGTACCCCGAGGTGGGGCCATCACACATTCAGTGCTCTACCTTCGATAAACCTATTTTGTTGACGCTATCCCTAAAGATATTTCGGGGAGAACCAGCTATCTCTGAGTTCGATTGGAATTTCTCCCCTAGCCACAAGTCATCCGAGCCTTTTTCAACAGGCGGCGGTTCGGTCCTCCATAAGGTACTACCCTTACTTCAACCTGCTCATGGCTAGATCACCCAGTTTCGGGTCTACATCACACAACTTAAGCGCCCTATTCAGACTCGCTTTCGCTTCGGCTCCGGACCTTCATCCTTAACCTTGCTATGTAACATAACTCGCCGGTTCATTCTACAAAAGGCATGCCATCACCCATTAACGGGCTCTGACTAATTGTAAGCACACAGTTTCAGGTTCTCTTTCACTCCCCTCCCGGGGTTCTTTTCACCTTTCCATCACTGTACTGGTTCACTATCGGTCACCAAGTAGTATTTAGCCTTAGGAGATGGTCCTCCTATCTTCAAACGGGATTCCACGTGTCCCGCCCTACTTTCTGATACCATGGATTATATAATTTCGACTACAGGGCTCTCACCTTCTTCGACCGATTTTCCCACATCGTTCATCTATTATATAATTTTGTAACCTTAGGTATCTGGCTCCTCCGCGTTCGCTCGTCGCTACTGACAGAATCGTTATTACTTTCTTTTCCTGTAGGTACTTAGATATTTCAGTTCCCTACGTATTGCCTCTAACACGTGTGTTAGATACTATGTCTTCAACATAGTGGGTTCCCCCATTCGGACATCTCGGAATCGTCGCTTACTTACAGCTTCCCCGAGCATTTCGGTGTTAGTTCCGTCCTTCATCGCCTCTTGGTGCCAAGGCATCCACTGTGTGCCCTTTGTTCCTTAACCTTATTTCTTTTCAGACATCATTTATCTACTTTTCAAAGATCTCAATTAGGTTACCCTAATTTTATATTGGTGGAGCCTAGCGGGATCGAACCGCTGACCTCCTGCGTGCAAGGCAGGCGCTCTCCCAGCTGAGCTAAGGCCCCAATTTTTATTGATATTTATTAATGGTGGGCCTGAATGGACTTGAACCATCGACCCCTCGCTTATCAAGCGAGTGCTCTAACCAACTGAGCTACAGGCCCCACTTATTATTAATATGTGGTTACTTGTTTGAGTGACATTTAAGTCTCTCAAAACTGAATATGATGAACAAATTTAGAGAATGTTACTACTTACTAGTAGTCATCTTGTGCTAAGTGTTAGTTAGCCTTTCTCCTTAGAAAGGAGGTGATCCATCCCCACGTTCCCGTAGGGATACCTTGTTACGACTTAACCCCAATCATGGACCCTACCTTAGACGGCTCCCTCCCTTTCGGGTTAGGCCACCGGCGTTGGGTATTGCCCACTTTCGTGGTTTGACGGGCGGTGTGTACAAACCCCGAGAACGTATTCACCGCAACATGCTGATTTGCGATTACTAGCGATTCCGACTTCATGGAGTCGAGTTGCAGACTCCAATCCGAACTGAGACTGTTTTTGTGAGTTTCGCTCCAGGTCACCCTATCGCTTCTCTTTGTTCCAGCCATTGTATCACGTTTGTAGCCCAGGTCATAAGGGGCATGATGATTTGACGTCATCCCCACCTTCCTCCAATTTATCACTGGCAGTCTCGCTAGAGTCCCCAACTTAATGATGGTAACTAGCAATAAGGGTTGCGCTCGTTGCGGGACTTAACCCAACATCTCACGACACGAGCTGACGACAACCGTGCACCACCTGTACATCTGTTAGCCTCCGAACTTATTTCTAAGCCTTTGCAGAGTATGTCAAGACCTGGTAAGGTTTTTCGTGTATCTTCGAATTAAACAACATGATCCACCGCTTGTGCGGGGTCCCGTCAATTCCTTTGAGTTTCATACTTGCGTACGTACTACTCAGGCGGAGAACTTAATGCGTTAACTGCAGCACTGACCTTTTGGCCAACACTTAGTTCTCATCGTTTACGGCGTGGACTACCAGGGTATCTAATCCTGTTTGCTCCCCACGCTTTCGTGCATCAGTGTCAGTATAGACCCAGCAAGCCGCCTTCGCCACTGGTGTTCCTCCATATATTTACGCATTTTACCGCTACACATGGAATTCCACTTGCCTCTGTCTCACTCTAGTTATATAGTTTTCATAGCCTCACAGCGTTAAGCACTGCACTTACACCACAAACTTTTATAACCACCTACGCACCCTTTACGCCCAGTAAATCCGGATAACGCTCGCCCCCTATGTATTACCGCGGCTGCTGGCACATAGTTAGCCGGGGCTTATTCATATGGTACCGTCAATTTTTAATTTTTCTTCCCATATAAAAGAACTTTACATACCGAAGTACTTCGTCGTTCACGCGGCGTTGCTCGGTCAGGGTTTCCCCCATTGCCGAAAATTCCCTACTGCTGCCTCCCGTAGGAGTTTGGGCCGTTCTCAGTCCCAATGTGGCCGGTAGACCTCTCAGTCCGGCTACGCATCATCGTCTTGGTAGGCTTTTACCCCACCAACTAACTAATGCGCCGCAGACCCCTCTTAAACCGATAAATCTTTAAATGTGTTTTTTTCATGCACACATCCTATCCAGTATTAGCTCCAGTTTCCCGGAGTTATCCTCGAGTTAAAGGTAGGTTATCTACGTGTTACTCACCCGTTCGCCACTAAGCATCCGAAGATGCTTCGTTCGACTTGCATGTATTAGGCACGCCGCCAGCGTTCATCCTGAGCCAGGATCAAACTCTCCATATAATTTATGTTTTGTTTTGATTTTAGCTCTTATTTTTGTTTTCTCTTGTTCATCATCATTCAGTTTTCAAAGACTCAATTTTGCGTCTCTTCTTTCGAGCGCTTAATCATTCTATCATTATAATTTTTACTTGTCAACAACTTTTTTTATTTTGTTGAACTTTCAAGTTTATCTTATAGATAACAGTTGGATTTGTGTTCTCGAAGAAGTGAACCTGTAATATTCTAACACATACATAATATAAGTCAACCTTTATTCTAAAAAAAAGTGCAAAAATGTAAATTAAAATGTTTTATTTTCAAAATCCGTAGTTTTCCAATAAAAAAGGGCCACTTTTTGATTAGATGGCCCTTTTAAGGTAATTTTAAATTATGTAAAAATTCTTAAAATGTCATTCCAAGTTACAAATACAAAGAGCATTAATAACAGTATAAAGAATGCATTATTGACAAGTCCTTCAACTTTAGCGGGAATTTTCTTTTTAGAAACTGCTTCGTATCCTAAGAATAATAAGCGACCACCGTCTAAAGCTGGAATTGGAAGTAAATTCATCAGTCCAATATTTACAGATAAGAAGGCTACAAATCCTAATAGGTTAATGAAACCACCTTGTGCTGCATTAGATACTAAACTAAATATACCGACTGGACCTGCAAGATCTGAAACACCCACACCACTAGAGGCACTAAATAACATACCAATAGTGTTTACCATTTCAGTAACTGAACCACCAAATCTTTGGAACGGATTATATAATATATATAAGAAGTCAAATTCATAACCTGTTTGAAATCCAAAACGTACGGCTATACTTTCATGACCTAACTTATTTAATGTATCTTCAGGTAACACATCATATGTAAAAGTTAAGTATTCTCCATCACGTAAAACGTTTAATGTAATAGTTGTTTCATTATAGTTTCTGGCAAGCACTAAAATATCTGACCAATTCGATACAGGTATCCCATTAACTTGTGTGATTTCATCACCTAAGTTTACACCTGCACTACTTGCTTTACCACCGATACCACCAATAAATGCACCGTCTTTATACGCATCTGTTGTATCATTGACTAAACCAAAATTTTGTAAAAGAATCGTCACATATAGATCAATAGATTCTTCAACACCGTTTCTAACGACTACTACTGGTACAACATGATCTGTGATCAGTGCGCCCATTTGTCTAATGTCATCTAAGTCTTCGACATCTGTACCATCAATATTGACAATAATATCACCTGCAATTAAACCGGGATTTGATGATTCATGTACAACATTATCATCTACTGGTTTACCTTGAACAGCTGCAATAATAATAAATAGTAATAGGGCTAAGATAAAGTTCATCATTGGTCCCATAAATAATACTAAGAAACGTTGCCAAATTGTCTTAGATGCAAAAGATGATTCTTCTGGTGTGATCTGTAATTCTTTTTCTTTACCATAATAATATTTAGCATCACGGGTCACTTGATATCGTAATACTTCACCTTCATCGGTTTTAATTTCAATGAAAAGTTCACTTAAGTTTTTACCATATAAATCAAAATCAACAACTTCACCTGTAACAAGTGGTTTTTTTCTAGTTTGATCTAATAAAATACCTGTAACTAAACCTATCTCATTTAAACATATACCCACTCTAGAGCCTTTTGAGATTAAAGCATAATCCCCATTTTCTCCACTCATAGATACATAGCCACCTAAAGGTATAGCTCTAAAGGCATACTTTGTATCACCTTTAGTTTTTGCAACAATTTGAGGTCCCATACCAATTGAAAACTCATGTATGAGAATACCAGCTCTTTTCGCGAATAAGAAATGTCCTAATTCGTGAATTGAGATGATTACTGTTAAAACTAATAAAAATAATATTAAGTTAGTCAATATACTAACAAGTTGTGAAAAATCCATAGTGCTACTCCTTATACGAAACTACATTGGGTAAAACTGTTTAATTAATATAAATATACCTAAGAACATGATACCGATGAATATAATAGAGTCAAAACGATCTAAGATACCACCATGACCTGGAAATATATTTCCAAAATCTTTAATTTTATAATTACGTTTTAATTTAGAAGCTACTAAATCTCCTATTTGAGCAGATATAGAACCTAATAAAGTAATCGGTATAATGATAAGTGCTTGAATTAATAAATGCTCATTACCTATACTAGTAAAGTTATCAAATATCGTTTGGTAACCATCTGGATTAAAGATATATCCTAAAAATCCATCTGGGCTAAATATTACACCATAGAATATTGCAAATGATGATGCAATAATCGTGCCAAAGAATGTACCTGCAATAGCACCTTCCCATGATTTTTTAGGTGATATTCTTGGTGCCATCTTATGTTTACCAAAAGCAATACCAAAGAAATAAGCAAAGATATCTGTCATCATCGAAATTAAGGCTACATAAACAATAAACCTGACACCTAAATATCTTAAGATAGTAATCGATGCAGCACCTAAACCAATATAATTAATAATCGTAAATGCTTTACCTAAATCTGATCCACTAAAATCATCAATGAATACTAATAAACTTAATAAAATAACTGTTACAAATGAAAGTATTATGACTGGGTTTAGATTTAATGTAATTAAAGATAAACCAGGTAATACTTGCGGATTTAATGGTGCAATCATCCCACCAACATTCATATAGGTTAATAAGGATAATACGATAATGACTACTTGAACGACAATTTTGATTGGCTTTTCTTTTTCATACATATGAATAAGTTCTAATGCCCCCATAATCACAAATAGTAACATCACTACTTGAAATATATTAAATACCCATTTTGGATAATTTAAAACTGTAATTGGTAGCAATAATAATATTAAAACAATTGCTGTAATGATTCTTTTCTTCATATGTTATAATCCCCCAAAACGTCTTTGTCGTTTTGAATACTCTTTGAGTGCCCTATCAAAATGTTTGATTTTAAATGCTGGCCAGTATCTTTTTGTAAAATATAATTCCGCGTATGCTATTTGCCATAGTAAGAAGTTAGATAACCTTTGTTCTCCACCTGTGCGAATTAATAGATCTACTGGTCTATTTACCATCAAATGTTGTTCTAGATGTGCTTCATCTATAACATCCATTTGTTTGATGGCAGTAATGAGTTCATCATAACTACCGTAATCAATACATACATTAATTGTCATACCTGTAAAATCTTTTGTTTCATCTTCCAGACTATCCATTAATTCTAAAATATCTTTGGATAATCTATCTTTTCTTCCTTTAAAACGAATACGGATATTTGCTTGACAGATTCTAGCTTTATTTTTACCTACAACTTCGATTGGTTTAGTCATTAAATATTCGACTTCATCCTGTGGTCTTTTCCAGTTTTCAGTTGAAAAAGCATAAACAGTGAGTTCTTCTATACCTCTTTTATTTGCATGTTCGGCAATTTTAGCCAGATTTAGGCCACCTTGATAGTGACCTGCTGATCTTGGTAGATGTAATCTTTTAGCCCACCTGCCATTGCCATCTAAAATAATGGCGACGTGTTTTGGTAGATTTTGAATTTTCATGAATAGTTTCCTTTCAAGTACACTTTATTATAGCAAACTAAACTTCAATGACCCAACCAAAATCTTCTTTTATATCGCCAAACTGTATACTTTGAATTAAATCATATAATTTATGTAATTTTTCATACGATTTGAACTCATAATTCACACCATTATCGTGAATTTTAGAAATTGGTGTAATCACAGCAGCTGTGCCACATGCACCCACTTCATCAAATGTAGATAGTTCTGTGACATCAATTGCACGTCGAATCACTTCCATGCCTAACATCTTTTCAGCAATTGTTTGTAAAGAGTTGTTTGTAATACTTGGTAAGATTGATTTTGACTGCGGTGTAATAAACATATTATCCTTAATCGCGATAATATTGGTTGCACCCGTTTCATCTACTTTGGTATGTGTTTTTGGATCTAAATATAAACAATCATCAAACCCTTGTTGTTTTGCTAAATGTTTAGGATATAAACTTGCCGCGTAGTTCGCACCAGATTTTACATGACCTAGACCATTTGGTGCAGCACGGTCATATGGTGTTGTTGTTAAATCAATTGGTTTAAATCCATCTTTAAAGTAATTTCCAACTGGTGTTGCTACAATACAAAATAAGAATTCATTAGAGGACCTTACACCCATCACAGTTTCTGTACCAATGACAAACGGTCTAATGTATAAAGTACCTTTAGATTCATAACTTGGTACTAAATCTTTATTAGCTTCTACAACTTTGTGTACTGCATCTAAAAACATCTCAACCGGTACTTTGGGCATGAGGAGTCTTTCACAACTATTTTGTAGCCTTTTAGCATTCGCATCTGGTCTAAATAGTAAAGTGCGCCCATCTTTTGCACGGTATGCCTTTAAACCTTCAAAGACTGATTGTCCATAATGAAGTGCAACAGCCATCGCTGATATTTCAAAATGAAGTGAACTATCTAATTTACCTTCATCCCATTTTCCATCTTTATAATAAGCATAATATACTTTATTTGTTCCATGATACTTAAATCCTTCTACTTTCATCCGTGTGCCCATAGGTGATGTATATACATCACTATCCCTTTCCTTGATTCATTTTTGATATATCACAATTGCTTAAAATAATTACTTATCATTATACCACAAAGAAAAAAGCATACCCTTTAAATGAAGTATGCTTATATATTTTATAAAGCGTCTGTTAATATTGGTTTGCCCATTGCAGTGGTTGTAACTATATCAATGATCCATAAGATGTTCCATCCAAGAACAATCCATAAGATACCTACAATCAGTAACCCATTATTCTTTAGTTCAGCACCTTTAACAATTCTGTAAATCGCCCAAGTAATATCAAGAAGTGGTAAACAAAATATCACCTTTACAACAAACGGTAATTCATCCATCCATTCAACAAATTTCATATTTTAGTTTCTCCTTTTATAGTATAGTTCTATTATATACCTTTAATTTATAAGTTTCAATAAATAAAAACTGCAGCCTTTTCTGGTTGCAGTTTTAAACTTAACTTCTCTAAGCTAAGACAGTTAAGTCGCGACTTAAAATCATAGTGACTAAGTCGATGATATAGAATAAAGGAGCAATGAAGAAGTTTAAAACAGCCCCTAAAATGTTTCCACGTTGAACTCTTGTAACTATACCTAAGATAACGTTAGTTACCGGAATAATCGCTAGGATTAATGATACAATCCACTCTAAACCTAAATATGCTTTTTGTCTTTTTGCCATTGTAAATCTCCTTTTTCTTTTATTTTACCACATAATAAAAAAAACCACTTATTACAAGTGGTTTTTATCATTTAATTAGACGTCTAATAATTCTTCGGATTTTTCTTTAGTCAGTTCATCTACTTTTTTGACATATGCGTCAGTTAGTGCTTGAACATCTTCTAAGTATCCTTTTTCATCATCTTCAGTTAATCCTAATTTCTTAAGATGTTCATTACCATCTCTACGGATATGACGAATTGCTACTTTACCAGCTTCAGCCATTTTCTCAACATCTTTAACAAGACTACGACGTCTTTCACCAGTTAGCGCTGGTAATGTTAAGCGAATACCTGTTCCATCATTTCTTGGAGGTAATTCTAATGAAGATGTGTTGATCGCAGTTTCTATATCTTTTAATATAGATTTGTCAAAAGGTTTGATGTAAAGTTGTTGTGCTTCAGGTACTGAGATGGATGCTACTTGTTTAAGTGGTGTATCTACACCATAGTAACTTACCATAATACGGTCAAGAATATTTGGGTTTGCACGACCTGTACGAACTGCTGCATATTCTCTGCCTAAAGCTTCTAAACTCTTTTCCATTTTTTCTTCAATTTCAAGTAATATCATATCTGCTTGTTCATTCATGAGTTTGCTCCGTTTCTTACAACTGTACCGATGTCTTCTCCTTTAGCTGCCTTTAGAATGTTGCCAGGTTTATTCATATCAAATACAAGTATTTCAATATGGTTGTCCTTGCAAAGACTTGCTGCTGTAGAATCCATGATTTGTAAATTTTTTTCTAGGACTTGTTGATGTGATACTTCTCTTAAAAGTACAGCATCACTAAATTTATTAGGGTCTTTATCATAGACACCATCTACACCATTTTTGGCCATTAAGATAACATCGCTATCTAATTCAGCTGCACGGAGTGCTGCTGTTGTATCAGTTGAAAAATATGGGGATCCTGTGCCACCTGCTAATATGACTACACGCCCTTTTTCAAAGTGTCTTAATGCACGTCTTCGAATATAAGGTTCAGCTACAGCTGCAATTTGTAGTGCTGTCATTACACGGCTTGGGCTTTCAATAGCTTCAAGTGCGTCTTGTAGGGCTAAACTGTTCATGATCGTACCTAGCATACCCATGTAGTCTGCTTGGGCACGGTCCATACCAAGTTCTTCACCGGTCTTACCACGCCATAAATTACCTGCACCGACAACGACTGCAACTTCTATGCCAGCGTTACGGACAGTTTTAATTTCTTGAGCAATCTTTTTAACTGTTTTAGGATCAATGCCATATTGGCCATCTCCTTTTAAAGCTTCTCCAGATATTTTTAAAATGATTCGACGATACATTGGATTCAACCCCTTTTTAAAAGATTTTTATTTGTTTACTTGTGCCATTACTTCTGCTGCAAAATCGTCTACTTTCTTTTCAATACCTTCTCCAACTTCTAAACGTACATAACTTAAGATGTTGTTGTTAGCTGATTTTAAGTAGTTAGCAACTGTAATTGATGGGTCTTTTACAAATCCTTGGTCTAATAATACAATTTCTTGTAATACTTTGTTTAAGCGACCTTGTAAAATACCATTTAAAATCTTTTCTGGTTTTCCTTGTAGTGATTCATCATTTGCGATTTGTTCTGAAATTACTTTTGTTTCAACTTCAATAGTAGATTGGTTGACATCTTTTCTACTTAAGAATTGAGGGTTGAACACTGTAATGTGCATTGCTAAATCTTTAGCTAATTCTTCATTTGCTGATTCTAATACTGTTAATACTGAAATACGTCCGCCCATGTGTTTGTAAGCACCAAAGCCTTGAGCATCTGTTTTCTTAACACGTACGACACGTCTTAATGAAATTTTTTCTCCGATTGTTGCTGTTGCACCTAATATAACTTCTTCAACTGTTTTACCTGAAGCGCCTTTTAACGATAAAGCTTCTTCAACTGATGCTACATTAGATTCAATAAATAAGTTACCTAATTCTTCAATTAGATCTGTAAATTGTTTGTTTTTAGCAACAAAGTCTGTTTCTGAGTTTAACTCAAATAATACAGCCTCATTACCTTTAACTACAACTGAAGTTAAACCTTCTGCTGCAATTCTATCCGCTTTTTTAGCTGCTTTAGCAATCCCTTTTTCTCTTAAAAGTGTTGCTGCTGCTTCAATATCTCCATTAGTTTCTTCTAATGCTTTTTTGCAGTCTAACATACCTGCACCGGTTTTTTGTCTAAGCTCTTTAACCATAGCTGCTGTAATCGTCATTATTTAGTTCTCCTTAACTTGTTTATCAATAGTATTATACTATAATTTATTATATTTTTATAAAATAAAGGGATGATATATTCATCCCCTTTGTAAATATTACTTGCTTAAAGCTTCAACTAATTCAGCTTTTCTTAATTTTGAGTAATTTTCAATTCCCTTTGCTTTTGCTAGTTCTTTGAGTTCAGCAACTTTCAAAGTGGATAAGTCTTCAGTTGGTTTTACTTCTGCTACTACTTTTGGAGCAACTTTAGCTTCTACTTTAACTTCTGGTTTTACTTCTGGTTTTACTTCAGCCTTAACTTCTGGTTTAGCTGCTGCTCTAGGTGCTTGTTTATCAAATCTTGGTTTGTTTTCAGGACGGTTTTGTTTTGGTTTTTGTGATGGTTTTCTTGGTTCATCTTGTTCAAATGGTGCATTTTCTTCGTCTTCATATTTTTCAACAACACCACCATTAGCTTCAACAACAGCATTTGCCATGACCCAAGTTAAAAGTTTAACTGCACGGATTGCATCATCGTTAGCTGGAATAATGTAGTCTACTAAATCTGGGTCACAGTTTGTATCTACAATACCAAATACAGGAATACCTAATTTACGAGCTTCTTTAACTGCGATTTCTTCAGTTCTTGGATCTACTACGAATAATGCTTGTGGTATACGTTGCATATCTTTAATACCACCTAAGAATCTTTCAAGTTTAATACGTTGTCTTGATAGACCTAACACTTCTTTTTTAGGTAATTTAGCCCATGTACCATCAGCTTCTGCTGCGTAAAGGCTATGTAATAATTTAATACGTTGTCTAATTGTTTTGAAGTTTGTTAAAGTTCCACCTAACCATCTGTGATCAACATAGAATTGACCAGCACGGATTGCTTCTTCTTTAATTGCTTCTGATGCTTGTTTCTTTGTACCTACAAATAGTACTGTACCGCCATCTTTAGCGATGTCATATAAAGCTGCATAAGCTTTTTCGATTTCTAAAGCTGTACGCTTTAAATCGATAATGTGAATGTCTTTACGTGATGTAAAGATGTAAGGAGCCATTTTAGGGTTCCATCTTCTAGTTTGGTGACCAAAATGTACACCAGACTCTAAGAGTTGTTTCATTGATACTACTGCCATTTAATATACTTCCTTTCGATTTTTAGTTTTTTCCTCTGCAACACTTTTACACTTATGCCACTATACGACGTATAGCACCTGACATAAGAAACATGTTACATGTGTATTTAACAGCCTACTTAATATACCATATTCATATATGTTTTGCAACAAATTATTGCATCTTTTTACCGAAAAATGCCAAATAACATATTTATACGAATTTTAATTATTGACCAGAACTACCAAACCCACCGGTACGTTCATTAGAACTCTCATCATCACTGGTAATAAGATATTTTTGGAAAACACCTTGAGCAACACGTTCACCTTTTTGAATGATTGCATCTTGTTGACCAAAATTGAATAATGGAATCATAATATGTCCTTCATTATTTGGGTTATTATAATAATCTTTATCAATAATACCAACTGCATTCGACATAATTAAACCCTTTTTAATACCTAATGAAGATCTCGGATAAATCATGAGTGCTTCGTTTTCTAACATATCTACTTTTAACCCGGTATCGATTAATTGAATCGTACCTGGTTTGATGACGTAAGCGTCTGCACTTTCAATATCATAACCTGCACTATATTTAGTTGCTCTTTTAGGTAGGTTAATAGATTTATCTTTAAAACCTGTTACTACTTCAAATTTTCTCATATATTGACCTCTTATTTTTTTTTAAGTGACTCTAATACCTTAATTTCTCTAGGTAGTACAGTCTTCATACCTCTTTTTTGATTTAGCTTACTTATAGATAGTTGATTGATATGTATGGCTTCATCAATTGAAACCCAAACGGGTTCTACACCATGTTCTTTTTCTCTATCTGCTAAATCTTGTTCACCAAAGTTTGATACATCAACAACATAGTAATACGATGTTTGAAGATACACAGTTGGTCTATTTGAAATACCATACCTTTTTTCTTCAATATAACCGTAAGGTTTTATATTAAAGACTTCGCTTGCACCAATTTCTTCTTTAACTTCTCTTTTAAGTGCGGTGATGTGATCTTCATCTTTTTTCATACCACCACCTGGAAAGGTATAATCTTTAAAGGTGGGTGAATAGACCATTAGTAACTTATCGTTCTTACAAATTATCGCCCTAATGGTTGTTCTAGTTTTGTCTATACCTAAATCTTTGGTACCCTCTTCAATTATAATGTCACTTAGTTTTCTCATTATGTTGATTCCTTGGATGCGTCTGCATGTATTTTTCTTTTAATTGTTCTTTTGAAACATGTGTATAAATTTGAGTGGATTTTAAATGCTCATGACCTAAGAGTTCTTGTACAACTCTTAAATCTGCGCCATGATTTAGCATCGTAGTTGCGAAAGCATGTCTTAACATATGCGGATGTATCGCATAGGTTTCACCACTATCTTTAATCATTTGATTTAAGATAACTCTTAAACCTCTTACAGTAAGTGGTCCACCTTTATAATTAATAAACAGTTTTTGTTGATTGGTATCATCACCCTTAGAAAGTAGGGTGACTCTTACAAACGATAGATAATGTCTAATTTCTTCAATTAACTTCTCATGTAATATGATATATCTATCTTTCTTACCCTTACCATGGATAAGTATTTGACCACTCGATAAATAAATATCTTTAATTTCTAAATTGATGAGTTCACTTGCACGAACACCACAACTATATAGTAAATCTAAAATGACTAGATTTCTATAGCCTAAGGGCTTGGATGTGTCAATGGAATCAAATAGATAATTAATTGCCTCTTCATCAATAATATGGGGTAGTGTTTTAGCTACTTTAGGCGCTTTGATGTCACTAAAGATATTTTCTTCTATAAGTTCTTTAAATATTAAATAATTATAAAAGTTCTTTAAACTAGATAGTTTTCTAGCGATTGTTTTTTTCTTAAAGTCTTGGTTATCTAAATAAGATATATAGTTACGTGCTAAACGAGGTCGTCTAGCACCTAATAAATCTTTGGCTAGTCCCTCTTTAATTAAAAAGTCTTCAAACCCTTTGACATCGTTGATGTAACTTATAGCTGTGTGTTCACTAAAGTTCTTTTCAATGATGAGGTAATCTTTGTAATCAGAGATAATATCCATATTAGATACCTCCTTCGATATATTCCTTTAGTGCATGCATTGAACGATCATAATACATTTGTTTTCTTACAGTTTTATGTGCTTCTATTTGATCAAATAAACCAAAGTTTGCATTCATAGGTACAAAGTATTGATGGTAGTTTGAAATATAACGTGCCATAGCACCCATCATTGTATCTACTGGTAAAGGTCTAATTTCACCTTTGGTTAATAAATTATGTAAGTTGATTGCAACATTTAATCCAGATGCAGCAGATTCAATATAACCTTCTACACCAGAAATTTGTCCAGCAAAGAACCATTTTGGAATATCTCTTACTTGGAATGCGTTATTTAAATGTTTTGGAGATTCTAAATACGTATTTTTATGAATGACACCATATCTTAATATTTCAGCATTTTCTAAACCAGGTATCATTTGAATCACTCGTTTTTGATCGCCCCACTTCATGTGGGTTTGAAAACCAACCATATTATACATTGTCTTATTGACGTCATCTTGTCTTAATTGAACAACTGCATAAGGTTTTTCACCATTGGGTTTCGTTAAACCAACTGGTTTAAGTGGACCAAAGCGTAGTGTATCAATACCACGTTTACCCATGTCTTCTACGGGCATACAACCTTCAAATACATTATTTTCAAAGTCTTTAGGTGCGACTGATTCTGCAGTCATTAAAGCCTTATAGAACTCTAAATATTCTTGTTTGTTCATTGGACAGTTAATATATGCAGCTTCATCTTTATCATATCTAGATTTTAGATATGCAATATCCATGTTGATGGATTTTGCATCAATAATTGGTGCAACCGCATCAAAGAAGTTTAAACTCTCTAAATGTAGATGATCTTGGATTTGTTTTGAGAGTAAATCAGATGCTAGAGGTCCTGCTGCAATAATGGTATATTCATTTGGATCTAGTGATGTAACTTCCTCATGAATGACTTCAATATTTTCATGGCTTTTAATCTTTTCAGTTACATATTCAGAAAACAAGTTTCTGTCTACTGCAAGACTACTACCTGCAGGTACTTTATGAATATTTGCTGCTTCTAAAATAAGTGAGTTAAAATGTGTCATTTCAACTTTTAAAAGACCCACAGCATTCAGTGGATCGTTTGATCGAAATGAGTTTGAACATACTAGTTCTGCAAAGTTTTTAGTCACATGAGCAGGTGTATTCTTTTTAGGTCTCATTTCATATAGTTTTACTTTGTAGCCTTTATTTGCTAAATAATAGGCTGCTTCACTACCGGCAAGTCCGGCTCCTATAATTTTTATCATATTTTCACCACCTTGATTATAACATGAAACTTTTGTTTATATTTTGGTATAATTGTAATAAAGAAAAAATACTTTAGAATCAAGGAGATGAAATATATGAAGTTAAAAGCCTATATGGCAGAGTTTATTGGAGCGTTCGCTCTAGTTTTAGTGGGTTCAACCGCTGCAGTATTAAACTTAGAATTATCTAGTATTGCCTTAGCATTTGGACTTATTCTTATGGCTATGATTTATGCAGTAGGTTCCACATCAGGAGGTCACTTTAATCCTGCAGTATCGTTTGCGATGGCACTGACTAAAAGATTATCTTGGAAAGATTTTGGAATGTATAGTTTCTTCCAATTACTTGGTTCCTTAATCGCAGTGTTATGTTTAGTACCATTTGTTGGTGACTTATCTAATTTAGGTGCTAACCAAATATTTGGTGACTTTGGTGGTCAAACAGGCATCTTAATTTTATTATTAGGTGTCTTAGTTGAAGTGATTGGTACATTCTTATTTGTCTTTGTGATCTTGCGTGTTACAAAAGAACCAAATCTAAAGAGTCTTGCAGGTTTAATCATTGGTTTAACACTTGCAGCACTTATTTATTTTACAGGTCCTCTTACAAATGCAAGTTTAAACCCAGTGCGTTCGATCTTCTCAGGACTATTTCAAGGTGGTAAAGCATTAGAACAAGTTTGGATATTTATTGTAGGACCTATGATTGGTGCATTTCTAGCTGCTGTTGCTGCACCGTATTTTGATCAAGTGCCTGAAGAAAAGGCTTAACATATTATGTATAGAAAACATCTATACTTAATCAGTTTAATTCTACAAAGCATTCTACTTCTATTATTTATTATTTTTTTAGTGGATACCTTAGTTAGATATCCAAATGGTGTAAGAGTGAGTGACTTTATATTTGCATTCCTATACTTAATTGTTTTACTACTTTTTACAATCTACCACTATAGAAGTCCATATCACGAAATGAAGTCTGCTATCTATCTAGCCATCTACTACATTTCACCCATCATCATTATCGGTTTGTTTTATTTATTAGACCCTACTTCATCAGTGGGTACATATGATACCCTTGATATGTTTATCTTTAGTGTTTATGCACTTAACGGACTTATTCATTTACTCACCATTGTTGGTAAAGAATTCTAATTCTAACAAAAAAAGCATTTGACTTAAAACTTTAATTAGTTTATCAAATGCTTTTTATTTTATGTGTTTTTAGTTCGCTTTTGTTCGAAAAACTCCATATATAGTGGTTCTAATCTGGTATTCACAGTAAATGTCACATAACTGATAATGATAATGTTAACCGGCATCATAATGAGTCTTAGTGGTAGATTTGCTGTTGCATAAGCAATTGCACTATCTAAATTATTAGAATACGCATAGCTACTTAAGAAACTTGCGAGTGTAGAAAAACTAGTTGCCATGATATGTGATGCAATGACAGCAATCAAAATACGAACCCAGCCTGACTTTCTTCTTGCGATGAGATAAGGAATCACACCCCAACTAATAGCTTGTAGTGCAAACATAAAGTCATATGCAAATTGAGAGCCCCCTGCAAAAAAACCTACTGCATCTGAAATAAAGCCCATCATACCACCATAGATTGGGCCTAGTACAATCGAACCTACTACAAGTGGGATTGCATAAAAGGGAAACCCAAAGCTTTGATTTGCTGGAACAATCGATTTAAATAATATATCTAGCACAATCGATAGTGCTGTTAAAACTGCAGCAAGTGTCAGTTTCCTTAAATTTTGTTTAACCATTAAAAAAGACCTCCTTAGTCGAGATCCACTTAAAATATAAAAGCGGATCAGAAATATACACCGCCATAAATACTTATGTTCGTTCAACTAATCATCCACTAACCAGTTGACACTTGACGCATATACCTCTAAATGAAATTATATCTATTATACATTATTTAATATGCCAGTCAACTGGATTGACATGATGCATCATTAAATAATGGTTTGCTTTTGAAAAAGGTTTAGAACCAAAGAATCCTAATCTTGCTGAAAAAGGTGATGGGTGTACACTTTCTATCACCATGTGTTTGGGGTTCGTTAAAAGTGGTTTAATGTCTTTTGCTTGATTCCCCCAAAGGATAAAGACAATCGGTTGATTTAATAAATTGATATGTCTAATCATTTGGTGTGTAAAGATTTCCCACCCTTTATTCTTATGAGAAAGTGGTTTAGATGCTTCAACAGTTAAGACCGTATTAAGCAACAAAACACCCTGCCTAGCCCAGGATGTTAAATCACCTTTTGTTGATATATCGATATTTAAATCATCTTTTAATTCTTTATATATGTTTTTTAAGCTTGGTGGTAGTTTTTCATTTAATGTTGAAAAACTTAAACCATGCGCTTGGTTTGGTCCATGATATGGATCTTGACCAAGGATAACAACTTTAAGATTATTTACAGAAGTATATAAAAACGCATTAAACCAATCCTTTTTTGGTGGATATATCGTTTCAGTTAAAGAACGCTCATCCAAAAAAGACATGAGATTTTTAAAATACGGCTTTATTAGTTCTTCATTCATCCAGTTTGTCCACATTGGTATTTGTATCTCCATTTAGGTTTTCATCAGGTGTGTTTGTTTCACCTAATTTTTCTTGTTTTTTATGTTTGTCATATTGATAAAGGACAATGAGTCCGATCACTAATCCAATATTGATAATAATCACTGCAACACCATAAGGGGATGTAATAAATGCAGAAACCATAGACATTTTTATGGTTGACTGGTGACGTCCAATAATATCTTCTGGTTTTAATCTATAAATTTCCGTTGAAGATCTTCGCCACTCATCTAATCTACGAAGTTCTGGTGCTAGATTATATTGTGAGTGTGGGTAGGTAAGAATATAACCTTCATCGTCAATATCATAAAAGTGATGTGTTACAACATCCCTTATATACATACCTACTCTACTGTTATAAAAGTATGTTTCAAAGATAATGATGTCACCATCTTCGAAACTTTCAACATCGGTATCTTTTACAACAACAATATAATCCCCCGTCATAATTAACGGTTCCATAGATTCTGATACAACACGGTACCAACCAATGCCAAATACTTTAACCAAGCCGTTTGGAATAAATAAGGATACTGCAATGACAATCAGTAAAAAGAATGTAATACCGTAATATAAGATATTCTTGATTAAACGGATATACTTAGATTTGTTTTCCATTCACTTTAGCCTTTTCTTGTTTATTTTTGATGGTTTTTAAGCGAATAAACTCTTCTTGGTCTTCAGCTTCTAGTCTTTCTTTAATCCAATGGATATCTTTATCGAGGTTTGGTAGTATGACATTTTTTAATGCATTATGTCTTTTTTTAGTTTGGCGGATTGCATTGGCTAATCTATAGAGTGTAGACTCTAATTTTGCAAGTTCTACGGTTAAATCTCTAGCATCTTGAAATGTTTTGTATGCATAGTCAAATTTAGAGTTTGTAGCACGTAATCCATAACTTAAACGTATATTAGGTTTTTCATATAATATCACTGGTAAGTCCACACCCATTAAAGAACGGTAAGTGACTTGTAGGTTTTGGTCAATTGGAATTGCTTTAGCAATCTCACTGACAATACCTAGTGTGATATTTGCATCTTGTAATGCTTGATATGCCTTTTTATAAGTTTGTTGTAGTTTGGCACGTACCTCTGTAATATCCGTGACTAAAGTTAATACTTCTTGTATTAAAATATTTTTCTTTCTATCTAATAAAACCTCTCCATTTTTAGCGAGGGCTTCTTTAGCTTTAAGATGTATTAGGTTACCTTTAGTTGGAATTACTTGGCTCATAAATTATTAGTTCTTTCCAAGCATGCGCTCAATTGTGTCATTGTCATTTAATTCAAATCTTGCATATGCTTTTTCTTTGTTAATATATTGACTAATTTGATCTCTGCTTAGTCGGTTTAATTGATCTTCTGGTAATAGACTTAATAAATCCCATCCTAAATCTAATGAATCACCTAAACGTCTAGATTCTTCACCTTGATTAATAAAGTGGGTTTCAAATAATTTACCAAACATCATAAAGTGTTGATCACTTGTACTAAGTTCATCTTCACCAATTACTTGGCTAAGTGCTGTAACTTCATTATATTTTGCATACGCAGCAAGTAATTGGTCTGCTACGATTGCATGGTCTTTTCTCGTATAATCTGCACCAATACCATCTTTCATTAAGCGTGATAGTGATGGTAGTACACTAATCGGAGGGAAAATACCTCTTTGTTTTAATTGTCCATCTAATACAATTTGACCTTCTGTAATATATCCAGTTAAGTCAGGAATTGGATGTGTAATATCATTATTAGGCATTGTTAAGATTGGAATTTGAGTCACTGAACCAGATTTACCTTCAATCATACCAGCACGTTCATATAGGGATGAAAGGTCTGAATACATATATCCAGGATATCCTTTACGTCCAGGAATTTCACCTTTAGAAGATGAAAATTCTCTTAGGGCTTCACAGTAGCTTGTCATGTCCGTCATAATAACTAATACATGATAGTCTTCATGGAATGCTAAATATTCTGCAGTTGTTAATGCTGCACGAGGTGCTAAGATACGTTCAACAATTGGTTCAGATGCTGTGTTTAAAAACATAGCAACTCTATCCATAACATGTGCTTGTTCAAATTGTGATTTAAAGTATTGTGCTACGTCGTGTTTAACACCCATAGCTGCGAATACGATACAGAACTTTTCATGTTCTTTTTCAGCAATTTTAGCATGTTTAACAATTTCTACAGCAAGTTCATTATGTGTTAAACCTGTTGCTGAAAAGATTGGAAGTTTTTGACCTCTAATTAAAGTAGCTAATGTATCAATAGATGAAATACCTGTTTGAATGAAGTTTTTAGGATATCTTCTAGATACTGGATTCATGGATTCACCATTGACATCCATACTTACATTGGAAAAGATTGGTCCTAAACCATCAATTGGTAGACCTGCACCGTTAAATGTGCGTCCTAACACTTCTTTAGATAAACCCATTCTTAATGGATGACCTAAAAATTTAGTGTATACATCTTTTAACATCATACCGTCAGTACCTTCAAATACTTCAACAGCTACGATATCACCCGATATTTCAATGACACGACCATGACGTACTTCATTGTTACCAATACGGATTTCAACGACTTCTTCATAACCAATATCTTTTGATCCTTCTAAAAAGATAATTGGACCCTTAATCGCTTTTAGACCTACATATTCTAAACTCATATTTAATTATCCTCTCTTTAGAAAATTGAATCAATCGTTTGATCAATTAGATGTTTTAACGTGTCAAATTGATCAGTTGGTTCATTTCCGATTTCATATTTCATTTGAATGACTTGATCAAATATACCTGATTTTAAGATTAGTGATAAAGCTTTACCTTTTTCAATAAATCTTAATGAACTATCATATAGGTATAAAATGGTTTCAATCATGTTTAATTGTTTATGTAGTGGTACGAATGTATCCACTGCATTAAATGCATTTTGTTGGAGGAATCCAGTACGGATAACGCGTCCAATTTCAATTGTAAGTTTTTGATTATCTGGTAAAACATCACTACCCATTAAACTTGCAATTTCATTTAATTTATATTCTTCAGCTAGTATACTTAAAATTCTACTTCTATATTTTAAGAATTTAGGATCAAGTGTATTGTCATACCAACTTGATAAATCATAAATATATTCAGAATAACTTAAGTTCCAGTTAATTGCAGCAAAGTGTCTTTGATGCGCTAGTGATTTATCAAGTGCCCAAAATGCTCTAACAAAGCGTTTAGTATTTTGAGTAACTGGTTCACTAAAGTCTGCTCCTTGTGGAGAAACTGCACCAATAATTGAAACTGATCCCGTAGATCTGTTTTGATTAATCATCATACCAGCACGTTCGTAGAATTTAGAGATACGGCTTGGTAAGTAAGATGGATAACCTTCTTCAGCAGGAATTTCTTCAAGTCTTGCTGAAATTTCACGAAGTGCTTCTGCCCAACGTGATGTAGAGTCGGCCATAATCGCAACATGATAACCCATATCACGGTAGTATTCAGCAACCGTAAGACCAGTATAAATACTAGCTTCTCTGGCTGCAACTGGCATGTTGGATGTGTTTGCAATTAAAATGGTTCTATCCATTAAAGTTTGATTGGTTCTTGGATCGACTAACTTCGTAAATTCTTCCAAGACTTGTGTCATTTCATTTCCACGTTCCCCACAACCTACATAAACGATAATGTCTGCATCAGACCATTTAGCGAGTTGATGTTGTAACATGGTTTTACCTGTACCAAATCCACCAGGAATTGCAGCTGTACCACCTTTTGCAATTGGAAATAAAGTGTCAATGACACGTTGTCCAGTAATCAGTGGTGTAGATAATTCAAGTCTTTCTGTAACAGGTCTTGCTTTTTTAATTGGCCATGTTTGGTATAGTTTTAATTCCACATCGCCTGCTTTAGTTTCTAATACTAAAACAGTATCTTTAACTTTATACGTTCCAGAAGGTTTCACTGATTTTGCAATACCTTCTATATGTGGTGGCACCATTAAACGATGTTCAATCGCACTGGTCTCTTTAATCACTGCATATACCATACCGCAACCTAAATAGTTACCTTCTTGAACTTTAACTTCGACATCAAATGTTTGTTCAAAATCCAAACTTGGAATATTAGAACCAGCTTTAATAAATGGACCATCAGAGTCTTTTATTTTTTGAAGTGGTCTTAAAACCCCATCAAAAATATTACCCATTAAGCCAGGTCCAAGCATGACTGAAACAAGTTCACCTGTAGGGTAAACTAAGTCACCAACTTTTAAACCTTGTGTGGTTTCATAAACTTGGATAACTGTTTCAGTATCAGAAATGGAAATGACTTCTCCAATTAATCTTTTTGGTCCAACATAGACCATTTCTAACATCTTAAATTCGTCTGTAGAACCTAGTTTAACAACTGGTCCGTTAATTACTTTAATTGTATTTTTCATAAACATCTACTCACTAAACCATTTCGCGTTTTCATAGAAGTATTTACGTGCTTCTTCTAAATTTGAAGATACAGTTTCAACAACTAAACGGTTTAAATTTTCATTATAAAGAATAAAGCCTGCACGTATATTAGGATTTAACTTCACCTTCAAGTGGCTTGGTGCAATATCTTTATCTAATGGGTTTAACTCTATCGTATCAAAAGATTTAAGATCATACTTAGATAGTTTCTTCTTAAACCACTTAACGCTTTCTGGTGTTTTTCTAAACTCTTTTATATTTTCTTCAAGCGTATCAAATAATTCATCAATCAGATGCATTCTTTTTTCCATAACTAAAAGATCAAGCGTACGTTGCTTAACTGATAGTTCTTCTTGGTATTGTTTGTAAATATCTCTAGCACGACTTGATAAGATATCTAACATTTCTTCTTCAAGTTCTTTTTTGAATTTTTGGCGTGCTTCTGACTTCATGCCTTCAATTTCAGATCTTAAAGTTTCAATCTCAAGACTAGATTCCTTTTCAATGGCTGTCTTGAAATATTTACTTAGTTCTTCGTTATTGTTAAATTTCATGATACACCTACTTTGTTAGTTTTACACCGATTGCTTTAGATACATAATCATCGACACTCTCACCCATATTTGATTGTCCGTGTCTATCTGGTATTTCTATAAATAATGGGTTTTGATTTCTAAGTTTTAATTCAGATATTAATTCAGGTGCCAGTAAAACGACCTTGGTAGTGAGTAAAACAATCGCAATCGATTCATCTTGCGTAATAGTTTTTAATCTCTCAACAAGGTGTGTTTTCTCATGGATGACTTCACCTTCGATGCCTACTAATCTTAACCCGACTAATGTGTCTACGTTGTCACTTAAAAGATAAAACCTCATGATAATTTCCCTTTAATTAAGCGATTGCTGGAATCGTATTTAAAATCAAGATAGAAATTAACATACCGTAAATCGCAACCCCTTCGCCTAAAGCAACGAAGATTAATGATTTACCTAAGTTTTTTGGATTTTCAGAAATAGCACCAATCGCTGCTGGCGCTGCTGCTGCAACGGCAATACCCGCACCAAGTGCTGATGCACCAGTTGAGATCGCTGCACCTAGATAACCAAATGCTGCTGCTTGATAGAAAAATCCTGATTCAGCTACACCTGGCGTTGCAAACTCAGCTGCAAATGCAAAAGGTGCAATGATTGCTACTGTAAAGAAGAATGTTGCGAATAAACCAATGTGTAACATAATTCTTTTTTTAGCTGATAAAGCTGATACTGAACCCTTAAAAACTTTAACTAAAGGTAATGCGATAAAGATTACCCCTAACACGATGATACTTAATAAAATCCATTCCATAATTCTTTCCTCCTAAGATATTGGATTAAACACAATTCCGTCACCATCATAGTAACGTGAAAACATTTCATAAAACTCTAATCTTAATACTTGAATACTTACTAGTAAACCTTCAAGACCCATAACAAATAAGTTACCTAATACTAAGACAACAAGGTTTGTACCACCATTTGCTAAAGTATTAACTACCATCATTAACCCCGCATGCACTAAAACGAATCCGGCAACACGTAAGAATGATAAGGTGTTTGTTACATAACTTAATATAATTTCAAACATTTCAAATACTGCTTCTGTTAAGAATCCACCAACACCATCAGGAAACATTGCTTCCCCATGGAATTTACGTTCAATTGGTTCTTGTAAGAACATCAGTACGACTGGTATACCAATGAATAATAGGATAGGTATAATTGAGAACAATCCAGGAATTTGTAACAACATACCACCTGCGATACCAAATAAGATATAACCATAAAATATGAGACCAGCTAGACCATTAGGGGAAGCGATTGCTTTTGCATATTCTTTAAGTTTAAACTTATAGAATGTGCTTACAAAGATTGACATTAAGAGTAACATCGCACCAAAGCTTACACTGAGTAACACGAGTGTCATCGTATTACTAGATGACATCGCGTGAAATGGTAGGAAATCTAAGCCTAACCAATCATAAAGTGGCATTAAGAATTCTTGGTTACCAAAGAATTCACCATAAATAAGACCGAAGAATGCGCCACTTAAGCCGATTCTAGCAATAATTGGGCCTAAACTCCAATTTTTAAACTTACCTAGTAAGAATCCTATGAGTGATAATAATAACCCTTGACCTAAGTCACCAAACATCATACCAAATAATAAGGTATAAGTGATTGCCATAAGGTTTGTAGGATCAATACTACCATAGGTTGGCGTACCATACATTTCAACATAAGTTTCAAATGGTTTACTAAACCAATTGTTTTTAAGTTTAGTAGGTGGTGTAAAGCGTCTATCACTTTGAGCTTCTGATGCATCGACACTTAAGTTGCCTAAACCATCAAATAACTTTTCAAATTGAGACACTTTGTTAGCTTCAACAAATCCAGAAATTGACATTCTGTCACCAAGTAACACAACGTGACGTCTTGATTTGTACATGAGATCAATAAACTCTAATTCACCTTTAATGATACCTAGACGTTCTTGATATTTTAGTACTAAATCAATTAAGATTTGTCTAAACTCTTTAATCTCTTGTTCGTTTTTCTTAATCACTTCTCTTAATGCTTCTTGAGCATTTTCTGGTGTACCATGTACAAAGTCAGGAATGTAAACACGCTCAAAGTATAGTGATGTAAATAAGTTATCAATTTCGCGTTTATATTCATTAGACGTTAAATATAGACACCATAACTCTTTAGTTTCTTTTTCTTCCGTAAAAGGAATAAAGATAAATGGTTTATGACTATAATAACTAATACGTTCGATACTATCAAATGGTAGTTTACCAATACGTACAGTAACAAATTTAGTAGAGAATAAATCATCAAATGATAATTCTAAATCCGCTAAATTTTCTAATTGCTTTAAAGCAATCAATATATTAGAGTTTTCTTGCTCTAATGCTTTAATATCATCAAATTCTATTTTAAATTCTTGGTGAGATTTTAAAATATATTGATGCATATCATCTAAAGTTGTCTTTAATTTTCTTGTTTTAACAGGCAGTAAGGTTAAGTTAAGCTCTTCTTCAATCTCATGGATTTGTTCAAGTAACTCTGTTGCAGGGTTTGTACCCTCAAAAGTAGTTGAACCATGCACAGTACTTAAAATCTTTTGATTATCTACTGGATGGAATCCTGAAAAATCAATGAATCTTCTTAAGACCTCATCGACCATACTTTTATCCGCTGTTAAGTTGACTAATTTCATTTTTGTTATCATAAGGACCTCTAAAATACCATCATGGTTCTGATTTCACTTTCTGGTACACTGTATCTTATACCTTCTATTAAGTGAATTAAATTACTTACTTCTAAATCTGATAAGATCATATAACCTAAGAAGACCATCGATGGATGTGTACCATAATACATCAGTTTATTTGCGATCTTATATTGCATATGATCTGTAAAATATTCTAAATATATTTGGTCATGTTCACCCACAAATGCTTTATCGCCCATTTCAATGATGCGATTTAAGATTTGATTTGGATCTTCTACTTTTAGGATTTGATCTAACTTTTCTTCTCCAATGCGATTGGTTGGAATCAGTGTAGATTTAATCTCTAAATTACTTACTTTATAATATTTCTTTAAACGATAAATCTTAGTGATGTTTTCAATTTCAATTTTGGATTTGAAAACATCTTCTAATTCTTTTTTACGATTACCTTTGTAATGTTTTTGAATATGTGTGAAGGCGTAATCGTAATAATCATTTTCAAATAAAGCTTCAAACTCATAATACTTAATATCTTCGTTTTTAATGTTTCTAAAACTCTTTAACATCTCTTGATATTTAGTACCTTTTAATGCCTCAACAAATTCTGCTAAATTCTTTGTGAGTGCAATAGCTTCAAAATCAATTTTGGAATACTGGTTAAAGTAGACCGGTAAATCTTTAACAACATCATATACTTCACTAGAAATAAAACTACGTATCATCGATAAGAGTACTTCATGTTCTTGATGTAGAAGACTCAGCAAATAAAAAGATTGATCTTTCATCTTTAAGAATTTAATGATACGCATTAAATCATTAAATTTTTGACGACGAATGAGACCTTCAAGTCGACTTCTATTAATTGTATTTTCTGAAACCTTACTTAAAATATCTTGATAACCTGGATGTTTCTTCAAGAATGAAGATACATCAGAAAGTGATCTTTTTTTAAGTAGTTCATCATAATCACTAGATTTTAAGGCATTCGCACGAATGGTCTTAATCTTAGTAATTAGTGCATTATGTGCGCCAATCAATTATCTTCACCTAATATAAAATCCATTAGTTCTTTTAACCAAACATCTTTATTAGCTTCATATTGCTTAACGATGTTTGCTTCCCTAATGGCATTTTTTTCTTGATATTGAACAAGACGTTGTTCAAATAATATTTGAGCATCAACCTCTAATTGTTTGGTTTGTTTCTCAAGTTCAAGTAGTTGTTGATTCTTTAAATCAGCCTTCATTTCTTTAAAGGAATTGAAGAGTTCTTCTTTTTCTCTTTTTAATTCTTCAATTTCTAATCTGGCTTGTTGATCGAGTTGAATAACCTCACGAATTAATGTTTTCATAGTCTTTTATTCGCCTTCTTTGCTTACTTTTATTTCTATCATTTATGTTTATGCATCGTTATGTATATGATAGCATAATTTTGTACCTTTTTCATTATAGTCCTATGCTTTTTAAATTACAAGGGTAAAAAAGATAAAACCCCGCAACCTAGGCTACGGGGTAAGATCGATTGCTATTTTACTTAGTTAAATTAGCGATTTTTGCCATTACTCTGATTAGTTGAGCAGTATATGACATTTCATTGTCATACCAACCCATAACTTTAACAAATTTAGCATCTGTCTTTAAGATTTGAGTTGTGTTTGCATCATAAACTGATCCAAAATGAGAACCAATTACGTCAGCAGAAACGATTGGATCTGGTTGATATTGTAATGATTCGTTAGCAGCAGCTTTGAAAGCAGCATCAATTTCAGCTAATGTTACTTCTTTACCTAATTCAACTGTTAAGTCAACGATTGAACCAGTAATTGTAGGTACACGTAAAGCTGTTCCGTCTAATTTACCTTTTAATTGAGGTAATACTAAACCGATTGCAGCAGCAGCTCCTGTTGAAGATGGAATAATGCTAGCAGCAGCAGCACGTCCACGTCTTGACATGAAACCTTTTTTGTGTGGTTGATCCATTAATGATTGGTCATTAGTGTAAGCATGAACAGTAGTCATGAAACCTTTAACGATACCAAAGTTGTCATCTAAAACTTTTGCTAAAGGAGCTAAAGCATTAGTTGTACATGATGCAGCTGAAACGATTGTTTCAGTTCCATCTAAGATGTCATCGTTTACGTTGTAAACAACAGTTTTAACGCCTTCACCTGTTGCTGGTGCAGAAACTACAACTTTCTTAGCACCCGCTTTGATGTGTAAACCAGCTTTTTCAGCTGATGTGAATAATCCTGTTGACTCTAATACTACGTCAACACCAAGTGTACCCCATGGTAACTCAGATGGATCTTTTTGAGCGTAAACAGTGATTGATTTACCATCAACTACTAATTTATCTCCGTTTGTTGATACTTCATGACCTTTGAAAGGACCTTGAGCTGTATCATACTTTAAAAGGTAAGCAAGAGTTTCTGTATCAGTTAAATCGTTGATTGCCACAACATCAAATGCTGGGTTATCTACCATTAAACGAAACGCAAGTCTACCAATACGACCAAATCCGTTAATTGCTACTTTGATAGCCATATGTAATTCCTCCTAATATTTTGATTTTTATTCACTACTATTTTATCATAATAATTTTATTATGCTCATATTTTAGGATATTTTCGAATTGTAAACGTTTACTTACCATAATCCCCATTATTTAAAATTTATTGCAACTATGATATAATTATTACAAGAGGTATATTATAATGCACATGAATGTAGAAATTGAATTTAAAACACGCATCACTAAAGAAAAATATGATGAACTTATTGATATATTTGAATTAGACCAAAATGTTTTCAAACAAACTAACTACTATTTTGATACACCTGACCTTGATTTAAACAAACGCTCTATGGTCCTTAGAATCAGACATAAAAGAGACGCTTTTAAATTAACGTTAAAGTCTCAAAGTGAAACAGGTTCATTCGAGTATCATGTCTTAATTGATGCTGAACAAGCTGAAAAGATGAAAAAGGATGGATTCCATACAAAAGAATTCTTCGAACAAATTGATTATCATGTATATTTTCAGACATCATTAGACAACTTTAGAGCATCTACACCTTACATGGGTGGTATTCTATTCTTAGATTATAATGAGTATTGCGGTAGAACCGATTACGAACTTGAATATGAAGCAGATCATTTTGAAACTGGTTTAGAAATCTTTAACAAGATGTTACACAAATTCAATATTGAATTTGAACAAACCAAGAGAAAAAGCGAACGTGCACTACTTTGTATTGTACCAACTAAATAAACACTTAACAAACGTTTAAACTTCTAAGTTTAGACGTTTTTTTATCATAAAAACACCTACTGATATCAAGTAGGTGTTTTTACATGGTGCTACTTAAGGTTCCCCGCCCTTAAACCATCACTTTTGAATCAACTGGCTAACCTCACTTACGTGATTAGTCTTCGTTGATTGATCTTTCAATATGGCCGAATTTAATCTAGACTTTATTTCATTTAACATGTCATCACTAAATATATCTGGTCCATGGGATAATATATCTTTTGTATATTTTATAGTATTTTTTGTCTGCATCACAGGTGATGTGCTATCCACTTGGATTTTACTTAACTTACTTCGATTTGAAAAGCTAACCACTGGATAGACTGATTCAAATGGAATGGTTAAATAGTTTTCTAGTGCTTTATGGTGTGCATAGTTTTGCCTTAACGGATTATAAAACTTATGTTTACTAAAATAATTTAAAACTTGTGTCCAATAGGTATCTAGTTTAGAACCATAAATATAGCCCCCATAGTTTTTAACTTCGTATACAATTAAACCTTTTTTGCTGACAACTAATAGATCTAATTCTGTATGTGTTGTATTTAAACCTGGTAAATAAATATTTGTATATATTTCATCTTCTTTAACAAGTCTTTTAAGTTTACGGTATAACCTAAACTCACCCATATGACCTTTGTTAAAATAAGTTTTGAAAAAGCCATTACCTGACTTCTTCTTATAGCCACTTTGGTAGATAGTTATCACATCATAGATAAAACAAATGATTTTAATTAATAGGTTGATCGTAAATATTGTCAGTGTTACAAGTAATGAGGCTACCCCTACAAACACATCTACAATATCTGCTTGTTTCTTTTTTCTTCGTGCCATCTTTTATGCCCTCTTTTCAAGTTATCTTTAATCGGTATGCTCATTATAGCGACATAAAAAATAAAAAAAAGATGTTGTGACAATACAGCAACATCTTCTATATGATTGTGACAATTATTCAACTATTTGTCTTGATAAAGCTTTTGAGGTGGTTTACCGTGGGCATCAAATATAATCTCATATTGATTATAGTACTTGGAGATATTGATAAAATCTATAATGTTTAAACTATATAATAAACAGCTTAATATAAGTATAGGAATATTTAATGTAGTTGCAAACAACGTAAACAATATATAAACAAATTGAAACGAACTAAAACTTAAAAGTAATAGACTTAAATCATAGCCATCTAACTGATTATCATAGCGAACCACTTTAAATCTAAACGGTATGTGTGCGACAGATACTATTAAGAGCATCATTTGAAGCAGCATAACTACTATATAAAGACTCATGATATAAGCTATCGATGCCTCTAATTGAGTGAATAACAAGATACAAAATACTAACAGTAGAATCATCAGTATGAACATGATAATTCTACTGTAAATATTTAGTTTAACTGAAACTTGCTTAAGTGGTTTAGCTTCATAATATATATCATCAGTATAATTGATAATAAACTGTTCTCTTCTTTTTAGATATCTAATAAGTATATATAAAGAAACAGTCAACATACCAAACACTACAATCATAAAATAATCACTATTTAATTTAATAATCTGTGCAACAAAAGATACTATTACAGATATAACTACGAATAA
Organism: Acholeplasma laidlawii PG-8A; assembly: GCF_000018785.1. Lineage (NCBI taxonomy): Bacteria > Bacillati > Mycoplasmatota > Mollicutes > Acholeplasmatales > Acholeplasmataceae > Acholeplasma > Acholeplasma laidlawii. The sequence goes on from NC_010163.1 coordinate 1,232,450, forward strand.
AAATATTAATATAACAGGTTTTCTTAAGAAAGGTTTATAGTTTAAAAATAGTTTTATTTTTTGTGGTATTTGAGGTTCAAATCCGGCTTCTACTGCACCGATTCTTAAAAGTTCATTTTTAGTGTAGTAAAGTTCATTAACACTTATATTAAAATATGAAGCCGCTTGATAAATATGTTCCGGACTCATGTTAGAAACACCACTTTTCCATTTAGATAAAAGTGTCCTATCTAAATCGTTTGCTAGTGCGTAAGCTGACATCGTAATACCTTTGGACTTCAAATGCTTAAAGAAGTTATCCTGAATAATTTCTTGTCTTCTTGTAATTTGATCCATTTAAAACCTCTCCACATAGTATCATTATAAAGTCATTGTACCATGAATAAAAAAAGAATAACTCGTAAAAGTTATTCTTTATCAGTTTCATTTGTATCAATTGTTGCAAAATATCTGCTTAATGTGTCTTCGTAATGTGTAAAATCCTCCTCAGAGTTTTCTCTCATGATCATTTCACGTAATTTCTTAGGAATAAACACACGAATTTCTTCATCATTATAACCTACTTGCATGCGTTTAGCATCCACGATAATTGGTCGTTTTAAAACAGATGGATGGTTAATAATGAAATTTTTAAGTTCAGATACAGACATATCTTCTACTTCTAATTCTTGTTCTTTAAATACTTTAGAACGTGTTGAAATAATGTCATCAAATCCGTTTTCAGCGTGATGTAACATCATCTCAATGTCGGTATCATCTATGCGGTGGTTGAATAAATTCTTTTCCTCATATGCTACCTTATGCTCATCGAGCCACTTTTTTGCCTTACGACATGATGAGCAACTTGGAGTCGTATAAATTGTAATCATCTTTAGTCTCCTCCTATCATGCTACTCTAATTATATAGGGCTAACGCCTTCAAGAGTGTCTACTGTTATTATATAGTTTTGTCAAACAATTTACAATAGTAAACCCGGAATTTATTTTTAACCTCAAACTGAAAACGTATTCATTAAACAAATGTGCATATAATAACTTGTTTTCTTTATATTTTTGTATTTTATTGATATAATTACTATAATTTATTTAAGGAGCGTGGACCATATGTCAAAATGGGATTTATCAGTCTTTTATCCAAATGATGAAGCATGGGAAAAAGATTTTAATTTATTAAAAACAGAGGTTGCTAAATTCAGTAATTTCAAAGGGAAACTAGGGAATTTTGATGATTTCTTAGCTTATCATAAATTCGATGAAGAAGTCACTAAACTCTTATACAAAGTATATGCATATGCACATTTAGCATCAGATTTAAACTTAAAAGATACTAAGAAAATGCAAATGAATCAACAAGTTGGTTTAGTGTTATCCGAGTTAAATCAATTAACTTCATTCATCTCACCAGAGATTATTGACCTAGGAAAAGATACTGTGCTAGCATTTGTTGAAAAGGATGAATTCTTAAAACCATTTAAGTTTCCTTATGAAAAGTTATTTAGAGGTCAAGAACATATTCTAGATGCGAAGAGTGAACAGTTAATGTCTAACTTCTCACCAATTAAGAATATCCCTACTTCTTTATACCAAGCATTATCTACAATTGATCGTAAAGATGAAACAATTAAGTTATCAGATGGAAGTGATGTATTAGTTACTCAAGCTCAATTTAGAGCATTAATTGAAGATGCTAAAACACCTGAAGATAGAAAAGCAATTTTTGAATCTTTATATAGAAAATATGTAGATAATAAAACAGCATTTGCTGCAACATACAACTTAGTTTTACAATCTCTATCAGCAAATAATAAAAATAGAGGTTATGCATCCAGTTTAGATGCAGCACTCTTTAACAATAATATTCCTACTTCAGTATTCCATAACTTAAAAGATACTGCATATGAAAATACACATACATTAAAACGTTATATTGAAATTAGAAAAAAAGCTTTAGGTATGGACGAGTACTTCACATATGATCGTTTCTTACCACTTGCAAAATCCGGTAAAAAATATCCATATGATGAAGCCAAAGCACTATTCCTAGAATCTATTAAAAACTTCCCTAAAGAATTCGTTGATAACCAAAAAGATGCAATCAAAGATGGCTTTGTAGATGCACAACCTCAAGATGGTAAACGTAGTGGTGCTTATTCTTCTGGTATGTATGGTCATCATCCATTTATCTTATTAAATCATAATGATACATTAGATGCAGTCTTTACCCTAGCACACGAAGCAGGACACTCAGCACACTCAATTTTCTCTGATGCTGCACAACCAATGGCTATTTCTAACTACACAATCTTTGTTGCAGAAATTGCATCAACATTTAATGAGCATGCTCTATTAGATTACCTATTAGAAAAATCTAGTTCTAAACAAGAAAAGATTGAATTACTATCTTTAGCAATCGATAACATTCATTCAACCTTCTACCGTCAAACTTTATTTGCTACTTATGAATATGAAGCCAATAAACTTGTAAGTGAAGGGAAACCAGTCAATGAAAAAGCATTAAGCCAAATCATGATTGATTTATACCAACATTACTATGGTTTAGATATTACTAAAGAACCTGGTAAACAATATGTTTGGGCATATATCCCTCACTTATTCTACACACCGTTTTACGTATACCAATATGCAACAGCATTTAGTGCTTCATTAAAGATTTATGATAATGTTAAATCCAATGAACCTAAAGCATTTGATAACTATATTGCGATGTTAAAAACTGGTGGATCTATGTATCCAGTAGATGAAGCAAAAATTGCTGGTGCAGATTTAACTAAGAAAGAATCTTTCCAAGCAGTCGTTAAACGTATGGAATCTTTATTAGATCAACTAGAAGCTTTATTAAACGAATAATCTTTATAATTGACTATTCAAACATAAAATTATACAATATGAATAAGCAATGATAAGAACAAGTAACTACTAACTTTTTATTTAGAGACCTATAGCTTGGTGAAATATAGGAAAAACTTAGTCGTGAATGGACCTTGGAGCTTATACAACTACATATAAGTGCTAGATTTTTATCTAGAACTAAGGTGGTACCGCGAAATTACATTTCGTCCTTAGAAGTTTTATACTTTTAAGGACGATTTTTATTTATAGAAAGGAATTATATGATGAAAAGACTTGTATCAGGCATTAAACCAACCGGTGAGTTAACACTTGGTAACTACATTGGTGCAATCAAACAATTTGTTAAACTACAAAATGAATTACCAGATACCGAATTCTTTATTTTTATTGCTGACCTACATGCAATAACAACCCCACAAGATAAGCAATTATTAAAAAAGAGAGTACGCGATATTGCAGCATACTATATCGCATGTGGACTGGATCCAAACAGAGTGAACTTATTTGTTCAATCTGAGGTGATGGAACACGCTATGCTTGGTTACATTATGGAATCTACTGCTTATATTAATGAAATGGAGCGTATGATTCAGTTTAAAGAAAAGCGTACCTCACAAACTGAAGGCGTTCGAACTTCCCTTTTAACTTATCCAGCACTCATGGCTGCAGATATTTTACTATATGATGCAAGTATCGTACCAGTTGGGGAAGACCAAACTCAGCACTTAGAACTTACAAGAACACTAGCTCAAAGATTTAATCACTTATATGGTGATACATTCGTCATACCTGAAGGTCATGTTACTAAAGTTGGTGCTAAGATTAAAGACCTTCAAGAACCAACCAAAAAAATGAGTAAGTCTGAGGGCTTATCTCAAAAATCTTATATTTTATTAGAAGATAATTTAAATCAAATTAAAAATAAGATCAAGTCTGCTGTAACAGATTCAGATACTAAGATATATTTTGATGAAGTCAATAAACCAGGTATCTCTAACTTGCTTACAATTTATTCAGCAATTACAGATACACCAATGAGTGATATCGTGGATAAATACAAAGATGAAACATCTTATGCCGGCTTTAAATCTGATTTAGCTGAAATCGTTGCAGAACATATTGGTCAAATCCAAGAAAATTATAAAACTTTAATGGCTTCAAATACCTTAGACGATATATTAGATACGGGTGCTCAAAAAGCGTCCATGTATGCTCAAAGAAAAATTTTGAAAATCCTCTCGAAAATGGGCTTGAAAAGAAAAAAGTGATTTTATAATCACTTTTTTTTATACCATATTTTTATAAAACGCTTCAAGGTCTTCTCTTTCTAGAGGTTTAGATAGGTAATAGCCTTGTACAATGTCACAGTTCATACTTTTAAGTATATTGAGTTGTTCTTTCGTTTCAACCCCTTCTGCAATAACTTTAATATTCAAATCATGTGCTAAGCTTATTAATTTTTCTATCATTTTTTGGTAATTTGGCTTTGTTATATTTGTGATAAATGATCTATCCAGTTTAACAAAATCCATTGGTACATTGACTAGGTGTATTAATGAATTGTACCCAGTACCAAAATCATCTAATGATATTTTAATGCCCATCTGTCTAAATTCTTTAAAAAGCTCTATGACTCTTTGACTTTTATCAAGTACACTTCTTTCAGTAACTTCTAGTTCTATTAAAGAAGGGTCAATCTCACAATCAGTTAATATATGCTTAATGAATGAAGTAAAACCATCATGATTAAAATCTCTCGGGGATATATTGATGGATGCTTTAATTTCAAGTCCTACGGATTTTAGGTACTTTAATTCTTCGATTACTCTCCTTATAACGATTCTTGTTATTTCCGTCATAAGCCCTGCTTCTTCAGCAACTGGTATGAACACTAAAGGACTAATTGTACCCTTAAATGGGTGGTGCCATCTTAATAGCGCTTCTACACTTTTATGTCCCTCACCCTTTAGACATATTTTAGGTTGATATACTAAGTGAAATTGATCATTTTTTATTGCATGAAGTAATTCAGGTATAAGCTCACCATGCAATTTACTTCTTCTTTCCATTTCATCATCAAATTCATGAATACCAAAGTCATTAGTTGTTTGATCTAAAATCATAGCTGATTTTTTTAATGCATCATGGGCATCTTTTATGTGTACTGGATATTGAACAATACTTCCATTTAATAAGATTCCTATTCTATATTTGTCTATTTGGATGGAATCAGCAGTCTGATTAATTAGATCATTTCCTATCCCAAGCGCGTAGCTATAATCCGAGGATGGGATAATTGCTGTAATTTCATTAGAACTTATAGAATAAACCATGTTTTTATGATTATCCGAAAGCATTTCAGATATTTTAATTAAAACCTTAGTCCCAATTTCATAGGTCATATTTTGTCTAATACTATTCATATTAACAATTCTAAATCCTAATAATGAAAACGGTGTTTTAGATTCAATAAATTCATCTAAATCATATTTTAATTTATTCATGTTAGGGTAGTTTGTTATACTACTAACATATAATCTTTCAAGTTCCAATTTTTGATATGCCTTTATTTGTTTATTTAATAAGGCGTTGATAGCACCAATTGCTATAAATATAACCACTCTAAATACCCAAGTCGTAGCCGGTTGCATAATCTCTGCCTGAACATCTTGTGGCATAAAGGGACCAAGGATTAAGCCTGAAATAAGCGCAATCACAATGGTTTGCCAAAAGCCTAATGCATATCCTGCAATTAGAATTGGTATATACATCAGGTGGGTATAAGAATATCTTGAACCACCAAAAATATAGACAATTAAAGCAACAACTACAACCATTAATAAGATTATCAGCCATTTTGTAAAGGAACTATATGTAAACTTTGAATTCTTGTTTAAAAAGTTATTAAGCATACAATCACCTGTTATTTTCTATAATAAAAAAATATGTCTGTTGCCCTCTTGATTATGTTTATTATACTACATATTTTAAAACCTTAGATATATTTGAAAAAAATCTAGACTGAAATGGTATTCAATCTAGACTGATTTTTCTATATTCTATTTATTTTTAAATACTTCAAACTCTCTTACAGGATATTCATGTTCACCATCTCTTTGAAGATAGCTATCTGTTAACATCGATACTTTGATGTGTTGTCCTTTGTAAAATCTTACAAAATTTCTAAATATTTTATGCCATCCTAAATAGATAGTTGGAAATATCATAAAAATCAACCATCTAGGTACCTTTTTTATGACTACCAATTCTAAATGATTAAGTTTCCGTAATTTTTTAGGTGCGAGTTTCATACCGCCACCAAAATAAGGTGCGTTCATTGCTGTGACAAACCAAACTTTATTTTCTTCCCATACCTTACCATCGACATCAATTAACACCGATACTGGTTTATAAGACATAAATGATTTAAAAGCATTCTTAAAATAGTTTGATTTATTCTTAGATTCCTTAGAAGTGTTCACATTATAACAAACAAGTCCATCAAGACCAACACCAGCACCATTTAAAAATAATTCTTCTTTACCATTTACTTTTAAGATTGGTAGATTTTGAATGTATGGTTTAATGTCAACCAAGTGCTTTTTGGATTTAATGCTGCGCATAAAATCATTACCGGTACCTGCTTTATACATATAGATCTGTGGTTTTATTTCAATACCTTTAATTTGGTTTACAACACGGTTTAAAGTACCATCACCACCAATTAAGATCATACGATCCTCTTCATTATAACCATTTAAAAACTTTTCAACATCCCCTATTTCAAGTAGGTTAACAATTTTAGATGATCTCTCTTCTTTGATTGCTTTTTTATGAAGTTTTTCTGCAATTTTTATATTTTTGCCCTTGTTTGATAATGGGTTATATAAGATTATCTCCATCGCTATATTTAAAATACGATGAGTGCGTATTTTTTCTTCCCTCTTCTAATGATTGCATATGTATCAAATGCTTTTGATGTTTCTCCTACATTATACATGGAATCTGTTATCTTTTCACCTTGAATACTTATAGCACCATTTGAAATAAACTCTCTTGCTTCTCTGTTAGAGGAAGCAAGTTTTGATTTTACTACAAGCTCAATTAAACTTTCACCATTAAAACGCACCACGTCAATAACGCTTTCTAGTGTCTTATAAGCTGATTTTGTTAAACCATTAAACTCACCACTAAATAATGCTTCTGTTACTTGGAGTGCAGTTTCTAATTCTTCTTTACCATGTACTAATTCTACAACCGCTTTAGCTAATACTTTTTGAGCGTGGCGTAGCTCTGGTTTTTCACGGTGTGTTTCTAAAATGGCTTCAATCTCATCTTGTTCAATTAATGTTAGAAGTTTTAAGAATTGTTCAATATCTGTATCACTACTATTTAAAAAGTATTGGTATAACTCATAAGGTGATGTAAGTTCTTTATCTAGCCATAATGCACCAGATTCTGATTTACCAAATTTTGTACCATCCGCTTTTAATAATAGTGGGCTAGATAATCCAACTGCATCATTTTTACCTAATACACGGCGAATCAGTTCTAATCCAGATGTTAAGTTACCCCATTGGTCTGATCCACCAAATTGAATTTTAACATCACGGTTTTGGTATAGATTTAACCAGTCAATGGACTGTAAAATCATATAAGAAAACTCTGTATAAGAAATACCTGATTCTAATCTTTTTTGAACCGTATCTTTATGTAACATATAAGATACACTAAAATGTTTTCCATAATCTCTTAAGAAACTAATTAAATCGATTTTAGATAACCATTCATAGTTATTTACAAACTCTACATTACCTTTAATAAGTCCTTTGATTTGGTTTTCAATTTTCTGAGCATTTTCAAGTGATTTTTCAAGTGTTAATAAAGAACGTTCACTTGTTTCTCTTGGATCTCCAATCAAACCTGTACCACCACCAATTAATACAACCGGTGTATGTCCATGTTTTTGTAGGTATAACATACGTACAATTTGGACTAAGTGTCCGACTGTTAAAGATTCACCTGTTGGGTCATAACCCACATAAAATTTAATTTTTTGTTCATTTAATAATTGTTTAGCAAGTTCAAGATCACTAACATCTTTGACCATGCCTCTATATTCTAGTTGTTTAAATAAGTCCATTTTCTTCACTATCCTTCTTTATACTTTCATATCTTATCATAATTTATTAAAAAATAAGTCCCTAGGTTGAAAAATCAACCTAAGGACGCATTATATCGTGGTACCACCTTAGTTCACATTGCTGTGCACTCATTTATTTCATTTAATCTCATTAGTTGTACTTCATACATATCATTAACTTCTAGTCTTCCACCATATACTAGATCTCTTTTTATAAGTTGATATATATTACTTAAGTCTAAATCATCGATCGATTAAATTGATTCTCTGTTAATAATTCTGTGAGGTAAGATGATTCTTGTATTTTCAACATCTTGAGATTGCATTAACTTGGTTAATAATCTCATAGAAACAGCACCAATATCATATACTGGAATATCAATAGATGTTAATTCAGGTCTTGATAATGTTGCATACTTGGTATTTTGGAAACCAGCAATTTTTAAGTTCTCTGGCACTTTTTTACCGTTATTGATTGCTGTGTTTAAAAATGATACTGCAATAGAGTCTCTAACTGCAATTGCCCCATCTACATTAATATCTGCAAAGAATGTCTCAAAGTGCGGTTTATTAATCGATGTGTCACCACTGGTTCTAAAAATCATTGGTTCAAGTTTAGCTTCAACCATAGCCTTTGTATAACCTTCTTCTTTTTTATCATTCACACTATATCTTCTAGCTGTTGATAGTAAGTAAATGTCTTTACAGTTCTTTTCAATTAATTTTTTAGTAATTTCATATCCTGCTTTAACATAGTCAATCGATACAGTAGGTACGATTGGATCTGATGTTGCAACATTAGCAAACACATAAGGAATCTTGTTTTCATTAAACATACGTTTAATTAATTCAACATCTTTATCGCTTAATTCATCATTTAAATAAAGAATGCCATCCACTTGTTCTGCAACAATATTTTGTAAGGTATCTAGTACATCAGCTTCATCATGTATGGTAAAAAGTTTAATAGAATATTTATACTTTTCAGCAATATCAGCAATACCGCCTAACATTTCAGAAACAGATGCTCTAGTAATATCTGAAATGACAACACCGACTGTTGTTGTTTTTCTACTCGCTAGACCTCTAGCGATAACGTTTGGTCTATAACCTAACTCTTTAATTACTTTTAAAACACGTAAACGCGTTTCTTCTTTAACCTTCTCTGGTGAATTTAAAACTCTGGAAACTGTAGCTAATGAAACACCTGCAGCCCCAGCAACGTCATAAATAGTTGCATTACTCATAGATATCACTCCTTTAATATTACAAATTATATCATATATTGTAAGCACTTACAATATGTAATGTAACAAAATGTAAAAACTTTCATAAACCGAACATATTATACATAAAAATTGTATTTATAAAAAGAAGAGCACTCAAGTACTAGGCTTGAGTGCTCCACTATCAACAAATTAGTTTTGTTTTCTTTCTTTAATACGTGCAGCTTTTTTACTTAAAGTACGGATGTAATTTAATTTAGCTCTACGTACCACACCGTAACGAATGACTTCAATACGATCTACTGCAGGTGAGTGTACTGGGAATGTTCTTTCAACACCAATACCACTTGATAATTTACGTACTGTAAATGTTTCACCAATGCCAGCGCCTTGACGTTTAATTACTAAACCTTCAAATAACTGGATTCTTTCTTTCGCGCCTTCTTTAATTTTAACGTAAACACCAACAGTGTCTCCTGCGTTAAAACTTGGGCGTTCCATTAAGTGCTTTTTTGTGATTTCAGCGATTAACGCTTGACCTTTTAGTTTTGCCATATAACGATTCTCCTTATTCTACGTCTGTTCTTGAGTAGATAAAACTCAGCGGACCAGCGTGCTTTTTAAATTATACATGAAACCCTATTGGGATTCAAGATTTTTTTTTATTTTACTTAATATCTTACTTTCTTCCTTGGTAAGATCTCTATTCACTAATAAATCAGGTCTTTTGAGATATGTTTTCTCTAAACTCTTCTCTAAGCGCCATAATCTAATTTTTTCATGATGTCCAGATTTTAATATATCTGGAACGCTCATGCCTAAATATTCATCAGGTTTAGTATATTGTGGGTATTTAAGTAACCCTTGTTGATGGGTATCTTCCATGTAAGATGCTTCATTAATCACACCAGGAATTAACCTTGTAATACTGTCTGTAATCACCATTGCAGGTATCTCACCGCCAGTTAATACATAATCACCAATACTTATTTCTTCATCGATTAAGTTTTGAATACGATCATCAATACCTTCATAATGCCCACAAATTAAAATTAAGTGTTTAATTTCATCACGCCACTTGGTTGCTACTTGTTGATTGAAGACATTACCTTGTGGTGATAATAAAACTGTATACGTATCTTTAGTTTTTAATTTGTTAATAAGTTTATGAAAAGGTGGATAGATCATTAACATACCCGCACCACCACCATAGGGTGTATCATCAATTTTTCCACCTTTTAAATCGGTATACAATCTTAAGTCGTGGATATTGATTTCCACACGCTTATCTTCGATTGCATGCTTGATTTTAGATGTTGTTAAAAATTGATCAAAGAAGTTTGGGAAGATTGTAATAATATCAATAATCATATTAAACCTTCTATCGTTTCAATGTGAATAGATGTTTCATCAACTGATTTAATGAATTTATCTATAAACGGTATAAGCACTGTCTTACCGTTATCATCTCTAAGAATTCTTAGGAGATAACCTTGTGGTACATCCACTAATTCTAAGACTGTTCCAATCAAATAATTATGTTGATCATATACTTTAAGACCAATTAATTTGGGCAGATGAAATGCATCTGATTCTAAATCAAGAGGCTCTTCATCCGTATAAATTTCTTGTTGTTTTAAGTGTTCCACGTCAGTTAAAGTTGGATAGCCTACAAATGAGACTAATAATAAATCCTTTTGCTCTCTAACAGTTTGAATTTTGTATTTAGTGTCTTTAATGATAACATCAAAACCTTTTACAAAACGATCAAAATCTGTATGGGGTTTAATTTTAACTTCACCCTTGATGCCGTGGGTTTGCACCACTTTACCAATAGAATACAACATTGATTAATACGTATCGATGTGTAAATGGACACGTTTACCAACTTTAGATGCACCTGCATAAACGATGGTACGGATTGCAGTTGCAATCTTTCCACCTTTACCAATTACACGACCTAAATCTTGTTCATTTACAAGTAATTGAATATGAACGATTTGATCATCTTCTGATAATACTTTTACAGAAACATCATCTGGGGAAACCACTAATGGCGTAACTATTTGTTTGATTAACTTTGCAAAATCTACTGCCATATGTTTGACCCCCTTTTATAATTATTTGTTTAAAACATTAAACTTTTTGAATAAACTCTTTACTGTGTCTGTAGGTTGTGCACCGTTATTCATCCAAGCTTGAACTTTTTCGCTATCAACTGCTACAGCGCCTTTGATTGGTTCATAAGTTCCAACTATTTCTAAGAATTTTCCATCTCTTGGTGCTTTAGCATCAGCTGCTACAATTCTGTAGAATGGACGTTTATGATTACCAAAACGTTGTAAACGTAATTTAACTGCCATATTATTTTCTCCTTATATCTAAATTTAATTCCATACTATTTTAACACAATAATAACATCTGTCAAGTAGTTTTGGTTGACAATGTTATATATTGGCATTTTCGTCATAAAATAGTGAAGGAGTTACCCCAATAAACCCTTTAACATTCTTTAGATGATTGACTAAAAGCTTTTCACCCTTAGCTTCATCAAGGTATACAATCGCGTAATTAAATTTTTTAGAGATGTAAGTTAGATTCACATCCATCTTACTTAATCTTTTAGGTACTTCTTTACCTTTAAAGTCGACTATAAATGCACATCTTTTTATTTCCATAGTATTACCTTCCAAATATATCGTTTTCTTCAATTTCTTTATATGTTCCCGGTTCTAGATCAAGTGTTAGAGCACCAATTTGAATTCTCTTTAAATTAGTCACCAAAAACCCAACTTCTAAAAACATCTTTTTAACTTGATGAAATTTACCTTCATCAATGGTTATATATGCAACATCTTCCTTATAATGTAGGTCTAGTGCTATACCGATATAAGGCATGCCATCTTCACCCATAATTTCAACACCTTGAAGTAGTTTTAACTTGGATGACTCGTTAAAGTGTTTATCGAGTTTAGCTTCATATACTTTTCTGATTTTCTTCTTAGGGTGTGTGATTTGGTGAACCAAATCACCACTCGTTGTAAGAATGACTAACCCTTCAGAATCATAATCTAATCTACCTGCGATCTTTAAATCATATTGATTATAAGGTGCACCGATTAGTTCAAATAATGATGGGTAAATTTCTGCTTTATGACTTGATAAATAGCCTGCAGGTTTATAAAAGGAAAGTATGACATTTTCTTTATAAATGACTTCGGTGCCATTAACGAATATTTTATCATAATTTGGGTCAATTTTAACATCGGATGATTTAACGGTTAAATTACCCACTTTAACAAGCCCGTTTTTAACCATTAATTTAATTTCTTTTCTACTCCCATAATTTAAGTTAGAGAGGAATTTGTCTAGTCTCATCATAATCTCCTTATGATATAATATGTCTTAGAGGTGAATACATATGATTAAAATGAACCATATCATTAGGGAAGGACACCCTAGTTTAACAACCCCATCAAAACCCGTCCTATTACCATTATCTCAAAAAGATATAGATTTAGGTAAATCTCTAATAGAATATGTGAAAAATAGTCAAGATGATGCAATGGTTAAAAAACATCGCCTTCGCCCATCTGTTGGACTAGCTGCACCACAAATTAACGAATTAAAAAGAATGTTTGCTATGCATGTAGAAGATATGGACGGTACCCTTTATTCTTACGTGATGATTAACCCTGAAATTGTTGGTCATACTCACGAAGAAACCTACCTACCTGGTGGTGAAGGATGTCTTTCAGTAGACCGTGCAACAAGTGGTTTAACACCAAGATACTACGGTATCATGGTAAGAGGCTATCATCTTGATTTTGAAAGCTTAACGGCTAAACCAATTGAGTTAACCTTAGAAGGTTATCCTGCAATTGTATTCCAACACGAATATGATCATTTAGACGGTATTATGTTTACATCTAAATTATATCCTAACTTACCAAATGCATTCCCGTTATTCGAAACATCTGAGGAAGAATCAGAACCGATTGCTGAATAAACTTAAGGCTTAGAACCCAAATTGATATGAGTTCTAAGCCTTTTATTTTTATTGATTATTTTAAATTAAACTGTAACACCAACAGAGACAACTGGTTTATATCTAAACTCTGCAATGTTGTGTGATTTTTGTACCACATCTTTATTTCCATAGTAATCAAGTACTTCAACTTCAAGTTCTTCAATACGTGTGATTTGACCATTTAGATATTGGTTTAATTTAAGTATGGCTGTATCTATTCTTTGTAAGATACCACCAATTCTTAAATCTTGAATCTCATAACCAAATGCTTTATTTTCTAGATACCATTGTTTCATAAAGGCGTCTTTAAATTCAACAATTAGTTTTTTAGTTTGTTTTAGATCGCGTAAGGATTTTAATAAACCATCTTTATCTTTTCGTTGATACGAACCTCTAAGTTCAACACCTAATAACACTTTTTTCTTTAAGACTTTGAGCAGGGCAAATTGAGTTTCAAATATATATCTATATTCACCATAGTTATCCATTTGTTTTTTCATCTTATTGACATGTTTTGTATAGATTTTAGGATAGTGTGCTTCTGTCGTTGAATCTAGTAGTCCTAGTAAGATGTCATTATATAGGAAGTGTTTATTTGCAGTTGATTTGTGTGCTAAGTTATTTGTGAGTTGGTTCGCACTATCAATTAGCATGAAGGCATCAAAGTCTACTTTGGTAACCACTTTAAATGTATGTTTAAATGCATCATCAATCTCTTGGTGTCCATATTTCAATACACCATTATAAGCAAGTGAAGGTAGAATTGAAAACGGTGATGCTTCTGCTCCATTATCGCCCCATGAGGTGATAATGACATTATCTACACCTTTATTTGCACAAGCAATCATACTTGCTTTATTTGCTGCTAAACTAAAACGGTTATCCGGTGTGAATCCAATCCATTTCCATGCACCACCTGCAAAATAAATTGGGTTATTAAATGCTTGATGTTTTTCAATCATTTTTTCATAATGATCGACATCCGTATGATAATAGTCCCAATAAACTAAACTAACTTCTTTAGGTACTTGATCAATGGTTGATTGAGGAATTTGTTTTTCCTTGTTGTAGTAATCTCCCCAACCTTGAGCAAAGAACATATCTGACCACATCATAGGTTCTAACCCGTATTTTTTACAAATATCTAGTACTCTTCTTAAGTGTTTAACCATGATTTCAAATCTATTTTGATAACCATTTTTATCTAGGTATTTACCACGACCTAACATGTAAGCCTCATCCATACCAATGTTAATCTTTTTAGATTTAAAGGTAGTTGCAACTGTTTGAATCATCTTTTCGATGAACTCATAGGTTTTTTCTTCACCTACTAATAAAATATCTAAGGTATCAAATAAATGACCGTATTGACGATATCTTGTAATGGCATTTAAATGAGCTAGTGTTTGGATACAAGGTACTAACTCCATACCTAACTCTTCAGCAAACTCTTCAATTTCTTGAAGTTCTACTTTGGTATATGCACCGCGCATATAGCCAAAGAAAGGTTCACCTTCCATTTCAAATGTATCTTCTGTATAAAGTTGAAGTGCATCATAACCAAAGATAACTAAGTTTAATAGATAGTCTTTCACTGTTTCTGTGGTTGCTACTGCATTTCTTGATGCATCTAACATGAACGTTAAGTTCTTAATCTTTTTTGGATAGTCTATTTTAAATGTTGCCTTATCTTCGTTTTCTTTAAATACTCTTAAAGCTACGTAGAGTTCATTGTGTGAGCTGATTTGAATATTTAAGTGTGTCGATGTTTTTTCCACACTTAAATGTGGTGCTAATGCTACATGAACCACAAGTCCATTATCACCAAGCTCTATACCTAACTTTTCTGCTACAAGACTAAATCCATTTTGGTATTTTAAATCTAAGTTTTTGATACTTAACATATTTACGCCCTTCCTTATCCTAGTGCTATTTTTTTATTTAAAAACATGAGTGAGAGTACTGCCATTTGTACAAGTAAAACTCTGTACGTATCTGCAGATGTGTAACGTTCTATGAAATCATTATAGATTTTTAATTCGTGTTTAGTCTTTTTAGAAACAAGCTTTGAAAACCAGCCTTGGCCGTTTGCAGTGCCTAGAAGTTCCACTAAACTTGAATCTAAAACGATATAACCATCAAATGATTTTTTAATAAATCTTTTAGCAATCCTGGCAACCGGTATATGTTCACCACTACCAATTACACGGCCAGCCCCAGTTTTATCAATATCTTCCATAATGAGCATGCCAATATAATCTCTTAAGATACGGTATGCTGTGACTTCTGCTTCATTTATCTTATACAGATAAGTGTAATCAAATATAATTTCTACATGTTTATGTTTAAGTTCATCTAAAATGTATCTGTACATTTTAGGTGTATGTTTATCACTAAACTTAATCAATATTTTAAGTTTATATTTTCTAATGATTTTAATGTGTTCAGTTATTACTTCAACAATATGATTATAGTCATTTACAGTTTCATCAAATACTGGAATGGTATATACATAATATGAAGCGTTAAACTTTTTAACACGTGTGACCGTTTCTTCTAGTAACTGATTATAAGGATCCAATCCATCCATTTGATCCATATGAAAGGATGGTAAGAGTGGATCTACTGCTAAAACACGTATCTTTTCAAATTGTGGGTATATTAAATCTAGTTTATCTAAAGGCATTTCATAAATGGCTTTGCCACCAATACGTCTTAGCATATAGTGAGTTAATTTTAGTTTTTTAAATAAGTCTATTTGAGTTTCTATATCGGCTTGTTTATAATCTAGGAATGTGGATAGAATAGCTTTCATCACTGTTTACTCCATTCATACATAAGTATGGAACCTGCAACTGTGACATTCAAACTTTCAACATGGTGTGTTTCAATATTTAATCTACCATCCAATAGTTCAATGGTTTTACTTCTTAAACCTTGTCCCTCATTACCTAATACTAAAATAAATGGTTTAGTTTTATCTGGTTCTAACTCCGATTTATGCGCATCTGCACCAAATACTTGATAGCCATTTTGTTTTTTTAGCGTGATGAATTCATGAATATCCAGTCTTTCAATATATAAGTCAAAAAGTGCACCACCAGATGCACGAATTGTTTTGTCATTATATAAGTCTGCAGTGTGATTTGAAAACACCACATGCATAAAGTTAAATGCAAGTGCACTTCTTAATATAGCACCGACATTATCTGGATTTTGAACATCATCTAAGACTAAGATTTGATTTGAAACAATAGGTGTTGAAACTTTTTTGCATACTGCAAAAACATCATACGATGTTTCAGTCACTTTCAGTTCTTTCATGAGCACTTCACTAATTAGGGTTCCCTCAATATTTGGGTTTGTTGTAACAATCTCTTCTACAACACCTTTTTTAAGTGCTAAATCAACAAAGGTTTGGCCATAAACTATATATTGATCCATTTGATCTCTATATTTTTTAGTTTTAAGCTTCATCCATGATTTAAATTTCTTATTGTCTTTAGATTCTATCATGTAATAAACTACTCCTGTGTATATGAACTTAATGCATCTTTCACATCAAAGCCGTGTAATGCGATTTCAAAATCAGTGGTAGGGGTAATAATCATTGTTTGAACATTCTTAAGTGCATCTTCTAAGAGTTCTTTAAACTCAAATCTAGATTCTTCTTTCAATGCTTGGTCAATGGTTGGTTTAGTAACTGGGTTTCTTGGTACATAAATTGAGCAGCAATCATTAAACGGTAAAATAGATATATCATATGTATCTATTTTCTTAGATATATTAATAATATCATTTTTGTCATAAGTAATAACCGGTCTTAAAATAGGTATAGAGGTTACATTTTCAATAACTTTAATACTACTTAAGGTTTGACTTGCTACCTGGCCAACGGATTCACCATTAATTAAGGTATCTAAACCATGTTGATTTGCATAGATTTCACCTAATCTGTAGAACATACGACGCATGATCGTAATAATGTACGGATCTGCTACATAACTTAGTATCGCTTCATGTATTTTAGTAAACGGTACAAGATGTAGTTTAATCTTATTATATGGTGTATAGTATGCTAATTTTTTTGCAATTTCTATAACCTTTTGAACAGATTCTAATGGTGTAAGTGGTGTGGATTCAAAGTGGAATAATTCCACATCAATGCCTTGCTTCATCATAAGATGTGCCGCCACTGGGGAATCAATACCACCAGATAACATCACTAAGCCTTTACCACCTAAACCTATTGGAAAACCACCTAGTGCAGGTATTTTACCAACATAGATATAAGTGCCTTCGCTTCTTAGTTCAATATCTAAAACTGTTTCAGGATTTCTCACTTCTACTTTTAACCCGTCAAATGATGGAAGTACGAGTGATGCCACTTTTTGTGAGATTTCTAAAGATTTTAGTGGATAGTTTTTATCCGTTCTCTTCGTCTCTATTTTAAATGTTGTAGGAAGTTTAACTTCCTTTTGAATCACTTCTTTTGCAAGCTGTGCAATAGATTCAATATCTTTTGTTGTTTTGTAGATGTAACTAAATGAGTGTATACCGGATACATATCCTAGTTGTTTAATCACTTCATCACTATCTACTTCATTAAAATGAACATATATACGATCATGTTGGAAAGTATACTCTACATTTACGTTTTTTAACTTACTTCTTATATTTTTTTTAATCTGGCCGATGAATTTAGGTTTGTTCTTACCTTTTAGTACTAAATCACCAAAGCGAATTAAAATTGCCTTTTCCATAATATCACCATGTATTATTATATCATTTAAAGTAGATAAACATTATGTCATAATTTGGATATTTGTTTCACTTAACATAAAAACTGATATAATATTTCATATTATAGACAAGAAGAGGTGTTTTAAAAATGGATTATAAAGTATTGTTAGAAAGTGCTGAAGGCTTACTTTCAACCGAACCAACAAATCTTTCAATTTTAAGTAATGCATCAGCATTCTTAAATGATGCTATCCCTGATTTGAATTGGGTTGGCTTTTATATGTATAAAAATGGTATTTTAACACTTGGACCCTTCCAAGGTAAAGTTGCATGTAATTTAATTATGCCTGGTAAAGGTGTAGTCGGTACAAGTTACTCTAAAAATGAAGTGATTGTTGTTAAAAATGTGCATGAAATTGAAAATCATATCACTTGTGATCCAATCTCTATGTCGGAAACTGTCATCCCAATTAGACATAACGGTGCTATTTGGGCTATACTAGATTTAGATAGTCCAGTTGAAAATAGATTTGATAAAGATCTCGTCGACTTTTTACAACAATTCGGTCTATTAATTGAAAATTATATTGACTTTAGTAAGGGTTTAATATAAAATAAGTAAGCGGTCAAAAGCAGGCCAAAAATAGGTTTATAAATATCCCTTCATTATATGGATGCACTAAGTAATTTTCTTCTGCTAGAAAGTGAAAAGGAATTTGCGGATTATATAGATTTATGATGGTGTGTTTACCCAAAAATAAAAAGGAGGTAAATTCTATGTCACGTTTTACAGGATCAACTTGGAAAGTTTCTAGACGCTTAGGTTATTCAATATCTGAAACAGGTAAAGAATTAAAGAAAAGACCTTATGCACCTGGACAACACGGTCAAAGACGTTCCAAATTATCTAACTACGGCATTCAGTTACAAGAAAAACAAAAAGTACGTTTTGTTTATGGAGTAAGTGAAAAACAATTTAAGAAAACTTTCCTTGAATCTGCAAAGATGCAAGGTAAACAAGGTGAGAACTTCTTAAAACTTTTAGAATCTAGATTAGATAACGTTGTGTATCGTTTAGGTTTTACAAAGACTCGTGCTCAAGCTAGACAATTAGTGAACCATGGTCATATCTTAGTTGATGGAAAGAAAGTTGATATTCCATCATACAGATTAGCACCAGGACAAACAGTACAATTGAAAGAAAAGAGCAAGAACTTAACAATCGTTAAAGAAGCTTTAGAAGCTCAATTCGCACATGTTGACTATGTTGCATTAGATGCTAATGGTGTTGGAACATTCTCAAGACTACCAGAGAGAAACGAATTCTTATTCGATATTAACGAACAATTAATCGTTGAATTCTACAACAGATAATAGGTTTACAAAAGTAAAGGACATTTTATTAAATGTCCTTTTTTCTTTTTCTATTTAAAATGATTGTTTGATAACCTTTTTAGTAAGTTCTTCTACGTTGAATGCTTCTGCATATTGTGTTCTAGCTTCACAACCTCTGACAATCATTAATGCTTCATAGTATCTCTTATATTCGAATGACTTAGAGTGAATCGCAAACCAGTGACTGTCGATTGCTTTTTGCCATAACTTATAACCAGCCTCAGATACATTTACATAGACATAAGGTTTAAAGTCAATTGGGTCTTCCCAGTTTTCTGCATAGTATGGTCCACTTGCATAGTGTGGTGGTAGGTCCGTTTCAAAACCTTTAATGCCTGCATAAAATTGAGCATCTTTAACAATATGATACGTTGCTTCATGATCTTTATGCATCGAATTTTTCCAGTGTGTAATTAAAACATCAGGCTTGTGTTCTCTAATCAGTTTTGCGACTTCAAATTTTACTTTATCATTGGTAAGTAGTTCACCATCACTATAAGGTAATACAACACTTATACCACCAAGCATGTCAGCAAAACTAACCGCTTCACTTTCTTTTTGCTTTCTATATTCTTTAACACTTAAGTGTGGTGGGTTTCCTTTTTCTCCACCAGTAAGTGCAACAATAACTATCTTATGTCCTTCTAAACTCATTGTTGCAAGTGTGCCACCACAGGTGAGTTCCATATCCCCTATGTGGCCACCAATTGCCATAATCGTTTTCATCTAAAAATCCACCTTTCTCATATCTATAAATGTTCTAACAATCTTAAAACCTTCTTTTTCATACATACGTCTAGCAGGATTGTTCTCACCTGTAAATAACGTCATGTAAGATGCGCCTAAATTCTTTAAGCCCATGACCAGTTTTGCAAATAAGGCTTTACCAAGGCCAAATCCCCTAAATTCAGAATGTGTTCCTATACCTGCAAAATACCCTCTCTTATTAGCCTCAACAATTAACGGTCCTGTAAATCCTATCACTCTATGATTAAATGTTGGTACTAGTAAAGTATTCTTATCTTTCATTTTCTCAACATGTATGGTGACTGTTTTTTTCCATACAGGACTTCCTAAATCGTCTAATAATTCTACTAACCCATGATCTTTTTCAATATCATAGTAAGCAAACTTAACACCCTTTTCTTCTACACTTGAAATGACCTCACTTGTTTGATTACTAAATTCATAGTCTCTAATATCCATATAGTATGCATTTTGAACAGCAAAATCTATATAGTTCTTAGATTTAAAGAATAGGTAAGCAACTGAGTTTTGATCAATACCTGGAGCATTTGGATGTATTGCATCTGTGTTAGGGACAATCCAACTAAAGCCTACTGGATTAAAAAATACAATTTCAATTTTTTTCACCATAAGATCTTGTTTGATCAAAGTATCTTCTAGTGTTTTTAGCAACATTGAGCCTATGCCTTTTCTCATATGTTTTTCATCAACAATAATCATTGAAATATAAGATTTTTTAGTGTCTTTATCATAGGTACCACTAATAAATCCGGTAACTTGATCATTTTCTACTGCAACAAAAGAATGAATATCATAGATTGAAGTGGATTCTAGGAACTTCATTCTAAACTGATCGATGTTTAGTTTTTCATATAGAAAGTCACCTCTATTTGTAGTTTTGTTAAATAGATTGAGTGCTTCACTTAAGTGTTTATCTTCCAACTTGGTAATATGCATGTGTATCTCCTTATGAAGTTATGTATTGATTGATTCCTATATTTATTTTATCATGTTATCTTAATAACACTACATAAACAAAAAAACTATAACTAGCAAATCATTTATGGACTAGTTATAGTTTTTTTTATATGATTAAATTTTTTCTATTTCGTTTAAGAATGCTTCAATTGGTTGATTACCTAAGAATTCATACTTATCGTTAATAATAATCTTTGGTACACTGCTTACATTATATTTCATGGATAAATCACTAAAAGTTTGAGCTTCATAAGCATCTGCTGTAATATTAGGATTTGTCATTGCAAGTCTAAATGCACTTGATACTGCACCAGGACAATGTGGACAACTTAATGTTACAAACACTTTAATGTTCACATCTTTGTCAATTTTGCTTAATCTTGCAAGTGTCTTTTCATCAAAGAATGGCTTAGTTGAAGCACTATCAATTAATGCTGAAATAAGTGAATTGATTTCATGACCTGCAGGTATACCATTGAATCTAAAGTTTCTAAAGTTATTGTTTTGATCTAGTATAACAAATGTAGGTGCTAAGGTTACATTGTACTTTTCAGCTTCTACTTTATCGTCTTCTAGTGTTCTTTCAACAAAAGTAATCTTATCATTTAAAGCACTTACTTCTTCTAGTAATTGTAAAGTTGGTTCACATGTTTCACAATCATGTGATGTGAATAAAATGACTTTGATTGGATTATCCATCATTTTTAATACTTCTTTAATTTGTCCAGCTACATCTGGTGTTAATAAACTTTTCATTTTGTTATTCTCCTTTGAATTTTAAATATTGGTTTGCATGTATAGCTGCTTTTGCACCTTCTGCTGCAGCTATGATAATTTGTTTGTGGGGTTGATCTACCATATCACCTGCTGCATATAGCCCAGGTATATTAGTTTCTTGTTTACTATTTACGATGACCTCATGATAGTCATTTAGTGTTACGAAGTCTTTAATAAACTTCGTGTTTGGTTTCATACCAATGGCAACAAATAAGCCATCTGCTTTAAAGTTTGAAGTTTGATTGGTCTTCTTATCTAAAATGGTTAAACTATCTACTTGATTCCTACCATGTACTTCAAGTATTTGAGTTTCTAACATATAATCAATCTTGTCGTTTTTATACATATTTTCGAGTAGTATTTTATCTGCTCTAAACTTTGATCTTTGAATAACTGTAACTTTTTTAGCCCATTTAGCTAAATCGAGTGCAGATTCTATTGCAGAGTTTCCACCACCTGCAACAACAACGTGTTTGTCCTTGTAAAATGGTGCATCACAGATCGCACAATAAGATATACCTTTCGCATCAAAGATATCTTCTCCTGGAATACCTAACTTTTTAGGTGTGCTTCCTGTTGAGAGTAAAACTGTTTTTGATTGAATGATATCACCATTGTTTAAATATATTTGAAATAAATTATTATCTTTTGTGATTTTATCGACATAAATTTTATCTAAAACTGGAATTTCGAACTGTTTTACATGTGAGATAAACTTTTCAGTTAATCCACTACCTGTATCATTTGGTAAACCTAAGTAGTTATCTACATCATTGGTATTTAGTAATTGACCACCTATATCATAAGTAATGATACCGGTTGTCATACCAAGACGATGTGCATAAATGCTTGCATTTAATCCAGATGGACCACCACCAATAACAAGAAAGTCGTATATTAATTGTGTGTTGAATGTGTTATGAAGTTGTGTGTCTAAATTAAAGTTAAACATAAATAATTCTCCTTAATCTGCTCTAAAGTTTAATTTTACAAACACCTGAGTGTATTTGTCTAATCACTATACCTAAGCCTATGACAATAAGTACAAGTGACATGATTTTATATGGGAATCCTGCAAGTGGTAATGCAATGACACTAAAGCTAATGCCGATTGCTGCAAAAAATGCTATCACACAACTTGTACAACCATAGGTTAGTATACCAAATAATACCGATACAAACCCTAAATTTGATGCTTTAGATTCTCTACCCTTAATCTCTACCATTGCTGTGGATAAATTCATTAAAAGCGTTGATAGAATTGCCATGATAACATTCATGAAGATGTTAATCACTACAAGATACGTACCGAATTGGTTTGCCATGGCTTCATAGGACATATTTAAGTAATCTACGATAAAATATATAAACAAGAACAACAATAGAAATATCATACCTTGAATCACATATTTTTTAGTTTTTAAAAGATCAAATGCTAGTTTTACCATCATATTCACTCCTTATTTGCAATTATAATTATACCATGTGGGGTATATTGATAAATTAATATGCTTTAAAGTGTTAAATATTAGGATTTTACCCACATTTATACTTTTTAATGCATTATTTGACCATTTATACCTATAAGGGTATACAGAATGTTAACCAGGTACATATGTTTCCTTTATTTTAGCATAATAAAAGGGTCATGGCGTTCATCCATGACCCACTTTAAGTTCATTTATTTGTTTTTTGCTGCTTTTGTAAATGTTAAGAAGTTTTTATGATCTAATGCTGCGCCACCGATTAAAGCACCATCGATGTCTGATTCTTGTAATAGACTTTCGATGTTATCTGGTTTAACAGAACCACCATATAAGATACGTACTTGAGCTGCAACTTCAGCACCATATAGGTCACTTAGTTTAGCACGTACATCTTTGATTGTATCGTTTGCCATTTGTGGTGTAGCAGTTTTACCTGTTCCGATTGCCCACACTGGTTCATAAGCCACAATTGTTTTTAATGCTTGTTCTTTAGAAACACCTTCGAATGCTTTGTCTAATTGAACATCTAATACTTCTTTAGTCTTATTTGCTTCTCTTGTATCTAATTGTTCACCGATACATAAAATTGGAGCTAAGTCATATTTAAATGCAGCATGCATTTTTAAATTTACGTCTTTGTCTGTTTCATTAAATAAACTACGACGTTCTGAGTGTCCAATTAAGATATATTCAGCACCAGCAGTTTTTACTTGTGCAGGTGAGTTTTCTCCAGTAAATGCGCCTTCATCAGCATAGTGCATATTTTGTGCACCAATACGGATATGTTCGCCTTCACGTTTTACTAATAAGTTTAATAAGATTGCTGGTGCACAAATAATAGACTCAACTTCGTCTCTACTTGGTACTGCAGCATTTACAGCAAAAATGAATTCTAAAGCCTCATCTTTAGTTTTAAACATTTTCCAGTTTGCTGCAATTACAGGTATTCTTTTTGCCATCAATATTAACCTAAGATTGAAGAGATGTCTTTAATTGCTTCTTCGGCATGAGGTCCTGATGCAACAATTTTAACGTTCTCACCTTTAGGTACTGCTAAACTCATTAATCCTAAAATTGATTTGAGATCAACAACTTTGTCTTTATAGTATAATTTGATATCTACAGCATATTTAGATGCTGTTTGGACAACTTTAGCAGCTAGAGTTGCATGAAGTCCAGCGGTAGATCCGATGATAATTTCTTTTTCCATAATCATTCTCCTTTATTTTTTTAAAACATTGGTGGTGTGGAGATCCATAGGATTCTTGCCACACTATTTCCTAAATTTTGTAAGTAGTGTTCTTTATTAGCCATGTAATAAAAGGTTTCGCCTTTTTTTACGATGTGTCTAGTTTTATTTAATACTAAGGTCACTTGACCTTCTAATACATATCCAAACTCTTCCCCAGGGTGTGAATCATCAATTGTTGATTGACCGCCCGGCATGATTTCAATAATAATTGGTTCCATTTCATACTTTAAAGCATTTGGAACAATCCATGAAATTGTAGACCCTAAATCAGGGTTTTCCTTTTCGTAAAAGTCTTCCTTGGTAAATACGATTTTTGCGTCTTCGCCTTCTGGTTTAGAAAAGAACTCATGTGTTTCAACACCTAGTACTTCAAGCAATGAGAATAATGTTTGAATGGAAGGTGAAGTTAAATTGTTTTCTAATTGTGAAATATAGCCTTTAGTCAATTCTAAGCGGTTAGCAAGTTCTTCTTGAGTCAGGTTGTTACCAAGTCTGAGTGCTCTGATTTTCTTGCCGATATCTATCATTAGATTACATCTACCAATTCTACACCTGGTAGTACTTTACCTTCTAGATATTCTAAAGATGCACCACCACCGGTTGAGATGTGACTAAATTTATCTTCAAGACCAAATTTTGCAACCGCTGCTGCAGAGTCTCCACCACCAACGATTGTAATTGCTTTACCATGTAAGTCAGCTAACGCTTTAGTTACTTCTAATGTACCATTAGCGAATTTTTCCATTTCAAATACGCCTTGAGGTCCATTCCATACAACTGTTTTAGCACTTGCAATAATTTCTTTAAATCTTGCTACTGTCTTAGGTCCAATATCTAAGCCCATTTCATCTGCTGGAATTGCATCAAATGATCTTACATTCGTTTCAGTATCTTTATCAAATGCTTTACCTGTAACAACATCAAAACCTAATTCAATTTTACCCTTAGATAACTCAAGTAATTCTTTAGCTAAATCTAATTTATCTAATTCTACTAAGGATTTACCTACTTCAAAGCCTTGAGCTTTTAAGAATGTAAATGCCATACCGCCACCGATTAATACTTTATCAGCAACTTTTAATAAGTTTTTAATCACTTCAATTTTATCAGATACTTTAGCACCACCTAAAATCGCAACGAATGGTCTTTCAGGATTTTCTAAAGCACCACCAATAAAGTTAATTTCTTTTTCAAGTAATAAACCTGCAACAGAAACTTCCATATTGTTTGCAATACCAACGTTAGAAGCATGTGCTCTATGTGCTGTACCAAATGCATCATTTACAAATACATCCCCTAATGATGCCCAGTATTTACCTAACTCTGGATTGTTTTTAGATTCTTTGTTTCCATCTAAATCTTCAAAGCGTGTGTTTTCAAACATTAACACATCACCTGATTTTAGATTCTTAACTGCAGCCTCTAAAGCTTCACCTCTAGTTTCAGGAATAAATACAACAGGTCTGCCAATTAATTCTGATAATCTAGCAGCAACTGGTTTCAGTGAGTTTGTTGCTTTATCTTCAGCTGTTTTAATACGCCCTAAGTGTGAGAATAATATTAACTTAGCACCCTTTTCAATTGCATATTCAATTGTAGGTAAAGCAGCTGTAATACGTGTATCATCTGAGATAGATCCGTCTTTATTCAAAGGAACATTGAAGTCTACGCGCATTAATACACTCTTGTTTTTTAATTCGATGTCTCTAATAGTTTTTTTAGCCATTTTATTTCTCCTTATGTTAAACGTTTTTCCATGTCATATTATACCATGAACATAAAATTGTTGCCAATAACTTATTAATTGAAAGTGTATTCATTCTAAACTTACTTTATAATTAAGTACTTTAAATATTAGACTGACTAATCTTTGGTAGCTTTTAGTTGATAAACTGACCTTTATTCGGTAAGTTTCATCAAATATAAATTCTATATATTTATCCATATAAATAATTTCTTTTATCTGCATATAATTTATCCAAATACTATCGATATGATGATACGACTTTGTCGCAAAAAAAGCATACTTACTACTTAACACAATCGGTATTTTATATTGCTCCTTTGTAATATGACGCACTGATTTTTGATAACTTTCAAAACTTGTTAAATGCTTTACACATAGTTTTTTAACCACCGCTAATGCAGAGGTTCCAGATTTTCTTCTATTCGGATAAATGATGCCACCATCTGATTCATTTTTAATAAAGTAAATCACACTTATCACCCTTTTTTAAATCTATTATAAAGTGTTATAATGTTACTTGATAGTTATTACGAGAGGGTTTCCAATTATGCTTCAAGATAAAGATTTTAAACTAATTAAAGATAAAAAGATACGCAATTTATATCAAACTATCTATAGTCACCTAAAACATATTGATCAACTACAGACAGTCGATGAACTTAAAGCGCATGAAACGCTTTTTAAAGCATATAAGAATGGCTATACATCAAACCATAAGATGTTTAAAGCATTTCTTAAAGAACACTTATCAAATCCTTATATTTATATTGATTGGTTCCAAGTATTTATAACCTCTAAAATAGATTATTTAAATAGACCAAAATTAAAACACTTAGATGAACTTTTAAAGTACTGTGAACTTCAATCCACATTTGGTTATCTATTTTTAATAACAGACACACTTGCTAAACATCATGTGGGATTTATCAATTTAATTTCTAGAATAGATATCTTAAGTTATATACTTATACATGACCTAGATTTGGATAAAACACATCTACCGTATTATCCTCAAAACCTTATTCAAGATTTCGGTATAGAATATGCCATGGATGGTCGTTTAATGAAGAATGAAAAGTATATTGCCCTTTGGGAGTATATACACTTTAAAATCCAAGGATTTATTAAAGAACTAGATACTGCTTTAATTCAATTTCAAGCGCACGAGGTCACATTAATTACATTTTATATAGAACATATTGGCTTAAAACTTAAACAAAAAAGAACATATTTAATGGACTATATAAAAACACTTTAAACTAAATTTTAAGTTTAAAGTGTTTTATTTTTATGTTTATGAAGTAAATACAGTATCGTGAGCTGCTTGTTTAAGTATTGTCATAATCGTTTCATCTAAATCAGGATGAATCCAAGTATTTTCAAGTGGTGATCTATTTGTTAGTACTGCATAATGTGTATATGCAGAAAGTAGTGCACCATATAAACTTGGATGGTTTAAGTCTTGATATAAATTAATCTCTGGATGATTTTGACTTACCCTTTTGAAAGCATAACCTACTGGGGATAGTGTTGCATCTATCTTTGTAGCTACTTGCTCGTATAACTCACCTAATTGATTAGTCATATTATCACGTGCTAATGTGTCTTCATAGTTATAGCCCCACGTTTGATAAAGTACTGTTTTAGCGCCTTGTGCTTTGATTTTTTCATCAAACAAGACTACAGCATCTTCAAATTTTTCATAATCTAAGATGGGTCCATTACTATACTCTTGTAAGAATACATGTGTATATTGGTCTTTATTTATAAGAAAATTAAAGTTTATTTCATGATCTATAATCCATTGTGGTGTTGTACTATCTAATAAGAAGTTTACAACCACATCATCAGCTCTTAACATTTCATAAATAAAGGTTGGAATGTTATAGGTATATTTTGTTAAACTATTACCAATAAATAAGAGGTTATAAGCTTCAACTTCATCACTGTAAACTACTTCAAATTCTATTGTTGTTTGAGTTTGCCAGTCACTAGCAAGATATGCAGTTAAGTTAAAGGTGCCTGCTTTTGAAAATTTGATTTGACCAGTTTTATCATCAAAGTCGACAAAACTTGCAGTATAACTATAACGCACATCAGAATCATATGATCTTTCAGGTAAAAAATCCAAGGTCACTTCATATACCTTACCTACATAAAATAAGTCATCAGACTCACTTACAGCACTAAGAACAATACCTTCAACACCTGGTATAGGTAACACATTAAGTTCTTTTTCATAGGTATCTTTTGTAGAATTAGTTATCTTTATTGTTGTAGTGCCAATACTTAATGCATGAATATTACCAAATTTATCAATGGTTGCTACATCTAAATTACTAGAACTATAAGTAAATCTATCTGATAAGTTCTCACTGATTGGATAAATTTGTAATTTATCTCCTTTATATATATAATCCGGTATCTCTACTATAATTTCATAAGAAGTTGAAGGTTCCTGACAAGACATCAAAAAAAACGATACACTTAGTATGCATATAGCCAGAATAATTTTTTTCATAAATCCCCCTAAATAATTTGTTATACTCATTATACTATATAAAAAGAAAACCACCTTATAGATTATAAATTCTATAAGGTGGTTAGTATGTATCTATTAACCAATAGAGCCTTCCATTTCAAGTTTAATCAACTGATTTAACTCGACAGCATATTCCATTGGTAGTTCTTTTGAAAATGGTTCAATAAAGCCCATTACAATCATTTCGGTCGCTTCTTCTTCAGTTAGACCACGACTCATTAAGTAGAATAGTTGTTCTTCTGAGATTTTTGATACTGTTGCTTCATGTTGTAAGAATACATCAGAGTTTTTAATGACATTAATTGGAATTGTATCGGATGTTGAGATACCATCTAAGATGATCGTATCACATTCAATATTAGATTTAGAACCTTTAGCGTTTTTACCAAAGGATACTTTACCACGGTAATTGACCTTACCACCACCACGAGCAATCGATTTTGAAATAATGTTTGAAGTGGTATTTGGCGCAACGTGAATCATACGCGCACCAGCATCTTGCCATTGGTCTTTACCTGCAAAAGCAATCGAAATTGTTGTACCTTTTGCATGTTCACCTAATAGGATACAAGAAGGGTATTTCATATTTACGTTAGAACCAATGTTACCATCAATCCATTCCATATGTCCATTTTCATAAACAAATGCACGTTTAGTTACTAAGTTAATAACGTTTGTTGACCAGTTTTGAATGGTTGTATAACGGCATGTTGCATTCTTTTTAACAATCACTTCAACTGTTGCAACGTGTAGTGAATCTTTTTGATAAATTGGTGCTGTACAACCTTCTACATAGTTTACATAAGCACCTTCATCAACGATGATAAGTGTTCTTTCAAATTGACCCATTTGATCAGAGTTAATTCTAAAGTATGATTGTAGTGGTTTTTCTACACGTACACCTTTGGGTACGTATATAAATGAACCACCTGACCATACAGCAGCATTTAGTGCTGCATATTTGTTATCTTTGTTACTTACAACTGTACCAAAGTATTCTTTAACTAATTCAGGATACTCTCTAATTGCAGTATCTGTATCTACATAGATAACACCTAGTTTTTCCAACTCTTCTTTTGAACTGTGGTATACGACCTCGGATTCAAATTGTGTAGATACACCTGCTAAGTAATTTCTTTCAGCTTGAGGAATACCTAAACGTTCAAAAGTTTCTTTAATCTTTTCAGGTACATCATCCCAAGAGTTCATTGCTTTATCAGTAGATTTGATATAGTAAGTAAATTCTTGAAAATCAATAAAACTTAAATCAGGACCCCAAGTTGGGTTTGGTGTATTTATAAAATTGTTATAGGATTCTAAACGGTAGTCTGTCATCCATTGTGGTTCTTTTTTAATTTCAGATATTTGTCTAACTATTGCTTCATTAATACCTTTACCAGTATCCATGATGGGTTTAGAGTCCGTTATGAATCCAAACTGATAGTCACCAACAATATTATCTATTTTTGTTTTTGTGTCACTCATTATTTTGTTCTCCTTCCAAAGGATTTAAACCCTTCTCATATGCTTTCCACGCAAGTGTTGCACATTTGATTCTTGCTGGAAATTGACCAACACCTTCAAATGCTAAGGCATCTTCTAATACGGATTTATCTTTTATTTCTTCACCAGTTAACATATCATAAAATGTTTGAATAAGTTCCTTGGCTTCAAAAATGTCTTTATTTTTTAATAGTTCAGAGGCTACAGATGCAGATGCACAGCATATACTACACCCTTTACCTTGTTGTTTTAAGTCGATAATTTTACTATCCTTGATGAGTAATTGAACAATTAAGTCATCCCCACAAGTCGGATTATTTAAGTGGACCGTTAAGTAACTGTCATCATTGATTAATCCCTTGTTTTTAGGGTTTTTATAATGATCCATGATTACTGAGCGATACAATGTTTTTAAGTCCATAAATAGTTCCTTTCTATATGCTGTGGAAGAAATCTCTTGTTTCAAGGATTGCTTTAATTAATATGTCACAGTCTTCAATACTATTGTATATTGCAAATGATGCACGCACGGTTGCATCTTGATTTAAATACTTCATTGTAAGTTGATTACAATGATGTCCTGCTCTTACAGCAACACCGTGTTGATCTAAGAAGCTTGATGTGTCATGAGGATGTACCTCATCAATGTTAAATGATAAAAGTGTAGACTCGCCATGTTTATTAAAAACGGTAATACCTGGTTCATCTTTTAATTTATCTACGACATAATTTCTTAAGTGAAGTTCATGTTGATGGATGTTTTCAATGCCAATAGAATCTATAAATTCAAATGCTTTAGCAAGTCCTATCGCTTCTGCAATTGCAGGGGTACCTGCTTCAAATTTATAAGCACCACTTTTCCAAGTTGAACCATCTAAATGAACTTTATCCACCATTTCTCCACCAAATTCTGTTGGAGATAGTTTAGACATCAGCCCTGATTTGATGTATAAAACACCAATACCATTTGGTCCATAGACCTTATGACCACTAAAGGCTAACATATCTACATCAAGTGCTTTCACATCTGTTTTAATGTGGACAATCGATTGTGCAGCATCTACGATAATTTTAGCACCAACTTCATGTGTGAATTTCGCCATCTCTTGAAGTGGTGTTTCATAACCCATCACATTGGACATGTGATGCGTAATGACTAGTTTTGTTTTATTTGTTAAGACAGTTTTAAAGTTATCTATCGTGATCATACCATCCATTAAAGGAATAAACTTAACTACCAAATTTAATCTAGATGCTAGTTCTAACCAAGGTAGTAAGTTGGAATGATGTTCTAATTCGGATAAAATGATTTCATCTCCACTTTGAAGTGTTAAACCTAAACTGTTTGCTGCTAAGTTAATACTATGTGTTGTAGACTTTGTAAAGATCACTTCTTCAGCGGATGCATTAATAAATTTAGCAATCACACTTCTTGCATGTTCATACTTTGTAGTAGATTCTGCTGCAAGTTGATATACA
Organism: Acholeplasma laidlawii PG-8A; assembly: GCF_000018785.1. Lineage (NCBI taxonomy): Bacteria > Bacillati > Mycoplasmatota > Mollicutes > Acholeplasmatales > Acholeplasmataceae > Acholeplasma > Acholeplasma laidlawii. The sequence goes on from NC_010163.1 coordinate 1,264,370, forward strand.
CCACGGTGAACGTTAGTTCCATTAAAGGATAAATAGTCCATCATAGCCTCTATCACTGATTGATGTTTAAAAGCACTGGCTGCAGAGTCAAAAAACCTCATTTCAGGGTATTTTGAATAAACTGGAAATTGTGCTCTTATTTTCTTTACATCGATCATTTATCTATATTCTTTCGTTTACGATTTTTGCTACATTTTCTTTGATGAGTTCATCATCAATTTCATCAATAATTGGTTGTAGATAACCATTAATAATTAATCTTTGGGCATCTTCTAATGTAATACCTCTACTTCTTAAATAAAAGATAACTTCATCTTCCATTTTACCAACTGTAGCGGCATGTCCAGCCGTGACATCGTGTTCGTCAATAATTAATATTGGATTCACATCGATTTGGGCTTTATCATTTGTAATAATACCTTTAAGTGTTTGGAATGCTGATGAACCATTCATACCTTGTTCAATTTGTCCAACACCATTGATTTTAATAATACCATTTTGACCAGCTATACCAACGTTAGTCATTTCTGCTGAACTAAATGGTGCATAATGTGTCATATGAATATCTAACTTTTGACTATGATTTGTACTAGATACTGTAATTGTTCTTACTCTTAAGTTAGCACCTTTACCATCAAGGTCTAAAAAAAGTTTAGCATCCATCACATTATTCACAAAACCACCAATAAACTCCATATTAGAATCTGCTAAACTTGATGATTTAAAATTTAACTTAGCATTGTTTGATTGAACTTCTGAAATAAGTAGAAACTTAACTTGAGAATTCTCCATAAGTTTCATGTCAATATCATAAGTAACATCACTTGAATCAGTGTCATTAAGTTCTAAAATAAGTTTAGCTTCAACACTCGGTTCAACAACGATATTTAAATTTGTTAGTTCTCTATGGTTAAGTTTAATTGTTAAAGTGTCTTTAAAGATTGTTTTTTTCAATAATTTTAATGTATTGTCACTAAATGTAACACCACTTGGTAGTGATTGGTTATTTACATTTGTTAATTGGATAATACTCATAATTATTCTTTACCAACTTCAAAATCTATGCCTAGTTCTTCTTTAACCCATTCATAACCAGATTGATCGATTTTTTCTATTAAGTCACTACCACCTGATAATACAATCTTACCATTTATCATAATATGAACGTGAGTCGGTTTAATGTAATCTAAAATTCTTTGATAGTGGGTAATTAATATACACCCAAAATCAGGTGAAACCATGTCATTGACATTCTCGCCTACAATACGTAATGCGTCAATGTCTAAACCTGAGTCAATTTCATCTAAAATAGCAAATTTAGGTTTTAAAGTTTTAAGTTGAAGTATTTCATTACGTTTTCTTTCCCCACCTGAAAAACCTTCGTTTAAGTAACGGTGTGGTAAGTCTTCACGCATCTTTAATTCACTTGCGTATCGTTCATAATCCATGATGAACTTAATAAGTGGTACATCTTTACCCGAAACAGCTTTTAATGCTTGACGCATAAAATCTGAGTTAGTTACACCACTGACCTCTTGTGGGTATTGCATAGCTAAAAAAAGCCCCGCACGAGCGCGCTCATCTACTTCTAATTCTAATAAGTCTGCATCATCTAATAATGCACTTCCTTGTGTCACTTCATATTTAGGATGACCCATTAATGCTGAAGCTAAAGTGGACTTACCTGTACCATTTGGACCCATGATTGCGTGTACTTCGCCTGTTTTTACAGTTAAGTTAACACCTTTCAAGATTTCTTTGTCTTCAATGGATACGTGTAAATCATTGATTGTTAATGTTGACATTTTATTCTCCTTCTACAAATTAATATTTACCTAAATTATTATAACATTAATTAGCTTAGATATCTAAACATAGGTTTTATATTTAAGTAATTTTTAAGAATCTATTATGATACTTCATTTCTTTATATAAATATGATGTATAAAATACATAATTTAGATTAATTGTGGTAAAAATCCATGAAATAGACTTAGAAATTTATGATATAAGGTCTTAATATGATAGAATATCACTAAAGGAAATGATGAGATGAATACATATAATAAATTACAAAAAAAGTTTTTAATTTGGATCTTAGTTGAGGTTATTATCACCTTTGTGCTTTTAGTTGTTTTACTGTTTTTACCGCTTGATTTTAATGTTTTAATGCCAATTTTATTTGTCCTATTACTGATTGGTTTAATCTTAAGTTTGGTTTTAAAATCTAAGTTTGATTACTATAACTTCCTATATAGACACAGTGCCTTATTTGAAAATTTAGCACCAGCTGTTGAAACAAACCAAATCATATTATCTCAAGCATGGTTTGAGATGTTAAAACAAGAAAAATATCAACAATATAAGTCTTATGGCGGCTACAGTATTCACTATAAGATTGCAGATGGACCAAATAGTAAACGTTCATTTAAGACCCTTTATATCGTGGTTGCTATTGCTGATAATACCTTAAGTTTTGAAAATGAAATCATTGAAAAATCAATAAATAAACTAGAAATGCATTTATATAAAAACGCAAAATATAGTCAAAGAATTATTTACCAATTTAAATCAGATAAAAAGTTTACTCAAGAACTTGCTAAATCTACTAACATGGTCTTATTTGCTAGAAACCATAAACAAAATATTGTTTTAATTAATGTATATCACTTTTCAGATGATCATGTAGCCTATTTTGTTCACAGTACAACAAACCCACCTACACCTTATTATGATTTTGCATCTAAGTATTTAATCGATTTACTAAATAAATAGGTATTAAAAGATAAAAGAGAATTTCCTAAGGAAACTCTCTTTTTTAAATCTTTTATTTAGTTACTTTTTTAGCAGCCGGCTTTTTAGCAGGTGCTTTTTTTGTTGTTGCATCAGCTTTTTTAGCTGGTGCTTTTGCTGCTGGTTTCTTAGCTGTTGGTTTTTTAGCAACTACTTTTTCTTCAGCTTTAGCTTCAGACACTACTTCAACAGGTGTTGAAGATGTTTTAGCTTTTGGTGCTTTTGAAACCTCTTTTTTATAGTTTTCAATTTCATCTGGTGAACCGTATACAAAATGATTTCCACCTACATCAACTAGTGATGGTTGATTTGTTTCACTGTAGTTATGAACTGATGCATCATAAGAAAATCTCTTACGTGTCTTTTCATAAATTGGGTTCGGGAATGGAATTGCTGATAAAAGTGATTTCGTATATGGATGCAGTGGATTATTGAATAAATCTTCCGATGAAGCTAATTCAACAATTTTACCGAAGTGCATAACCGCGATACGATCACTAAAGTATTTAACAACTGATAAGTCGTGAGCAATAAATAAGATAGTTAAGTTTAAAGTACTTTGCAGATCTTTTAGTAAGTTAATGACTTGAGCTTGAATAGATACGTCAAGTGCACTAATTGGTTCGTCTGCAATTAATAATTCAGGTTCAACAATTAACGCTCTAGCAATACCAATACGTTGACGTTGTCCACCTGAGAACTCATGTGGATAGCGGAATGCGTGTTCTGGTACAAGTCCAACAACTTTTAAGATTTCAAATACTTTTTCATCAATAATTTTAGAATCTCTTAAACCACCAATACGTAGACCTTCAGCAATAATTTCTTTAACGGTCATACGTGGATTTAAGGATGAAATTGGATCTTGGAAAATCATTTGAACTTGTTTCATGGTGTTTACTAATTCACCTTTGAAAGCATTGTCCTTTTTCATTCTTTTGATTTCTTGTTTTTGTGCTTTAACTAATAATTTTAAATCTTTTTTGATTTGTGCAATTTTTTCTTTGTTATCCGTAGTAGTATCGCTCTTTAATGCATTGATTTCAGCCTTAGCTTCTGCTTTAGCTTGTTTAATGCGCTTCACATAAGAAGCTACACCACCACCAATACGTTGCCCTTTAAATAAGATTTCTCCATTCGTAGCATCATATAATTTAACGATTGTACGACCAGTTGTAGTTTTACCACAGCCTGATTCACCTACAAGACCAAATACTTCACCTTTATAGATATCAAAGCTAATACCGTCAACAGCCTTAACGACCATTTTATTACGTCCTGAACCCACTTTAAAGTGTTGTTCTAGACCTTTAACTTCTAAGACTTTTTCTCTATTCATCGTGTTATACCTGCCTTATTCTTTTCAATTCTTCTCTTTAAAGATTCAGGTAAATCCACTTTAGGTGCATCTGGATGTAACAACCAAGTTGAAGCAAAATGCGTTTCACTGACCTTAAATAGAGGTGGTTCTTGCTCAAAATCGATTTGCATAGCAAATTTATTTCTTGGAGCAAAAGCATCACCAGCAGGTGGGAAATGCATATCTGGTGGTGTTCCAGGGATAGCAAATAGTTTATCTTTTGAATCTAAATCAGGCATTGCTGATAGAAGTGCCCAAGTATATGGGTGTTTTGGATCATAGAAGATTTCTTCTACATTACCAGTTTCAACAATCTTACCAGCATACATTACTGCAACACGGTCAGCCATATTCGCAACAACACCTAAATCGTGAGTAATGAAGATAACTGAAAGGTTACGTTCTTTTTTAATACGGTTAATTAATTCTAAGATTTGAGCTTGAATTGTAACGTCTAACGCTGTCGTAGGCTCGTCACAAATTAAGATTTCAGCATTGTTTGCAAGTGCAATCGCGATAACGATTCTTTGTCTCATACCACCTGAAAATTGGAATGGATAGTTAGAATAACGTTGTGCAGCATTTGCAATACCTACTTCTTCCATAAGTTCAATAGCTCTTGCTTTAGCCTGTTCTTTTGTCATACCCATTTTTAAATAAAGGGCTTCTGAAATTTGATTACCAACACGCATAATCGGGTTTAAACTACTCATTGGATCTTGGAAGATCATTGAGATTTTAGTCCCTCTTAATAAATGGAAATCATCTTCTGAGATTTTCATTAAGTCAATAATATCAGTTTCATCATCATTTTGTTGATCTTCTTCACTACCTTCAGTTTGTTTTAATTTCTTAATGCCACTGTTATAGTAGTAAATAGAACCTTTTTCATGGATGGAGTTACCAGCTAATATACCAATAATTGCTCTAGAAGTAACACTCTTACCAGAACCACTTTCACCAACAATCGCTAGTGTTTCACCACGATGTAAATCGAAGTTAATACCACGAACAGCCTTTAGTGTACCTTGTTGAGTTCTAAATGAGACAGTTAAATCTTGAACGGATAAAATTTTATCTGACATTATTCTTCAACTCCTCTCAAGGATGGGTTAAACGCGTCACGTAAACCATTACCAAATAAGTTAAATGCTAAGATCATAAATGAAATAACTAATGATGGGAAGATAACTAAATGGAATGCTGACATCATACGTGATTGACCATCTGATAATAATGCACCAAAGCTTTGAGCATTACTATAGTTAATAATACCAAGGTATGCAAATGTTGATTCTGATGTAATTACACCTGGAATATATAATACTAAAGATGTGATTAAAGTACCAACAGTACTCGGGAAAATATGTTTTGCCATAATACGAATATCACTAGCACCTAATGTTCTAGCTGCAAGTACGTACTCGCGGTTTTTATATCTGTAAAATTGTGCACGGGTTAGTGCGGATATACCTAGCCATCCAGTTAATGTGAATGCTATGATAACAATCCATGTCGTATTACCATATCTTAATAGTAATAGTGTTAAGATAGCCATGAACGGTAATCCTGAAAGTATTTCAGAAATACGTTCAATAACTAAGTCTAATGTACCACCATAATAACCGGATATAGAACCCACAATAATACCTACAATAATATTAATTGCAGCAACCATAAATGCGATGATTAAAGAAACACTTAAACCATCCCACATTAATGTGAATAAGTCATCACCAGCAATTGTAGAACCAAACCAGAAATCTTGATTTGAATGACCATAAACAACTTCTAAGAATTTAAAGAAATGAATTTGTACTTTATAAGTACCGTTTACCTCAGGTGCATCAGTGATAATGATTTTGTCACCTGGATTTTCATTTTCATATGCTTTAATTAGGTTATATTCTTTAATTGATAAAGAAAATACACTCTCATAGCTGTTTATATAATCTACATATTTGTAATAATCAACTTTTACTTTAACCATTCCAGCTGCATTAGGTTGACTAAAATCTCCAATAATAATACCTTCAGCATTTGGGTCAGTTAATAAGATAGAAAAGCGTGCCGGAAATCCTTCGAGAGTCTTGTGACCGCTAAAACCAAACCACTCTAAACCAGAAATCCTTGGTGGCATTTCTTTTAATCTATCTGTCCATTTTCTACTTTCTGAATTAGATGTAAGATCATAGTTTCTAAGGTGTGGACCAACAACTGACATTAATATAATAATAATTAATATAATGAACGCAATTAAAGAAGCCTTATTTTTCTTAAAGCGACTCCAAGCGTCTTGATAGTAACCAACGGCTTTTGTCTTTAATTGTTCATCATAAATAACGCCTTTATCTTGAGTAAATACAAATTTACTTTTGTCTACATTTATATTGTTCATCGTTTTCCAGCTCCCACTCTAATTCTTGGATCAATAATTCCATATGAAATATCAACGATTAAACCTGCAAATAAACCAATGACAGTGTAAAACATTAGATAGCCCATGATTAATGGATAATCTCTGTTATTGAACGCTTCGATGTAAATACCACCAACCCCTTCAACTCTAAAGATTCTTTCAATTATTAGTGATCCAGATAAGATAGATACAAATCCACCAAGTAATGATGGTGCAATTGGAACTAATGCATTTCTTAGCGCATGTCTTACTGTTGCTTGCTTTTTATTTAAGCCTTTTGTTCTACTTAATAACATAAATTCTGATGTTAGTACTTCTGTTAATTCTGCTCTAGTTAATCTTGTTAAACCAGCTACAGAACCAATAGTCATTACAATAACAGGCATTGCATAAGAAGCAAGACCTCTAGCTATATTCTCTGCAAAATCTATGTTAGCTAAAACAAAAGGTGTGTCTAACCATTTTAATTGGTAGACTACAAAATATTGTAGTAATGTTGCTACAACAAAGGTTGGTACGGAAATAAAAATAACAACACCGATTGAAATTAAGTGGTCGGTTAATTTATTCTTTTTAAGTGCGGCCCAAATCCCTAATCCTATACCAATTGGAATTGATAATAAATAGGGAACAATATTTAATCTAAGTGATATTGGAATTCTATCAGCTAAAATAGCAGTTACGTCTCTTGCTCTATTTAGCGATCTTCCAAGACTACCTGTTGTAAAAATATTTTTTACCCAAATCCCAAATTGTTCTAAGATTGGCTTATTATATCCCTCTATTTCCTCAAGTATTTTTCGTATCTCTGGGTCTACTCCAAGAACAGCAGCATGATAATTTGGCAACATTTTAATAAATACGAATACTAAAAAAATGATGATTGATGCTGTTATGAAAATGAGGAAAACCCTTTTTAAGATATAATTTCTCATAATTTCTCCATTCATACGACATAAGAACCCTAATGTTTTATATCATCAGGGTCTTACTGTCGAAATAAGTTTTACTTATTATACTATGTGTTTAGTTAAAATACAATACTTTTTTTAGTCAAGGTACATGTATTTTAGACCACCCCAACCCATCCATGCATGGTATTCGGTAGCTTCAAATTTGACTCTTGAACTATAAACTGTAGCTGAAACTGATGTAAATAATGGGATTGCGATCATTTCGTCTAATAATGCCGCTTCAAATGCTGCTGTAATTCTATCAAAGTCATCGTTACGACCTGCATAGTTTACATCACTTACGTTATAGAATGTAGATGCAGCCGCTTTGTAGACATTATCTAATGTGTCAGAATATGTGTTTGAATCACCAAACTTAGCTAAAGCTGCTGTCCATCTTCCATATGCTGCTAATTGTGCTTCTGATGCTGTTTCTTCATTAAATTCAGCAACCCATTTTTGTAGAGCAGCTTTTGTATGTGGTAATTCGATACTTAATTGAATATTACCAGTATCAAAACCATTTTCTAACATGTTAGCAGCACCACTAATTGAGTTATAAACTTGACCCATTAAGGAAACTGGATTGAAGTTTAGACCTTGCCATCCACCAAATGTCATGTCGAAGTCAAAGTTATCCCAAGCAGCGTCTAATGCATCAGATGATACACCATTTAATTTAAGTTCGAATTTATCACCAAAGATAGTTTCAACTGTTTGTTTTACCCAGTTAGCAACAGTATCGTTAGTTTCGACTTTGTAATATGTATATTCTACAGTTACTTTGTCACCGTCTGCAATATTGCCATCAGCTACTGATTTAGCATAAGCTGCATCAAATAGTTGTTTAGCTTTAGTTGGGTTAAATCCAGTTGTTTCTGGTGATAATGGAGCAAATACTGCTTTACCTGCGTCTGATCCACGGTATGATACGGAACCATATTCAGTTGCTATATAGACTGGTCCGATGAATCCTTGGTTAGCGTAAGCCGGAGCTCTAACTTCAGATGCAAACTCTTCACGGTCAATTGCATAGTAGAATGCTTGTCTAAATTCTTTATATGTTAAAATTGGATTAGTTGTTCCATCAGGTCTTTCATCAATATTAAATGCAAATCTGAAGAATGTTGTTGCTGGAGTTAATTTTAATGTTGGTGAGTCTTTGAATTCTTTGAAGTATTCACCGCTTGCACCAACGATATCTAAACGCCCTGCTTTAAATTCGTTAACTGCAATACTTTGGTCAGCAATAACATCATATCTAATTCTCTTAATTCTATATTCTTCAGCAGCATAGTGATCATCATTTCTTTCGTATAAGTATAATACACCATCTTGCCATTCAATTAAGTTATAAGCACCGTAAGATACTAATGGGTTGTCAATTGTACCGTAAGTTGTAGTACGTTTGTCAGCTGATTTACCAGCTTCGTATTTAGCTTCGTGAACAACACCTGTAATACCACTCATTAATTGACCTTTAACGTACCAAGCGTCTTTAGGTTCTGTTAATGTGATTTGGAATTTGTGTGTTCCTGTAACTTTGAAACCAACATTTGCCCAAGCTACAGGATCGTTAGGGATTTTTGTTCCGCCAACTGGATCGCCATTTTCAGCAACCGGTACAACAGCACCGTCTTCAAATCTTAATTGTGGTCTACCAGATACATAACCTTCTTGAGCTGATTCTGCATCAAATGCAGGGTTTGCATCACCGTTAGGTAATTTTGATAGATTTCCAGCTGCGTCTTCAGCTAATAATGAACCATCTTCTAATGTAAGTGCCCAGTTAGAATAGTTTCTTGGGAAATATGATGCATAACTTGCACCATAGAATTCAACAAAGTAACCTTCTACTGTAGCGAAGTAGTAGTCATAACCACCAACTTCGTGTGAATAAGCGTTAGCAATGGACACTTCTTTTCCATCTACTAACCAAACAAATTCACCGAAACTATCAGATTTTGGACTCTTTTGTTTTGTGTAAGCCTCTGCGTTTACTAACGGTAAGTTAGATGCATCGTAAAGGTTACTTGCTCTTACGTTTAATTGATCAGGATCTAATAATTGTCTCCATGAGTAATCAAATGTATTTGCGTTGATTGGAGTACCATCTTGGAACTTCAGGTCAGTTCTAAGTGTGATTTCCCAAACAGTACCGTCTCCATTAACGTCTACTGGTTCCCCAGCTGCCATTCTTGGAACACGTGCATATGGTAATGATGCTGCATTTGTGAAGTCACCTACTTTTGTAGCTGTTCCTTCAGCAATTGCTTTATCCCAATCGTAGTCTCCTGTATATAGTGAATCTGTAACATAATCGAATAATTCACTAGCAGTTGCTAAACTTTCAGAATATGGGTTTAGTTTAGCTGTTCCGCTGGTGTAAGTACGATATGTATTATTATCTTTTGGAGTACATGCGACTAAAACTAATGCGCTTAGTAACACTAAAAGTGTAAATAATATTTTTTTCATTCTCTCTTTTCCTCTCTACCCAATTTATGGTATGAAAAGAGTTTACTATAATTGATTTATTTAGTCAACAATAATATTTCAAAAAAACGACAAATGTTGTAATGTAAACGTATTCATAGCGAAAAATTTTATTTTAACCCTAAAAATCGCCCTTTTATGATATACTTTCACTGTTTCCACTTACAATTTTTTAGGAGTTTTAGCGATGAGAGATAAAAGAAAGATTTTAAAACTATTAATAATAGATATATTGATTGGTTCCGTAGCTTTTGGTTTGTTTTACTTATATTCACCAGACTGGAAGTACTTCTTTGATTACTTCTATGTTACAGCTGCAATACTATTTGCTTTTGGCTGGATGGTATTTATTGCAAACGAGGGTGTCTTTGACTTATTTATTTATGGTGTTCAACAATTCTTCAAAGGTATTGTTGGTAAACGTATGAATGTGTCTTATCCAGAATATATTCAAGATCGACAGATTATTGACAGAATGACCTATATCATGTTGTGGGTTACTTCCCTTTTATTTGTTCTAACAGGTTTGATTATTCAACTAGCTATATAATATATATAAGGAAACAGGGCGTACCGATTAAGGTATGCCCTGTTTTTATTATTCACCGTAATATGTGGTTAATATATCTAATAATACAGTTTCATTATAGATGTTTCCAATTGGAATTGGATGTGTTGGTTCAATACCAAATTCATTTGGATGATAAACATACGGATCTGCTTCTGTACCAGTACCAGTTCTATACGCACTCATATTATTAGATGAGGTTGTAAATGCTGTACCATTAGGTAATAGAATTGGTGTAATACTTGATGTACCACCACCGGATGTTAATCCAATAATTGGACCTAAATTGTTTTCTTTAAAGATAGTAGTTAAACTGTTAGCCGCTGAAAAGGATGTTGGTGTTGTTAGTAGTCCCCAGTTTAAGTGATCATATGTTGGAACACCTTCAATTTTTACATATGAAGTTGAGTTAGACTTCGTATCTGCACTGATACTTGATACTGCAAAACTATTTTGTGTGATAAAGCCTATAACTCTATATAGTGCACCTACGTTACCACCTGTATTCCAAGTGATATCTAAAATCATGTTTTTTAAGTTAGTTGTTTGACTTAAGATGATATCCATGTAAAACTCCATAAATACTGCACTATCAGATTTAATTAGTGAATCTGAACTATTAACAAACTCAGGAACAACTGATTTTGTCATGTCAAACACGGATAATCCAACGATGAGTGACTTATAGGTATCATCATAAGAAGTTGAAGCATAATATTTTAAACCATCTACTTCTTTAGTAAATGTTAAGTTATTAGCTGATGCTGTAAACCCTAAACTAACAAGTGAAGCATTATAAGTTTGTAAATCTGTTCTAGTTAATCCTTTAATTAGTATTTCCACTACATTATTATCGTGATTTGATTGGTTATAGTAGAAATACTTACTTCCACCGTTCATTGCAGGGAATATATGACTTTCCACTTTCAAGATATCTAATACAGTTTGATTATTATAAGCTGTATCTTCAATAATATCTGCAGTAGAAAAACCATCTAAAGATAATACTGCAGATGTTTTAGCTTCATCTAAGAACCAGTAAAGTTTTCTATCTCTACCTGATGCATTCCATCCACTTGCTGCCTCGCCCCATTTTTTACCTATTTGAGCATCGGTTGCTACCATACCATCTAAATACCATTTCTTAAATCTATCACCAAAGTCATTTAAACTTGTAACAGAAGGTCCGGTATAAGTTGCACGGTTAAAATATCCTGGATAACCATAGGAAGTATGCGGCTCATCCACCACAAACGTTAAGAATTCATGGATAGATAAGTCAAGTCTTAATGCATTTCTTGTTAAGAATGAATCGCGTTTTTCAAATAATAGATCATAATAAGTTTCAACTTCACGTAGCTCTTTTAGACCATAGAAATAATCCATAGAAAATGCTAAGAAGTTAAATGTATGGATTGTAAGATCTGTTGGCAATGCTGTATTATTTTTAGTTGATGTTCTAATGGTTTCGTATGCATCTTCACCTTCACTTGGAAGTGAGTATACACCAAATAATCCATCATAGTTGTAGTACACATTATAATAACTAGATCCTGCAAAGAGTTGATTTGCCATGTAATATGGTAAAACAACATCCCCTTCAAATAAAACAATATCCATGTTATATTTACTTAAATCATAAACAACATCTACGCCTTCTGTATAATGAGCATTTGGATTTTCTCTATCATAAGTAATATGACGACCATAGTTTGTTGCTGTTGAATACACATAGCCCCAATAAAAACCAGGGTCTGGTGCTACCAATGTATTGGTTACAGTATCAATTGTGACATTAAGGTCATACGTTTTATCTTCATCTTCATCATAATAATCATATTGAATATAAAGTGATGTGTCATTTGTTTCATATGTTATATCAAGTGCTGGATCAATAAATCCAGTTAATAACTTCATGAAATCTTCAACACGAACATAAGGCACACTACCACCTTTTTCATATAGAAGTTCAATCTCACCATCTGAAACATCATATTCTTCTGTTAGATTTTTAAACGGCACTGTACGTCTATCTTCTAATTCAACATCTTTATTTTGATATAAGTCCACATCAAACTCATGATTAATTGTCACGCCGTTTAAAACAAACTTACCTGTAATCAATGTTGTATCTTCTGACTCACCGTCTAATAACGGTAAGATAATACCTGTATTTGAAACATATTTGTTTGCTGATGACCAGGAAATCACTGAATTATTAATTGGCCCCTTACTAAGTAAACTTAAGTCATAATATGTTTTGTATAATTGTTCACCTACTGCATCTATATCTTCATTAATCATGGCAGTGATTGTAGCAATATCAGTTGGATTTGCTTCATCATCCCAAGATGCATTTAAAGTGATATTAGACGTAATTGGTGTGTCAAATGAAAATGCAACATTTTCATTTGTTGTGTACCAGTATCTAAATACAAATCCCTCTTTATTTGGATCAGCTGGTGCTTCAATTAAACCATTCTTATCCACTTTGATTGGTTCAACAGGTGAACCACCCTTCGTATCAAAAGTTACTGTTAACTTTCCATCTGAGTTATTCGGTGTACAGGCTACAACAAATAACAATAAAAAGACAGCAACTATGAGTGTAGTTATTTTCTTCATTCTTTTACCTCTCTTATAAAATTGTAAATATGATATCACATTTTTTCAAAATCTATATACAAAATGTTTATAACAGTGTTTTTGCTGGTCTATATTAATTGACAATAAACCTAACAGTGGTTACAATAAAGGTATAACAACGTTCGTGGGAGGGGACTATGACAACCAAACAAAAGATTTATGAAAACGACATAGAATTATTTGCTTTAAACGGATACCATAACTTAGGTATGAGAGATCTTGCTAAAAGTGTCGGTATTAGGGCATCTTCTATTTATAACCACTATAAATCCAAAGAAGATATATTAATTGAAATAGCTCATGAACTTATGACTGAGTTATCAACATATGTCTATCCTCTATATAAGAGAATGGATTTAACACCGAGAGAGTTCTTCCTAAATTTATCTATTGAAACAAATAGATTTTTCGAACGTCCACAAATTAATAAGTTAACTAAACTGTTAATTCCACTAGAATTTGAAATACCTAGGTTAAAAGAATTACTACATGTTGAGTTCATTCAAAAACCTAGAACGGGTTTTAGTTACTACTTCCAAACACTGATGCGTAAAGGTCAAATGATGGAAGCTGATCCAATGCTTGCTGCCAAGATGTACCATTCATTCTTTGTATATCATTTCTACGAAAAATTCTTAAGCAATGAACCTGATGGTTTTTTAACTAAGTATGAAACATTATTTAGAAATCATATCAATTTATTTATGGATTACTTTAAGATACAATAAACACCAAGGCATGCGCATGTCTTGGTGTTTTCTTAATATTTTTGAACTATAGATTTGGGGGAAATCTTATGAATCAAAAACAAATATACTTTATTACAACTGTCTTATCTGTTGTATCCTTATGTCTTTATCTTTTTGCTTTTACTACTTTTGTTATTACAACTACTAACTTTAAAGGTATAGAACACTTCATCTACTGGTTAGTCATTCAAGTAACCATCACCTCTGTAAGTTTATATCAATATAAATTAGCAGTTTATGCCAAACCAACCGCATTTAAAATGTCACTACTTTACTTTTTACCCATCATCATCTATTCTATTTTTCAGGCATTAAATTTAGGGAGTGCAGATATAGATATGGTCTATATCATTATATACACAATCTTATTTTCTTTAATTAGTGTCCTATATTTATATGGTTTTATTAAATATAGACGTTAATATAAAAATATAGACGTTATTCAATGGATGAATAACGTCTTTTTTCTATAGTAATACAACTTTATCTTTACATGCCTCAATGGTTTCATCATCCCAAACGGATGCTTGAACTTCACCAATGTGTGCTTTTTCTAATAATATGAGACACAATCTACTTTGTCCAATACCTCCACCAATGGTAAGTGGTAGTGTTTCATTCATAATCATTTGATGATATGGATATTTTAGATCTTCTAATCTATGTTTCATCTCTAACTGTTTTCTTAAACTTGTTTCATCTACACGAATACCCATACTACTAATTTCTATGGCCATATCTAGTGTTTCATGGTAATACAACAAATCACCATTTAAATCCCAGTCATCATAGTCAGGTGCACGTAAATCGTGTGGCATACCAGATGCTAGGTTATGACCAATACGCATGATAAATACGACCTTTTTATCTTTTACGATTTGGTATTCACGTTCTTTACTAGTAAGGTTAGGATATAAGTTTTCTAAGGCTTGACTATCTATAAAAAAAACTTCATCTGGGGCTTGGTATGTAATCTCTGGATATTTAAGCATGACTGTATTTGAAGTGTTTGCGATAGCTTCTACAATACTTTTTACAGTTTCTTTTAAATAATCTAGTGTTCTGTCCGTTCTTTCAATCACCTTTTCCCAATCCCATTGGTCTACATAGATAGAATGAATATTATCTAGTGTTTCTTCTTTTCTTACTGCGTTCATATCTGTATATAATCCATTACCTACATAAAAATCATTTTGATATAACGCCATACGTTTCCATTTAGCAAGTGAGTGCACAATCTCTGCTTGTTTATTCATACTTGGTATGACAAACTGTACTGGATTTTCACCATTTAAACCGTCGTTAAGACCCGTTTCAGATAATACAAATAAAGGTGCGGTAACGCGTTTTAAATTAAGTTCTAATCCTAAATTATGCTGAAAAACATTTTTTATAAATCCGATTGCTGTTTGTGTATCATATAAGTTAAGTTTAGATTTGTAACCATCAGGTATGATTGTTTTTGACATGTGTATGCTCCCTAAAAGATATGATGTAATAGTATCATAAATAACCCAATATTTCAAACAATAACTCATATATAAAAATCCACAACGAAATCATTCGTTGTGGATTGAATACATTTGTTAATAACTACATTAAACCGTCCATGATACCAGCAAATGGTGGATACTCAACGAGTTCAAAACCTTCAAGTTCAGTATCACTTGGTAAGGTTAATGGATCGGCATTAAAATCTAGTGTAAATCCTAATTTGTTTAACTTCACAGTTAGTTTCATTAAAACCGGGAACCCACCACTTTGTTCTTCGTCTAAACTCATGGTAAATCCACTAAAATCACCAGTGATCATCATTTCAATTTTAGTTAATGTCTTAGCACCTTCTAATTCACCTTCTAAAATGATTCTAAAATCAAAGTTGAATGCTTTAAATGCTGCTTTCATAGATGTTTTAATATTATTTAGTGTTTCTTGATCACCAAGATCTTGAAGCTCTGATAACATTGCAACAAATAGTTCATCAATAAGTTCTGCTACTTTATCTTGAGTAATTAAAAACTGAATCGTGTGCACTGTACCTGAACTATAGATATTTACATGTGTATCGACCATATCTAACATTTCAGCACGTTCTTCTGCAGTCATTTCAGTATTTACATCAATCATTAAGCTTTGTTGAAGTTCCAAAATGCTAGCCATTAATTCTAAGTACATCTCTTGAGTAATTTGTCCATCTACTATTTTTTGTTGTACGTTCGCATAAGTTTCAGATTGTGAAGATGCTTCAACGACTTTGTTATCTTGTTTGAACTCTACATCATATCGACCATTTAATTGATAATACGCATAATCACTACGTGCTAGGAAGAATGTATTTGAAAGTGATGCATCGATGGTTGTAACCGTATCAACTACAACTGGTTCTTCACCAATGATGTAGAAGAGTATGTATCATTTAACATGTTAAATTCAAACTTGTTAAATTTAGAATATACATAAGTATCCGCATTAGATTCACCTACTTCAATATAGTTTGTCATATTAAAATCAGCATCCAATGTCACGGTTGTATTATTTTCCATAGACATACCATCTGATGTAAATGACATCTCATTGGTTAAAGCAAACTCTAAATCAAGGAATGTATCTAATTTAAAATTATTTGTTACCTCATCATTTGAGGTGACAACAGTTTGTAGGAATTCTACTTTTTCTTCAGCCGTCATGTCTACTTTTTCGTCATCTTTTAAGTCCGGTAATTTATTGTCACTCGTTGTACAACCAACAAGTAATAATAAGATAAGCATAATTATCGAACTAAATATTTTTTTAATCATATTTAAAGCTCCTTTCGGGTTTGAAACTAGAATTTATAGTTTTATTATACCTTTTTTAAATAAAAAAATGTTGTAGGTACTATATAGAATTATATTTTCCTACAACATTTTAGTGAACTTATATTCATTTGTATGATCAATTAATCAATTGTTAAATACTGTTGAACGTTTTTTGTAATCATTTGATCCATACGCTTTTTAAAGACGATGACATACTCATATACTTCATAAGGATCTATGCTTACCTCTGATGGGTTTTTATAGTAGAACACATTATCAGGGGTTGCTTCATTGTCGGTTGCTAGATGTTTTGATAATAAGTAATAATCATCTGTAATAATGTCAAAGGTTCTTGTATCAATTGAAAATGTTCTTTCATTTGATAGTGCATTGACACCATAATAGTATTGATTGGTTGTAACACCAAATAACTCTACAATGGTTCTATATAAATCGACTTGACTACGTACTAGTGGTTGTCTACCCTTTATAAGCCCTTTAGGTAATACCGATGTTGTATCGGTATCATCTGGTGCATAGATAAAGGCTGTTGTTTTTAACATTTCTGTACGATATTCCAGCGGTGTTAAACTTCTACCCAGTATCACTTCTAAATCTCTTTTTGCAATACCAGAACCGTGGTCTGCATAGAAAATATAGACTGTATCTTTAAGTGTTTTAGCTACTTCAAAGAATTTTTGATAAAAGTCATTGGTATAGCGTTCATAGTTAATAAATTTTAAGGCGGTTTGATCGATATTTAATGTATCTTGAGTAAACAGTGGTGTATCGATGTATGGATCATATAAGTAAGGTGTGTGTGGTTGAATCATGATTGGGTATAGGAAATAATTTTTACCTAAGTTAGATATTCTTTCTGCCTCCATCATGGTCCAGTCCATTAAGGATAAATCACTAATCCAAGGACTTTTCTCATCCGTTTTAATTAAGTGGTTTGGATATCTATTTACTGCATTTTTATTTGATGAACGATTATCATCTTCTGCATCATAATAGATATACTCATCAAACTCAAACATGTTTTCATGTACATTTTGACGATTATAGAATATTGGTACATCGCTATGTAGGGATACTTTTTCATACCCATTAAATAGTTTAGGTAATGCATCAAATACATAAGGTACTTCATTATAATTCCAGTAGATGGTTGTATCGCCTCTAGGATATAGACCAGTCATAACAGAAAACTCAGCATCTGATGAGTTTCCAATACCTACATTGGTATAGAAGTTATCAAGTACATAAGATTCACTTAATAAAGTCTTTAAATTACTAAAGTAGGCATCATCAAAATAAGGATTGTCTGTTTCAAGTAAGAAATGATTAAATGTCTCCACGTGAATAACAACTACATTTTTATCTTTAAAAATACCATTTAAATTATTATTTTGAAGTAGACTTGGATCTATTTCAACGGTTGGTGCCTCACTAATATGTAGTGTTTTACCATAACTTTGACCAAAGATATTGGTGTATGTATCTCTATTTTTATTATATGCACTAAATAATGTGCTATCAAATTGTTCATCATCTGATTTTTCAAGTAAGTTAATACCGAAAAACTCGCCTAAATAGAAGTTATATAAACCAGCAGATTGTACACCATAAAGTGGACGTTCTGCATTAATCGGCCATTTAGATTCCATCGATACTTTGACAACACCTAAAGTAGATACAGATAATATGAAGCCCATGATAAGTACCATGATCGGTAGCATCGGACCATATTTTAATGTGTTTTTTTGACTAAAGGATTTTTTATCCGCTTTATGTTTAGATTTGATCACAAGGTAACATATAGATAAAACAATGGTTGGTATAAAGACTAAGATTCTATAATATACAAAGATTTCTCTTAAGGCTTCAACAAATATGGAACCAGCTAAATCGAGGGCAGGATTATAAAACAGTGTCATTTCATAAATAGAAAACATTGTAGAGTAGTATTTTGTAAAGATACCTACTGCAAATATACCGACATTTAAACCAAAGGTTATCCAGATAATGTAAAGTAATCTTGTCTTTTTACTCTTAAACACCAGTAAGCCAATAAATAGTAAAATGGTTAGTGCTGCAATATTACCAATAATTGAGTTTAACTCAATCATAGGGTTACGCTTAAAAGCGATTAAATAGCGATTTAATACGGCAGTTGTTACAAAGTATGTATTTATGATATTAAGTAAATAATATAGTACTACGACAACAATCGATACTTTAGCTTCTTTTCTCAAGTTTTACCAACCCTATTTCTTTTATAAGCACTATGATACATGTTCATTATAAATTAATTTATATAAAAGATAATTTATAACACATTTTATTATACAATGTTAATCTAGAATTGTCATTCAAAGTTACCATATTCATAAAATATAAACTACTCAAATAAAAATTTTTGAGTAGTTTATATCATAAGTTTAATCTATAATTAACATGTCTTGTGCATCAAACTTCCACATCGGTCCATATGCAACTTCCCAATAATAGCCGTCTAAATCTCTAAAATAGCCACTATAGCCACCCCATGATGTTGTTTGGGGCTTTTTAATGATTACGCCACCATGATGTTTGACAAGTGCCATCAATTCATCTACAGCTTCTTTTGTTTTCATATTACAAGCTAATGTAATACCGCTAAACCCTGTTGTTTGAATGACCGGTGGATTATTATCATTAATATCTTTAGCAAGCTCCTCTACCGGAAATAATTCTAACTTTGTACCATTATTGTTAAAAAAGACAATTGGTGCACCAAATTGGGCATTTGTTTTAAAGCCTAATGCTTTAAAAAATGCTAAAGACTTATCCATATTTTTAACACCCAAACAAATAAGGTTAATCCGGTTGATCATATTTACTCCTAACCTAGTAACTTTTTATTTTACTATTTTATGCTTATGAGGAAGCGTTCCTCCAGATAAAGTAACCACATCATTTTCAGCAATTAAAGCGTGAGGTTCAATTGCTAAAATGCCTTGTTTGAGTTCTAATATATTCTTACGGTGGGTAAATAGCATAAGTACTTGAACTTCTGTTTTTAACCCTTTTCCTTGAACGGTTGTTAATCCAATTTTTTTATCTCGAATATATTTCGCTATAATTTCGCTATTTTTGATTGGAATGATAATGTTTAACATCACTTTTCCAAACGCCATCTTCTTTTCAACAATAGAACCTGCTATCACACCTACACCATAACCTAATGCATAGACGATACCTAATAGTGGTGCAGTTTTTACATCATTAACTACTTGAGAGGCTACGAATACCCAAATTAATACTTCGATAAATGAAACTAATGCGCCCTGAAGTTTAAATCCACGGTTTACAATAATAATTCTTACAGTTGAAAGTGTAACTTCAACCACTTTTGCAACAAAGACAAACAACACTGTATACCATGGTGCTGCTAATAAAAAATCTAAAATAAAATCTATCATGTCTACTCAACTCCTATATAAACTATTATAACAATTAGAAGTTGATTTTTGTTAACCCTTTAAACATAAAGTTGTTTCTTACGTAATCCTTACACTTGTCTTAGCTTCCAGCACTTTCATATCGCTTTAAACCTCTAGACCAAACGAATAATGAAACCATGAGCATACTTACACTAGCAATCATAACATATAGTGTTGTAAGCCATAAGTTACCACCTTTTAAAAGAGCCTCTATGGGTAAAAATATCACTACAGAAAACGGTAAGATATAGGTTAAAACAAAACGGATTGCACGAGTAAAGATATCAATCGGATATTTTGCAAAATTAGAAAAGTCATAAATCATTGTCATTACTTCAATACTTCTTTTTGTCCAAAAGGATAATGAACCAAAAATCAACTTAATAGCAAAGAAGAATAACATTGCAAAAAATGCAACTATTACTAACGCTAAAACATTCATCAGTGTCCATTCTACTGTAACTAGTGGTGTAAAAAGCGCTAAGAAGACAATACCAAGTATCAGTTCTCCAATACCTTCTAACTGAATCATTTCAACAACAAGTTGAAATAATGGGTTAATAGGCTTTACTAAGTACTTATCTAAAATACCTCTTGTAATACCACCATTAGCGAGTTGCCACACTTGATCAGATAAAATATGATCAAGTGATTTAGGTATTAAATAAAACCCATATAAAAAGCCCATCATATTGATATCCCATCCATTTAAAGACGGAATTGCAGATATGGTTAAATACATGGTCGAAAAAATGAGTGCATTTTCTAATAAGAAACCTAATATGCCTATAAAAGCATCAAACCTATATGCTAGTCTTGCTTTGATACTTCTAGATACATAATAAGGATATAATCTTAAATATTTTCTCATATCAACCACCAACACTTACTACATGTTTTTTAAGTCTATTAAATGAAAAGTTACATAATACACTTAATATTACTACCCACATCAGTTGTATAAGTAGCGTCATTAGAATATCCATATACTCTAATCTACCCAATAAAATCATAATCGGTTTTTCAACCATACTTTGAAATGGTAAGAATCTTAAAACTGCATTTAACCAATCTGGGAAAAATGAAGAAGGTAGTAAACTACCAGAGAAAAAGGATAGGATAATATTTTTAATAATCATTAATCCAAATAAAGCATTGGTGAAAATGGATATTTCACCAATTAAGAAATTCATAGAATCCACAATAACAAATGATAGGACCACACTTACTAAAAATAAAAGTAAGTGCGCTAGCTCTGGAAAGCCTATACCTAAACTTAAATTTAAAATGACAATAGATACGATAAATAGTGGAATAAACATTAAGATTGCAGTGGATAAGAAGTTACCAAAACTAGATGCTAATAATCGGTAGCGGTAGTTTATTGGGCGTATTAAACTAATTGCAATATTACCTTCATAAATATCAAAACCGATATTCCAAAATGAAGACGATGAGAAGATAAGGGTAGTTGATACACGTGCAAATATTAAGTAAGCAATCATATCTTTAAACGTCATACCATTAATCGTTTCAGTTGGTGAGTTTTGGTAAATGGCTTGCCATAGATAAAAGAGGATAATTATAGATACTAAGTCGCCTAATAACCATCCAAGTGCACTAAACTTATATGCAAATCCATCCAGTATTCCCGCTTTTGAAAAAGCGAGATACTTTTTATATTTGTTTATTTTCATAGATCTTTTTCACGATACTTTCTAATGAATTTTCTTCTATCTTAATATCTTCAATTGTGTATGTATCTATGATTGTTTTTAATACGTCATTCACACTCATTTTTTCTAAATCAAAAGATAGATGGATATAACCTTCTATTTCTTCTATCAAACAATCTTTTGGTAACATCTCTTTTAACTCAAGGAGTATATTTCTTTCCTTAGTTAAAAAACTAATATGTCTCATATCACCAAATTTAGCTTTGATTTTCTTAATTGGCCCATCATATAAGATACTACCTTCATCTAGAATAATTACGCGTTTACATAAGTCTGTAATATCTTCCATATTATGTGTTGTTAAAACAATGGTTGTATGATATTTTTTATTAATTTCTTTAATCGCCTCAATCATACGATCTTTAACTAGCACATCTAACCCTATGGTTGGCTCATCAAGGAATAAGATTTGTGGGTTATGAATTAAGCTTGCTGCTAAATCTGCACGCATGCGTTGACCTAAGGATAGTGTTCTAACTGGTTGGTTTAAGAAAGGATCTAGTTCTAATACTGTACTTAAAAATTTAAAGCGTTCTTCATATGCATCTTTGGGTACATCATAAATCTCTTTTAAGATGACTAAAGACTCAATAAGTGGTAAATCCCACCAGAGTTGTGTTCTTTGACCAAAAACAACACCTATTTTATTTAATACGTGTTTTCTTTCTTTAGGATTGTATGGTTTATAACCATCAATCGTAATCACGCCATCTGTTGGTGTTAAGATACCGCACATCATCTTGATCGTTGTAGACTTACCAGCACCATTGGCACCAATATAACCTACAATTTCACCCGGTTCTAAACTAAATGATATATCTTTAACCGCTGCTACTGTTGTATATTTAAAACTAAACAGTGTTTTAAACATACCAAAAATACCAGGTTCTCTCACTGGTTTTTTAAATACTTTTTTTACGCCTTTAACTTCAATGATTGGCATATCCATGTACCTCTTGTTCGTGTGTACTTTAATTATAAAATAATTGATAATATTTTACTTGTATTACTTTATGAAACCGCTTTTATATTTTAATAAAGAAAAGGTATACTTCAGTTTTTGAAGTATACCTTAAGTGTTTTACTTATTTATTTTGGATCAAACTGTGAATTGTAAAGTTCAGCATAGAAGCCATCTTGACCTAGAAGTGTCTCATGGTTTCCACTTTCTACAATGTCGCCATCTTTCATCACTAAGATTAAATCAGCATTTCTAATGGTAGATAGACGGTGTGCAATCACAAATGATGTACGACCAGTCATTAATTCATCCATTGCTTTTTGAATTAATACTTCTGTTCTTGTATCAATGGATGAAGTTGCTTCATCAAAGATTAATAGCGGTGCATTTAAAATCATTGCACGAGCAATTGTTAATAATTGTTTTTGTCCTGCAGATAGGTTGACCTTATCTGTTAAGATCGTATCATATTTTTCTGGAAGGGTATTAATGAAGAAATGAATACCAACAGTTTTACAAATAGATTCTACTTGTTCTCTAGTTACATCTTTATTAGTAAATACTAAGTTATCATATACGCTACCTTCAAATAACCAAGTATCTTGTAAGACCATACCAAATAGATTATGTACATTTTCACGTGTGATATCTTGAATATCTACACCATCAATTAAGATGCGTCCTTCGTTTAATTCATAAAAGCGCATGAGTAGATTGACAAGGGTTGTTTTACCAGCACCAGTAGGACCAACAATTGCAACCTTTTGACCAGGTTTAATCTTAGCAGAGAAATCATTAATGACTAATTTTTCTTCATCATAACCAAACTTAACATGGTCAAAGGTAACTTCACCTTTGACATTGGTAAGTTTGGTTTCTTTATGAGATTCATCTTCTAACTCTTTTTCTTCTAAGAATTCAAATAC
Organism: Acholeplasma laidlawii PG-8A; assembly: GCF_000018785.1. Lineage (NCBI taxonomy): Bacteria > Bacillati > Mycoplasmatota > Mollicutes > Acholeplasmatales > Acholeplasmataceae > Acholeplasma > Acholeplasma laidlawii. The sequence continues at coordinate 1,288,263 of NC_010163.1, forward strand.
ACGTTCAGCAGCAGCTGTACCTGATTGTAGAGAAGTCATTGCTTGAGCCATAGTTGATAGTGGTTGAGTAAATAATCTAACATAAATTAAAAATGCTAAGATGACACCAAACTCTGTTTTACCACTTGATACTAAGATAGCACCAACAATAATCACTGCTACATAACCAAGGTTACCTACAAAACCCATTAAAGGCATCATGATACCTGATAAGAATTGGGACTTCCATCCACTTTGATATAAGTCCTCATTCATTTGATTAAATGTTTCTACTTCTTTAGGTTCTGCAACATATGCTTTCACATTGGTATGTCCTGTATAGATTTCTTCAATGTGACCATTTAATGCACCTAATTTTGATTGGAATGTTTTAAAGTATTTTTGAGATCTTGTTACAATTAACATCATAAAGACAAATCCAATTAAGGATGCACCAATTGCAGTTAATGCAAGAATCCAGTTAGTAATAAACATCATGACAATCGAACCAATAAACATGGTCACTGCAGTCACTAATGAACCAAATGATTGTTGGTAGGTTTGACCAACCATGTCCACATCGTTGGTCATACGACTTAAGATGTCACCAATGTTTGTTGTGTCATAATATTTAAAAGGTATTTTATTCATTTTAGTTGCGATATCTCTTCTAAAGCGATTGGATATTCTTTGAGATACGGTTGTGAGCATAAAGCCTTGAATATAGTTAAAGATAAATCCTAAACTATAGAATATTACAAGGGTTAGACCGATACGACCAATAAGTTCCATATTAATGGTTTCACTTGGGAAAATGCCTTGATCAGGTCTAAAGTCCACTGCTTTTGTAATTTCATTGGTCATTTGTTTAATTAAGTCTGGACCAATAATATTTAATACGGTACCAATAAATGCTAGAACAAAGGCAATACCGATTAATACATGGTATTCTTTTGCATAACTAAGCATTTGTTTAAAGGACTTTTTAAAGTTTTTAGCCTTTTGACCTCCGCCCATTTTTCCATGACCAAAGCCAGGATTTTTAGGTGCTGGGTTGTTATCGTGATTTTTTTCTTTAGCCATGATTGATTTCCTCCTCTGATAATTGTGATAATGCAATCTCGCGGTAAACATGATTATCTTTAATTAATGTTTCATGTTTTCCTGAACCTACAATCTTACCTTCATCAATTACTAAGATTAAATCCGCATTCTTAATCGTTCCAATTCTTTGAGCAACAATTAATGTGATGTGATTTTTAAGATTTGATTTTAATGCATTTCTTAAATTTCTATCTGTTTGATAATCAAGTGCAGAAAAACTATCATCAAAAATTAAGATATCTGCTTCTTTTTGGATTGCTCTTGCAATCGATAATCTTTGTTTTTGTCCACCAGAGAAGTTTTTACCTGCTTGAGATACACGTGATTTTTCTTGTTCTTCTAACGATAAAACAAAGTCACTTGCCTGTGCAATGTGAAGTGCATCTTGAACTGTTTTATCATTATCCACACCATAGTTAACGTTTGTTTGAATCGTTCCACTAAACAGAAAAGCTTGTTGTGAAATATAGCCAATTTTTGATCTTAAATCTTTTTGATTGTAATCTTTAATATTTACATTATTGATTTTAATTTGACCCTCTGTAACATCATAAAATCTAGGAATCAAGTTGATTAATGTTGTTTTACCAGCACCTGTAGCACCGATAATTGCAACTACATCACCCTTATTTGCACTAAAGGATACATTTTCAAGAACTAAATCAGATGCATCGGGATATTTAAAACTCACATTTTCAAAAGTTAAACTTTCTACTTGTTCTTGTAAGTTTAACTTACCATCTGTAAGCTTAGTTTTAGTTTGTAGCACTTCTAAAATACGGTTTGCTGATACTTGAGCACGTGGCATAATAACAAATATCATAACGAGCATCATAAATGCCATAATGACTTGCATTGCATATTGTGAGAAAATAATCATTGGCCCATATACTTCCATACGAGCTAATAATCCAACCATTGGATTTGTAAGATCTAGTGCGATATCACCAATTAATCCGCCACCAATCCAGTAGATCGCAAGCCCCACACCTGACATAACGAGTGTCATAGTAGGCATCATGAAACTCATGATTCTACCTGCAAACAAACTGTCATTCATTAAAGTATCACTAATACTGTTGATCTTATCTTTTTGAAACTTTTCAGCATTATAAGCTTTTATAACTCGTAAGCCTGATAAGTTTTCTCTTGAGTGCTTATTGAGTTCATCTGTATTTTTTTGAATTTTTTTAAATCTTGGCATTGCAAGGAAGATGACCATTAATAAGACAACACTAATAACTAAAATAGCAACAACTGTTGATAATGTAAATTCCCATCTAGAGTCAGATATCTTATATATACTCCAAATCGCTAAAATAGGCGCTTTTAAGATGATTTGAGCACCAAGTGAGATAATCATCTGAACTTGGTTAATATCGTTTGTAGATCTTGTAATTAAACTAGGTGTTGAAAAGTTATTTATCTCTTCCATTGAAAACTCTGTTGTCTTTTCAAAAATCTTAGAACGTAGTCTAGCACCAAATCTTGATGAGAGTCTAGCAAAGATTAAACCTACAACAACTGCAGATAATAAACTACCAAATGCAAGTCCTAACATTTTTAATCCTTCTAATACAATATCCATAAGCACTGCATTTTCACCTAGTGCCATCCTTGAAATATTAAGCATGTATTGTGGTAGTTCTAATTCTAAATAGACTTGCCCCATAATAAGGACAAGTGAAAATAATATCCACAACCATTCTTTTAATGTAATATGTTTAAGTATTTTAATCATTTTTAACCCTCTTCTTCTACGGTTATATTTTGCTTAATCTGGTCAATCACTCTAAAGAAGACTTCTAATTCTTCTTTAGAGATATTATCTTTAATTCTATTTTCCATTTCATCAAATTTTGATTTGATGTTTCGAATAATCTGGATTGATTTTTCGGTGGGTTTTATAATTTTCTTTCTTGAATCTTCTTTATCATCTATGCGAACAACCATATCATTTTGCTCCATCGCTTTTAGCATTCTAGAGCATGTAGAACCCCTCATACTAAATGCTTGCTCTAAATCTTTAGAGTTTAAATCTTTATCTTTATGATGAATTAAGTACTTAACTATTGCAGCTTGCTGCATAGATAAGCTTTCTAGTTCAGATAATTTATGGGTATAACGAACCATTAGGTTCATCAAACTTTTAAGTTCAAGTCCAATATTCAAGTCGGTACCTCCTTATTCATAATATAGTTAGCATGCTAATGATTATATAGTTTTTATAGATAATGTCAAATCATTTGTTTTTGTTTTTTTCATATTCGAAATATCTTTAATTTTTACATAATTAAAGCAATATAAAAATAAAAAACTTACCACATACGAACCGGTAAGTTTTTAAAATTATGTAATGGTTTCTATGAGAAAAAATTAACTATTTATGAAAGTTCAATATTATAAGTTCCTAATTCCAAATGGAAGGTACCACCATGCCTGATTGAATACTTACTTCTTACTAAGACCCTCACATGATTGGTAGTGTTAATCTTGACTTTTTCTGATTGTCTGATTACACCTTTAGGATCCGTGGATACACCCCAAGTTAAAAAACAAGTCACTAATGTTTTGTCAGTTGTTCTACTCACGATTTCTCCATTGTTTATAACTCCAACATAGTGATCATCTAAATATATATAAACAGGAACTAGTGCATTCATAAATTTCTTATCCCTTTTAAATTCAATCTTCCCCATATAATTATCTTCCTATCATATTGATGTAATCTATATTAATTTAATCATATCATTTTTTAATCATAAACAATTATCAAAACATAAATACCAAGATATATTCAAATGACCAAAGTGCTTTTTATGAGTTATGGTTGGAATAGATTCGTTTGGTATGTTATAATACATAGTTATTTAAATATCTATATAAAAGGGGTTAACATGAAATATATTAAAGCCATAACCATGATGCTACTACTAATCTTCTTAGTATCATGTACAACGACTGATGAAGTCACTTATGAAATACTGATTAATGAAGCTACACCAACCACTTACGAAGTTGGTGCTTCTATTACCTATACTGACTTTTTTATCATCAAAGACAGTCTAGGAAATAGGATAACTATCGAAGAATCTATGTTAGATGTATCTTTAGTTGATATGTCTAAGGCAGGTAGTTATATCATTAAAATTTCTTTTGAAGGTTTGAAAAATGAAGTAACTATTACTGTAACAGCACCCGAGGAAGAAATTACTTATACACTAGCTATTAATGAATCACTTCCAACTACGTTAGAATTAAATGATTCAGACATTGATTTTAAAGCTTACTTTACAATTACTGATTCTAAAGGTAACTTCATTGAAGTATTAGAATCTATGATCGATAGTTCAAACGTTAATCTAAATGAAGTGGGTACTTATAACTTAGTATTAAATTACCAAGGTTTAAGTAAAACTGTTGTTTTAGAGGTCGTTGATAACACACCTGTTATAACATATACTGTTGTAGTAAATGATGCGCTACCTACTGAATTTACATTAGGTACCACAGATATTGATTTTAAAACTTACTTTATTATTGTAGATTCTAATGGAACAACGATTGAAGTTACTGATGATATGTTAGATTTATCACTCGTAGACTTTACTAAGGTGGGTACATTTAGTATTACATTTAACTTCAATGATATTGAGCATATTTTAGAGTTTGAAGTAATACCACCTGACTTTATGTATGCAAGTGATTTATTTATTAGTGAATACTCAGAAGGTAGTAACTATAATAAGTATATTGAAATCTTTAATGGTACAGGAAAACATATTAACTTATCAGAATATAGTGTAAAACTATTTAATAATGGTGCGAGTACGCCTCAATATGAGTTTGCACTAAGTGGTGTATTAAATGATGGAGAAACTTATATTATTTATAACGGTGCTGCAAATACCACCATTAAAAATAGTGGTGATGCGAGTCACCAAGTAATCTCATTTAACGGTAATGATCCGATCGCTTTATATAAAAATGATGTTTTAATTGATGTTGTAGGTATCATGGATACCCCTGTATCTGATGGATATAATGCAGGTGGCGTTGTTAATGCTACCAAAGATAATACGATTGTAAGAAAATCAGATGTTTTTGGACCAAATGCTACATGGACTGAAGATGAGTGGTTAGTCTTAGGTTTTGAAGTTTATACAAATCTAAAACTACATGAAATGGATTATTATCATCTACCAGAAGAAATTGCTAGAATACCAGATTTATATATCTCAGAATATTTTGAAGGTGATGGCATCTATGCCACTTCAAAATATATTGAGATTTATAACAGTTTAGGTTATGATGTAGATTTATCTAATTACCGTGTTGAACTTTACAGTAATGGTAGTTTAACACCTACCTATACTCAAAACTTAACTGGTACATTAAAGCATAAAGAAGTTTACGTCATTTATGCACCACTTAGTCTAGATGATATTAAATTACTAGGCAACCTTTCTAGTGAAGTTGCAAACTTCACTGGACGTGATGCACTTACTTTAGTTAAGGATAACGTCATCATTGATGTCTTTGGAGTGATTGGTGAGACACCAAATGAAAATGGTTGGTTGATTGAAGGTACTAAAGGTAGTGTTAACTATACTGTCGTTAGAATACCTGAAGTGACCGGACCAATTGGTACTTGGGATATAAATGACTGGAAAGTCACTTACCAAAACGACTTATCTGATTTAGGTAAACATAACTTTACCTATGAAGATCAAGTGATTGAAGACTTTGACATTCTATTTAACTTAATTAAAGGTTTAGAACTTAACAGTAAAGGTACTGCAGCGAGTGCTTATAGTATCACAATTAAAGGTACAGTATTCATGGATGTTCAAAATGAAACTACATTAGTATATATGACTGATGGTAAAAACTTCATTAAACTTCATGGTGCAAAGATTCATAACTACACATCGTTAAACACTGTTTATGAAGTGAAGGGTAACTATAAGTCACACCTTTACATCCCTACATTTGAAGTCATCAATCCTGGCACTGACATTACTGCAATATCTAGTGCAACACCCGTATCTAAAATTACAGTTAAAGAGGTAAGTTTAAGTACTATCCTAAACTTAAAACTAGAAAACTTTGTAGAAAACATCAACAATGGTTATCTACAATCCATGCTTAAAGTTACAGGTTATCTACAATTAGATACCCATAACTCTACAAGATGGGATTACGCATTAACAGTTACTGAAACTTATACTAAAAATAATACACAATATATTAATAATGGTCTATACTTTAAAAATGATATTGGTGAATTAGAAGATACGTTAATTGACTATGAAGTCAATCTAGAATATGAAAATGTCGAAGTGTCTGTATTTGGGGTTATCTATGACTGGAATCCAAACCGTAAAAACTGGAGACTTTATGTTTCTAACACCTTAACAGCAGATTTTTTACTAACTTAACTAAATCTATAAATAAAACAGGTGGTGCAATTATCTTGCACCACCTGTTTTACTACTCATATATCATATCATCTAAAAAGTAAGGTTCCATTTCACTTCTACCTACATCCGTTAAGGTATATATACCCCTAGAAACTCTTACAAACCACTTATAGTAATTCTTGGTTAATATATTAGGTACATCTTTTATGCCAGTATATAAGGTGATTTCTTTAGGGGACTTTTCACCAGATAGGTAAAGATACTTAGCGACTTCTATAACTCTTTCTTTATAGTGAGTCATAACCTTACCACTAGTTCCGCCTATATTAGATTGACTTTTTCTTAATGAAAATTCTTTGATTAATTTTTCTTTTTGTTTCTTACTTGAATTGATACTTTTCTTTAAATCAAATCCAAAAGTCTCTATTATAACTTCTGCATGCGTACCAACAGCAATCAGTCCGATTTCTAAACGTTTTAGTAAGTTCATGAAGTCTTTTGCAGAACCTCTTCTTGAACCAATTACCTTTTTTGGTAAGGCAACATAGACTTTATCTGCTATTCTTTGCCTGTCGATTGCTTGGTAAATTAGTTTTAATGAAATGGTTGTTTTAAGTTCAACAATCACTATATAGTTATCTTTGATTGCAGTGATGTCTGTTTTAAGAATTTCTGCCTTTACTTCAAAGCCTTGACTTTCAAGTAGAGTTTTACAGGGTTCATATAGATCTGTTTCTTTCATTAAAATCCTCCATTAAACTTAACCTTAATCCTTATTGTAGGTCCAGCCAAAATCATTATGATAAATCATTAATTTAGACATGCCACCATCAACTCTAATATTTTCACCTGTGATGAAGCTTGCTTTAGTTGAACATAAAAAGGTAACAAGGTTTGCAACATCAGATGGTTTTCCAACATTGCCTACTGGATGTTGAAGTGCATCTGGACCTTCATAAGCAGTTGATGTGGTGTTGATCCAACCAGGAGAAATACTATTTACTCTAACACGGCCTTGAAGCGTTATTGCAAGTGCATGAGTAAGGGCTTTAATACCACCTTTAGCAGCTGTGTAACTTTCTGTGTTTGGTTGGCTTTGATTATCTCTTGAAGAAGATATATTGATAATGACTGCACCTTCATTAAATTCTTTATTAAACAGTTTAGTTAAGTAAAATGGTGCGAGTATTCCAATAGAAAGTGATTTTTGAAAACCCTCATAAGAAGCATCTTCTAACCCCAACATCGTTGGCGGTGCATTATTTATTAAAAAATCTATTTTTCCAAACTCTTTAAGTACTTTTTGTGTAAATTTTTCTAAAACTATTCTATCTGATATATCTCCAACAAAGTATGGATTGTCTTTAATATCAATTACAGCAACTCTAGCACCTAATGATTCAAAACTATCAGCAATAGCTTTTCCTATACCACTAGCGCCACCCGTTATCACAGCTACTTTATCTTTAAAACACATGATACTATCTCCTTACTACTTATTTAATATGGTTTCTATTTCTGAAACATGAATCAATTTATCTTGATCATAATATAGATGCATCTGGAAGGGTTCTTCTTGATCTAACTTTTCTAGAAAATAATAATCACCTTCCCACATAGGTAACTGTCTTAATTTATCTTTTTCTACCCATGTAAGATTCCCTTCTTCACTACTTTTAAGTACTCCTTTAAATTCTAGTGCCTTATAAAGTATCATATGTTCTTTATAGTCTTTAGAATGAAAATAGATGTTTCCCTTAAAGATTGGTTTAATAACTAAACCAGTCTCTTCAAAAGCCTCTCTTATTGCCGCTTCTATAGGTGATTCATCCGATTCAATTTTACCGCCAACACCCATGTATTTATTATAGTTCATATCCTTTTTCTGCTTATGAATTAATAAATACTTATGGTTTTGTTCAATATATATTAAAACCGTTCTTTTCATGATTTTTATCCTTTAAATTATATGCACATTAATTATAGCACAATAAAAATCATGAAATAAACTTGATTAAGTACTGCTTATTGTTATATAAAAATAAAATGGCTATACAGTATTCTTGTAAAGCCATTTTATTAATTACTTTAAAGGTTCATCTAAAAACTGTTTTAGATAAGCGATTAAATCATCATCATTTGTAGTTGTATAGTATTCACCATCACTTTTAGTATATACATCTGTATACATACCGTTAACAAGTACTACTATAGCCTCTCCATAAGGTTCTGGGTGCTCATGTGTTGATACAACTAAATGTTTTGGCACTCTTATTAAAACTGAATCATCACTACTTAAATGCATATTATATGCTCCCCTTTTTAATATTAATTATTATCTATAGAACAATTAATTTATTTTTTAATGCCCATACCATAACCACTTATTTGGATAATACCTTCTGCTGTAATATCATGATCTTGTTCCGAGCCAGCATTAACCCTGCTCCAATTAGAGGTTTTTAAAATGTACTTATCATTTTTATATAAAAGTTTGTATGCAAATCCACCACACATACCTGGTATTCCAAACCAGCCACTATCAACTATATCCAAATCTAACGTCTTTATTAGATCTTTTACAGTGGGATATTCTATTTTATAATGTGTCATTGCCTCTTGCGCCTCATAAGCACGAACCTTATCATTAATCAGTTCATGAAAATAAGCGAGAATTTTATCTAAATCATCCATTTATCTATCATTCTCCTTTTTATGGATTCATAATATTGCCTTATTATAGATGGTTTATCTAGTTAAATTATATCATCATTTTCATTTGTTTATAAAAAATACCCGAAGACGATATGTATATACATATCAATCGCCTTCGGGCATCTTATATTTTTTAATACATTGGTTGTGTAGGTATATTTTGGTCTTTATCTTTAATTTCCACAACTGCTGCTTCAGAAGTGATCATTAATGCTCCAATACTTGATGCATTAAGAATTGCATTTCTTGTAACTTTAGTTGGGTCAATGATACCTTCTTTCAGCATATTAACCCACTTACCTTCTTTAGCATCAAACCCATAGTTTTTATTTTGTTTTCTTTGTTCTGTTAATATATCTTGGCCATCAAAACCAGCATTTTCAGCTATTTGATAAAGTGGTTCCGATAATGAATCTAAGACAGCAAGTATGCCTTTATATATATCTATATGGCTATCTTTAAGTGTTTCTTTCAGTTCAGTTTGTATATCTACTAAAACGGAACCACCACCAGCAACAATACCTTCTAAAATTGCAGCCTTTGTTGCATTAAGCGCATCTTCTATTCTTAATTTCTTTTCTTTTAATTCTGCTTCAGTAGCTGCACCTACTTTGATGATTGCAACACCTCCAGCAAGTTTTGCAAGTCTTTCTTGTAGGCGTTTTTTATCATAATCTGATGTAGATGAATTAATTTGTGCTTCAATTTCCAAAATACGCTTGTCAATAGCATCTTTAGTGCCATGACCACCGATAAGTGTTGTTGTATCTTTTTTAACAACAGCTTTTTGGACCAGTCCAAGATCTTCTAATTTAATTTCTTGAAGCTTCATCTGTAAATCTTTTGCATAGAAGGTTGCACCAGTTAATATTGCAATATCATTTAACATGTCTTTTTGGTTATCACCAAAGCCAGGAGCTTTGGTTGCAACGACATTAAACGTACCTCTAAGTTTGTTTAGAATCAGTGTAGATGTCACTTCATTTTCTATATCATCAGCGATAATTAATAGTGGCTTATTTGCTTTAACAACTTGCTCTAATATCGGTAAGATATCTTGAATTGTAGATATCTTTTGATCAGTTACAAGTACATGTGGATTTTCTAATTCAACTGTCATTGTTTCTCGATCACTTACAAAGTAAGGTGATATATACCCCTTATCATATTGCATACCTTCAACAACTTCCAGTTCTGTTTCAAAACCTTTAGACTCATCAACTGAAATCACACCATTTTTTGAAACCTTATCCATCGCTTCGGCAATTATTTTACCGATTTCTCTAGAGGATGCACTAATGCTTGCTACATTTTCTATATCTTCACTAGTTTCAACCGGTCTAGATTTTTCTAATAACTTTTGTGAAACTTCTTTACCAGCACGTAAAATACCTTCTCTAACTAAGACTGGATTTGCACCATTATCCACAGCTTTAAATCCCTTATGGATAATGGATTGTGCAAGTAGTGTTGCAGTTGTTGTACCATCACCAGCAACATCATTTGTTTTAGATGCAACTTCATATAATAATTTTGCTCCCATATTTTCATATGGATCTTTTAATTCAATCTCTTTTGCAATGGATACACCATCATTTGTAATCAGTGGAGAACCGTATCCTTTGTCCAAGACTACATTTCTTCCTTTTGGCCCAAGGGTGATTTTTACTGTATTAGCAAGTAAATCTACCCCTTTTAGTAAAGATTGTTTAGCATCTTTACCATAACGAATTTCTTTACTCATTATAAGTATCCTCCTTAATATATGACTATTCTTCTATGATTGCGAGAATATTTTTAGATTGAACTAGTAAATATTCAACCTCTTTTAGTTTGACTTTAGTTCCAGCATAAGATTGATAAATAACCTCATCATTTACCTTAATATTTTCAACTTTTGGTCCTATTGAAATTACTTTACCCATAGCTGGTTTGTCTTTGTCTTCAGTTGCTAGGATAATACCACTTGCTGTAGTTTTTTCTTCCTTTTTAACTGATAGAACAACATAGTCTTCTAATGGCTTAATCACAATATCACCTCCAATTCTGGCACACTGTAGTTTAGAGTGCCAATCTAGTTATTATTATAACCAAAATAAAACGGTTGTCAAGTATTCACTTTAAAAAATGCAATTTTTATGCATGCTAATAAAAACAACTTTCATCTTTAACATTTACATGAATATTCTATAATAAATAAAGCGCAATACATTGCATAATATACGTTAAATATCGTATAAATGAGCAATGTATTGCGCTTTATATTATGTAATACTTATTTAATTTTATTATATCGTCTTAAAGGTACATACTTGGAAACTTTATGAATATAGTCCTTATACATTGGATATTTACTTAATGAAATATTTTCAGAAAATAAAGAACTACCCATAAATAATAATATAAGTACCATCGCACCAACTAGTGTCCAGTTAAAGAATATATAACTAGCTACTCCTGCACTGATAGTAAACAGATATAAGACTATCCAAATAGCTTGTTCAGAAAAATAGTTGGGATGTCTAGAACGTTCCCAAAGACCTTGAGTATTAAACCCTAAATTATATGGTGCAGGTAGATCTTTTAAACTTTTCCCTTCCTTTAAAAGGCTATATTTTTTGGTTTGAAACGACATCTGCTGTCTATCTGCAATTGTCTCTAATATAATAAAGCCTAACAAGAGTGCTGCAATCAATCCATCAAATATGTTAAAAGCCATAGCAGATTCCATAACCGCTAAAAGCGGTAATGTAATTGCAAGTACTAAGGCATTTTGAAATACTGAAATAAATACTAAATCAAATAAAGCCCACTTCCACTTTTTATTAAGTTTAGGGTCTTTTCTTAAAACTATCCATCTATAGTCTTCTTCACCTGCCCAAAACTTAAAAGAATACGCGCCCTTTTTAGCAAAGTTTAAGGTAAGTCTAACACCCCATATTGTAATAAGTAGAGCCATTACAATTAACCTTGGGTGCATTGATCCTTTTACCGCTACTATCCATGCATATGCTATCGGTAAAATAGACCATAATTTATCCATTTGAGAATTATTTCCTGATAATTCTCCTACGATAAAACAATAAGCCATACTGATACCACACACAATTACCAGTATATTTAGTGTCTCTTTTTGAAGGTTTGTTAAGTCAAATCCTCCAAATACAAAACCTAGTACAGACAATGTCAGTGCTAAAACAACCATAATGATTGTCAACAATCTTCTCTTCATACTTGTCCCCTTTTATTAAAATAGTATTTTGTATTTATTATACAATAAATTTACTTTATAAAGTTTTTAGTACGTTCCATTTTTGGATTATCAAAAATTTCTGTTGGTGTACCTTCTTCAACAATCAATCCTTGATCCATAAATATGATTCTACTAGATACCTCTTTTGCAAATTGCATTTCATGTGTGACAATAATCATTGTCATACCTTCATTTACTAAATCTTTCATGACTTGTAATACTTCACCAGTTAATTCAGGATCTAGTGCAGAAGTGGGTTCATCAAATAGTATAATTTGTGGATTCATACATAATGCTCTGGCAATTGCCACTCTTTGCTTTTGTCCACCAGATAAGGTGTCTATCTTTTTATATGCAAATGATTTCATGCCTACTTTATCAAGTAATTTTAATGCTAATTCATTTGCATCTTCTTTCGTCATTTTAAGCAATTTGATGGGTGCAAGTGTACAGTTATCGATAACATTTTTATTATTAAATAAATTAAAAGACTGAAACACCATACCAATCTTCATTCTTAATTGATCCAAGTTTGTACTCGGATCCATGAGATCACTTTCATTAAATATAATTTGTCCACTATCAGCTTCATTTAATAAGTTTAAACATCTTAGTAGTGTAGTTTTTCCACTTCCAGATGAACCTATAATAGTGACAACATCACCTTCATTAATTTTTAAATTAATATCTTTTAAAACATGGTGTGAACCAAAATGTTTAGATAAATTTTTAACCTCTAAGATATTACGCATGTTTAACTTCCTTTCCTGCTTGTCTGTTTTCCAAGTAATTTACAGCAAGTGATGTAACCCCTGTTAAGACTAAGTAGATAATTGCTGTAATAACAAATGGTGTAACAGTATCATAGGTTGCACCAACAACTTGACGTGTTGCATTAAATAAGTCAAGCACACCAATCACACTTAATACTGCAGTATCTTTTAAATTGACAATGAACTCATTGCCAATTGCTGGCAATGCATTTTTAATTGCTTGAGGATATACAATGTATAATAACGATTTTACTCTTGAAAACCCTAAAGATCTTGCTGCTTCCATTTGTCCTTTATCAATAGCATTCATACTACCACGCAGTATTTCTGCTATATAAGCAGCAGTATTTAAAACAACAATGATTAAACCAGCAGATAGTGGTGTCCACCAAGATAGATCAAAAATAAGTTTTACACCGTAATAAAAAATCATTGCTTGTACAATCATCGGTGTACCTCTAAATAAAACAATATAAATTGTAGCTATACCGCTTGTTAAACGCTTAAATAAAATTCTAATGAAGCCATCTCTTTTTTTATCTACTATTTGAGTTTTTAGCCAAACTAGTATAAGCGATAATATAAACCCACCCAAAGTACCTATGATCGCTAATAGAAGTGTTACCCCAACACCTTGAATGAATAGTGATACATACTTACCTATTAAATCAAATATACTAAGTTCAGATTCGTTGTTTCTGATCACTGCTGCAGTCATCATTTCATTTCTAGTTTCAACACTAATTGTGCTTAATGCACTATTAATTTCATCAAGTAACTCAGTATCTGATTTTCTAACACCTACAGAAACGGTAATATCTGATTCTTCTGATGTAAATCCAAATCCTTGTTCAAATTTAACAATTGTTAATGAAGGATTTGATTTTACAACAGATTCTGCAACTGGTAGCTCTGCTACAAAAGCATCTGATACATTTGTCATAACAGATGCAACTAGATTGCTATAAGCATCTAGCGGTGTTTGATGTACCACGTTTTCTATTTGTGGTATTAAATCATCATATAGTGTACCTCTTTGAGCAACAACCTTAGAACCGTTAAAGTCGGTTAATTTTGAAGCACTCGCATAATTTGAATCCTTTTTAACGACCATGACTATCTCAGAACGGTAATATTCATCACTAAAATTAATCTGTAGCTTTCGCTCACTTGTTGGACTCATACCTGCGATAATTACATCAATCTCGCCACTGTTTAAAGCAGGAATTAACCCATCCCATTCGATTGCTTTAATAACTAGATTACGATCCATAATATTAGCTAGTTCTTTTGACATTTGAACGTCATAACCATCTACATATGAACCTGGTTGATTACTAATCGGATAAGCGTAATCACTCACACTAGTTACAGTCCAATTAAATGGTGCATATGCCGCTTCTAATCCAACGACTAAATCTTTTTTAGTTTCATTATTTGCTTGTGTCGTACAAGCAATTAATGTAGTACTCATTATTAACACTATGAGTATTGTTACAAGTTTCTTCATATTAAACCACCTTATTTATTTTGTACAAAAAAAAACGCCAAGAAGCGTTTTATAATATCAATTATAATAGCTCCTCTACTTTCGTAGGAGTGTTATTGGTATTACCAACAACCCCATAAATAATGAATGTCTTCATTATTTATTCGGCGATTTTTGCCTTTGAAGTGGTTCATAGCCTACCGGCTCCCCACTCTACTCTTCTTAATCGCAACCTCTATTTATATTTATTTGTAAGGACATTATAATATAACATCCCTAATATATCAACCTAAGATTTTAAAAAAATTATATAATGTGATAAATGTCATATATCAAATACTCTTATTTTTAATGCTTTAAGTACTTATTAGATCTTTTGATCAAGATTTAACCATGTTTAAAGTTAATGCATTAAGTGCAACAATTACAGTTGAAAGTGACATCAATACACCACCAATTGCAGGTGATAAAATTATTCCAAACGGTGCTAAAATACCAGCTGCAATTGGAATTGCAATAAAGTTATAACCAGCACCCCAAATTAAATTTTCATTCATTTTTCTGTTTGTCTTAAAAGACAAATCAATAAATGATGCAATATCACCTGGTTCTGAATTTGTTAAAATAACATCTGCAGAATCTATAGCAACTTGGGTACCAGCTCCAATTGCTACACCAACATCTGCAAGTGCTAAAGAAGGTGCATCATTAATACCGTCTCCCATCATTATGACAATTAAACCTTGTTTTTTAAATTTATCAACTAATTTATACTTATCTTCCGGTGACTGATTAGCGTAATATTCAATGTCTAGTTTATTAGCTACAATTTTTGCAGCATATTCATTGTCACCTGTTGCCATAATAGGTCTTATACCTTTATGTTTTAATTCTTTTATAAGTTTTTGACTTGAAGTCTTTAGACTATCACCTAATTTGACAACCCCAATTGCTTTATTATTCTTTAATAGAATACTTACTGTGTACCCAAAATCATTTTGAATCGTGATTGGTTCTTTATATGCATTTACACTTATAAACTCATAAGTATCTAAACCAACACTACCTTCTAATCCTTTACCTGATATGTAATTGATCTTATCGAATTTTAAAGCTTTAATATCCTTATTTTTAGCATATTCTATAATGGATTGTGCAATCGGATGGCTAGATGCTGATTCTATACCATATAAAATTGAAATAACTTCTTCTTCAGTTAGTGAGTTATCTAATAGATCAATATGTTGTACTTTAAAAATACCTGTGGTTAGTGTCCCTGTTTTATCTAATATAACAATATCCGCTTTAGTAGTTAAATTATAAGTTTGTCTATCTTTTACTAAAACACCATTTACACTGCCAATGCTGGTGCTTCTAGATATTACTAGAGGTATTGCTAAACCAAGCGCGTGTGGACATGCAATAATTAAAGTTGTAATTGAAAATAAAATAGCACTATTTAAATCCTCCATCAAATACCATACAACAAATGATACAAGTGCTGCAAATAACGCTAAATAAAATAGCCATCCTGCTACTTTTTTAGCATTATTTTCAGCTCTTGACGGTTTAGACTGTGCATCCATAATTAAGTTTTTAACTTGTGATAAATATGCATCTTTGCCTGTTTTTGTGACTTTAACTTCTAGTTTACTATATTCGTTTGTTGAGCCACCAATAACAAAGTCACCAACTTTTTTTACTACAGGTACTGATTCTCCAGTTAATAAAGATTCGTTAACTCTAGATTCACCCTTTAAAATAATGCCATCTGCAGCAACATTTTCACCTGATTGAACAATGATTACATCATTTATCTTTAACTGTGAAATTGGAACTTCTACCATTTCACCATGCTCTTTTAGTAGTAAAGCATTTTTAGGTAATAATTTTGCAAGTGATTCTTGTGCATCACCTGCTTTCATTAAAGCAAGCATCTCTATCCAGTGACCGAGTAGCATAATAAGTAATAAAGAAGCAAACTCAAATAAAAAATCCATATAGTGTTCACCTGTAACATATCTTATAACCACAGCAAATACACTATATAAAAAAGATACACTAATACCCATTGTAACAAGTGCCATCATACCTGGCTGCTTATTTTTAAGTTCCGTTACTGCACCTTGTATAAATGGTTTACCACCATAAATGAAGAGTATTATAGAAATAAATAAGGCCAGTATATCTGAATATTTAAACTCATAATAAAATGGAAATGGTAAGTGTATACCCATAAAAGGTGATAACCACATTACGATTAAACCAAGTGGTAAGGAAATTAAAAATATCTTCTTAAAGTTACCGTGATGGTGATGTTTGTGATGGTTATGATCGTCATGGTTATGATGATTATGGTCATCATGGTTATGATGATTCATGTGTTCATGATTATGATGATTATGGTCGTCATGGTTATGATGATTCATGTGTTCGTGTTTATCATCCATTGCGTGTTCATGATTATGCTTAGACTTAGAATTAAATTGATTTTTTTTCATATGTGCACTCCTTATTTAACCCCTATATGGGGGGGGTATGTTTATATCATATCTAAATTTTAATTACTTGTCAATTAATATTACTTATAGTGTTTATTAAGTTTGATTTTAACATTTAGTTTGAGCAGGTTAAAAAAACCAGAAACTTTACATAGTTTCTGGTATAAATGTCAATATAAGAGGGTAGCAAAACTGGACATTCCAATACTTTTTATAGGGTATAGTTTAGTTTTTATCCTTAATTTTATTTTAATCACACTTTCTATAATAGACTGTGTTATTTTATCTAATTTTAATTTTTAAGAGGAGTATCTAATTTTTACTTAAAATCAAGCAAGTACGCAAAATCATCGATATCATATAATTTAATATTTAGCTTTTCTGCACCAATTTTAGCCTGTCTAGTAAATCCATGATTATTTGATATGACTACCCAATATTCATTACATTTATAAATTTTACCCCCTGAATGTACTTCTTTAACAGCATCATAACCAACTTTACCCTTATAGTGCTTAACCTGAATACCGATAACCTTGTTTTCGATCTTCGCGATTACATCAATACCAAAATCACCGGATTTCTTTGTCAATTCTGTCTTGTATCCGATCAGTTTTAAACTATCTGCAACAAACTTTTCAAATTGATATCCATCCATGGTTTTTATCTTTTTGAAGTTATACTTAATCCTTGTGCGTTCAATCTTCTTATTTCTTTCATAAATTTTATATATTTTGTAACCTCTCATACCTAACGCTGCTATCGTTAGTATAATCCCTGGTATTAAATATAAAATTCCATAATTCATAGCTGCAAGTATAATTGCTGCTAAACCAAAAGAACCAATAACTATATCCTTATTCTTTATTAAATATTTAATTTCAGCTTTTGAAAATAAATTGTCATTGCTCATTTTTATCCTCCACAAGATTAAATGCATTTGATTATCAAACAAAATAAAACTTATTATTTAAGCATGCTAGAACAATTATTTCAGTATGTTTATAATACTTTCTCTAACAAACATATATCTTCTTGAGTAGTCATTACCTATCTTTAGTAGTTTTATATTGTTATCCTTGCATATTTGCTCTTTTTTTGAATCACGCCACTTTGTTTCTTCACTCGAATCATGTTCAGGTCCATTAAGTTCTATTACTAGTACAGGTATTAAATTTCTACCACGTTTAATATAAAGCACAAAATCAAACACCGCTTTTGTACCATAATCAAATAATACTGGATGTGTAAATTTATTAAGAACATTAGCCACTTTAACTTGTGTTTTAATTTCATACTGATCAGCTGTTGTTAGATAGTGCTTAATTGTTTCGAAGAGTTCAGTTTCGGCTTTCGTATTATATTGTTGATAGTTATGGCTATTCACAGTCATAAGTTCGTTTTTTGGAGTTAACTCAAACTTCTCTCCATTATTAGCAACATAATCTACTAATTCCACCAAATCATTACTTTGCCCTAAAGATCTACTTCTAATTTCTTCTGCATCTCCAACAATAATGAGTTCTTTCTTAGGACGTGTGGTTGCTACATTAATTAGCTCAACATTATTCTTAATCCAATCAAAAGTACCTTGTTTAGTACTAGGAGTTATTGCTGGACTAAAGTATATCGTATCCTTTTCATCACCTTGAAAAGTATGAATAGTTCCCACTTCTACATGTTTCAAATCATATTCATTTAATATGTTTTTTATAAGCTCAGATTGATTAACAAATGGTGTAATTACACCAACATTAAAATTACCCCTTTTTTTAATATACTCTGCAATTTGGATTGCTTCCATTTCAGAAGTATTTTTTTGAGAATTTGTTTTATTAGTACTATTTCCAGCAACATCTGCTAAAAATAATGCCTTTGTATCGTTGATTGCTGTTTCTATTTTTAATTCATTTTTATAATACTTTTGATTACTAAAATTTATAATTGATTTGTGACTTCTATAATGATAGTTAAGTAGTACAAAGGGTGAAATATAATCAACTAATTGCATGAGCCCTAGTATGGAATTGTTTAAGTAATTATATACATCTGGTATCTTATACTTAATCATTAGTTTTTTATTTAATGCATGAGAAAGTGTAATCACTGGTCTTAATTGATTTAAATCACCCACAAGCAATAATTTTTTTGCTCTAGAAATAGGAAATAGAGCATAGCCGATTGAACATTGTCCAGCCTCATCTATAATCGACAAGTCAAATGAAGGCTCAGGATTTCCTAACCTTGCAGCAGATATATTTGTAGTCATTATAATTGGAAATATTTTGATTAAATCTTTTAAATTGTCTTGGTTGGTAATATATCTATTAAAGTCGGTTACTCTCTTTTGCTCGTTTTCATCTTTTATAATACTGATTAAATCATTGTATTTAGGTTCTTTAAATAGTTTAGAAAAACTATTTAAAGATGTATAATACAGCCACATTAAAAAGTCTCTATCAACTTTTTGGATGTGTTTTTGGATACTATCTACCTCAATATCCGGTAAACTATCATAATCTTTCTTATATTTTTCATACTCTGCAGTTATTGTTGATACTCTTAAGTTACCCTTAAAAGCTTCTATCACAGAATCTAATGAATCCATCTGTTCTTTAAGTTGTAATTTGTATTCGTAATCTTTTATTAAATTATTTATAATTGAAAAATTAGATTGACTCAAATTCTTTTTAGAATTAAGCTGACTCTCGTTAGGTCTGTCAAACTGTTCCTTATAACCATCATATATCGCCTTAATACGCTCTATGGCTTCTAAGACTCTATCTCTGTTGCCTAACCTTAAAACAGGTAGAGGTATTGTTTTAGTACCATATTTGAGATTAATCAGTTTAGTATAGATATCATCTATGGGTTTATTATTATTTGATGATACTAATACAGTTTGTTCGTTAAATAAGGTAGATATTAATAAGTTAATAATACTATGTGTTTTTCCTGTACCAGGAGGGCCTTGTACATATGTTATTGGGTGTTTTAATGCATTAGAGATAACTCTTAATTGACTTATATTTACCTTATTATCTAATGTCACTATTTGGTAATCATCTTTTTTTCCTAATCTGTGTTTACTCATATTGCCAAAAAAGGCTTGTAGCGGTGTATTACCTTCCTTTTTTGCCATAAGTATTGAAATATATTTGAATTGTTCTTGAACATTAATACTAAGTTGCCTAATTTGATCCATTATATATGGAGTATCATCAAGTTTCTCACCTTTTCTTATGTTGTCCTGTAAAATGTTCTTTGCTTCATTAATATTTGTTGTATATAGTTCTGTGAACACTTCAACTTCTATATCTAAGTAATTTCTTAGGTTATGAATGTTTATTTCTTTTTCATCCATAATAAATGAATAGTTAAAATGTACTTCATCTTCCATAACCAGAGATTTTGAATAAGGATTGAAATTTAATTTCTTGTAGGCAATAACATATTTACCCCTAGGTGTAATAATGGACAAATCATTAATAATAAGATCAATAATTGTGAGATTATTATTTTCCATTTGAGATGAAATTTTGCTTAACTGATCAGAAATTATGCCAATTTGTTGGTAGTTAAGTTTAACTGTTCCATTAGTTTTTAATATATTTTGATCAATACCATAAACTAGTACACTCTCTCTTTGGTATGGGGGTTGATCATATATTAAGCAGTCTTTATAGTATAGAAACATCTTTTCATCATATAGATCAAATTCCAACCATTTTAGCCTATCTAATTGGCCTTCTATTTTGTCAATCAAATCTTCCGGTACATCATAAGTTGTGCCCTCAACAATATACGCAGCTTGAATTCGATCAAAAAGGATAGTTCTCTTATCTACCCCATTATTATCATTTTCCAATTTAGTTTGATTAAATGCATCAATATAAAGATATTTGTTATCAACATCAATATCCCGAATGCAACACCAAAAGAACGTCTTTTTATCATCAGCGTTCGTGTAGTTAATTGCAACCCATTTGGACTCTTTAATTGATCTTGATAATGTTTTCCCTATATGTTCCATATGTATCCCCATCAACATATCTTTATAGAAATAGTTTATTTAATTTACTCTACTAGAGGTATTATACCTTTTTTTATCAAAATTTGAAAACCTAGCTTAGTTTATAATCAGGGTTCCTCTCATTTTGAATTATCTTCTTTACTGTAAATATCAAATGCTTCAACAATCTTTTCCTTAAATCTTTTTCTTCCAATTAATAATACATGCAATTTATTTGCTGAAATGGTGGCTGATTTTTGAAATTTGGCATTTGTAATAACAACTGCTGTATTACACTTGTAAATCCCTTTAGCAGTATAAATTTCTTAAACTGCCTTTAAGTTTACTTTTTGCTTTAAATATAATTTAGCTTGGATATAGATTTTATCTTTCCTTTTTTCTGCAAAGACATCTACCCCATAATCGTGACTTCCTTTTGTTATTTTGACCCTAAAACCTGATCTTTTATATGTTTCTGCAATGATTTTTTTAAAAACATGTGGTTTGAGTTGATCTATTAATGTCAAAATTTCATCCTCTGTTGATTTTAAAATTTTGACTTTAATAACCTGCTAAGTTTGCTATCCATACAATAAATATATATACCCTTCATTCCTCTTTTCATTAGAACATTATATGTATTTCTTATGATCAAATCAATTTGATCTAAATCTTCAATTAAGGGTGAGCGTCTACCATGTCGTCTAAAATGACCAGCATTCATAGGATGCTTAGTATAATCAGTTTGAACTTGACCTTTTAAAGGGTTATATATTAAATCATCACCTATAATTAATCCTATATAATCAAACTCTAATCCTTGAACTGTATCAATATGACCCACTCGATATTTTTGACTTTCATCTGCGCTAAATGTAGTGTCTTTATTCCATTGTAACGATAATCCATTTATTTTTATATCAAATAATGTTGAATCATCCTTTGAAACCCAATCAAAGACATCTCCTGCCAACATTCTACTATGAGGAGTTTCTTCAATCTTTTTCATAATTGCTTCATGCCAATCTTGAATATTATCAAAAACTTTGACTTCATATTCTAAGTCCTTGTTTACTATAACTTCCTCATTATATAAAATACTTTCAACTGCATTAATATATTCATCATTGCCTGAACATCTAAACTGAGAACTAAGCCTTAAATTTTCATCATCATAAACGTGTGCACCAAGTTTTTTTGCAGTATGAGTAATACGCTCTATAGTAGCATAATCTCTTATATCAACTTGTTGTTTTTCATCAATAAAAAATATTGAAACTTTTGTGGAATCAATAATTTCTTTAATTAAATCTTCTCCTAAAAGTATATTTCCAGATTTTGATCTTTTTGGTAACCTATGTGCTTCATCAACAACTAAACATTCATATTGATCCTTTGGTCGATCTCTTGATATTTTAATTGTTGAAAGAAAAAGCGTTTTTAAATGTGTATTTTCTCTGCCAGATAACTTTTTACTATAAACATTTCTAACAGCTGAGTTTTTAGTTACATAAAAAGCTAGTTTTTTGTTTTGAATAAATTCATTTAGTATTTTAACTGCAATAACACTTTTACCTGTTCCAGCACCACCTCTAACAATAAAAACTTGTTTTTGGTTATTGCCTTCATTATCCCTAATCGCTTTAATGACATTTTGGTAGCAAATCTCTTGTTTATCCAATAGTGTAAATACTTTATTATTGGATAGTTCGCTGGATAAACTATCCATAAGCATTTGTGCTGGAATTATTTTTGAATTTTCAATTTGATATAGTAATTGGTTATGATATGCTTTAGAAACATGCATTTTTATAAAATTTGCAAGTCTTTGATTATCTTTTGCCGCAAATACTGGTGATTTTTCCAGAAATTCATTATAAAAATCATCTTTGATATCACTATCTTCATATAGATTATGCAAATAAGAACATGAAGAGACTTGTATATTTTCCTCAGTGATGTTTTGGTTATATGCTTCTAAATTTAGTTTGTATGTATATGCTTGGTATGAAGGGTGGAGTGCATCTTGACCATATCTTGTATCATCTGCATTGACTAGTCTACTTTTATTTGTTTTAGATACAGCACTCCACCGTTTCATTTCAACTATAATCAATGATTTTTCCAAACGATCATTTAACCCTGCGATTAAAAAGTCAATTCGATTATTAGTGATCGGAATTTTTAATTCCATGCCAATTTCAATATCACCATCTAACCCTGCTAGTTCAAGAATATTTTTCATGTATACTGCAGCATCTTTCCATGCACTTTGTTCTGACTTACCAGCGTTAAGTTTACTGGAGATTTTTGTCATGATTTGATTATTCAAAACATCTTGATTAAATTGCTTAATCGACTCATTATATGCTAACATCCCTTGTCCCCACAATCTTGTTTATAACATATGCGATTTTAAATTCGTTAATGATATTGTATCATTTAAATGTATGATATGAACTTTTTATGAAAAACATGCCTAAAAGTTAACTGTAATAACATCTAAAGTAAGTTTTTTTATACAAACGACTTTTTTGTAAATCTATCATAATACCATGTAGCAGTCATTAATTATCTCTTTTATACCTCTTGGAGCCTAAAAACAAAAAAACATCTATTCAGTTTATCTCCTGAATAGATGTTACCTTGATAGATCATTTCATACTTGCGTCTTGGTTATTTTATTAGTAATTCTAAATATTCTCTTAACTTTTCTTCCGGATGATAACAGACTTTATAATTATCTTCACAAACAAGTAACTCATTACAAAATAGACCCGCATGTCTTTGTTCAATAGAGTCTGGATGATATCCATCAGTGCCTAATATATGATCTACCATTTCTACTGCTTTATTTAATCTCGCAACTAAAGTTCTATGCTTAGTTTTGTTAAATGAAAATGATTCAGGTCGTCTATCAACATAGGCTCCTATTGCATCTAATGGTATACCAGCATCCATCATAGCGTTCATTACACCAACACTGATCATGGGATAGAGTTCTTTAATGTGACTTTTCTTTAATCCATAGAATACAACTGTAAATCTTGATAGGTCATGCATTAATACGAGTAGATTCTTTCCACTTCGTTTTAAAAAGTGCGCATGCCAAGCATACATATCATTATCTGTGTCATGTTCTGTAATTTTCGGTTTAAAATAATCTAGCGTTGCTTTTGTACATTGTATGTGCACAGGATATCACCTTAATTCAATTCATTATATCAAAATTATAGATTTCATTGGTAGTTGATAAAAGTTTAAACATAACAAAAATGGCATTCTTTTTTATTCGAAGTCTATAATTTAGTTCCACACCATCCACCAAAACATACATTCTACCATTAGTACATCACTAATTAAAAACATATACCTCTAATCTCAAATAGCACTATGAGTAAAAAACACCTACTTCTAAGTAGACGGACTAGGTATTGCAGCTAATGTGAAAATGAAAAGCG
This sequence comes from Acholeplasma laidlawii PG-8A, assembly GCF_000018785.1. NCBI lineage: Bacteria > Bacillati > Mycoplasmatota > Mollicutes > Acholeplasmatales > Acholeplasmataceae > Acholeplasma > Acholeplasma laidlawii. Next base: position 1,312,973 of record NC_010163.1, read on the forward strand.
TTATACATATAACCTTTCCAAATGTAATAACTGAGTTTAAAGTATCAATAACCCTCAATCAATTAACCAATTAAAAAAAGGCCTGATACATGGGACGAATGCTCATTCGCTTTTGTATCAAACCATTTAGTGTTTATATGTGTGATGCTATCTATCCTTTTACAAATTGACACGCTACCTATTTTTTTAGCACCCTCATTGCATTTAGGATTGCTATCAACGAGACACCTACATCAGCAATAACGGCTTCCCACATTGTTGCTATTCCAAATGCACCAAGAACTAAGAAGAAAGCTTTAATACCTAATGCTAATATAATGTTTTGCCATACAATTTTTCTTGTTCGCCTAGCAATTTTTACCGCAGTTACAATTTTTAATGGCTCATCTGTCATAATAACAATATCTGCTACATCAATTGCGGCATCTGCACCAAGTCCGCCCATTGCAATCCCGATATCAGCTCTTGCAAGTACTGGTGTATCATTTATACCATCTCCAACAAAGAAGAGCTTACCTCGTTTTGACTTACTGTTTAAAAGTTCTTCGACTTTATTTAATTTATCTTCAGGAAGTAATTCAGCGTGAATCTCATCTAATCCTAATGCTTTGCCAACACTAGTTGCAACAGATTTTTTATCTCCCGTTAGCATTATGGTTTTCTTAACCCCTAATGCTTTCAATAGCTTTATTGCTTCTTTTGAATCTTTTTTTATTTGGTCAGATACAACAATATTACCAACATATTTTTTATTAATAGCGATATACAAGATAGACCCTAATGCAGATGATGCTTCAAATGAAATATTTTCTCTTTCCATTAAACGAGCATTTCCTACTAATACTTCATCACTATTAACCTTAGCTTTTATACCATGACCTGAAACTTCTTTTATATCTGATACAATTTCTTGTTTAATGCTTTTGTTATATTCTTTGACAACTGATAAAGCTATTGGATGATTTGAAAAACTTTCAACGTATGCAGTTTTTTCTAACAATTCATCCTTTGAAATATCAATAACCGGATTAATTTGGGTCACTTTAAATGATCCTTCAGTTAATGTACCTGTTTTATCAAATACAGCAATCTCTATTTCATTTAGTGCTTCTAAATAGTTTCCACCTTTTACTAATATTCCATTTTTTGAAGCTGCACCTATCCCACCAAAGAATCCTAATGGTATAGATACAACTAGTGCACAAGGGCATGATATGACTAAGAATATTAATGCTCTATATAACCATTCTTCAAATGTTCCAACTTGAAAAATTAGAGGAGGAATTATAGCAAGCAATACCGCTGACAATGTAACAATTGGTGTGTAGACTCTTGCAAACTTTGTAATGAAGTTTTCAGTTGGAGCCTTTTTACTTGTAGCATTTTCAACTAACTCTAATACTTTAGCAACTGTAGATTCACTTGCTAGTTTTGTAACCTTAACTGTAAGTAAACCATTAATATTAATACAACCTGATAATATCTGTTCACCTACAGTCACATTCATAGGGACCGATTCACCTGTTAATGCTTTTGTATCCAGTGATGAATCACCATCTATTATTATGCCATCTAAAGGAACTCTTTCACCTGGTTTAATAACAATAATATCATCCACATTTACTTCTTCAACTTTGATTTCTTGAACCTCATTACCTTTTTTTACATAAGCAACATCCGGTCGTATTGACATAAGTTTTTTAATCGATCTTCTTGATCGATTTACTGCTATATCCTGGAAGAGTTCTCCTACCTGATAAAATAGCATAACCGCAACAGCTTCAGGATATTCTCCGACAGTAAATGCTCCAATAGTCGCTATAGTCATTAAGAAATTTTCATCAAACACTTTTCCCCTTAATATATTTCTAAAAGCTCGAAATACTACTTCTCCTCCTATTAACAGATAGCTTACTATAAACATCGGAAGATAAAAAATAGATGATTTATTAATAAATAGTACCCCAACAAAGATAAGTATACCTATGATGAGTTTTAACATTTCATGAAGACTTACTCCTTCTTCGTGGTCATGATCATGATCGTCATTTTTCGCTTTACTCAGTTCACGAATTTTAACACCTGGTTCGATCTTATCTATAATTTTTTGTGTTTTTTGTAAGACTTCATTTTTATCAGCTAAGCTTGATAATGATAATATAAGTTTCCCTGATAAATAATCCACTCTCGCTTCTTCTATTCCATCTGTTTTATTCAATTGAATTTCAATTTTTGCAGCACAATTAGCACAGTCCAAACCTTCAATTGAACACACAATATTTTCTTCAAATGTTAATTCACTCACTTCTACACCATCCTGTATTTCGCTTACTCTCGATTTTATCTGCACATTTTTCACAACTTATGTTTTTTAAATGATATCTATATTCTTTCATTTCTCGCACTCTTTTTTATTTATGTAAAAGGTGATCTAGTCCTTGGCTTATAAGTAACTTAATATGGTCATCATCCAATGAATAATAAACTGTTTTACCATCTTTTCTGTACTTTACTAACCTAGACTGTCTTAATACTCTTAATTGATGTGATACTGCAGATTGAGATGTATTAATTACATTTGCTAAATCACAAACGCATAACTCAGTTTCCATTAATGCACATATTATTTTAATACGTGTGGAATCACCGAAGGTCTTAAAAAAATCCGCTAAATTAAATATAAGTTCATCACTTGGTAAACTCTCTTTTGCTTTATTTACCGCTTCAGGATGTATAATATTTGAAGCACATACATCCATTTCTAAATTTTTCATATTATTACCTCACACTTTCATATGAACATATGCTCATACATTCATTATACTTCTCTTTAAAATTACTGTCAACTGTTTTTTCCGTTTTAAAGTTAGTAAAAATAGCTATGTACTACAAAAATTCATGAATGGTACTCAGTATGGTTACACTATTTTTGTAAAGTAAAGAAAGTATGCCTTTCTACAATAAAAAAACATCTATTCAGTTTATCTCCTGAATAGATGTTGGCTTTTATTTAATAGTTTTATTTGTTACTGAGAAACTTGGTTACATATAAAAATTCTATTAGTTTCAGGAAGATATACTAAATAGAAGTATTTATGTCTATTACCACCTCCACCGACGCTATTTAATAGTAAAAATTTATAATTTTCATTAAGATCCGGATAAAATTCAGAAGGAATATTTATTTTCCCCGATGAAATACCAAGACCTTCCATTGCATTAATAAATGATGTTTCAAAATCATCTTTGCTAATATCATCCCCTATTGTAAACATTGTTTCTGTAAGTTCACTAGTTGTTGTAAAAACATAATAGTGAATGCTGCCATCAATATGAACTTTTTTTGAATCATATTCCAGTTTAATACCATTAGGTAAATTAATATTCCACTCATTTTCTAATTGCGATACTTTATATGAAGCGGAATTAAAATATAGTAATCCTGCAATTATTAAACCACCTATGACTAAAAAACTACCAAGAATAATGACAATTTTTTTGGTTATATTCATATACATCACCTCAAAATTTCTTTTATATATATATTATGAAATAGCTGTTATATTGTTGGTAGAGATTTTAGTGGACAATAACACTTCTATTGACTCAATTTAAATATTATTCATCCAAACATTTAATCTCTTATTTTAATTCATTATACCATGTGTCCCTTAACTTCCACGCTATTCTCCTAAAAAAAATCTCTCCTGGGACACATTCGAAAGAGGTGCGGAGAGTTTTATTACCTAGATTATATATTTTTTGTAGATTTATGTCAATAAAGATTGTCTATGCAATGACTTTTTGATGTGCGTTTACAATAGAATGTGTAAACGCACAAAATTAAAGGTCTCGATAAATTGATACATATTGACATTTAAAAACATTAGTATATAATATTTGTGAGTCCTAGCGACGGGTTGATAGTCTTGCTACTATCACATACAACTAAAGTCTTTCTCTATAAGAGAAGGACCTTTTTATTTTCCCCCTCCTTGCATTTATGTTTTAACACTACAATATTTATAGAAGAAGCTATGAACGAATTAAGTTTCGAGTCGTTCTTCTTTTTTTACTTATCACTTATACTAATCAACATATCATGATATTCATTCGGTGTACAGCTGAGTATATTTGATAATTGATCCAGACTTTCATGGCGATTTTTTTCTAATCTTCCAATTTTAAACAAAGTAACACTTATTACTTCTTATCGATTGTCGATATGTCATAACTTACTTATAAAATTAAAAAAATTAACAGTGTCTCTGTTTACAACTAAAGTAGTTGTTTTTCTGTTATTATACCTATAACTACTAGTTAGAGTCCGTTAATCGGTAATTGTAAGTAAATGAGGTTGTTTTCTATAACCCTATTTAAAAGAGGATGTATCAGAGATGTTACCTTTAATAAGTTCTTCTGCTAATAACGAGTCATCATACCTCATGATATCTGAATATGCTTGTTGTTTGTAGATAAACGGATTAATGGACCCATACCAAATTACTTTATGTTTTTATATATATTTTCCCATAATAGTCTGTTTATGTGCACTGCTATGATTTTCTAGGACACATGGGTACCACCTTTCATAAATAAAATGCCTCCATATGCTAAAAGTTGAAATCGAACCTTTAAAAAAGGATATATTTCTGAGGTCTATACGTTTGTTTTTCTTAAAAATGAAATACCTCTAAGTAGAAACTGTTTGAGTGATAATATTTTTTTATTATTTATCCTGTTTACTTTTAGATTACCAGTGTATGTCTCCTAGTATTCAAAAAAAGAACCAATCATTTCTAATTGATTCTACGTGTTTTGACTAATGATACTTACTCGGTCAACGATTGCTTGAAGATAATTCCTAGCAAATCACCTGGAACGTCTTGATTAATTTCTAGTCTTAACATCCCTTTGGGAGTTATTTTATAACCAATCAATTCTTTTGTATACTCACTAATTAATTTAGCCTCTATATTAACGTAATCCTTAAAAGGTATGATTCGAATAAACTTATTTCCATAATAAAACGATGGTATGCTTGCCCAAATTCTTTCATCAATTTGTAAATTAGTCTCATAGATTATTTTTCTGATCTTCAAAAATAAGTCTTTAACACCGTTGTTATATTTACTTAATTTTACTTCAATTTCTTCATTCATATCCGCTCCTAAAATGACATCTTACTATTTACTCATGTTTACTAATCTCTTAGAAAATAGCTGACTAGCTTATAGATTATTTTTAATACACAGATAAATCCTATCGATTAGACCTAATTTTCTCCATGTGCACTTCCAAAAGATTACATCATAGTCACTATATCATAACTTCACTATATTGTTAAATTTTTATTTGGTTTTCATTTACACAAAATATTTTACACTGTGTTTCTAAGGTGATTTATGTACAAAATTTAAATGTTATTGACAGTTTATTATCATTAATAAATAATGACATAACCTCACTTAATCTTCCTATAGTTTACGAATAATATATTTGGCACACTTACTTCGTTAAACTTATAAAACTTGTACATTTTTAACATAAAAGAAATGCCATTCACACCTTGAATTAACGTGTGTATGGCATTATGTCACTAAATGTATACTTGCTGTAGTGTTCTTGCTATAAGGTTTCTAGTTCTTTCCACTTCTTACAGCCTTTCACTACTGTTATTTAACCTATAATAAACGAAAGATTTTTAAAGTGACTTGTCCTTCATTTTATCAATATCTTTCCCATAATAATGTTTTAAATTCATAATATCAAATTCAAAATGATTAACCCAATATCTAAACTGTATCACATATTTTTGTAGAACTGCAATATCCTCATCAGTGGTTTGATCCATTATTGTTTTATCGAAATCCTTTTGTACAATACTTGACGAATAATCAAATATTTCTTTTTCAAAATCTTTGAACCATTGATAAATCGAACTACTTTGTAAAGATAGAATCTTAGAGGTATTATCCAGAAAATCATTTAATGAATTATTAAATTCGCAAAACTCACTTACAAAATCCTTGTTATTCTTGATGTCTTCTTTCATCATGTATTCATTTATCTCGTTATAACTTTTCTTAAGTAGTTCAAATTGATACAAAATCTGATTGAATTCTGCCTTTTTATTTCGGAGTCTTCTTTTATGAGAAGCATTGATTCCACTGATTATGAGTGATATTAAAAAACCTGTTGATAAACTTATATATACATCATAATCAAAATCATAATTATTGTTTTTACTATCAACTGCTAGTGCTAGAAAAACAAACATTAAAATAAATGATAGAATTGTAATCCAGTTGTTAGAAAAGAAACGATTAAATTTCCATACTTTTTCAAAATTATCAGCTACATTCTTATATTTAGAATGATAGTCAGGTAAAATATCTAACCTCAAGTAAAAGGGATGTATACATTTATCAAAAACTGTTCTTAACAAATCATAATGAGATTCAAAATAATTTTCTATATCTGGTAATCTATATTTGTTTTTAAAATAATTCCAAAAGTTTTTATCCACTTTTTCATATTTATCATATAAGATACTCGTATAAACTGTGTAATCATCTACAAATTCATTTGATGGATTATTGGTTAAATTATCAAATAAATCAAAAATAATTTGTAATTTTTCATTTAATTCTTCGATTTTGCTCATATAGTATGGTAACAATCCTTTCTACTAAATTGGTTCTTTTATAAGAAACATCATTTAAAATGACATTAACACTTTCCTAGATTTATAACAGTATTTTTTATTTCATTGAATCGCTATTCTATTATTATATCAATAACATTATTTATTTCATACTTTATTTTGTCAATGAATAGTAGTCGATTAATCTCATCTAGTTTTGTTATAAAACCTTTGTATTCATAAACATATCCATCATCTAAATACATAATAGTTACTTGTTTATTATCTTGGATTGCAGATTTCATGATTCTATCCATATCTTCAAGTTTATCTTCTTGGAGTTCTGGTTTTGGTTTTTTATTTAATCGATAACGAAGTTCTTGCATCATATCTACAAATCCTGCAAGACCATCAAATGGTGAGTATTTGATAATACCTCTATCCGTATAAGGTCTCATGCTTTGTGACGCCCAATAAATGTATTATGTTTAATAATCGTGGATTCTTTATTAAGTGCAGTTGCTCGGTTTACTGCATTCTTGCCAAACTTCTCTTTAATCTCATCCATAGCAGACATCAAATTATATTCACGGTCGATGCTTTCTGCATCTTCAAAGATTGAATACTGATAAGTGGTAGATTCTGTTAAACCACCAAGAGAAACTTCTACTGTTCTTATTGGAAATCCATCATACTTATTTTTGAAGATATTTAGGCATGTTTCAAAGATTTGATCGACTGATGATGTTGGTTGGTCGAATGTGATTTGTTGATGTAATCCTCCACCAATATCAGCATTATAACCTATACCAAAATGAATGACTCTACATCTTTTTTTATTGAGTCTTAATCTTCTTGATACTTCATCAACCATCTCTTGGATGATGGTTAATACTTCCTCACCATTATAATCATGAAACAGCACTTGACTCATCCCATAGGATTTGTTTTGATAGCGGAGTTTACCTTTATCTTGAATTAGTGCATTATCAATGCCATGTGCATGATACCAAAGTTGTTGACCCATCACACCAAATCTATCTTGTAGAGCATCAACATTATAAGCTGCAAGGTCTCCTATTGACCATATACCAAGTTTATTAAGATTAATTTCCATACGTGGTCCAATACCCCACATTTTAGATAGTGGTTCTACTGGCCATAATCTATCCGGTATATCTTTATAAGACCATTTTGCTATCGAATCCTTTTGTTTCTTGGAATCTATATCCATGGATAGTTTTGCCATAAGTATATTAGGTCCTATACCAACAGATACTGGTAAGTGCGGTTCATCAGTTATCTTTTTAATGATTTCTTTTGTTAGTTGAAGTTCTGTTTTATTGTAGAGTTTTAAATACCCTGTTAAATCTAAGAATGCTTCGTCTATGGAGTAAACATACAAATCATCTTCTGATACAAAAATCAAATAGATCTCAATAACCTTCATGGTGTACTCCATATAGGTTTTCATTCTTGACATTGCATAAATGGTACCTTCTTTTAGATTATCTGGAATATCAAAGATTCTGATACGACCTGGAACTTCCATACTCTTTAAATACGGTGATACAGCCAGACACAATGCATCTTTACCGCGAGAACGATCTGCAACCACTAGTGGTGTAGTAAAAGGGTCTAATCCCCTTAAAACGTATTCTACAGAAGCATAAAAAAACTTAAAGTCGATACATATAATATTTCTATGAACTTGTAAGTGTTGTAAATCTTCCACACATTCTTAAAACCTCAATTCTTGTTATTGTTATCAGTCATTAATTTAATTAGCTTTACATTCTTTAGAGTTTCTTCTATTGAATCCCAACAGTTTAACACCATATTTTCTTTACTCTTTTTTTCAAAGTTATATATTTTACTTAAGGCATTTATTTCTTGTTTAAATCTAATTCTTATAACATCTATAGAGGTAGTAAGAAATACTTCTTTCTGAATGGCAACTGGTTCTCCATCCATTATTCTTATCTTCATCATTTTCATAATATTAGCTAGAATTGATGTATAGTCACTAAGGAAAACAATCGCTTGAATCAAATATTCAAAACTGACTTTGTTATCGTACTCGAAATTATGATCAACATGACTATAATTTTTATCACGCATATATTTAAAATGATTGATTTCAATAGAGTTTTTTTCCCTCCATTCCATAAACAAATCAAAATGATTTTTGAGCTTATTCAGATCAATATTTGTTTGAAATATGGATATAAACTCTTTACCTTTGTCAGATACATCTTTGTAAAAGTGATTCACAAATCCAGTTATAGAACTATCACCTTTAATATCGAGTAAATTGTTCAACTCAATAAACATATATGATTCATAAATAAATGCTTTATGTCTTAATGGATATAACACATAATTTTCACTAATGTTTTGAACTCTAAGATGTTGAAAGAATATATTTACTGTATACCAGGACACTAAACTTTCAAACAACACATCAATGCGATGTTCTATTTCATTAAAAACATTAATCCATTTCTTTTCTTCAGAGGATGCATTAGGATTAAATTCATTAAATAATCTGTTTGCTATTTTCTTTATCATGTTTATTCCTCTCCGTGCATCTGCAAGAATTAGATTTTAATTGTCTCAATACCTGTCCAAATCCTTATAGTAATTCTTTATATGTGCTTGCCACGTTTTATTGGTATCAAGATTATATTTATCGTATAAGTGTTTATTAAGTTTATTCAGTATGGTAAAAACTTCTTCTGAAGTGGCAATGAATCTAATCTCTTGATCTTCTTTTTTTACTGCATGAGCAATGGAATTTCTTAGTTCTCGAAGCCTTAACCAATCTGCTTCTTGCAATCCATCTCTTTGTTTCGCTTCATATAGTTCACGAGCACATATAATAGATAAATGCATCATGCTCATGGGGACATCAATGTATGCGGGATGTTTAATTCTAAATTCACTCACTGAATCTTTTGTTTTTTTATGCTTTTTCTCAACTTTATTATTGTAGTAGTTTAGCAACAATGTGGCAGTTAAATAATTCAGTTCAAGAGATGTAGGTGTACTCATTTCTCTTGTTCCTCAACAGTTTTCTTTAATTTTTCACGAAAATCAAACTTATTATCTATATTGTAAAAGATAAGCGTTTCAAATCTATTAACTAAACTTTCATTGATCAAATTCTTCTTGCATAAATCAATAGCGTTTCCTATTAAACTCTTCCATTTCAATTATACTAATCCTTTAATAGTATTGAAACTGCATTATATCCTATGAAAAAATCTATCTCTAATACAAGGATATTATCAACTAAACTCATATTTTCAGAAACTTCAAAAACTAAATTGAATTCATAAATACCTGGTTCTTTGATTTCCAAATCTATCCATGAATAATCATTAATCGGTCTTAAACTGGCAAAATCAATAAAACCATAATATTTACTAATATCCTTATTAATATATGTGTTTTCTAAATGAAAATCGTTGTCATTATCAAGAGTATGATTTTTACCTTCAGTTTTTAATATACTAACATTAAGAATTAGATACTTGCTACCTTGAGGAGCGATTAAATGATTTTCTGAGTCGTTTTTATTCAGCGTAGTTGCCTCATTTGAAAAACTCGCATTGGTAATCTTTATGGTATACACACCGTTTTCTAATATAGTATCTTCATTTATATTTATATATTCATCAAGAGGTACAAGTTCCTGATAATTTGCATACACAGTATAAACCAATTCATTCTCTGATGCATAAAAATATAAATCTCTGATTTTTGTTTCTGGGCTATCTTTTACACTTGACCAGTATAGAAATTGATAACCTTCTTTATAAGGTGTTGCAGTAGGCAATTCTTCAATTTGTCCTTTAGAAATGTTTATATCTATAATTTCTGATGAAGTTCCACCGTTGAAATCAAAATGAACATTATAATCATGAAGATTAGGACGTAAGATTAGAAAAACATTTTGTTCAATTCTATCCCAAGTATCAATTGAAAGCACCATTACTTGGGTAGAATTCAAAAATTCATCTGTTAAGAGAAAAGATAATTCAATGAATGAAGAAACACCATTATTTCTATATGGTTCAAATGTCTCAAATTGATTTGGATCACCTTTGATCACTTTATTTTTATTGCTAACTGCATTCTCAATACTACCTGTTATGTAATCCTCAGCAAAGCCAAGAGTTTCTTCAATGACATTAATGTCTCCTCCTATTGCACCAGATAACATAGCAGAAAAAGTAGCATTTGCCAATGCTTCCATAAAAATAGACATATTTGAGCGGGCATACATATCAACCAACCTTAATTCAAAATATTCAGATTTAATATCTTGTTGATTTACATTGATATCAGTATTCCATTGTTCAACTCTTATACTTAAATTAAGCATATATTTTTCATCTTCTGTTTCAACAGCATTGATGCCAACCACCTTCATGAAAATTTCATCTGCAAAAACAAATTCTTCATATAAAAAGTTGTTGTTTTCATCATATTCCTCAACCAGTGGAGGATTATTTGTTGGTGGATTTTGATTAGTTATTGAGTTGTATATTGCTATACCAACTATTGCTAATATTATGACTCCAAAAAGAATCCTTATAGACATTGGAATCTTTATTGTGATTAATTCTACAAACTTTTGTATGCCTTCTAAAAATTTCATTTTCTCTCCTAATGTTAAACTACTTGCAATAGTTCACTTTATAAACCCATTCTACCATAAAAGAAAAGCCGTTAACATACTTGTTTATGATGTTATCGGCTTACTGTATCTGTTTTACATTTGTTGATAGATTTTTGCATAATAATTTCTTTTAGAGTTAATCGCTAATATTATTATTTTCTAAGCTTTTTATAAAGTTCTTTAGCCATTGCATCCATTACTCTTTCGTAAAAGGATGTGTCTGTAAATAATTTTTCAAATGACTCGTGATTTTCTGTAAATAATCTTAAGGCTATATCCTTGAATTTATCAGGAAATAAACTCTTAATGAACATTTCTGGATTATTTTCTTTTGCGTATTGAGCATATTTTTTAACTTCTGGATCATTCATGAACATCTCAAAGATACCAGAAATAATGACTTTATCACTATCAGTGAATTGTCCCATATATTGCTCATTAACCTTATCAATGATACTTTGAAGAGTGTCTTTAGATTTAGGTTTTCTTTTTGCATCTACTGATTGCTCAGGTTTTAAATCAACTGATGTTTTTTCTAGTTCTATGCTTCCTTTATATGTCTCTTTAAGTTTGGCAAACTCTAGATTAATCTTGTCATCAATACTAATTTTTTCTGCAGTATCTTTAGGTAATAGATTGATTAGATAAGAAATGAACATAAACTCTTTAAAGAGTTCTTTATCATTAATTCTTACGATTTGGGTGATATATGAATAGGCATGATTGAATTTTCTTAATAGATCCCTATATTCATATTTTTGTTTTTCATCCAACTCAAGATACTGATCTATGACAGGTTTTAGTATACTTGTTACACGGCCAAGTGCTTTATCGTCTTGTTTCTTTGCTGCATCTATTTTGATTTTGGCAAAAAGATCCACATCTTGATCGTTATATAGCATATAACTGTGTATCTTAGTTCTTAAATCATAGACACGATTATAATCTGTTTGGCCATCTAAATAGGTTGTTTCAAAGAATGGTTGGAATGACTTTTTCATGTCTTCATGCGTGTTTACAAAATCCATGACAAAAGTGTCTACCTTACCTGGATATACGCGATTCATTCTAGAAAGCGTTTGAACAGCATTCACACCATGAAGTTTTTTATCAACATACATGGAATGTAGTAACGGTTCATCAAATCCTGTTTGATATTTATTTGCAACCACTAAGATATTGAATTTATCGCTTCTAAATGCTTTTCTGAGTTTCTTATCAGAATTAATATAATGACCTTCACTATCAATATTCATTTCAGCTTCTCTATATGATTTACCATCTAGCTTAACCTCTCCAGAAAATGCAACAAGTACCCCAATATTTGAAGTTATATCTGGATTATCTTTAATGTATTCTTGAATTGCATGATAATATCGGACAGCATTATGCCTTGAGTCAGCAACAACCATCGCTTTCGCTTTACCATCAATTCTAAATTGACCATTGTTTAAGAAGTTGTCCATAATAAGTTCGGTTTTCTTGTGAATGGTAAACCCATGTTCTTTATAATAGCGAACTAAGACTCTCTTAGCTTGTCCTTCGATAACTTCAGGATTGTCTCTTGTTGTTCTAACTATCTTAAATTGATCTTGAAGTGTTGTATAGTATTTTAAGACATCTAAAATAAATCCTTCTTCAATGGCTTGTCTCATAGAGTAAACATGAAATGGTTCATGTTTTCCAGTGGATGGATTTCTTCTGCCAAAAAGTTCAATTGTCTTATTTTTAGGCGTTGCAGTGAATGCAAAGAAAGATTGATTACTGTGTTGTCCTTGGGCTAATACTTCTGCAACAAGTTCATCCGTATCATCGACTTCATCTTCTTCGATACCTTCCATCTCTGCATACTCTTTAATTGCAACTTTCTTATCAATCAGTGCCCTTCTTAAGGTCTTAGCACTTGCACCAGTTTGACCTTGATGCGCTTCATCCACGATAATCGCAAACTTTCTACCTTCCATTTCATCGAAATCTTTATAGGCAAACAAGAATTTTTGAATGGTACAAATAATAATACGTTTCTTATCGTTAATTGCTTCCGTAAGGCCTCTTGAACGCTTTTTATCATCAATTGCTTCAACTAATCCAGCTCTATGCTCAAAGCCGTTAATCGTATCTTGTAGTTGTGAATCAAGTACTACACGGTCAGTAACAATGATAACTGAATCAAATATTGGTTTATCATCTATATCATGGACAGATGCCAATCTATATGCAATCCAAGCGATAGAATTTGATTTACCGGATCCCGCACTATGTTCAATTAAATATTTTTGACCTACACCATTATCTTTAACGTCCGATAATACTTTCTTAACGACATCATACTGATGATATCTAGGAAATATTATTTTCTTTGAGTCTTTAGGATTAGAAATAAAACGATGAAGTATGTCTATGATGGAATTTTTAGATAGTACATCTTCCCATAGATATGATGTGGTATAACCATAAGGGTTTTGCGGATTACCAGCGCCACCACTGACACCAGAACCATTAGATCCTTGATTGAAAGGTAAGAAATGTGTATCAGCACCTTTAAGTTCTGTCGTCATCCATGTTTCATATAGGTCTACAGCAAAATAAACCAATATTCTATGATTGAATCTGAATATCAGTTCTTTTGGATCGCGATTGTAACGCCATTGGTGCATCGCATTTCTATAATCTTGTCCCTTTAATTGGTTTTTAAGTTCGATTGCAATAAAAGGAATACCATTAATGGATAGGACCATATCAATCGTATTGTTATTGAAAGGTGAATATGCAAATTGTCTTGTTACACCTAATATGTTACCTTCATAACGTTCAACCAAAGTTGGATTCAACTCTGATTCAGGTTTAAAGAAACAGATAAAAAGGTCTATCCCCATATCTTTTATGCCATTTCTTAATACATGAAGAAGCCCGTGATGACTAATAGAATCTTCTAGTCTGCGATATAGTTTATTAGGTGCTTCATCACCATAATACTTTTCATATCGTTCCCATGATTTACTTTGAGTCTTTTTAATAAACTCTACAAGGATATCTAGATAAATACCTTTTGATACATCATATCCTTGCATAGAAAGTTTTCTATACTCTTGATTAATCAAATGAGACTCTATATCCTCTTCAAACCTTTTTTCATTATCTTTCATAGATTCACCCCTTTAAAGTGTTTCTTTTCTTTACTAAAAATAATATTGTGAAAATCGTAATGATAGTTATCCCTAAAATACTCCAAGAAATTATGATGATATGTTCTTGTAAAAACATAATGAGTGCACTCAATGCAAATCCAATCATCGTTGAAACTACAAAATAAACATATTTCATTGCATCTGAATTAAATAGTCCGATTGAATTAAATATAATCCCAACCAAAGCATAAGACAGTATGAATGTCAGTGATTTAACAATGATTTCAATTGATGGAGATAATCCAAAATCAGTTAAACTTAATTGAAATATCCATAGAGTCAGTTTAATGAATTCACTAGTCAAATCTAGTAGGACCGAGAATACTCCAGTAGCAATTAGTATCAATAATATAATTCCACCAATCATTGACCTTACATCTCTCATTTATGAAACTTCTTTCTTTCCTGTTACGTATTCGTAGATGAGGGATTTTTTATAATTATACAGTTCATCTATTTTTTTATTTTTTAGTTCAATAAGTTCATCAAGCCTTAAAACTTTATTGTCTAAATACTTAATTATTTTATTTTGATCATCTATAGGGGGTAATACAAACCTTAAGCCTCTTATAATTGTCATTGAAATATTCGGTTGTGCAGTAGCCTTTAAGTATTGATCTTTTTCGAAATTTGCTGCATTACTCATCAAGTAATATAACAAATATCTTAATGATATTCTATCTTCATGTGACTTTAAAATTTCAATTTTCGCCACATTTGGTGCTAATTGATGCAGTTTTTCTTCATTAAAAATAGCAACTTCGCCTACACCTGCTCCAATAAAAGTCATCAATATACATGGCTTATCTAAATTAGATCTTACCAATTTTCTGGCAGTATCATTATTTATATATCCAGTAAAATCTTTAATAAATTTATCGTTTTTTATATTTTGAGCTCTAACAATCGGAATATCATCAAATTCATTTATGTTCTTACTAAGAATCTCAGTAAATTCAAAACCAGCTAGTTTAGTTACAAATGTATGCCGAGAAATTAATGATACATCATAATTTTTAGGGATTAATCCTATCCATTTGACATTACTATCTTTAAATTCTACATTTGGGTTTAAACCTTTAGTAACAACCTCACTAATAAGTGATTGCTTGTACTCTTTGAGTTTTTCGATTTGTTGCTTTTGATTATCTATCAATTTATTAATTATCAATGTTTTATTGCCTACATATAAGCTTATTCTAATTTGATTATTTAACTCAGGGATAATCAAAGGTAAATTATTAACTATATCTGCATTTAAATTACTTTGGGTTGTTCCATTAGAAAAGTAGAAAATATTTTCTTTAGCTATCATAAGAAGAAATTTCAAGTAGTTTTTATCAATAGAAATTCCCATTTTAGGTATTAATGCTAAAATTGCTTGGCTAATTGTAGCCTTTGTTTTCAACTCAGAAACCGAACCTAAAGATGCATAAATAGAGTACAAGATTGTTCCTGATTTAAGAATTTTTAAGTTTTTGTTTTTAATTCCTTTATCAGTCAGCTTTTTAGTCGTGTCAGTTATATACTCTGTATTAGTCATGTCAGATATGTTGACAAAACAAACACCTTCTTCTGCATAGTTACTATCTACTGATGATAAAGGAGTTCCACCGCTATATAGTTCATAAAAATGCTTGATTTTCATTTTCTTCCAGTTATCCGGAACGACACCATAAATATAATTTACATCATTCATTTCCAAATAACTCCTTCATCAGTTGTGTCTCTTCTTCTTCAAGTTGTTTAATCTCAGCGAATATATCTGAGGAGGCCTTTGGAGGAATAAACTTATAAAACAGTCTTGTAAATGGTATTTCATAACCGACTTTGTCTTTGCTTCGATCCATCCAAGCTGATGAATTATAAGGTAATACATTATCTTTAAAGAAAGCTTCGATATTTTCTTGTAATGGTACCAATTCAGTATCACGTTTCTTAGAGTCTGCTTGAAGTTTTCCTTTTTTAAGAATTGGTTTACCATTTTCATCTGTAATTGGTGATTCAACAGTTACTTTTGTGTACCCAAAGAAATCATTATCAAAGATTTTTGATTCAACAACTAAGTCATTTTCTTCATATTTTACTTCTTTGAAATCTAAATAGGCTTTAGTAATTAAGTCAATTGATGTATCATCTAGGTCAACACGCTTCTTACCAATGTTTTTTCTTCTTTTCACATAGCAATTAGAAGCATCAATGAGTTGAATTTTTCCTAATCGTTCTTTATTTTTATTTTTAGAAACTATCCAAACATATGTTGATATACCAGTATTGTAGAAAAGGTCAGTTGGTAATTGAATAATTGCTTCTAACAAATCACTTTCAATTAAGTATTTTCTAATTTCACTCGGACCACTACCAGCATCTCCAGTAAAGAGTGAAGACCCGTTTTGAATGATTGCCATTCTACCAGAACCTTCTTTTAATTTCTTTACACCATTAAGTAGGAAGAGCATTTGTCCATCACTAATTGCAGGCAACCCTGGTCCAAATCTGCCATCATAACCTAATTTAGCATATTCTTGTTTGACTTGTTTTTCTTCAAGCTTCCAATCAATACCAAACGGTGGATTAGAAATGATATAGTCAAATTCATAATTTGAAAATTGATCGTCACTTAGTGTATCGCCAAACTTCATGTTTTGAGCGTTTCCACCTTTGATGAGCATATCGGCTTTTGCGATTGCATAGGTTTCTGGATTAAACTCTTGACCAAATAGAGATAACTTTGAATCGAAGTTAATCTCTTTCATTTTCTCATCAAGACAACCTAACATCTGTGATGTTCCCATAGCCATGTCATATGCAGTTTTAACGACACCATTTTGTTTAATATGTTCTTTTTCGTTTGCAACTAATAACTCAGCCATCAAATAAATGATGTCTCTTGAAGTAAAGTGAGCCCCTGCTTGTTCATCATAGGATTCAGAGAACTTACGGATAAGTTCTTCAAAAATATAGCCCATGTCCATGGAGGTGATTTTATCCGGATGCATATCAGCTTTCTTAGAATTAAACTCCTGTATAACAACATAAAGGACATTCCCTTTATGCATTGTTTCTAGGACTTGTTCAAATTTAAAGTTGGAAATAATATCTTTTACGTTATCAGAGAATCCTTTTAAGTATGTATCAAAATTAGATGCGATGTTATCTGGATCAGCTAAAAGGTTTTCAAATGTAAATGGGCTAACATTATAAAAGTCATATCCAGTAGTTTTGCATATTAATCCATCTTTAATTGCATCAATCGTTTTTTGTTCATTTAATTTCTTATTGAGTGATAAAACTTCCTGTTTCGTTTCTTTTAAAGCGTCATCAAATCTTTTTAGTACCGTCATCGGTAAGATAACCTTACCGTACTCATGTGGCTTAAATAATCCAACAAGATGATTAGCGATTGCCCAAATTAGATTTGCTTTCTCTTGAATATTGGTTGTAGTTAATTTACCTATCTCTGCAGTTGTCATATTATCTCTTCTTTCTTATTTCATTAGCAATACAAAAATCGATCTTCATATTAAAAAAATTATAACATATTTTAGCAACTTTTAACTTTGATTGTTTATTAAACAATATCATTCTTCCATTTTTATAAAACCTATTAATAGTCTAATATTCATCTAAAGCATCGAAATAGCGTGTTGATATAATGGCTTTTTCGAAGTTTGTTTTAGTAATTTTTAATTTGTTATTTGCTTCTAAAAATTGTACACGTGGATACTCTGATGGATTACTTTTTATTGTAGCTATAAGACTAGAATTATCACCCATACCTGTTTGACTATGCGGAATAGGTCCAATTAGTAGATCTGAATACTTTGTTGAAAACCTAAGTGTATCAACCGGGTATCTCTTGAGTTCTGAATAGTCATCAATAAACTCAACATTATTTAGATTAATATCTAGTCTAGTTAATACTCCTTGGAAGTCCTTTTTCTTTCCCGCTAATGATCCAAATACTAGGATTTTCATTAGTCTCGTGTTTACAGAAATGCTTGTTTCCTCAAATACAATACCATATCGTTCTAAAATCTCTTCAATTAATCCATCTTCATTAGCACGGTCAACTTCACTTGATATTTTTCTAATAATTTTTTGTTTTATCTCGGATAACTGCTTTGCATTATACACTAAGATAGTACCTCCTCTATTTCTTCATAATAGAAGTTTTTGAGTTCGTCTTCTATCTTTAGGATTTCTGCCTTAAGTGCCATTAAAGAAGATAGTTTTCTATTATATTTTTTAGATATATTATATTGAACATCTAGTTGAGGTAGTGGGATAATTATATTCGAAAGTTCTGTAGCGTTAATTGTAATTATCGATATACCTTTTTGAATACTCTTTAATAATAATTGTCCTTGATCTGATTCTAAGAAAACCTTAAGAAATGTTGGATTCAATTTACTCTTGTCAACACGAGCAATGATCATACCACCAGTTACAATAATTTTATCCTTTGGTTCAAAATCGATGACTGCTATTTTAACCTTAGATGATTTGCTTGTTATAATGACATCCTCATATTCCAAAGCAAATTTATCTAACTTACCATCTTTATTATCGATATTTTGTAGATTTGATTCATCAATGAGTCCGTCTTGTATATCACTAGATGTAAGCAATTTATAACCTGTATTTTCATCAGTTAATGCTTCTTGAAAGTTTCTAACTGTGTATTGTGAGCCTGTAAAAACATGTGCAACCTCACTCAATTTAACACCATTTATTGGTGAATCTATTGTTAATAGTGCTGTCGAAGGAATCCAATTAGATAAATCTGTTAATTCTGAAATATCTTTTTTAGCTACATCATTTCCATAATAGAAATCTATTATTTGTTTTACATCTACTTTAATAGGTCCATTAAACTTTCTTTTTGATGAGAACATACTCGCATCAAATAGACGAACATTCTTATTATTTTTACTAAAGATAAGTAAGAATAACTTGATCGATGTATTATCGACAATTCCTTGTGGTAACTCAATGATACCTTCAAGCATGCCACTCTTTAGTATTTCATTTCGATAGTCTCTATCAACTGCACTAAATAATGTACGACCAGTAACAAGCGCTACCGCTCTAGCGTCTTCACCTTTTAAATTGCTTAATAATTTATCAATAAATATCCATTCAACAGAGTTTCGAGTGGATAGAACAATATTTTTAAAAATAGAAATATAGTTTAGATCATTACCCATTAACTTCATACCTAAAGGTGGATAGACAAACCCTTTATTATAAGTTAGTTCGTATTTATCGGTTAGGATATTAGCATAGTTAATCTTACTCTTTACCGAAGAATCAAAGGTGAATATTTCTAGTACCATCTTAGAAAGTGCATGTTGATTATAGTTAATTTCCACACCATATAAAGCAGACAACTCAATTGAACGTTCCTGAGCTAAATTCAATGTACCAATTAAAAAACCACCTAATCCACTACCTAAATCAAAAAGTGAATCACCATTTGATAGTTCAAGTAACTCTGAAGCTAATGCTAACAGATTATCATTCGAATTATCCATAAATCTCTGTTTTATAAATAGAGAACTAGAAACGAATCCTTTTATTTCATCGAAACTTAAGTCCAAAAACATATTTTCTAAATCAAATTTTAGGTCACTTGGTATTCTTTCTAATGATTCTCCAGCAATGTTAAGTAATTCTGTTTCATTTCCCGGTATTAAATCATTACTATTGCAATAATCATATGCAAATGAAATAACAAATTCAACCACCATTTCTTCAGGCACACGTCCTCTGACTCTGTTTGCAAATTCCCATACTAAATTTTTATTTTCCATAACTACCTCTCACTTTCATAATTTAAGTTTACACAAACGTAATTCAAAAGTCAAGCGCTTTTTTAAGTTTGTTAAAACGTAATGATAAATAGCGCCCGAAATACAAAAAAGGTCTGATACAAATTGTATCAAACCATTTCAATTCAATATGGTGCGGGTGACAGGACTTGAACCTGCATGCCGTAAAGCGCTAGATCCTAAGTCTAGTGCGTCTGCCAATTTCGCCACACCCGCATGGATAGTGGACTTTCTTTATAAAAATGGCAGGCCCAGCAGGATTTGAACCTACGAGTGACGGAGTCAAAGTCCGTTGCCTTACCGCTTGGCTATGGGCCTACATTTTATTTAATTCGCAATTATGGGGCGGCCGAGGGGAATTGAACCCCCGAGTGTCGGCGCCACAAGCCGATGCGTTAACCACTTCGCCACAACCGCCATACTTTGCGCAAGTATTATTATACCAACTTATTTTATTTTGTAAAGTTAAAATTTCGGAAAAATAAGTTTTTTATATCCTTTACAAGATATATTTGATATTATATAAAAGAAAGGAAGTAATTGCAAGATGAAATGGATTGGAAGAATACTATATATTTTATTTGTTTTAATCGTAATTGGCTTTATTGAACTAATCGGTGGCGGTGTACAAGGTATCCGTGTATCAGAGTATATCTACAATAATGTAACAAAAAACGCTATAGATAATGAAAATTACGATATGTTTGAGGGTTTAGGCCACTTAAACGCTGTTTCAAACACTTACTACTCAAAAGATCAAATTAAAACATTAGATGGTCAAAACTTCTATGATACGACTACAGAATCAATTGATGAAAAATATCAAGTAAAACTTGGTATGTACCCACATGCAGTAGTCCACAAAAACCCACAATTTGATTTATACAGTGATGGCTTCTTTGTTTTACTTGAAGATTTTTCAGATGATGTTGCATATTATAGTTTAGAAGTTACTGCATACTATGCACAAGACCCTGAGAAAAAACAAATTGTTTTAAAAGATAAAAATTATTTAAATATCTATTCTGACATAAGAGCATCAAACGCAAATAGAGCATCATTTAGAGTAGCTCTAATTGCTAATAATAGTTTTGCAAATCACATTTTAGAAACAAACAAAGATTATACCTTCCCAGAAGGATATAACTTTGAATACCACATTCAAGCAATCGATGTGTTTGCAACAATCATTGATCCTGAAAAACCAGATACTCCAGAACGTGTACATGTCTACAGAATTACTGATGGTACTACCTTCGCTTCTGGTACACCAATGGTAACTCATACGAACCTTAACCTAGCACCTGAAAACTATAACTTCTCAAGAGGAATGAATGGTGTAGAACCAACAGCTGATAATAACCCACACAACTTAGTGCTTGATTATCACCCAGCAGACTTATCACCATATAACTTTGCTTACTGGATTGTATATTCAATCTACTTCTTATTATTTGTTGTAGTACCTTACTTCTGGTTTGTTCATAAATATGTTATGAAAGCTATTAGAAAAAATAAGGCCGATGATGAGCCAAAAGGCAAAATAAGAAAACCACAACCTCAACTATTTAGTGACGTTGAACCTAAGAGCGATAAATAATCGCTCTTTTTTTTATTTTTCCATTAAATATGATGTAAACATATGCGATGCAACCAAAAGTTTACATCATATTACCTTAAAGTTGGTGGTATTGATATTTAGATTTGCTAAAATATAAGTAACATTTATTAGGAGGATTCATATGACTACAGGTCAAAGACTTGCAAAACTAAGAAAAGATCACAATTATACTCAAGAGGAGTTAGGTGAGTTACTAGATGTATCTAGACAATCTATATCCAAATGGGAATCTGATCAAGCATTTCCAGAAACACAAAAATTAATAGAGTTATCCAAACTCTATCAGACTTCAGTAGATTATCTACTTGGCAATGAAAACGAACATACACAATCCAATATAGGTGATTCTACTCATACCAATGAACCATTTAAAATGACACCTAAGTTATTTACAATGATTTGGGGTGTCACATATTTTGTAGTGATGTTACTTCTATATGCAGTACCCATATTAAAAGTTACAATCACTACAGATCCGTTCTTTGGTAACATTGGTTTTACACTCAATATCACCAGTTATGACTTACTTAAAAACGGACCTGGTGATTACGGCAACTTCTTAGTATATTTGGGTTTGTTTGCTTTAATTGCATTTACTGCACTATCTGTCTTTATCTTTTTTACAAATCATCAAAGACTTTATAAGATACGCCGAATTATCTCAATCACTGAAGTAATTATATGGGCTATATTTACAGTATCCTTTATAGAAAGTATTCAATTAGGGATCATATTTATTATCTTACTTACTATAATTAACCTAATATTACTATTTAAAGTCAAAAATAATCTAATTTCTACACCTATAAGCGCTTAATAACAGCCTAAAACACCATAATTTAATAAAATTAAGTTTTCAATGATATGATTTGTTCATTTTCAATTGAAAACTTAATTTTGTTATGCTATACTAATAAGGCGTGAACGGGGGCATGGTGTCAACGGTAGCACACAGGTCTCCAAAACCTTTAGTGTGGGTTCGAATCCTGCTGCCCTCGCCATCTAATAATAAGCAATGTTGCATACGATGCAGCATTTTTTTTATACACTCGACTATAATTGCTCTTCTTGCAATAATAGTCTAATTAGGTTTTTAGTCTAAATCATGCTATAATGAAAAAAGAAAGAGGTGAACAACTATGGAAGATTCTCAGAGTAGGTATTACAAAGTGCATAATTTCAATAAATACGGCTTAATTAAGCAAGAGAATTTTTATGGTTGAAAACTATATCTTTTTCTATGTTTAATTAACGCCTAGAGGGCGTTTTTTTTATGCCCAAACATTAAGGGAGGTTTTAAACATGAAAAAAGAAAAAACATTTAACACAGTAAACACGACTTCTAGTTTAGAAGATAAGTTAATACAAAACGCACACATAGATAAACAATCTCTATTTAACAAATACAACACAAGTCAAAACGGGCTTTCAACTGATGAAAGTATATTAAGATTTGAAACATACGGGAAAAATGTTATCACATCTAAACAAAAGGATTCTAAATTTAGAAGACTACTCTCATCTATTGTAAATCCATTTAACTTGATATTGATTGCTATTGCAATTATTACTTTCTTAACAGATGTTATTTTTGTAAAGGGTAACCCTGATTTTTTAACTGTTATTATTATCTTTATACTCGTAACAGTATCTAGTTCTATTTCATTTATGCAAAGCGAGAAATCCCGTAATGCAGTTGAAGAACTCACAAATCTTGTAACAAACAATTCAAATATACTGCGAGATGGAAAATGGATAGAAATACCTATTGAAAATATAGTACCTGGAGATATCATAAAACTAGCTGCAGGTGATATGATACCTGCAGATATTAGATTTCTAACTACAAAGGATACCTTTGTTGCACAATCTGCACTAACAGGGGAATCACACCCTGTTGAAAAATTTAGTAACATAAGTTCAAAAGATATAGACATTATCACCGATTTAGATAACATTGGCTTTATGGGATCTAATATATTAAGTGGCAGTGCAACTGCACTTGTCATCTCAACAGGTAATCACACCTACTTTGGATCTATGGCAAAAACATTATCTGGTGATAATGCCACAAAGAGTTTTGAACGAGGCGTTTCTTCAATTAGTAGACTTTTAATAAGCTTAACTCTTATAATGGTACCCATGGTGTTTTTAATTAACGGAATTATTAAACAAGACTGGCTTCAATCATTAATGTTTGCTATTAGTATAGCAGTTGGATTAACACCTGAAATGTTGCCTGTTATCATGACAACAACACTTGCTAAGGGTGCTGTTAGCATGTCAAAACATAAAGTCGTTGTGAAAAATCTTGGGACTATCCAAACATTTGGTGAAATGGACATCTTATGTACAGACAAGACAGGAACATTAACAGAAGATAAAATCGTATTAGAAAAATATATGAATCTTCACGGTGAAGATGATGATAGAGTGCTTCGTCATGCTTTCTTAAACAGTTATTTTCAAACTGGACTTAAAAATCTAATTGACCTTGCGATTATAAACCGTGCTACAAAAAAAGATCTAAAACCATTGACTACACGCTATGAAAAAATAGATGAAATTCCATTTGATTTTTCACGAAGAAGAATGAGTGTAGTATTAATTGATAAAGATAATAAACGTCAACTTATCACCAAAGGTGCAGTTGAAGAGATGCTTGAAATTTCTAAATTTGTTGAAATCAATGGCCAAGTATTAGAATTAACTGATGCATATAAGAAATTTGCAATGGCTACATATGAAAAATACAACAAAGAAGGCTTAAGAATTATTGCAGTTGCACAAAAAAATGAAGTTCCAAAAGAACATATCTTTAGTGTAAAAGATGAATCTAATATGGTACTAATTGGTTTTGTAGGGTTTTTAGATCCACCTAAAAAAAGTGCTTCTATTGCGATTAACAAACTTAGAGATCACGGAGTTAGAACAATCGTTCTAACTGGTGATAGCGAAGGTGTTACAGCAAAAGTTTGTAAAGAAATCGGAATTAGCATTGATCATATAATTTCAGGTAATGAAGTTGATTCACTAAGTGATCAAGATTTAAAAGAAAAACTTAAAATATGTAACATATTTGCAAAATTATCACCTAATCAAAAACAAAGAATTGTGAAGTTATTACAAGAAGAGGGACATACAGTCGGATTTTTAGGTGATGGTATTAATGATGCTCCAGCACTTCACCAAGCTGATGTTGGTATTTCAGTAGATTCTGCTGTTGATATTGCAAAAGAAACTGCAGATATCGTACTACTAGAAAAAGATTTAGTAGTACTAGAAGAAGGCGTTCTTGAAGGTAGAAAAACTTTTGGTAATATTATGAAATATATCAAAATGGCTACCAGTGGAAATTTCGGTAACATGATATCTGTAATTGTTGCAAGTATATTTCTTCCATTCTTACCTATGCTACCAGTCCAACTCTTGGCACAAAACTTACTCAATGATTTTTCACAAGTAGGTATGGCTTTTGACAACGTTGATAAGGAATATATCTATAAACCCCATAAATGGAATTCAAAAAGTGTATTAAGATTTACTTTAGTTATGGGACCACTAAGTTCTATTTTCGATATCTTATGCTTTTCTATCCTATGGTGGGTAATCGGAACCAACACTGTACAAATGGCACCATTATTCCAAGCTGGATGGTTTGTATTTGGGACAGTCTCACAAATCTTAGTTATTTATGTAATTAGAACTCAAAAGTTATCCATTATTGAAAGTAGACCATCTAAAATATTATTTATCTCAACTTTATTTGTGGCATTAATTGCTATAGTTATAGGATTTACTGACATTGGTGTAGCAATTGATATTGACAGACTTCCTATAAGTTTTATATTATGGTTATCTATATTATCATTAGCATATATGATAAGTGCTGAACTTGTCAAAAAGATATATCTAAGAAGGTATAACGAATGGATCTAAGAGTTAATAAGATTTGAATTAAATTTTACTTTTCATCAACAATAAATACTGTGACTTATGAAGTATTAAAGTCACAGTATTTTTTTATACCCCTTGAAAAGTGTAATTATTTATATAATTTGAATAAATCTTTCATATTTATTCATATTTTCTATAGATGTTGTAAAATAACAATGAAAACGTATACACTTATGAATAAGGATGATGATTTAATGAAAAAAATACTATTAATGTTACTCACCACTTTAATTTCTATATATTTGGTAGCTTGTATACCAAAAGCACAAGCCTTTGACGTCTTATTTGACGTAAATGGAGGCTTTTGGCATAAAGATGAACTTGCTACCACACGCCCAGATGCAACTGTCACAATCAGGGATTTTGATAACTATTTAGGGGATAATACAAACTTTACTCTGTTTTCTCCTACTGATATAGGTTTAAGATGGCATTATAAAATATTTATACAATATAATGCTGATTTAGAAACCTATGTAGTTGTTTATAGCGATCCTTATACTGCTTCTGTTGATCGCCTAGATTTACCAGATTATGACTACATCATCGGAGTGCATTACCATAATTCTGTTATCGAATCTGACCCAGTATTTATAAATCTATTTACAGATGGTGTGGGAACTCCACTCATCTTTAATAAAGATATTACAGTACCTCAAGAAAGTGTTGAGTTTAAAGTATATCCTAAAAATCCGGATGCTAGTAGTTTTAAATTACTATCAGATGAGATTAATGAACTACCAACCCCTGTAAGACCTGATTTTGATTTTAAAGGTTGGTATGTCGAAGATAACCTTATTACAAAAGCTAAAGATATTAAATTAAAGTCAGGTGATACCATGACAACACTTACTGCACACTGGGAAAGTTACTCCCTTGAATCCTTAGAAGCTTTACTTGATAATCTAATTCCTGATCATGTAACAGATAGTTTAGCACTACCAGTTACATATAGTGGTTATACTTTAACTTGGGAAACTTCACATCCATTAGTAATTAGCACGACTGGTAAATTCCATGCAGCCTATGAACCTACTACTGTCACATTAACTGCACATATTACATCATTAGACAATACAACAGTCATTCGTACCTTTAATGTCACAGTACCTAACAAGAAACCTTTAACACTTCCAATAGCATCTAGCTATATTTGGAGAAACTACGCACTTGTAGATGAGCGTTTCTTCCAAACACTTGATATCATTAATACCGCATTTATAACAGCAGATGCAAATGGTAACTTCTCTGGCACTGCTCAATTAAGTGATATTGAAACTTATATACTACCTAAATCAAAAATTTATAACAACTGGGTTGTCTTTTCTGTAGCACCAGAATCTAGATGGTCTGAAATTGCTATGAGTGCTACAAAAATAGAAAACTTTGCTAATAACATCGTAGACATCATCAATACCTATGGTTTTGATGGTGTAGATATTGACTGGGAAACACCAAGATCTGGTGAAGAAGTTAGATATTCCAATATGATGAAAGTGATTTATGAAAAGGTTAAAGCCAATAACCCAAATCACTTAGTAACTACTGCAATTACTGGTGGTCGCTGGCAACCACCAATGTATAACTTAACTGTCTCAAATCAGTATCTAGATTTCATTAACGTCATGACCTATTCAATGTCAAGTTCAGGTGGCAGTTATCAAAATGCACTACACCCAAGAAGCGGTGTACATAATACAGAATTTAATGCAGGTCGTACACCTGCAACTGCAACAATTTCAGAATCAGTACCAATATTTAATGGTTATGGTGTGCCAAACTCTAAATTAATCTTTGGCTTAGCTTTTTATGGTGTACGTCAACAAAGAACATATAATACTTCAACAAATACTTGGTCAAATTGGACTGCAACATCCCCAAGTGTCTTCTTCCCTGAAATTCAATCAAGCTATTTAAACAATCCTGACTACTTATACTTCTTTGATAATGAAGCAGGTGTACCTTACCTTGTTAAAAAAGATGGCACCATCTTTATTAGCTATGATAATGAACGTTCAATCAGACTCAAATCAGAGTATGTGATTGAACATGGTTTAGGTGGTTTAATGTTTTGGGAATATGGTGCAGACACCTCTGGAACACTACTTCAACAAATGCGTACTAGCCTAAATAAATAAGAAATAATCCATCCCTTTTTCCCTATATGAAAAAGGGATTTTCTTACGTCATTTTTACACAAAAATTTATTATTGTAAAAAATGAATTATATGTGTATACATTTCTAAAAAAAGATATATAATAATTAATCGAATCAAATATTAAAAATAAAAAATGGAGGACTCCTGATTTGAATCATAACGTGCTCATAGAGTTATCACACGTTGAAAAGAAATTTGAAGACGATCTCATCGTTAATGACTTAAGTCTTAAAATATATGAAAATGAGTTTGTTACACTACTTGGCCCATCTGGCTGTGGTAAAACAACAACACTTCGTATGATTGGCGGATTTGAAAAACCTGATAAGGGGCATATAATAATAAATGGTAAAATATTTAATGATTTACCACCTTATGCCAGACCAATAAATACTGTATTCCAAAAATATGCATTGTTTCCACATTTAAATGTGTTTGATAACGTTGCTTTTGGATTAAAAAATAGGAACACAAAATATTTGTTGAAGTTCTTTAACATCGATTCATCCTTGTCAAAAAAAGAACAATCAAACTTGATTCAAACAGGCATCGAAAAAGCAGTCAAAGAAGCTCTAGCTTTAGTTAAGTTAGGCGGCTTTGAAAATAGAAAAATCACTCAAATGAGTGGTGGACAACAACAACGTGTTGCACTTGCTAGAGCACTTGTCAACAAACCTCAAATTCTTCTACTTGATGAACCACTTGCAGCACTTGACTTAAAACTACGTCAAAACATGCAATATGAACTTAAAGAGATGCAAAGAAAATTAGGTATTACCTTTATCTTTGTAACCCATGACCAAGAAGAAGCTATGACAATGAGCGATAGAATTGTTGTCATGAAAGATGGCGTCATCCAACAACTTGACACCCCTAAACAAATTTATAATGAGCCGGTAAATCGCTATGTAGCTACTTTTATTGGTGAATCAAACATCATTGATGGTGTATATAAGTCAAATAAAACAGTTACATTCTTAGGTGTAGATTTTGAGTGTGGACCTTATCCATTTAAAGATAACGAAAAAGTTGATGTCGTCATTAGACCTGAAGACTTTGACGTTGTAAGTTTAGATCAAGCTAAACTTACAGGTACTGTTGTATCTTCTATCTTTAAAGGTGTGCATAATGAATTAGACGTTATGGTAGGAGATTATAAGTTAATGGTAAACACCTACGAGACATATCAAGCAGGTGATACCATTGGATTAAAAATAGATCCTTATGAAATCCACTTAATGCCGGTATCAAATAATGAAGAAACCATTTAGTCGACTATCCACACCATATATTGTATGGTTATTTATATTAGCACTTATCCCGATTGTTGTGATGTTATTTTTATCTGTTACAACAACTCAAGGTTTAAGTTTAGATGGTCTAACATTTAATTCATCCTTTTACCAAGCATTCTTTGAAAGATCTATTACTACTGCATTCTTTAACTCAATCTATTATGCAATACTTACAACAGTTATTTCTCTACTATTAGGTTATTTAGTTGCATATACTGTATTTAGATCTAAGTTTAAAAACAAGTTCTTAGTACTTGCAATCTTTATCTTACCAATGTGGTCTAACCTTCTACTTAGAACAGAATCTCTTGGTAACTTAATGAATGAAAACAACTTGATTACAGATATCTTATCTAAACTATTAAATACTAATGTAAGTTTTCCAGTGATCAAAGGTAGTGGCTTAGCTGTCGTGATTGGTTTAGTCTTAACTTATCTACCATTTATGATCTTACCAATTTACACAGCTTTAGAAAAAATTGATTATAGTTTAGAAGAAGCTGCACTAGACTTAGGTCTTACTGACCTACAAAAGTTTATGAAAGTTGTACTTCCACTTTCATTAAAAGGTGTTGCTACTGGTTCTATTCTAGTATTCTTACCTGCAATGAGTGGCTTTGCTATTCCAGAAATATTAGGTTCTGGTAATATCTTATTAATTGGTAACATTATTGAACAATCCTTTAGATATATGGACTACAACTTAGGTTCCCTATTATCTATTATGGTCTTACTCATTATCTTCTTAGGTATCTTTGTCGTAGCTAAGGTTGATAAGGAAGGAGAGATGCTTCTATGACGCACTATCCAAAAGCAACCCTTGAATCCTACGGATACAAGGATTATAAGAAAACTAAAAAGTTTTTTACAGTTTTAAGAAAAGTATTTGTTGTAGTGATTGTTGTATCTTTATATATACCCATTTTAATGTTACTACTTCAATCTGTAAACAGTAGCCCAAACATCAATGAATTTGGTCACTTCACATTAGACTGGTATACAAATATGTTTGATGTAAGAAGTTTAAAGAATGCAATTATTAATACCTTATTAACCAGTGTGATATCCACACTGCTTGCAACAGTGATTGCAACCTTTATGGCAGTAGGTATTTATGCACTACCTAAACAAATACGTCAACGTGTTATGTTATTAAATAACATTCCAATATTAAATGCGGATATTGTTACAGGTATATCACTGATGCTTATCTTCTCACTATTATTACCACTATTTCCTTATATTTTTGGTCCAGTAACACTCATCATGGCCCATTTATTCTTCACGATTCCTTATGTCGTATTAAGTATCTTACCAAAGCTAAAAGAAATGGATACTAACCTTATGGATGCTGCACTAGATTTAGGGATTAAACCTTACAAAGCATTAATTAAAGTGATCGTACCAGCAATTAGTGCCGGAATATTTTCAGGTATGTTACTTGCTCTTACTATGAGTATTGATGACTTTGTTATTAGTTACTATACAACCGGCAATGGCTTTGATAACCTATCTATTTGGATTTACGGTAGTATCGGACGTAAGAGCTTAACACCTTCTGTATATGCCTTTTCTACATTGCTTACATTAATGACTTTATTAAGTCTTACACTCTATCAAGTGTTTATTAAAAAAGATAAAAAAGGTAAAATAAAATGAAAAAGTTATATATATTACTTGCATCAGTACTTACCATTTTTATTCTAAATGGTTGTACGATAAACAATAAATTATTAATCCTTAACTGGGGTGAATATATCAACGATGATCTTGTCTTATTATTTGAAGAGACATATGGTGTTGAAGTATCCATCTCAATTGCAGATAGTAACGAACTATTCTATTCTAAAATCAAATCTGGTACAACAGCATATGACTTAGTACTACCAGGAGATTACATGGTAGAAAAATTAATCAAAGAAGATTTGATTCAACAAATCCAATTTGATAAACTCTCTAACTATGACCCAGTAAATAACCCTTATATGCATGGTCTACAAAGTCTAATGGCTACCATGTCTGAAGGTAGTGAAAATTATTTTGTACCATACTTTTGGGGGACATTTGGACTTATGTATAACAACCGAGTTCCCGGCTTAAAAGAAGCCTTAGAAACACATGGTTGGAATGCTTACTTCGAACCCAATTTAAGACCTACAAAACGTGTTGGTATGTATGATGTTGCACAATATGCTTATGCATCCAGTTTACTATACTTAGGACTAGATCCAAACGCACTACCTGATACAACACCAGATGGTTTTAGTAAAACACACTTAGAACTATCTAGACAAGCACTCAATCAAGCAGAGTTTACTGTATTTGCTGATGATGCGTTAAAAAAGGATATACAAGCTAACAACTTAGACTTAGCATTTGTTTGGACAGGAGACTTCCTTGATATGCTTTATGTGGATTTAGATGAAGGTCTAGATTATGACCAAAAAACATATGACATTTACATACCTGACCAAACGATGGCTTTTGTAGATTCATTTGTTATTCCTAAAAAATCAAGACACGTAGATTTAGCTCATGAGTTCATCAACTTCTTCTTAAATCCTGACAATGCCTATGAAAATGCTAGTGTTGTAGGGTACTCCACACCGCTTGCGAATGTATATGATCGTATTGCAAACTATACAGGTGATGATGTTTGGTTAACCAATTGGTCTAGAGCTTATAGTGATTACTACCCAAATACAGAAAACTTTAAAGGTATTCCTTATGCAAGTTTTAATCAAACGATTATGGCTCAACTACTCTTAATGTTTAACGACGTTAAAACAAATTAAAAATAATACCAGTCACTTCAAAATGACTGGTATTTTTATTTATGTTGTAAGATTTGATTTTCTCCAATAAGTTTTATATCCGGCTTTATCCTTCATATTAAACTCAATAATTCTCTTAATTAAGTCAAGATCAATTATTTGATGCCATTTGATTTTAAAAATAAAGTTTGTGGATAAATACTTTCTGTCTTTAATTTCTTTTTTAAACTCATCAATTGCTTTATATTCAGGGGCTACTGACAGATGCGCTTTAGCATGTGTAAAAGCAATAATAAATGTACCCTCATGAACAAAATGTGGTTGATTCCACGCTATTTTTGTATCTAGCATTGGGAAGGTAGCAATTACCCAGTCTAGTAGATTTCTCATGATGGTTCGGTTTGAGTCATCTTTAATTGATTTTAAATATTCTTCAAATACATGCATCTAAAATACCCCTAACATAAATAAAATTTATTCATATTATACGTATATGTCAAAAATTATGCAAGAAATTAACCTTATATATAAAAGTAAGTTTGGATTTCCCAAACTTACTTTTATTATTTTTTACCTACGTGTTTTTCTAAGAATGTCAGTACAGGTGATGGTTGTGTTCGCGTTAGAGCCTCACCATTTGCTATCATTGCTGGTAATGTAAGAATACCATACTCAGCTGTCAGTCTATCAAACATTTCTTGGTTGTCTTCTTTGTTCACAATTGTGATATCTGGTTCATATTTGTTGTTTAAACCAAACTTTAGAAACATCTTTAATTGTGCACATTGTGTACAATCGTTTTTTGTTAATAAGTAAACACTCATTATTTCTTCCCCCCAAAAGTAATAATTTTTTCTCTATCAAATACAAAGTCTGAATCTTTTAACATTTCACTTTTCATCTTTTGATAACCATTACCCTTCATTGAGAAGTTATCCATCGTCTTTGTTTCAGTGTTTAAACCGTTTAAGACAACAGGGTTGACATCCTCTGGTTCAAAGTATGGATCAAAACCTAAGTTCATCAGTGCTTTATTAGCATTATATCTTACAAATATTTTTACATCATGAGATAGTTCTACAGCATCGTAAATAGATTCAACTAACTCATTTTGTTCATGATAAAGTTCTAATAAGAAATCATGTACCCATTGGGTAAGTTGTTCTTGTAACTCATTAGAAAATGTTTCAAATACTTCTTGAGCAAGGCGTCCTACATATAAACCATGAATAGATTCATCTCTTAAAATAAGGTTGATGATTTCTCCTGCTTGCATGAGTTTACCTTGTCCATAAAAGAATAGTGGATAATAAAACCCTGAATAGAATAACCATGTTTCTAGGTAAACGGATGCTACCATCGCTTTAAACTGAGCGATGTTAAAATCCGTTTCACTATATCCTGGGTCATTTGATTCAAATTGCTTTAAGTAGTTATAACGATCTAGTTCTTTATAATAACCAACAATTAAACTCATGATGTTTTGTAGATTTGTATGTTTTTCACCCCAATGGAATAATTCATCAATCTTTTGGTTAGACATATAAGTCATAAAGATATTAGAGTAACTCTTAGCGTGTACCGCGTTTTCCATTGCACCCATAAAGTTTAATACAGCTTTTCTTTGGTGGAAGTGATCATCAAGAGACCTTGATACCACAGGCATACCAATATCACCTTGGTGTGTATCTAAAAATGTTAGTACTAATAAGTTTTTAGCATATGCATCTTGAATGTTTTCCGGTAGTACACTCCAGACGTTTAAGTCTGGTTGTAGGGAAACGTCTTCAGGACGCCAAAACTGTGAAAGGTTTTGTTCGTAGAAGTGTTGTGTATAATCATCTTCTGGTTCATTCCAATTGGCACCTTCGTACTTCACGCGTTTAATTGGGTCTAGTTTAATTTTTGATTGTTTAGTTGCTTTTTTATCCATCTTATCCCCCTTAGACTGCACAAGATTCACACTCTTCAATTTTTAATTTTTGAGTACGTGTGTAGTATAGTGTTTTGATACCTTGGTAGTGTGCATATAAGTAATATTTTTGTAGTTCTCTTGTTGTAATATCAGATGTAATACATAGTTCAAATGAAATACCTTGGTCTACGTGCTTTTGTGCAGTAGCAATCACATCAATTAAACGATATGTATCCATACGGTATGCTGTTTCATACATAAATGCTGCCTTTTCTACTGCTGGCATAGGGTAGTATGTTTTTGAGTTACCATAAGTTCTTTCTTCTACTAATTGTTTAATTGGTGTAAGTGATGGTGTTGCACTCATCACATACCCAATTGAACCATTTGGTGCAACCGCTAAGCGGTGTGAGTTATATAAACCATGTGTCATGACATCTTCTTTAAGTTGTAGCCAATCATCATCAGTTGGTATATAAACGTTTTTAAATAGTTCCTTGACTTTGTCTGTTTTAGGTAGTATTTGACCACGTCCATCAAAGTAAGAACCATCTGCATATTTAGACTTTTCAAAACGGTGGAACTTTTCACCAGTTTCTTTAGCTTTTTCCATAGAGTGTACTAAAGAATAATAGTTTACAATATTAAAGAATACATCGATTAAATCAATATTCTCATCACTACCATACATAATATAGTTTTCAGCAATATAGCCGTGATGACCCATAATACCAAATCCAACAGATCTATTTAATCTGTTAGCTTTAGCAACAGCTGGTACGTGTTTGATATCTGTTTGATTTGAAACAGAGTTCATCACGTCCATTGCACCAAATACAGTTTCTTTAATGGTATTGTGTTTCATCATGTTACCCATATGACCACTTGCTAGGTTACACGAAATATCCATACCTATTTCATCGTTATTTGCACCATAATCACCATAGTGTGAAGTAATCGTTGGTTGCAAGATTTCTGTACATAGGTTTGAGAACTTCACAGGCATATCTAGTGGATTTGCCTTGTTAACGTTATCTGAAAACATAATATAAGGGTAACCCGACTCACCTTGTAGTTGAGCAATCATATCTAATATTTTTCTAGGGTTAACTTTACGTTTTCTAACCAATGGATTATCTGCTAAAATATCATACCAGTGATCCATATCAATAGAGATATCAGCAAAGTCTTTACCGTATTGTTCAAATACGGTATGTGGGTAGAATAACCACATATCTTTGTTATCTCTTGCTAGTTCCATAAATTTATCAGGAATAACGACACCCATTGATAATGTCTTAGCACGAATATCATCATCTGCATTTAATTTCTTAGTTGCTAAGAAATCTTCAATGTCAGCATGAAATACGTTTAAGTACACTGCACCAGCACCAGTTCTTTGGCCCATTTGGTCCGCGTATCTAAAGTTGTTATCTAGTAGTTTTACAACCCCTACAACACCTTTAGAAACGTTAGGAATACCTTTAATAGCTTCACCTTTAGCGCGTAGGTTTGTCAGGTTAATACTTACACCACCACCGACTTTAGATAACTGCATACTAAACTCAGATATTCTTGAAATATCATTTAAAGAGTCCCCTGCTTCAAGTAAGAAACAAGATACAAACTCACCGCGTTTAGATTTACCAGTATTAAGTAGTGTTGGTGTTGCTGGTGTAAAGTCTTGACTAATTAATAATCTAATTAAGTTTCTTGCTTTATCAAAATCACCATTCGCGTGATATAGTGCATTCACTGCTAATCTATCTTCATAACGTTCTAGATAGTTTTTACCCGTACGATCTTTTAAGGCATAGTCATTATAGAACTTAAATGCACCCATATAGGTAGGGAATCTAAATTTAGCTGCATATGCGATGTCATAGATAGTTTGAATTTGTTCCATCGTATATTTTGCTAAAAACTCTTTTTCATAATAGTCATTTTCGACTAAGAACTCTAACTTTTCTTCTAATGAGTGAAAAAACTGGGTACGTTTATTCACCTCATTTAGAAAGTAGCTTTTAGCAGCTGCCTTATCTTTACTGATATCTTTAATCTCACCATTTTCATCGGTGATTTGATTATTTAATACAACCCACTCAGGGATTACATCTCTTTTTTGATCCATTCACTTACTCCTTTTTCCTTCTTGTTGTCTTAGTAGCCAGTTTTTAACTGTCTCTTTATCTGATTTAAATCCAGAACCTTCAAATTTTAATATAAGTGGAATTTTATACTGAGCCTCGATCTTATCTCCAGCTTTCCCATAGTTTTCACCCCAGTTTTTATTACCTGAGACGGCAACCCCAACTACATGATCTTTATAAGAATCTAAAAAGTTTTTTGTAGTTTCAGGAATTTGACCAAAATTAATACTTCTGGTCACCAAAAATAAATTATCTTTTGGCTCACCTTCATAAAGTTTTATATGAATGGCATCAAAGCCAAGACTAGTGGCAAACCTTTTTGTTTGCCCTGTTAGACTATCAAATATGATGGTCATTAGCAATCCTCCTGTCTTATGAATCAGGAATAATTACAAGCTCCTGAGTCAGATTTGTTTTCTTTAAATCTATAATGCGTTGATTTGAACTACCACGCCACAATAGATTTAAATTTTTGAGTTGCTGTATAAACGGACCATCAATTAAAATATCTGCCTCTTTTAGAATTTCATGAATGAATGGACAATCCTTCTTCTTTAGTGTCTCATAGGTGTTACCACTATAGATATTGACATCTAAACCATCTTCATGTGCCATTTTGATTAATTCTAATACAGGCTCTGGTTGTAAGAAGGGCTCTCCACCACTAATGGTTATGCCATGTAGTAGTGGATTTCTCTTCCATTTTTTCCTAATCTCAGTGAGCTCAATGAGTTTACCTTCATCAAGTGCATGTGTTGATGGATTATGGCAACCAGGACATCTTAAATTGCAGCCTTGGGTAAATACAACAAATCTTAAACCAAATCCATCCACAATAGAATCACTAATGAAGTCATTTACGCGTAACTTAAGAGTGGAAGTGTTTGACACGTTCTTCTACTTCCTTTTTCTTAGCGTTATTAAAGCGGTCTAATGTACCCACTAAATAACCTGTAATTCTTCTGATTCTATCAAATGGTGCATCTGGTGTTTCTTTTCGTCCACATTTCGGACATTCTTCATTAATAATACCAACGTATTTACATACGGGATCAAAATCTACTGGGTGGTTAATCGAACCATATCCAATACCTTTTTTAGCCATATATTTAATAATGGCTTCAAAAGCTGGAATGTTTTTAGCAGGATCTCCATCAAGTTCAATATAAGATATATGTCCACCATTTGTAAGTGCATGATATGGTGCTTCAATATCTATCTTATGGAAAGCCTCAGTTGGATAATATACGGGTATATGGAATGAGTTGGTATAAAACTCATGATCAGTAATACCTTCTAAGATACCAAAGCGCTTCTTATCCATTTGTACAAAGCGTCCGGATAATCCTTCAGCTGGAGTTGCGATTAAAGAGAAGTTTAATTTATATTGACGCGCTTTGGCATCAATTCTATCTCTCATGTGTCCTATGATTTTTAAACCTAAGGCTTGTGATTTAGCATCTTCTCCGTGGTGTTTACCCGTTAATGCTTTTAAAGTTTCTGCAAGTCCAATAAATCCAATAGCTAACGAGCCATGTTTAATCACTTCTTCGATGGTATCATTGCGTCCTAATTTATCAGAATCTATCCATACTCCTTGTCCCATTAAGAATGGGAAGTTATATACATAAAGTTTCTTTTGGATATCAAAACGTTCTAAGAGTTGCTCAGTGACTAAATCAATAGTTTCATCTAATTGATTAAAAAACTGTGCCTCTGATTTAGAAGTTAGCGCTAGTCTAGGTAAGTTAATCGATGTAAAACTTAAATTACCACGCCCAGTTACAATTTCTTTGTTAGAATCATGTATATTTGACATGACACGTGTACGACATCCCATATAAGCTATTTCTGTATCTGGATTACCTTCTTTATAAAATGCTTTATTAAAAGGTGCATCCAAGAACGAGAAGTTAGGGAATAATCTTTTAGCAGATGTTGCCATTGCTTTTTGGAATAAGTCGTAGTTAGGATCTCCTTGATTTAAGTTAACACCTTCTTTTAACTTAAATATTTGAATAGGAAATATTGGTGTTTCACCACTACCTAGTCCTCTAGTAGTTGCATCTAAGATAGATGAAACGACTAATCTACCTTCATGAGATGTATCTGTTCCATAGTTAATGGATGAGAATGGTACTTGAGCACCTGCACGTGAGTGCATGGTGTTTAAGTTATGTACTAAACTCTCCATTGCTTGTTCAGTATCTCTTGTTGTTTCTTTTAAAGCCTCTTTAGTCGTAAATAAAACGACTTTATGAGCGATATCATTATTACCTAGTACTTCGAGTAAATGCGGGTTAATTTCATCATTTAGAAGTCTTGGTTCAATACCTGTCTTACTTAAAATATCATTTAGAATGGTTTTAGCATCTAAATCAATTTGGAAGATATCAAGTGCTTTAGCTAGGTTGTTTCTAAAGTGTCTAACATAAGTCTTTTTAACACCGGTTGCCATATCATAATCAAATTTAGGTACAGATTGTCCACCGTGTTGATCATTTTGATTTGACTGAATCGCAATACACGCAAGTGCTGCATATGTTTTGATATCTTGTGGTTCTCTTAAACTACCATGCCCAGTTTGGAATCCGTTTGTAAATAGTTTAGTTAGGTCAATTTGACAACAAGTAAGTGTTAAGGTTAAGAAGTCTAAGTCATGGATATGAATAATACCTTCATCATGTGCTCTAGAGTGTCTAGGGTTTAAAACAAACATTCTGTTAAACTCTTTTGCACCTTCACTACCATACTTTAACATCGCACCCATTGGGGTGTCTCCGTTGACGTTTGCATTTTCTCTTTTCAAATCAGAATCTGTTGATTTTGAAAATGCAATGTCATGATAAGTATGCATAAGACGAGTATTTCTATCTCTTACTTTATTTCTATCTTCACGGTAAATAATATAAGATTTAGCAACATCTGCATAGTTTAATTCTATGAGAGTACGTTCTACTTCATCTTGTATATCTTCAACAGTTGGAATTTGCTTTTTGAACTTACTATCTACCTTATTTAGTACACCTGTTGTGACCTCATCTGCAAGTTTTGGATCCTTTCCTAGTGCTATAAATGCCTTAGTAACGGCATCGTTAATCTTTTCTGGATTAAATCTTACGATTCTTCCATCTCTTTTTTTTATCTTCTCTAGCATGGTTTTATACCCCTTTTCACATATTGTTTAGAGTTACTAATCAACACTCGGGCATAGCTATCCATTAAGAAAATAAAACTTAAAACTTAATCGATTTCATATACCCGGATGTTTGAGTATATACATTTTATACAAAGGTAAAGTCATTTGCAACTCTAACAATTATGTAAATGCTTACGGTCATTTTCATAAAAAAACACCTTGCATCGAAGGTGTTTTTGTGCTTCAAATAATGTAATAAAATGAATGTAAATACATCAACTTTTTACAGTTATTTTAAAATACTATTTACTTGTTACTGTAAAGCCATTAAACAAGAAGTTAGCACTTGGTACGAATGAAAACGTAAGTGCTTCATCTTCAAATTTAAACTTATACTCTGCGAAAAATGGCGTTTCAATGTATAAGATTTTTAGAGTTAATTCGTTATCTTCATAATTTGGTATGACCCAATGTTTTTGATTAACTACTTTTAAATCTTTGGCATAGTGACTCATGCCATAAGAACTTTGATCAAAATTATACTCAAGTTTATCTGTTAGGCCATTATTAAAATGTAGTAAAAGATAGTCATGACTAAACTCTAACGTATCAATATTTAATATGTTTTCTTTTAGATGAAATATTTTATGTAAATTAAAGTGATTTTCTTTAGGTGCTTCTTTAAAAGTTAAGCTTGAAACAAACCCTTCTAACTTACCCTTTTCAATTGTAGGTATCGACTCACTTGTAAAATGTTTATATATAGTAGCATATAAGAACTCATAATCTGTAAACTGCGCAGTTGAAATAAAGGCTAAATCATTAAAGATTACGACGATTTGACCAAATGCTCCATCTGCTCTATAACTTAAGTTAGGTGATACATGGAATTGAAAACCATATTGGTAACCGATTGCTTTAGCATTCGGGTTACCCACATAGTCTTGTTTTATAGCCTGAGGTGAGGTTGCCATATCAAGATAGGCTTTTGAAATAAGTTGTTTTCCTTTATAATTTCCGTGATTTAGTAAGAGTTGGCCAAGCTTAACTAATGCATCATTATTCAAACTTAAACCATACCCACCAAAATTAATACCTTCCGGGGCTTTTGACCAGTGGTAATTTGTAATATTTAGTGGTTCAAATAGATGATCTTTTAAGTAATCCTCTACAGTAGCACCTGTGATCTTAGTAAACAGTGCACTTAACATATGTGACGTTGCTGAGTGATATTGATAATGTGTACCTGGTTTATAAGCCACTTCCTGGCTTAAAAAATAAGTTCTATAATCACTTGTTTTAAGCATCTGGATATTATTTTCTTTAACTATGCCGCTTGTCATGGTAAGGATATGTCTAATGGTTATCTCACTAATTAAAGGATCATAATTCACTGGTAGTTCATCTTTAAAGTAACCAATTATTTTTTCATCTAAGTTGATTAATCCTTTATCATATAACATACCTATTGCTAAGGATGTGAATGATTTTGTAATAGAAAAGACTAACTGTAAACCATCCTTAAGATACGGTTCTTTCTTGTAATCAAACAATACTTCATCTTTGTTTGCAACTGTAAAACTAATCATACTTAAACTTTTGTTATCTTCTACTTCTTTTAAGAAGTTATAGATTTTTGCTTCTAAATTCATTCTGACATCACCTCATGTAATTAATTGTTTATTGATTTTCTTCTAGATCCTTCAACTTACTTGCAGTTGTTTTATTATATATAATTTTTGCACTAAATAAAATTCCAACAAAGTTACCAATTAGTAAGAATACTAAATCTGATAAAAAGAGTGGTAATATTTCTTTATCACTTAATAAGATACCTAATGTCATATCATTATGAAATGCTAAGTTTGCCCATGTGTATAAAAACATACTCAAACTTACAACAACTGTAATCACACCAATGATGAGTGGTACAAGCCTGTGCAGTGGACCCTTTGCATTTTTATATGAATAAAATGATGCAAATGGCACAATGATATATAGCCACCAACTCATAAACCCTAGTTCGTATGCAATTAATGAAGGTATCGATCCTAAGATTGCTCCAATAACTGCGAAGATAATACCACCAACTTTATTATTATTACCTTTTTCTTCATTAATGATTTTTGCAATCTCTTGTTGATGTTTTTCTTTATATATAGCCTCATTAATTGGAACCACCAAATTAAACTTCAGACCTGTCTGAATTTTAATTGAAATAGTTTTATGATTTGTTATCTCTTCATTAGATCCATAGATATCTTTTGAAACAATTTTAAAACTTCTATCTTTGAAGTAACTTGTTAGTTTTCTTGCTCGTTCTTTACCTTTTAGTGGATTTCTTACAAATATTAAAACAGTATTATTTAGATGAACCGCACTAGTAAAAAATAACCCTGTGGCACCTACTTCTTGTCTAATCGCCTTCATTTCTGATGCTTCTAGTGATCTATCTAATATAAATGCCATATAATATTGCTTTATACCAAATCCTGCATTTATAGAACATATTTGAAACTCATATCCATTAACTTCACCACGGTATGCGCCGCGCTCAAACTTTGCAGTAAGTTTTACTGCTATCTCTTCAATTTTCATATAATTTCCCCTTATACTTATTAGTTTTAATTATAACATTAATGTATTAAAAAAACCTTCATTTTATGAAGGTTTTAAGGTAATTCTATAATATTAATTAAGCATCTATGATGGTTGTACTATCCGCTTTTATTGCTTTTAGGTGTATATAGTAGTTATGCATAGATAACATGATATAAGGCATTGCATAAACTAAATAAATACCAAATGTAATCATACCTAATAGGATGTGACCGATAAATGAAAGTGCAAAAATGAATAAATCCATCTTATAACCTTCTGTTAGTTTCCCACTTTCTTTAATTGCATCAAATATATCCATATCCTTATGTTCACTCATAATAAAGATAGCTTGCCCATATTTAAGTGCTACATAAATACCTGGAATGATAAATAAGAGCATGCCTATAGCAACTGCAAGACTTACTATTAATACAACAACAAATATTTTAAGTCCATGTTCAATATCTTTAAAATATGTAAATAAAGGATCTAGTCTTACTTCTTTTTTAGCAAGTACTTCCTTACCAATAACAAATAATCCAGCAGTTAAGATAGGTCCTACAATGAACCCAATACCTGGT
Organism: Acholeplasma laidlawii PG-8A; assembly: GCF_000018785.1. NCBI lineage: Bacteria > Bacillati > Mycoplasmatota > Mollicutes > Acholeplasmatales > Acholeplasmataceae > Acholeplasma > Acholeplasma laidlawii. Next base: position 1,355,520 of record NC_010163.1, read on the forward strand.
ATCCCGCTTAATACACCTACTACAATAATGGCTACTAAAAACATTAATCTTTTTCCAACTAATGCTTCTTTAGCCTCCGTTTTGATTGCACTTCTATTCATTTTTATATACCCCCTTGTATAAATGAATCTATCTATATTATATTACAATTGTAAATTTTGTAAATTCATTTTCAACCGATTCAACACTAATGTGTCCATGATATTTATTAACGATGTGTTTTACTATTGCAAGTCCTAGTCCAGTACCAGGTTCTTTTCTCACTTCGTTCACACGGTAAAATCTTTCAAATACTCTGTCTTGATCCTTAAAAGGAATACCTAATCCAGTGTCTTCAATAACAAAGACTATTTGATTTAGATTTCTTTTTAAATCGATTTTAATCGTACCCTGTTCCTTATTATATTTAATGGCGTTTTCTATCATGTTTTTAAATAATTTTGTAATATCTATTTTATCGCCTTCAAATGAGATGTCGTCGACATTAAGTTCTACTTTAATCGATTTTTCTTGAATGGATCTATGATAGTAATCAAGTGTATCTAACAACATCTTCTTTAAATCAATGGTTTCAATGGGTCCATCAACAAACGTTTCTAAACGGCTTAACATAAGCATATCATCAACAAAGCCCTTCATGTAGTCAGCTAACTCCACCATTTTAGTTGAAACTTCTTTAGCTTCACTACCTGTAATGATTTCATGCTGAATTAATTCAGCATAACCACGTAACACCGTAATCGGTGTTTTAAGTTCATGTCCTGCATAACTAAAGAAATCTTTTTTAACATTTTGAAGTTGAACTTGATCAGTTAAGTCTTCAATAATGACTAAGACAAAGTTTTCTTTACTTTGTTCAGTTGAGATCGTATTCACATTTAAGTTTTTGTGTCCTATTTTATAGTTTTGTTTCTCATGAGCTTTGGATTCAAATGTTTTTAGGATTTGTTCTTTAATGACCGTATGACGAATACGGTTCATAAATAACTTATCCTTAGTCTCTACTATATGTAGTAGGTTTACTGCAGTGTCATTGGCATAAATGATCTCTTTTAAGTGGTTAATTAAAATAATTCCTTGACCAGCAAAACTAGACATAAATAGCATTTGATCTTCTTTAGCTTTTAATTCGTGGTTTAATCTATCTAGTTCTTTAACCAAAAAGTCTCTATCCACTGCTTGTTTATTAATATCATATCTAGAAAAATAAGCTTTATATTCAAAATATAAAGCAATGACTAATATTTCTCCGGTTGCTAGAAATATTAAATATATAAATATGTTAGACATTTCCGGATGAAGTATTTGATTTACAATAAAAAACAAGGTTAATAAAATACCTACATAGATACCTAATCGTATAAATATTTTCTTATTTAAATCCATAGTACTTATCCTTTTTATAGACTATAACCGACACCACGTATCGTTTTAATTTCTATATCTGCACCTTTTAATTTATCTCTTAATGATTTAATATGCATATCTAAGGTTCTTGTTTCTATTGAAACATCCATTTGCCAAATTTCATTAAAGAGTGTTTCTTTTGTTACAACTTTACCGTCATTTTTCAGGATGAGGTAAAGTACGTCAAACTCTTTGGTTGTAAGAGCAATCTCATTGTTACCTACAAAACATTTATATTTTTCTTTATCAATGGTGACATTACCTTTAGTAATGACACTACGCGCACCTGATTTTCTTAAGTGGGCATTCATTCTAGCGGTTAACTCTAAAATACCAAACGGTTTTGACATATAGTCATCAGCACCTAAATCAAGTGCTTTGACTTTATCCATTTCAGTATCTAGTGCAGATAACATAATAACGGGTAGTTCTTTATAAAACTCTCTTAGTTTTGCTAGTACTTCTAAACCAGACATATCTGGTAGAAGTACATCTAACAGTACTAAGTCTGGTGCTTTTTTTCTAACGGCTTCTAAAAAGTCTTTACCTTTCATAAAGCCTTGTTGTTCATACCCTGCATTTATAATTGTTTTTTGAATGATATACGATATTTGTACATCATCTTCTAAAAAATAAATTAACATAAGCTTACAAGCCCTTTCTTAAAACAATGGCGTTTTCTTGTGTTCCCCTGTAATCATAAATATGGTCCACTCTGCAAGATTTACAGCGTGATCAGCAACACGTTCCATATATTTAGCAACCATAATCACAGATACTGCATATTGTGAATCAATAGAGTCATTTTTAATTTGTTCTGTAACAGATGCCATAACATCATTGAACTGAGCATCCACAATATCATCATCTTCAATGACTTGTCTTGCTAACTGTATATCTTGTTTGACAAAGGCATTAATCGCATTTAACACCATTTGATAAGCAGCTTCACTCATAATCGTTGTCTTAGGTAAAAGCCTTTGGTTTTTTAAGTCTCCGATGTGTATCGTTTGTTCTGCAATATCAGTTGCATGATCCCCAATACGCTCAAGGTCTGTAACTAACTTTAATATACCAGTAACAACTCTTAGGTCTTGAGCGTAAGGTTGTTCCTTCCAAATGACTCTTAAAGCAGCTTTTGAAATATCTTCTTCAAGTTGATCAACTTGATCATCTGCTTTCATTAAACTTTCAGCTTTTGTCAAATTATTTGTTTTAAAAGCTAAAAAGGACTCATTAATATTATTTAATACAAGGTCTGCCATCGTTACGACTTCACCCTTTAACTCTTCGATTGCTTTTAATAAAGATGCTCTTAATGCTGACATAGATATTCCTTTCTTAGATTAACCGAATTTACCGGTAATATAATCTTCTGTTTGTGAGTGTTTTGGATTTGTAAATATTTTGTTTGTTTCATCAAACTCAATGAGTTCACCCATATAAAAGAATGCAGTTTTATCAGATATTCTAGCTGCTTGTTGCATGTTATGTGTGACTATAACTATAGTATACTCTTTTTTGAGTTCTAAAATCAATTCTTCTATTTTAACTGTGGCTATAGGATCGAGTGCTGATGTTGGTTCGTCCATTAAAATAACTTCAGGTTTCATCGCTAAGGCTCTAGCGATACATAGTCTTTGTTGTTGACCACCGGATAAGGCAAGTGCTGAATCATGAAGACGGTCAGAGACTTCATCGTATAACGCAGCTTCTTTAAGAGAGTTTTCAACTATCTTATCTAATATGTCACGTTTTTTAACACCTTGACATCTAGGACCATAAGCGATGTTATCATAGATACTCATAGGAAATGGATTTGGTGATTGGAAGACCATACCTACATTTTTTCTTAATCCATAAATATCAATATTCTTATCATAGATATTTTGATTATGATATTTAACTTCACCTTCGATTTTTACATTTTCAATTAAATCGTTCATACGATTTAATGTTCTTAAGAAAGTCGATTTACCACAACCAGATGGACCGATTAAAGCAACTATTTCTTTAGAACCAATTTCAATATTGATATTCTTTAAAGCCTGTTTTTCACCATAGGATAAATTTAGGTTTTCAACTTCAAATGTTTTAATTTCATTTTTCATCAAACTGTCCTTCCGTTTCTTCTCATAAATCGTTTAGATAAAAACTTCACTAGTAGATTTAACATAAGTACCATCATTAATATAATGAGGGCAACCGTATTAGATAGTGCAACGTTTGCAGGTTCATCTGACATCATCGTTAAGATATGTACTGCAAGTGATGTTGAACTACTTGTAAGTGATACATCATCTTTAATGGTTGCACCAATTGCAAACACAAGTGCTGCTGATTCACCAATAATTCTACCAATCGCGAGTAATGTTGCTGTTAATATACCTGAAAATGCGCTTGGTAGGACAACCTTGAAGGTTGTTTGTGTCTCATTTGCACCAAGTGCAAGGGAAGCAAATCTATAATCCATAGGTACCACTTTAAGTGATTCTTCTGTCGTTCTTATAATTACTGGTAAGACAATAACCGCTAACGTTAATGCACCAGATATTAGGTTACCACCAGTTGCACTTGTTAGTGATATCGTAATAGGTACAAAGAGTGCCAATCCCATAAGACCGTAGATAATAGATGGTACACCAGTAAGTGTTTCAATAAATGTTCTAAGTCGTTTATTAAACCAATTATTACCTGCATACTCATTTAAGAAAATAGATGCTCCAATACCAATAGGTAGTGCAAATACTAAGGTTAATCCGATAAGTACTAAAGTTGTAATAATAGATCCTCTAATACCACCACCTGGAGTTTGAAATTCAAACTCTCTAATACTTTCTACCATATCCAGCATGCTAATCATATTTTCTGCACCTTGAATAGAGAGTGCAGAAGGTTGATTCGTAAATGCAATTCTTACAACAGCATATTTATCTTTAAGCTCAATCTCACTTTGACCAATACCTTTATTCACCATATGAAGTAGTGGTGAATCTTCATGTACATAATCAATAAAGATTATATTTTTACCTAATAGGTCCATATCATCTCTTAATGCAATACCCCATTTTGTAGAATAATACACATCTTCATCTAATTCAAAATCAATGGTGTAGTTCCCCACACTGTAATCTTCTTTTAACTTAGTAACATAAGTTACAGATTCATAGTTATTTAAAATTAGATCCATATTAAGTAAAGGAATCCCTTGAATAAAGACATTAACTACAATCAGCATTAATACAGCAAAACTTACAAAAGCTCCGCCGTAAGTTAATAGATTTCTAATGACATCTTTATATCGAAATTTAGGTTTATTTAACATCGATGTTACCTACCTTTTTCTTTATAAAGTTTAGGATTGCATTTGTTAATAGAATAACAACCATTAAGATAATACCCACAGAAAAACGAATATCATAATCAATACCTGTTGTTTCCTTCATACCTTCTAACATGATGGAGGTTAATGTCGATGTTGTATCTAAAATGTCAAATGAAAATCCACTTTTTCTACCACCAGCAACTAAAGATACTGCAGTAGCTTCACCTAGTGCTCGACCAATACCTAAAATAGCTGATGCAAATATACCGGATTTTGCTGCAGTTAAAACCACTTTAAAATTGGTTTGAGATTTGGTTGCACCAAGTGCAAGGGATGCATTAACAATCTTTTGATTGACACTACGAATCGCTACCTCAGAAATAGATGCAATTGTTGGAATCGTCATAATTGCTAAAACTAAAACAGTTGCTAGCATGGAGTTACCACCTTTGGATTGGTAACCAAATGCTGCAGATAAATTGTATACAAAAGGTTTAATAATTGTAGCACCAAATAAACCAAAAATGATCGATGGTATCGATGCTAAAATTTCAATGATTGTTCTAAATGTTTCAGATAGTTTTTTTGGTGCGACTCTTGCAATAAAAAGGGCAGTCATTACACCAATTGGTAAAGATATTAATAAAGAAAGTAATGCAATAAAAATTGTTGACACAATAATAAATCCGATACTATACAAGTTGGACTGGAAAGCAGTACCTGTAAGCCATGTATCACCGGTAATAAATCTGAAGAAATCTACACGTCCTAAGCCTTGATTATACGTGACAAAAGGGGTTATCCCCTTAACGATAATGACCCCTACGATGATAAAAATAAATGAGGCTGAGGCGATTGTAAATACATACAATACGCCTCTAACCATTTTATCTATTAATTTATTATGGTGTTTTATATTATTTGATATATCCGTCATATAACCCATCCTTACTTAAACACATAACTTATGCTTGGGCTGTTAAGATTGCACCCCAAGTTTTATAAGTGCCATTGTAAATACCTTTTAGTTGTTCAGCAGTAATGTTAGACACTGGATTGTTTTTATGTACAATTGCAACAATTGCGTCCCACGCTAATTGTCCAGTATGTTCAACATCTGAACCTGCAATTTCACTTGCTGTGAATGGTCTAGATGAGAACCCAACATCTTTACCTACTGATGTATCTTTTACTGCTGGATCCCAAGTTCTTTTGAATGCATCTCCAGAACCTGTATGATCATGCTCAGCAATAAAGTTACCAGCTTTAGGTTTAAATGCGTTTGTAAGTGCTTCTGCTACTTTTTGGATAGAATCTGATCCACCAAATCTTACAGTAACGCCTGAGTTATCTTGATTTGTAACTGGGTGATTTGCTTTAATATCATCCCATGTTTGTGTTGCAGGTAGTGCTATCGCACCACTGTTATTAATAATATCTGATGCATCCGTTGTACCTAGGAAAGCAACAAAAGCTTCTACTAACTGTTCAACAGTTTCTGATGCATAATCACCGCTTGCTCTTGTCATATACATAAATGGTCTTTTTAATCCATATGTATCATTTAATACATTCGCAACCGTTGGTTTTACACCTTCAAAATTTAAGCCTTTAACTTGGTTATTTAGTGTAGATAATGAAATATAACCAATACCATATTCATCTGTTTGCATGGATGAAAATATTTGAGTGTTATCTTGTGTAACAAACCCTCGCACTAATACTGAGTCATTTGCAGATGCTTCTTTAAACCCAATACCTTCCATAAATCCGGCACGTGTTCCAGAAGTTGTATCTCTTGTATAAACTACGATATTAGCATCTTCATTAAATCCATCGTTTGATGGTCCACATGCTACAAGTAATACTGATAAAACTATAACCGATAAGATTGAAAAAGTTTTTTTCATGTTATCTCCTTAGATTTAAATTTTCTACCCTAATTATAGACTTTTAAAATCGGTAGAAAAACCAAAGGATGTAAGGAGATTGTAAAGATTTTGTAAAGTTATTTTTTAATACGTTTACTCATAATTGTTGAGGATAATACAAGTAGTCCCATACTTAAGAGGATGCACCCTATCATAATAACAAACATAGGTACATCGATACCCAAGATACCCAACTCATTAAATCCATAAGCAACCTTAAGTTCACCCATCACTTCATTATATTGTTCCAGTGATTCAAACTTGTTTGGATCAAACAAATCAAATGCTTGTGTCATCACGACACGCTTTAATAAAATATTCATATGTGTAAATGGTACAAGGCTAGCAACCTTTGTCATAAACTCCGGTAACACAAATAGTGGCATATAAATACCTGATGTAAACCCGATGAATGTACCAAACACACCAGATACTGCACCAAATGCATTCACTGATTTAATTAATGATGTAATAAATATCATGATTGCAGTAGAGATAAATGAAAACAATACAACAAGTAAGATACTTTGAATATAAATCATGAATGCTAAATGTTCACCGGTTGAAATACCCATAATTAAAAAGGCTGCAACTGTTAGTAGTATTGAGATAATAACTGTAATAACAAATGAAGATAGATAGTAAGCTAGTATGACTTTATAACGTTTTACTGGTGTGACTAGAAAACTATCAATTTGACGATACTCAAAGTCATTAATGATGTTACCCAAATTACCTAATGGAATAGATACGCTATTAATTACAATTAATCCAGGGATTAATTGTGAGTACACTAAGAAGGTAATTTGGTTATCTGTTAAGATACCTTCTAATCCACCCGGTCTTAAGTTATTACCTAAAAATAGAATATATAATCCAAGTAAGATTATAACTGATAGGAATGAGAAAAAGACTGCTGTTTTATCTCTTAAATAGGCTTTGATATTACGATTTACTAACGATATTGTACTATACATTTTGTTCACCTACTACATTGACAAACACATCATCTAATGTACCCTTTACAACTTCAAATGTTTTAATGTTTTCTTTAATATCTGTAATTAAGTCCAGTGTATCTTGAGTATCTTTAATTTCAATATAATATTGATCAGCAATGAGCTCATATACTCTTTTTTGTTTATCTAAATAGTTAATCAGTAACACTTTATCTTTAGGTACAACCCTAAAGTAGTCCTTAGAATACTTATCCTTTAACTCCGATGGTGAACCATGTACAACAATATTCCCCTTATGGATAACTACAATATGATCTGCATTGGCAGCTTCTTCCATGTAGTGTGTTGTTAAAAATACTGTGATACCATCATGTTTTCTTAAATCATTAATTACACGCCAAATCACTTGGCGTGTTTCAGGGTCAAGCCCTGTTGTTGGTTCATCTAATATAAGTAGTTCCGGATTAGAAAATAATGCTCTGGCAATTTCTACTCTTCTTTTTTGCCCACCAGATAAGGTTTTAAATCTTTGGTTTTCAATTTCAATTAAATTAAGTTTTTCCGCTAAAATTTCATATCTAGCTAAAACTTCCTTTTTTGAACTTAAATATAAAGCGCCTCTATTAAGTAAATTTTCCTTAACTGTAAGAGCTCCATCTAATACGTTATCTTGAAAGACGACACCAATATGATTTCTAATGTAGTTTTCATCCGTCTTACCATTTAAAAGGACTTTCCCACCATCTTTTTCAAGTAGTGTGATAATCATTCTGATGGTTGTAGACTTACCTGCACCGTTTTGACCTAAAAAGGCATAAAGTTCACCTTTTCTTACATAAAAAGAAATATTGTTGACGGCAGTTAGCTCACCATATTTCTTGTGTAGATTATTGACTTCTAATATTTTTTCCATGTATTCCTTTTCCCTTTTCTAAAACAATTTATTTATTTTCTTTGGGTGTACATAAACTTCTATTTCTTCTTTTAATGTCTTAACTATAATTTCACCAGTCGGACCAGCTTCACCATCTACATTCCAAATATATTTATCTGGTAATGTAATCTTTGCATAATCAGTTGTGATATGTATATCGTTGTGGAAGTATCTTCCTTTAAACAAATAAAACCAAATAATTTTCATCCATGAAAATATATGGTTTCTTGTAAAGATACGTATGTTGACTTTACCATCGTTAAACTTAGTATCTTTTGTAAACTTACTTATATTAAATCCACCTACTCTAGAACCTGAGGCGATCAATATAAGAAATGCTTTTCTATGTATTTTTAGGTTTTTAGTCTCTAAACATAGATTCATGTGATACTTATTGAAAAGATCTCTTTTTGCATTCATTAAATAACCAAAAGAACCCATTTTTTTCAAGGTACTTCTATTAATAGTGTAACTTACATTAGAAAATTTACCAACAGCTGCCGCATAAACAAAAAACTCATTGTTGAGACTATATACATCGCTATATCTGTAGTGACTGGTTTTTAGAAGTGTTAGATTAAATTCTAAATCTTTACCTAATCCTAGCATATTAGCATAATCATTTGTTGTACCAAATGGTAAAATTAATAGTCTAGGTCTTTTATCTTTACTAATACTCATAAGACCATTGATAACTGAATGAATTGTACCATCACCTCCAGCAATGGTAATTACATCATAATTTGGCGCCAATTTTTCAATGTCATGTGCTACTTTATCCGTTACCCTAATATCATATATATCATATTTAAAATTGTTTAGTTTAAAAAAGGTTTTGACTTTACCAAAACTTTGCATAAATTTTCCATTACCTGAAGATACGTTGTATATCAGCAATATGTTCATAATCTTTTCCCCTGAGTACCTTATAGTTCCATTATATAATATTATTATGATAAGATTAATTAAACGAGGTAATAAAATGAAAACTATACATGCAATCAGTCAAGATCCTTACTTTAATTTAGCTTGGGAAGAATATATATTTAAACATATCCATAAAGATGAAGACATCTTTTTGTTGTGGCAAAATGCCCCTTCTATCATAATTGGAAGAAATCAAAATGTATTTGAAGAAGTCTATTTAGATTATATTGTTAAACATCATATACCCCTGATACGTAGAAACTCAGGTGGTGGTACAGTCTATCATGATCTAGGTAATATTAATTTTAGTTTTATGACAAGCGCTAAAGGCACAATCAATAATTATAAGTTGATGACAGAAAAGATCAGGGAAGCTTTAAAAAAGTTAGGTATACCAGTTGAATTTATCGAAAAGTCAGACTTAAAAGTGAATGGTTTAAAGGTTAGTGGTAATTCTCAGTTCGTCTTTAAAGATAAACTACTGCATCACGGCACACTACTTTTCGACTCTAATTTAGATACACTAAATAGCGTGATTAAACCTAAACATGATGCAATCGATAGTATCGGTGTGAAGTCCAATCGTTCTTTAGTGACAAACTTAAAAGAATATACTTCCCTTTCTATTGAAGAATTTAAGGCTTATTTACTCAAAGAAATAAGTGGTGAAAGTGAAGTATTAGAATTATCTACCAAAGATATTAAGAAAATTGAAATGCTTAAAGAAGAACGTTACTTATCATTTAACTGGAATTATGGACAATCTCCAAAATCCACAATTATTAAGTCTTTGGGGGACTACAGTATTAAATTGACTGTGAGTTTTGGTCATGTTGAGGACTGTTTTATTATGCATGAAGGTACGGTTGCACTTTCTTTATCATCTAGTTTAGTTGGGGAAAGACTTTTCCCAACCGACTTAAGTTTCTTAAAGAAAAAAGCACCTGAAGTATATCAGATGCTTTTTGAATAAGTTATTATGATAAATCGCCTAATACAGGCACTACAACTTTTTCAAATTGGCCAATAATTGGTCCTAATAAGAATGCAGATACTAATGTAAACCAACCAATTTGTATAAAGTTGTTTGCTATAAATGCTAATGTAATAGCAATTGAAATCATCACTGCTTCAATTGCAACTTTAGCAACCCAGGTCTTCTTAATGTAATTCTTTAAGTGGACCAAAAATACTTCTGATGGTGCAAGTGGCATAGTTTTATTTGTAATAATAATAGATAAACTAAATCCTGATAAGATTAGGCCAACAAACGCCATTGCTGCATTAAACCACATATCATGGCCAGCTGCACTATAGTGTACTAATACATATTTAAACCATAAATCCATTAATGATCCAAATCCAAATACGATAATTAATGACCAAAATACATAAGGCTTTTTAATGATTGCAAAGTTTAATAAAACCCATACAAGACCAAATAAAATAGATGACATACCAATTGTAAAGAAATCGTTTGGAATTAATTCAGATATATAGTAGCTAATTGCATCATAAGGGAATGCACCTTGTTCGGTTTTTACAATAAGTGATACAGCAAACGTCATAATTGAGAAACCAACAATATGCGTCATGATTTTTTTAAATAATTTCATAGTTCTTCCTTTAAGTAGTATTTTATTTTATAAAATATATTTAGTTATTTACTAAGTATTAAATATGGATTGCTTTATCAATTGCACCGTGTGCAGCTTCTTTAGTTAATTCAGAAAGTGTTGGGTGTGGGTGAACTGCATGAGCAATTTCATGTGCAGTAGCCTCAGATGTCATAGCAACAGCATACTCAGAAATTAATTCTGTAGCATTGTATGCATAAATATGTGCACCAAGAACTTCTAAGTATTTCTTATCCACGATTAATTTAACAAAACCTTCTTTTTCACCATCTGCTACAGCTTTACCAATTGCAGCAATAGGTACTTTAGATACTTTATAATCTAATCCTCTTGCTTTAGCTTCTCTTTCAGTTAAGCCAATCGCTGCAATTTCTGGGAAACCATAAATTGCTGAAGGGATTTGATCATAGTTCATCTTAGCGTGACCTATTTTTAGGATATGTTGAACAGCTGTGATACCTTCATGTTCTGCAACGTGTGCTAACATGAATTTACCGTTAACGTCTCCAATAGCGTAAACACCAGGAACATTGGTTTGTAGGTATTCATTTGTTTTAATGTTTGCGCGGTCCATTTCTAATCCTAAATGCTCTAGGCCTTTAGAATTTGCACGTGTACCAACTGACATTAAAATTAAGTCACCTTCAATTGTAGTTTCTTTACCATCTAAGCTATAAGTTACTTTATGGTCATCAACCTTTTTAACTTCTGCTTTAGTTAGAATTTCGATACCGTCACGTTTTAATGTTTTAGCATAAGCCACACGGATATCATCATCCATAGTTGGTAAGATACCATCCATCATTTCAATGATAGTTACTTTAGAACCGAATGAATTAAATACTGTTGCAAACTCAACACCAATAACACCACCACCTACGATAACGATAGATTTTGGATAGTTTTTAACATTTAATAATTCACGGCTTGTTACAACGATACCTTTTTCATATGCTTCTTTAACACCAGGAATTGGTGGTACTACAGCAGATGAACCGGTTGCGATAATAACATTTTTAGTTTTTAGTGATTCGCCGTTTACGACAACTTCATTTGCTGATTTAATGTCACCAAACCCGTTATAAACGTCTACACCATTTTTCTTTAATAAGAATGCGACACCATTAGTTAATTGCTTAACAACGCCATCTTTTCTAGATACAATTTTTGACCAGTCAAAGCCAACTTCACCTGATGTTGATACACCAAAGTCCATTGATTTTTTAACAGTGTTAAATACTTTAGCAGATTTTAAGAATGTTTTAGTTGGAATACAACCGTGGTTTAAACAAATACCACCAACAACTTCTTTTTCTACTAGAGCGACTTTTGCACCATATTGTGCAGCTTTAATCGCAGCTACGTAACCGCCGGGACCTCCACCAACAATTATGATTTCATATTCTTTTGACATTTTGGAGTTCCTTTCTTAGCTTAATAACAATAATGTAGGGTTAGTTAATAACTCTTTTACTCTCATTAAGAATCTACCACCATCTGCACCATCAATGATTCTGTGGTCAACAGCTAATGATAATGGTAATGTATGAGCAATTTTAATTTCATTACCTACAACCCAAGGTTTTCTATCAATCTTACCAATACCTAAGATTGCCAATTCTGGGTAGTTAATTACAGGTGTTCCAAATGCAATACCTGCTGAACCAAAGTTAGTGATTGTAAATGTACCACCAGTTTGTTGATCCATAGAAATCTTTCTTGCAATTGTATCATCAGCAAGTGAACGCACTTGTGAAGCAAGTTCAAATACACTTAGTCTGTCTGCATTCTTGATATTTGGAACAATTAAACCATCTGGTGTATCAACAGCCATACCTAGGTTAATGAATTTTTTGATATACACTTCATCTGTATCATGGTTAAATGATGCATTGAACATTGGGAATTCTTTTAATGCAATTAATACTGCTTTAGCAATAAATGCCATGTAAGTTAATTTAATACCTTTAGATTCAGCTAAACCTTTAGCTTCATTTCTAAAGTTTACTAATGCATCTACGTTGATTTCATCCATTAATACTGTTTCAGGAATAATAGATTTAGAACGTGTCATTGCATTAGATACTGCTTTACGTAAACGTGTGATCTTAACAACTTCAACATCACCTTGTGGTTTACCTGCAGCAGCAAAACTTGGAGCAACTGAAGCAGCTGCTTGTGCTGGAGCCTGTGTTTGTTGAACTGGTGCTTGAGCCTTAGCTGGAGCTTTAGAGTTTTGAACATCATCTTTCATAACTCTACCTTGTTCGCCACTACCTTTAATAGTTGCAATATCAACACCTAAATCACTTGCTAATTTACGAGCAACTGGAGACGCTAATACTTTACCAGTAGTTGCAACAACATGAACTTCTTCTGAACCACCGATGATATCATCAGATACTTCGATTTCACCAACAACACCTGCACCTTTTTTAGGTTCAGATACTGGAGCTTCAGCTTTTGGAGCTTGAGCTTGTTCTAATGTAGCACCATTTTGTCCAATTAATACAACAGTTTCGCCTACGTGAATCACTTCACCTTCAGCTTTACCTAATTTTAGGATAGTTCCATCTACTGGAGATGGTAATTCAGCGTTCACTTTATCTGTTTCAACAACAACTAATGTTTCGCCTTCTTTTACTTTGTCGCCAACTTTGAAGTTCCATTGTAGAATTGTTCCTTCATGGATACCTTCTCCAATGTCAGCAAATTTGAAATCATAGATATCGCCACTTGCAGCTGGTGCAGCTACTTGAGGTGCTGCAGCTGGTGCTGGAGTTGGAGCTGATACTTGAGCAGGAGCTGGAGCAGCAGCAGGTGTACCTGTGCCGTCATCGATTGTAACGATGATTTGACCAACGTGAATTTCTTCACCTTCTTTAGCACCTAATGAAACAATTGTTCCATCAACTGGAGATGGTAATTCAGCGTTTACTTTGTCTGTTTCAACAATAACTAATGTTTCGCCTTCTTTTACTTTATCTCCAACTTTAAAATTCCATTGTAAGACGGTACCTTCATGGATACCTTCGCCGATGTCGGCAAATTTAAATTCATACATATGTCGTACCTCCTTATGGTCTTGCTTTAGCTAATTTTCTAATGTAAGCAGCAATCTTTTCAGGTTGTGGGAAGTGATAATGTTCTCCTCTAGCTAAAGGTACTGTAATATCAAATCCTGTAAAACGTACTGGAGCAGCTTCTAAATGGAAGAATGCTTTTTCATTAACCATTGTAATAAGTTCTGCAGCTGGACCATAAGATTTAACAGCTTCTGTAACAACCATGAATTTACCTGTTTTCTTAACAGAGTTTAAAATAGTTTCTTCATCAATTGGTGAAATAGTTCTTAAGTCAATAATTTCAACAGAAATACCTTCTGCTTCAACTAACTTAACAGCCTTTTCAACTTCACGTACGATTGAACCCCATGCAACAACGGTCATATCAGTACCTTGTTTTACAACTTTTGCTTTACCAATTGGAATTTCATACATTTCTGCAGGAACTTCTTGTTTACCAGCTCTATAAATTCTCTTAGGTTCTAAGAAAACAACTGGGTCTGGATCATTGATGGCAGCAAGTAATAAACCTTTTGCATCATATGGTGTAGAAGGTGTTACTACTTTTAAACCTGGGATTGAACCAAATAAAACTTCTAATGCTTCAGAGTGGTGTTCTAAAGCACGGATACCACCACCGTGTGGTAAACGTAATACCATTGGAACAGTAAATTGTCCACGGCTTCTATTACGCATACGTGCAGCGTGTGTAACTAAATCTGTATAACCTGGGAAAATAAATCCGTCAAATTGAATTTCAGCGATTGGTTTAAGACCATTAATTGCCATACCTACTGCAGAACCTACGATTGCAGATTCAGCGATTGGAGTGTCAAATACTCTTGTCTCACCATATTTCTTTTGAAGGCCAGCTGTGACACGGAATACCCCACCTTCAAAACCAGCGTCTTCACCAAATACAACGATAGACTCATCTTTTTCCATTGCTTGGTCAATAGCTTGATTGATTGCTTCTAATAGTGTGATGATTGCCATATTACTTTACTCCTTCCAAATACTTTTTGTGTTCTTCGTATTGTTCCTTTAATTGAGGAGTCATTTCTGCATATGTATGTTCGAAGATTTCGATTAATTCAACATTTGCTCCATAACTTTCAACTTTCTTGAATGTATCATTGATTTCTGCTAATACTTCTTCTTCTAATTTCTTATCTTCTTCTTCAGACCAATAGCCTTTATTGATTAAGTATGTCTTAAATCTAGCAATTTGATCTTTCTTTGCCCATTCGTTTTCTTCTTCTTTAGTTCTGTAAATTGAAGGGTCATCAGAAGTTGTATGAGGTCCCATACGGTATGTGAATGCTTCAATTAAAGTTGGACCATCACCTTTTCTAGCACGATCCATAGCTTCTTTACTTGCAACATACATAGCTAACATATCGTTACCATCTACTTGGATGTAAGGAATACCGAATGCTACACCTTTTTGAGCTAATGTTTCTGAGTTAGAAGCTTTTCTAACTGGAGTTGAAATCGCCCATTGGTTGTTTTGGATAACAGCAACAACTGGAGCTTTAAATGATGCAGCAAAGTTTAATCCTTCATAGAATTCACCATGTGCTGTACCACCATCACCGATTGTGAATGCAGTTACTTCATTTGTTTTTCTAATTTTTGAAGCCATTGCTAAACCAGCAGCAATATTTGATTGTGAACCAATAATAATATTTGTTGGTAAGATTTTCACGCCTTCAGGTTTGATTGAACCTCTTTCGTTACCATACCAGTATAAGAACACATTTTCTAATTTATCGCCACGATATAATAAAGTGTTTAACTCTCTATACATTGGTGAGTTCCAGTCTTGTGGTTCCATTGCAGCAGCCATACCAATTTGTGCTGCTTCTTGTCCCATGTTTGGTGCATAGGTTAACATACGACCTTGTCTTTGGTATTGTAATGCTTTAATATCAGCATTACGACCTAAAACTGCAGTCTTATACATTTTTAACAATGTCTCTTTCGGTAATTTTGGTTCCATTTTCTCGTTAACCACTTTACCGTTTTGATCTAGTATTTGAAATTGCTTATCTTTTGAAGCATCATATTTCTTTGCGATCATAACTTCCTCCTAATTAAAAAGTTTTTATCATAACTAGATTATATAATAAAAAAGCCTAATCACATTGAAAAAGGCTTTTAAAAAACTTACGCTGTTAACCGATTGTGTATTTCTTCCACACATTTTGGTATTTATACAACATTTGATGAACTTTTTTAATTCTCTTTAACGATGATTTTATTTAAAATCGTCTTAATGTTCAAGAATTCTCCGATTGCGCCCCACACAAATCCATTACGTAAATCATTACTTGCTAAACCAAACCCTTCTAAGTCGATTTGGTAGCCATATTTTCTAACAAATAAGTCCATATACACGATTAAAGTTCTTGTATTACCTTCTCTAAGTGGGTGGACCACCCAAAGATCAACTATAAACTTACATAAATGGTCAATAAACTCTGATTTTGTTACAAATTTCCATGGATAGCCTTGGTATTTTAAATCTATTTGTTTAAGTTCTTTTTCAATTGTTCTAAAGTCTGCAAATTCAACTAAACCATCACCTAAAATAAATTCTGAGGTTGTCATATTTACAGTTCTAATTTGTCCAGCCCATGGAAAAACATTCTCAAATAGCAGTTTATGCAACTCTAAAAAATCAAACGCACTCTCCATTTTTGGTGGATTTTTAAGGATATTTAGCATTGCAAGGCCAAATTGGTTGGCTGTATAGGTCTTTAATAGTGCTTTATCCCTTATACCCATGACATTTACATGGGTATTAGTGCCTTCATAAAAATATGGATCACTCATCGTATTTTCCTACTTAATGCAAAGACTGCAGTATCTAAATCTATTAAGTTCTTAGCATAGAGTTTTAAGATGTTATTTGCATAATCACTAGGTATACCTCCACCAAAGGCATTATAAGCTACTGCTTTTTCTAGTTCTTTATATGCTTTCTCGTATTGAGGTAGTTTTACTTCAAAAGGAATACCTTCTTCTAGTACTACTTGACGTAAAAATATATTGATAGCATCAGAAATTCTTAAATTAAAGTTTTTTAATATCTCTTCTGCTTTAGTTTTTGTATCTTCATCAATTCTTACATTGATATATTCATTCTTTTTCATATTATCACCTAACTCATTGTAACACATTTGTTTTACAAAATAAACTATAAAACATTCTAAAATATTCTTTTATTTCTCATAATATTTAATTAGATATTTCATACACTATTTTTTTATCTAGTTATAATAAAAACAAGTCACCCCTATCTATGGGATGACTTGTTTTACTACAAATTATTTGATTGTTATTTTTTATTTTCTACATCGTTTATATTGTTATTCTTATTTTTCTTTTGAATATATACATGTGTTGCAGACATTGATATAATTGCAAGTCCGGTGGCTATAAATATTCTAGGATTAATACCGTTTAACACTAACCAATTTGGAATTCTAATACCATCATTATAATATCGATTCGTTGTTATATATCCGAATGTTGAGTTAACAATCGCTAACGTCCCTGAGTCTTCCCCTTCATAACGATACATCGCAAGTGAAACAGAAGTATATAGTGTTAATTCTTCTATATTATTACTTGTTAATATGATGTACATAGTGCCTTCATTATATAAAGCTTGATGTATCTTTATTTCAGTTAAATCACCTAGATACTTTTCTAATCTATAAACTGCAGTACTATAATCTCTTTCACTTTTGGTTGGTAAACACATTAATACAAACATTATCATAGTAAATATGCCTACAACCCAATATATTTTTTTACGTTCACTTAATACTTTCATATCCTATTTTCCCCTTTAATAGTAGATATTTATTTCATTTAATATTTTATCAGCACTTAAGTGTAAGAAATTATTTATATAACATGTATGACATCTAATTATTTATTTTTATTCTTATGAAGTATTAAAATTAATTCTCTTAAAGATTTTGCAGCAACTGCATTGGATGCACCACTTGGATCTAAGTAAGGTGATAACTCAACAATATCAGCACCTACTATATGGTTTAATTTCTCAAATTGATCAAAAGCCCATAATAAGTCTTTGTATTGCATACCACCTGGTTCAGGTGTACCTGTACCAGGAAATACTGCAGGATCTAGTACATCTAAGTCGATTGTAATATATACAGGTTTATCTTTGATTTGTTCAACAATCTTATCTAGACCTTCAAAATCAAACTTTTGTTGGTGGATATGTTTTTTGGCCCACTCAAACTCATGCTTGTCACCACTTCTAATACCGAATTGGAATATTTTGTGGTCTCCTAAGAATTTATGAGCTTGTCTCATAAATGTTGCATGAGATAGTTCTCTACCAAAAAACTCTTCGCGTAAATCTGTATGTGCATCTAAATGAATAACATGTAAATCATTATACTTTTCATGTAATGCTTTTAATACAGGATAAGTAATTAAGTGTTCTCCACCAATAACCATCGGTTTCTTGCCGTCTTTAATGACAGTTTTAGTTGCTTCATATACGATATCTAGTGCATCTTCAACTGCACCAATTGGTAAATCTAAATCCCCCGTATCTACAGTTTTAAAATCTTTTAAGTCTGCATCACGGTAAGGTGAGTACCATTCTACCCCAAAAGAGTCTACACGTATTGCATTACCTGCAAAACGTGTACCTGGTCTAAAGGATGTTGTTGCATCCATTGGTACTGAATATATAACTACATCTGCTTCATCATAGCTTGATGTGCATGATTGAAATGATAAATCTACTTTACTTAATTTCATAAGTCTCCCTCATATTTAAACCACAAGTCTTTGTCTACTACTTTAATATATCCATCTTCTGTGTCAGATAATATGGTAGATCCTTGGGCTGTATAAAATTCTAAGTCCTCTAATATTTCTTGATTAATAATTTCTCCTGGTATGACAAGCGGTATGCCTGGAGGATACACCATGATGTTTTCTGCAGCTACTTCATTTAAAGCATCTTCTATTTTTACATATTTTTTAGGTGCGTGATATGCCTCACGTGGTCTGGTATAAGAATCTGGATATGTAAATCTAATCTTGTGAGCAATCTTAACATCTTTTTTATACGCGACTAGCCCTTTTAAACCTTCAACAAATCTATCTAGATCGTTTTGAGTAGTACCAATGGATAGGACCGCCAATATAAGGTGCGTTTCAGCTAACTCCATTTGAATACCAAACTTATCACTTAATATGTTATATGCTTCAAAACCTGTAATACCTAAGTCTGATACTTTAACCATAATTTTTGTTTCATCATAGTTAAAACCTTTATTGTTTATAACATCTTGTTTGGTCATAGCTTTTAAACCAGATATCTGATTGATTTCATCTCTAGTTTTTCGAGTCATCTCGATGACTTTATCTAATGCTTCTTTACCATGCACTGCGATATGGCTTCTAGATGCATCTATCGATGCCATAAATAAGGAGGATGGTGATGTAGACTGTAAGATATTTAAAGTAGATTGAACTCTACTTGGTTCTATGCGGTCTCCTTTAATAAGTAAGATAGAAGACTGTGTTAATGAACCTACTGTTTTATGAATACTTCCTGCTGACATATCAGCACCAGCAGCCATAGCGCTAATTGGTAACTTATCATTAAAGTTAAAGTGTGCACCATGCGCTTCATCACATAACACTAACATGTCATGTGCATGTGCAATCTTTACAACTTCTTCTAAGTTAGAAGTTACGCCAAAATAAGTCGGGTTAATTACAAATACTGCCTTAGCATCTGGATGTTCTGCAATCGTTTCTTTTAACTCTTCAATATCAATCCCATTAGCAATACCTAAGTCACTATCAATATAAGGTTTCATAAAAATAGGCATAGCACCTGATAGGATAAGCCCATTAATCGCAGATTTATGGACATTTCTAGGTATAATGATCTTTTCTTTGGCACGGCAAGCAGTCATAATCATTGCCATAATACCTTGTGATGTACCATTCATTAAAAAGTAAGCATGGTCTGCACCAAAAGCATCCGCTGCTAGCGCTTGTGCTTCTTTAATAACGCCTTTAGGTTTTGATAGATTATCTAAACCTCTTGGAGCATTAGCATCTAACAAAAATAGATGTTCTCCAACGTAGTTTCTAAAGTCGTTTTGTATAGCGCCTAGTTTATGATCGGGCACGTCTAATGCGACAGTATGTGACTGTCCATAACTTTTAATTTTATCATAAAAAGGTGTTTTGGTTTGGTCTAATTTTGCCACTGATGCACACTCCCTTATTGTATTATTATTTTGTTAATTTATAATACCATATTATTCATTTTTTTAAAGAATAAATAACCATATTTTGTGTAAATGTCGTATAATATAATCTACTGGGGGTTACGTTATGAAAAGAAGACAAATTATTATTTTTAGCATCGTCATTGCATTTAGTATTTTAGTGTTAACACTATCTATTTTATCGCTTGTTTTTGATGAATATTTAGCATCAACTATTGATGTTATTGGTATTCGTATTGCTGCAATTGTTATTGCATTTGGTTCCTTTGGTTCAAGTACTTTATTTAGTCTATTAATCCTTCATCACAATACAACCGTCAGTCAAATTAATGATGACGTCAACAGACGTGCAGAATTATTTAGAGAGTTACAATTTAACTCTAGTAACTACTCCATTATTGAATTTATGGACCGCATGTTAATATATAACGAATCAGAAAGATACGTTGAAAGATATGTCCAAAGAAAAGATTATGTATTCCATATGATTGAACAAAATGCTGATATTGATCATGTTGCATCAAATATTAACGACTATAAATTCTTCTCCTTTAAAATACCATTTAAGGTTGTTGAAGGTAAACTTATATCTAAAATTACATTTAATCAAATTTACTTTGAAAGACAGGATACAAGATTCTTCTTTGTACCTCCAAAGGGGTATCCATATAGTAGAGCATTCTTGCTATATAATGAAACAACCAAACGAAACAACGTCATTATTAACTTGATTGTTAAAAAGGAAAGTGCATTCTTTGTTCCTGAAGAAATTAATGTATTCTCTAAAATTAAGATGGATATGACAATCGTCAGTTTACTTGGTGTAGGTATTCACGGTTTAAGTGAACTTTACTTTACAAACCCAGTTAAAATTGAAGGCGATCTCACAAATACATATAAGATCAACTCTTCAAACTTCATATTAAAAGGTATGCCTTTCTTATCTAAAGAAGAACAATAATCATAATGAAGATGGATTTCTATCTTCATTATGATTTTTATGTTAAAGTATACATATAATAAGAGGGTGTACAATATGACTATTGATTCTATTAGAAATGATATTATAAATCATTCTGATCAAACTGAATTTACATCAAAAGGGTGGAAACCATTATTTGATGTAAGTAGTTCCTCCAAAATACTGATCATTGGCCAAGCACCAGGGATAAAGACTCAAGAAAAAAACTTGCTTTGGATGGATCAAAGTGGTAAAAAGTTAAGAAGTTGGTTGGGTGTTGATGAAAAGACATTCTATGACAACAAGTTATTTGGTCAAATGCCTATGGATTTTTATTTTCCTGGTAAATCAAAGTCTGGTGATAAACCTCCAAGGAAGGACTTCGCATCAATGTGGCATCCAAAACTACTTAGTTTAATGCCCAATGTAAAACTAATTATACTTATTGGACAATACAGTCAAAGTTATTATTTAGGTAAAGATTTCAATCAAAACCTGACTCAAACAGTTAAATCTTATAATCAATATTTACCAAAGTATTTTCCCCTACCACATCCATCACCTTTAAACTTATTTTGGTTAAAGAAAAACCCTTGGTTTGAAACGGATGTTCTACCTGTTTTACAACAAATGATTCAAGAGATACTTCATACTTAAAGTACATTAAAAAACTCAAGCCTAGCTTGAGTTTTAAATTTTTAGTTGAACTTGATGTTATCTATATTGACTGTACCATAAAGTACTTCTATTTTGATTTGTACATTAGATTTATTGATTGTAGTTTTATAATACACGAAATCTTCTGTTAAGTCAGATATAGTATCTAGTAATTCAAAAGTAGATGTTTCATCATTCATATAATAGATGTTGATGACACTTTCAAATGTGAAGTAACCGTTAGATCCAAATAGTCTTGCATCAAAGGATAACGTATCTACATGGTCAAATGCGTCCACATTATACATATAGGCACTTTCAGTACTCATATAATGTGTACTAAGTCCTCTAAATCTTGCAACGACATTGCCATGTACTTCACTATCCATATATGCAAGTTCTTTTTCACCATGCATATTGAGTGTATGTACTTCTTTCATCATAAAATCAATGTTTCCGATGGTTCTTACTTGTTCTACATAGTCAAAATCATTTGATGCCGTTTCAAAATCAATCACAACTGGTTCAGATTCTGGTGTATCTCCTGATTTATTAGTTACCCATAAAATATTATCAAGCGTTAACCTGTGTCCACTACTTACTTCAATAGAAAGACTGTATGTACCTGTAATGTTTAAATTATCTATACTAAATGTTTTACCTTTATTAGCTTCGTCATCATCTTTAAATTTAAAGGATTCTATGAGTTCACCATTAATAAATACTTTAATAACTACATTGATTGCTTTATCTTTGCCATTGACTTGTGGGTATGTAGATTTAGGTGAAAACGGTAGTCTTGCATCAAAGGATATACTTTGTAAACCATCATGAATTTCTGCTGCATAAATGCGTCCCATACCAGCATCTGTGTAGATATTACCGAAGCCTCCAATAGTTATGGCATTACCACCTTTTTTCATACCTAAGTCAATACGTGCATTTACCAGCTCCCAAAGTACATAGGTTTCGCCAATATAATCATAATCCATATACTCACTAGAGTTTTGTCCACTATCTTTAATTGCTTGAAGTGATTCAAAGTTTTCTCTAAGTGTTTCATTAGACTCTACAATTATTTTTCCCCAAACCGCTTTAAAGTTTATATCATGAGCTGGCATTGTATCAGGAAGTTGATTGTCCCAACCTATAAATATATAACCTGGTTTTGTAGGATCTAGTGGTGCATAGATGTTTTCTTCATATGATAGTACTATAGGGTCAATCTCACTACCACCATCTGTATCAAAGGTAATGGTATAAGATGCTTTCGTCCAGATTGCTTTGACAGTTAAGCCGTTTAACGGCATCGTATCTGGTAATGTAGTATCCCAACCACTAAATATGTAACCTTCTTTGGTAGGTGCATCTATTTCAGGTATTACCTCCAAATAAGGAAGCGTTAGTGCATCTATATTACTACCACCATCTGTATCAAACGTAATCTTATAGTTATTTGGTTCCCAAGTTGCCTTTAAAGTGACATGATGTGCCGGCATGATGGTTGGTACACTTGGTTCCCATCCAATAAAGATGTAGCCATCTTTAGTTGGTGGTGTTAGTTCTAGTTCAATTTTGTCTCCTACTTTAAATGTTGCTGTATCAATATTTGATCCCCCATCGGTATCAAACATTAATGTATAACTTAATGGTATTTCTATGTGATCATCTGTTTGAGTCTTCGTATCACACGCCATTAAAAAAAGCATCATGGTTAGTAGAAAGACACCAAAAATGCTTATTTTAAATTTTTTGTTCATCATGTTATAGCCCCTCGCTTATGTTTTGTTTATGAGTTATTATAACATTATTGATTTAAATTTTTAAATTAATCTTTATACTTTAGAAGATGACCCATTTTCTTTTGTTTAGTTCTTAGGTATTCTTCATTTTTTTCATTATGATTTAAAATAATAGGTTCTCTTGAAGTAATCTCCAAGCCATATCCAGATAACCCAGATATTTTAAGTGGGTTATTCGTCATTAATCTAATTTTACCCACACCTAAATCTTTAAGAATTTGAGCACCAATACCGTAATCTCTTAAGTCTTCTTCAAAACCTAATGCGATGTTAGCTTCTACAGTATCCATACCTAAATCTTGTAAGTGATATGCTTTAATCTTATTGATTAAACCAATACCACGTCCTTCTTGTCTCATGTAAAGAAGTACACCTTTGCCCGCTTTTTCGATGTTATCTAAAGCAGCTTGAAGCTGTTCACCACAATCACATTTAAGTGATCCAAAAGCATCACCTGTTAAACATTCAGAGTGTACACGTACTAATACTTCTTCACCTGGTTTAATATCACCTTTAACTAAGGCAACATGATGTTCACCACTAATGGCATTTTCAAAACCAACCATTCTAAACTCACCATGTTTTGTAGGAAGCTTAGCCTCAGCTGCTTTTTTTACTAAACTTTCAGTCATTTGACGGTATCTAATAATAGATTCAACAGAAACGATTGGTAGTGCATGTTTTGTAGCAAATGCTATAATCTCATCCATCTTCATTGGTTGTTTATCTTTATTTAATAATAGTGATAACACACCAACTGGTTTAAGATTAGCTAGTTCAGACAAATCTACGATAGCTTCAGGATGTGCAACTCTTTTTAAAGTACCTCCTAATCTCGTAATTAAAGGAAATACAACACCATTTTTATGGTATTCCACTTTCTTCTTATTTAATACAGATTGGGTGGTTGCCAATATATTGGATGGATCGTCTTTATGAGTATCAGTTAGTGAAATAGTAGTATCTTTAAAAGCGTGCATAGACCCAACTACTTCATAAACTGGATCAATGTTTAAACCTTCATAAAATTGTTTACTTGCAGCAACATAGATGTATTTATCACCATACTCTTTTAAAAAATTGATGTTCTCTAAGTTTAATTTTTCTGCATTAAAAATTAAACTCCCCGTATTTTGTAAATCATGATCATCTACAACAATGACAGGCTTACTCATCTTGATTGCTTCAATGATGGATTGTACAGTATTAAACTCCATGTTAAATTCATCTCCCTTTATTAGAAGTCACTTTCTTATAGGATCTTCTTTTTTTTGTTTTGTAACTTATTTTACAATGTAAGTTTCTATTTAATATAAAATATACTTCTATGTTTAGAAGTTTAACATAAAGTATATTTTATTGTAGGAAATATTACATAAATTAAGTAAAGCATAGGTAAAAAGCTTTACCACACCAACCAAACTTAAGAACTACTTATAACTTTCTGCATACTTCTTGATATTATCTAGAATTGCTTGCCAACCTTTTTGTTGATGTTCAATTGGAAATTCATTTTCAGCATCTACAGTAAGCTTAACAGTAACAACACCTCTATGTTTAATAAATTCCACTTCAATTTGTCTTTTATCGGTTAAATGATAATGAATTGATTGATGATATATGATCGAATCATATGTACCCATAAAATTAAATCCCATCGATTCATCCTTGGCTTCCATGCGGTAGTTAAATGCACCACCTTCTACAAAATTTGACTTTCCCTCTGTGACATGCCAATCATCACTTGCAAAACTCCATTTTACAACGTGTTTTGCATTATTATAAGTTTCCCAAACTACATCTATGTTTTGATGTATATCTGCTGTGATAACAAATTTTTTCATCATAGAAATCATTCTCCTTATACTACATTATATGCCTGTTTTTAGGACAATGTAATTTATATGCTTACGAGAAACTTATAATTTATACCATTTTTTTACTTTTATTACACTTTATACTTTACTACGGTAGAGTAATAAAGTATAATAGTTTTAAATTAAATTGGAAAATGAGGAAAACACATGAAAAAATTATTTTTACTACTAAGTATCATGCTTACTACAATCGTACTTACAGCTTGTAACGCAAACAACCTAACAGATTATGAATATATCGAACAAAAGGGGAGTTTCACTTTAGGTTACACAGACTTCCCACCAATGGGCTATTTAGATAATGGTACACCAAGTGGCTTTGATATAGAAATAGCCACATTAGTCTTTGAACGTTTAGGTATTGAACTTAAATTTAAGTATATTGATTGGGATGCAAAAGTTGTAGAACTTGATTCAAAGAGAATTGACGCAATTTGGAATGGTTTGACAATCACAGATGAAAGAAAACTAGAAATGACCTTTTCTAAACCATATTTTGACAACAATCTAATTATCATATCTAAAGAAGGATCTAACATTGATACTATAAGTGATCTAAGTGATAAAAATATCGGTTTAGAATTAGGTTCATCTGCAGATTTAAGTGTTGGTAAAAATGAGAACATTTTAAGCATTAGTAAAGAAGTTAAAAAATATAGTACATCTTCTGATGCAATTCTGGCGCTTAATGCTGGTTTAGTAGATGCAGTGATTGTAGATGAAATCTATGCACGTTATGTTGTCTTAAAAGATACTACAAACGCCTATACAATCAGTTCAGAGATAATTGGTACTGAACAGTACGGCATTGGCTTTAGATTAGGTGATGAAACACTTAAAACTAAAATAGATGAGGCACTTGATGCGTTATTTGAGGAAGGGTTAATAGAACCTATTTCTATAAAGTATTTTGGTGTAAACTTATTTGTTAGATAACCATGGATTACTTTATAGATGTCTTAACCTATTTACTAGAAGGGTCTAAAATCACCCTTCTAGTATTTATCTTTACATTGTTATCTATCCCACTTGGTTTAATTTTTGCAGTCATACGTAAAATTAGTATTCAACCGATTGTGAAGTTAATCGATTTATATACTTGGATTATTCGTGGTACACCACTACTTCTGCAATTATTTTTTGTGGTGTACGGTCTACCTATATTGTTTGGACCTGCATTCTTGTTTGATGAACTTTATGGTGCAATATTTACCTTTATTATTAACTACACGGCTTACTTCATAGAAATATTTAGAGGTGGTATGAATGCAATCCATAAAGGGCAATATGATGCCTCAAAAGCAATCCACTTAAGTCCTTATCAAACCTATAGACACATCATACTTCCACAAACCTTACATAAAACACTACCAAGTATCGGTAATGAACTCATTACACTTATAAAAGATACTGCACTTGTAAGTGCTGTGTCCATTTCTGATATCTTAAGAAACTCACGTGAACTGGTGAATAGAGATTTTAGAGTGGAGTCATACATGGTTGCAGCAGTCATTTACTTATTGTTTACTTATGTGATTGTCATGTTGTTTAAGAAGATTGAGACGAGACATAAGGCTTACTACGGAGAAAGATGATATGTTATTAGAAGTTAAAAAATTAAATAAATCCTTTAACCCAACAAAGGCTGTAAATGATGTCTCTTTTAGTTTATCTAAGGGTGAAATACTTAGTATTATCGGTCCATCTGGTTCTGGTAAATCCACCTTATTAAAACTTATAGGCGGACTAGAAAGATTAGATAGTGGCGATATTTATATTAATAATATCCATATTGGTAGTGCCTCTAAAAAAGAAAAGAAAATAGCCCAAGAACATATTGGATTTATCTTCCAAGATTTCGCTCTTTTTGATCATTTATCTATAAAAGATAATATAGGCTTAGCTTCTAAAGTTGTATATAAAAAGGATAAAACTTGGATAGATAGTGAAACAAATAGACTACTTTCATTATTTGGATTAAGTGATAAGCGCTTAAATTATCCACTTACCTTATCTGGTGGAGAAAAACAAAGGATTGCGATTGCACGCGCGCTTATTACAAAACCTTCTATACTTTTATTTGATGAACCTACATCAGCGCTAGACCAAGCATCTATCGGTGATCTAGTAGCAATCATAAAAGATCTTAAAAAAGAAGACATTGGTATACTTATAGTTACTCATGACCTTAATTTCGCTAAACAAGTGTCTGATAGATTGCTTTTTATGCGAGATTCAAGTATCATTTTTAATAGGGACATGGTGGATGTAAAAGACATTCACACGGTCTTTGACCTATAATCTATTTAAAAAGGAGTCTTGTATGTCTAAATTAAAAAGTGATGTAAATGATCTATTATTTGAAAGTATTTTAAAACTTGAAACATTAGAGGATGCTTATGATTTTTTTGAGGATCTATTAACCATGAAAGAAATCGAAGCTATGTCACAAAGAATATTAGCTGCAAAACGCCTTATAGAAGGAAAAACTTACGATCAAATCACAGAGGAAACTAAAATTAGTTCTACCACTCTAAGTAGAGTTTCTACTTGTGTCAGATATGGCACGGGTGGTTATAAAAAAGTTTTAAGTAAAACCTCTAAGTAAAGTTAAAATATTAGTCGCTTATCATAATTATGTTACAATAGGTTTTACATAAAACTAAACATTAAGGAGACCAGTAATATTTCATATATTATTGGAGTACATTTTATGCCAACAATTGAAAATAGACTAAAAGCTTATATCGAAACATTACCTGAAAGTAAATTAAAAGCGGCTATGGCCTATGCATTACTCGGTGGTGGTAAACGCATAAGACCTATGTTAGGGATGACCTTACTTGAAAGTAAAGGTGTTGATCCAACACCTTACATAGAAGCATTTTTAGCTGTTGAAATGATTCACACTTATTCGCTTATTCATGACGATCTTCCTGCAATGGATGATGATACACTAAGACGTGGAAAACCAACTGTACATATTGCTTTTGACGAAGCTATAGCCATCCTAGCTGGTGATGCACTTCTAACAGATAGTTTTAGACTTGTTACTCAAAACAAATATCTAAGCACTCTACAAAAAGTTGAGATCATCGATATCATTTCTTCTAAAGCTGGTAGTACCGGTATGGTCTTTGGTCAAATCAAGGATATTGAATCCGAAGACAAAATGGTTACAATAGAAGATTTAAATTTAATGTATGAGCTTAAAACAGCAAACCTCATTCAAGCCAGTCTTATGATTGCTGGCGTTATTCTTTCAGATCATGATATAAAAAGTTATGAGGATTTAGGTTACTATATTGGACTTATTTTCCAAATTCAAGATGACATATTAGAATATACATTATCACCTGAGGAATTTGGTAAATCTAAATCAGATGACATTAGAAATAAACCTACCTATGTGTCACTGCTTGGTTTAGATAAAGCCAATCAAGTACTAAATACATATGTTGATACATTAAATACATTAATCGAGTCTCTATATATTAAAGATACTGTTATACATACACAAATTAAACTATTATTAAATAGAAGAAAATAATAAAAAGAACTATCAAATTTATTTTGATAGTTCTTTTACTTTTGTTTACTCTGATACATCATTTGATCTACTCTGTTGATTAGTTGATCTATAGTTTCCCCAGGTTTATACTGAGATACACCCATACTAAGGACTACATATCCAACACTAGAGATTGGTGTTTTTTTAAATACATCTTGTATCCTACTAACAAGATTTAGGGCGTCTTTATATCGTGTATTTGGTAATACTAAGAAAAATTCATCGCCACCATATCTAAACGTTATATCTGATTCTCTTTTTGATTTATTTATAAGCTGAATGGTTTCAATTAATACTTCATCCCCCACTAAGTGACCATAAGTATCATTGATTTGTTTGAACTTGTCCACATCAAACATCAAGAGTGAAAAAGGTATATTTTTGTATGTATTCATATATATTTGATGTTCTAGTTCTTTAAACAACATACGCCTGTTTAGTGCATCTGTCAAGGGATCACTTTGAGCATACTTAATAAGTTGTTCCTCTAATTTCTTAGACTCTGTAATATCAAAAACAATACCCTCTAATTCAAGTGGTTTACCGTCTTTATCTCTTTTAGTAACAATGCCTCTATCATAGTACCAAAGATAATAGCCTTCACGGTGCATAATGCGGTACTCCACTTCATAGGCATCAGTTTTGCCGGTTAGATGTTGTCTCATATTATCCATCACACGATCATAATCATCTGGGTGCAATTTACTGGTGAAAAACTCAAATCCGATTTGACCAATCTCTTCTGCTTCATAACCAATAGTACGTGCTTTAAGTGCATTAAAAAAAACTTTATTCTCAGCATAAAGCCATTTCCATTGACCTAAGTTACCAGCCCATTTAATATTTATACTTAGTTGATCTTCTTTTTGTTTGAGTGCTTTTTCTAAGGTCAAGATATAATCTATTAATTCTTGTTTCGTATATGTTAGTAGTTTATTGTTCATAGAAATCCTTTCTATAAAAACTAAGAGATGTTATCAAGAATTATAGTCTCTATATCCTTATTATATACCACTTCTAATAGTCATAATCACTTGATGATTTATAGAAGTCACTTAAAAATCTTTCTAATAAGTTTTTCCTTAAACTTAGTATATGGTGGGTATATAATCGGTAAATCAAACCATGTAGCTTTTTTTACATAACCTTTCGTGTGGGAAAATAGTTTAAAGGAATAGAATCCATGGTAAGCGCCTATACCACTCATGCCAATACCACCAAACGGTAAGTATGGATTACTTACATGCATAATTGTATCATTGATAGCACCACCACCAAAAGTTAGGTTTTCAAATACATATGTTTGATTCTTTTTATCGTTTGAAAATAAATAAAGTGCTAGTGGTTTATCTTTTGTTTTTAGTAGTGAAACCAAATCTTTTAAGTTGGCATATTTAAGTACTGGAAGTATAGGACCAAAAATCTCTTCTTGCATCACTTTATCATCCCATGTTACATCTATTAATACTGTCGGACTAATGAGTTTAGTTTCGGCCTCTACTGTAGGTTTTTGAATCATTTTCGTTTCATCTATTAGTCCAATTAGACGCTTATAATGTCTTTCATTAATGATACGTCCAAAATAATTCATATCACTGTATCTTGTGTTAATTACTTGATTTAGGATATTAATAAATTCATCATGAATGGTGTCATGTACATAAATATAGTCTGGTGCAATACATGTTTGACCTGCATTTAAAAACTTACCAAATAAAATCCTTTCGGCTGCTATTTTTAGGTTTGCTGTTTCATCGACTATGGTTGGACTTTTACCACCTAATTCTAATGTCACAGGTGTTAAATGTTTACTTGCTTTTTCATAGACAATTTGACCTACACGACTACTTCCAGTAAAGAAGATATGATCAAACTTTGAATCTAATAACTTACTAGTCACTGTATAGTCACCTTCTATGACATATAGATAATCTTTATCAAAGTGATTGTTAACTAGTTTAACTAATATTTTCTCTGTATACGTTGCAAATTCAGATGGTTTAATCATCACTGTATTACCTGCAGCAATCGCTCCAATGAGTGGTTCTATTATTAGCTGAAATGGATAGTTGTAAGGACCAATAATTAAAATAGTACCCAGCGCATCATATGTGATATAAGATGAAGTTGCAGATAAGTAATATGGGGTTTTAACCTTCTTAGGTTTCATCCATTTCTTTAAACCTTTAATTGTATGTGTTAATGACTTTAAAACATAACCCACTTCTGTTGAATACGCTTCAAATCTAGACTTATGTAAATCTTTAAATAGTGCTTCTAAAATCTCATCTTGATAATTTATGATTAATTGTTTAAGTTTTTGTAACTGTCTTATACGAAACTCATAAGATAGCGTCTTACCACTTAAAAATAATGTTTTTTGTGATTGAACTATAGTCTCCATAATATTTACCTCTTATGTTCAGTATATCAAAAATGATGTGTTTATCTTAATCTAATAATTAGGCTAAATTATGGAGTAAAAGTAATTTTAGTTTCTAAGGTTATTAAACAATTGTAAGTGCACGTAAAATAATATAGGTAATATATGTTGCATAGATTAAAACTAAGATCAGTCCTTCTTTTTTAGATACGATGTCTTTTGTAATCGCAAACACTACCGCAATGATTGTTACACCTAACATGATAAATGTATCGATTACAACATCACCATTAATACCAAGTGGTGTAAACAAACCCGATAAACCTAGAATGAATAAAATGTTAAAGATATTGGATCCTACAAGGTTTCCAAATGCAATCTCATTTTCACCTTTTTTAGCAGCTACTACAGATGTAACCATCTCAGGTAGTGATGTACCTACAGCAACTACTGATAAACCAACTAAGGTAATAGCTTTAGTTGTAGACATACCAAATAGTCCAACTAATACGGTTGTAGCTAAATTACTAGCACCTTCTGTCACCATGTAACCACCTAATGTAACACCTGCAAGACCAATAACAAGTAATAACACTGATTTTTTCATATTAAGAATTTCAAATTCAACATTTTCATCTTCACTCTTACCAGTTTTTATCATGATATAGATGTAAACAATAAAAGTGATTAGCAATATAAGTGCTTCATACCAAACGATTCTTGTATCACTTTGGAAGAATAGTGCAAGCACTAAAATTAGTATAGAAGAAAATAATAAATAAGGAAACTCTTTTCTGTACATGGTATTAGATACTTTAACAGGTCTTGCTAGTGCTGTTAACCCTAAAATAAGTGAGATATTTACAATACTAGAACCAATGACATTACCCATTGCAATATCTGCAGTTGCGCCTGGTTCAACGGTTAACGATGCAATAAAGCTTACTGCAAGTTCAGGTAGTGATGTACCAAAAGCAACCAATGTTAAACCAATGACTAAAGGTGATACTTTAAACTTTCTTGCAATCGATGAAGATGATGCAACAAAGAAATCTGCACCCTTAACTAAAAATATAAATCCTATGATGAGTAAACCGATGTTTATGACGTAATCCATGAACTTTTCCCTTCATAAAAAGACTTTACTAGACTTTTTATCTTCTTTTTTTGTATAAGTAACTACTTAAGTTATGAAAATCAAACTATAAGTTTTTATAAGATATTTTACATTCGGAAAGCATTTTAACATGCCTAATTTATGAAATCAAGCGTAATGGTTTAAACAAGTATATAAAATATACTTTAATGTATTGTATGTAAAATTTCTTCTATTTGAATTGACGCCTCTAAATTAGGCACAAGAGATAATCTAAAACAGATGCTGAATTTACGTTTTCTATATAACAAAATATTTTCACTAAATCTCAACTTATTTTGATTCCTTATCATACCACATGAAATCAATTACATAAGTTCGAGTTTCGAGGACTTTTTGAATATCTTATAAACCCTTTTAATTTTTTCCATCAAAGACAAAAAAACCTACCACAAAATAAGCGCTTATTTATTAAGGCTGTATAAACCAAGAGATTAAAGATATACTGATGGCTCCGGATTATATATATATCATCAATGTTACTATTATCATAAGCCTGAAAAAATAACTTGATTTATAATTCAAATACATACGTATATGAAGTTTATATGCATGTGTGTTTTTCTTACGTATAATTTACAGTTTTTGTTATATTTATATGATAAAATATAACGTATTTTAAAATTACCTATGGAGATAAGACATGAAAAGAATAGTTGTAGTTGGTACACAATGGGGCGATGAAGGTAAAGGTAAAATTACTGATTTTCTTGCTCAAAAGGCTGATGTTGTTACCAGATACCAAGGCGGAAATAATGCAGGTCATACAGTTGTTATAGGCCATAAGAAATATGCACTGCATTTATTACCATCAGGTATATTGAATGCTGACAAAGTTAA
Organism: Acholeplasma laidlawii PG-8A; assembly: GCF_000018785.1. NCBI lineage: Bacteria > Bacillati > Mycoplasmatota > Mollicutes > Acholeplasmatales > Acholeplasmataceae > Acholeplasma > Acholeplasma laidlawii. Next base: position 1,389,257 of record NC_010163.1, read on the forward strand.
TATATTGGCTAATGGTATGGTTATTAATATCGAGGCACTGATTGCTGAATTAAAGAATCTAAATCATACAGATTATCAGTTGTTTATTTCTGATCGTGCACATGTAACATTTCCGTTTCATATCACTTTAGATAAACATGAGGAATTCCTTAAAACAGAAAAGATTGGTACAACCAATAAGGGTATTGGACCAACCTACAAAGATAAAGCATCCCGTATTGGTATAAGGGTTGCTACACTTGTATCAAATGAATTTGAATCAGAACTTAGAAAGTTAATTGATGAAAAAAATATAGACTTTAAAAACTACGGATTACCTTTAATAGATTTTGATTCAGTCTATAAAACATATCAAGCTTATGCAAATATTATTAAACCGCTTGTTAAAGATACTTCTCTTTTATTAAATGATTATATAGGATCAGGGAAAAACATTTTATTTGAAGGGGCCAAGGTACACTGCTTTGTTTAGATCATGGAACATATCCCTTTGTTACCTCATCATCACCAACAGCAGCCTCAGTACCATTAAATACCGGGGTTGCACCTTGGTTAATTGATGGTGCTATTGGTGTGACTAAGGCTTACTCAACCAGAGTAGGTGCCGGTGTCATGCCAACTGAAATATCAGGTGATATTGCCCAAAGTATACGTATCAAGGGTAACGAGTTTGGTACAACCACTGGAAGACCAAGACGTATTGGTTGGTTAGATTGTGTCGTTTTAAATTATACAAAACGTGTTTCTGGGTTATCTTATTTAGCAATTACTTTATTGGATGTCTTATCCGGTCTAGACACCATAAAGATTTGTACATCTTATACATTAGATGGCAAAGAAATATTCACCATACCAGCACACATTAAAGACTATGAAAAATGTGTTGCAAACTATATTGAGCTACCTGGTTGGCATGAAGATATTACGGGTGTGAAATCATTTGATGCTTTACCAGTTAACGCTCAAAATTATCTAAACAAAATTACAGAACTTACAAAAATACCATTAGCTATATTTTCAGTGGGTCCAAGGCGTGACCAAACAATAGAAGTATCATCTATATTTGAGGATTAATTTATGATAAAAAGATATCGAACACCATTATTTGAAACTTTATGGAGTGATCAAAATCGCTATGACACTTTTTTGACAATTGAACTAGCTGTTGCCAAAGCGTGGTATTTATTAGGCAAATATGATGAAACAACTTACAATAAACTTACTAAAGCAACCTTTGATTTAGAATCAATCTATGCATTAGAAATAGAAACAAAACATGATATGATTGCATTTACAAGAACTGTCTCTAAAAGTTTGGGTGCTGAGAAAATGTGGCTACACTATGGTTTAACATCTACAGATGTTGTCGACAGTGCACTAGCACTTATACTCAGGCAAGCCAATCAAGCAATTAGATCAAAAATTAATAAGTTATTGTCAGTCTTAAAACAAAAAGCTTATACTTATAAAGACCAACCAACCATAGGTCGTACCCATGGCATCCACGCTGAAATTACATCTTTTGGATTAAAATTTGCACTATGGTACAGTGATCTAAAACGGCTACTTTCTGTATTTGATGCTGCCTGTAAAAACATCGAAGTGATTAAAATATCAGGCGCTGTTGGCAACTATGCGGCCAACACACCTCAACTAGAAAAAACAGTTTCCCGTCTATTAGATATAGCATCTGCAGACATTTCTACACAAGTACTTCAAAGAGACAGACATGCAAACTACATTTCAAGTATTGCACTATTGGGTAGTGAACTAGAAAAAATAGCCACTGAAATTAGACATTTATCACGTACTGAAGTATCTGAGGTAAATGAATACTTCAGTGTAGATCAAAAAGGTTCTAGTGCAATGCCACATAAAAAAAATCCGGTATCTAGTGAAAATATATCTGGATTATCTAGAGTCTTAAGAGGTTATGTTTTAACAGCTTTTGAAAATATTAATTTATGGCATGAAAGAGATATTTCCCACTCCTCTGCTGAGCGTATCATATTAGCAGATGCAACAACATTAATTGATTATATGTTAGATCGTATAACAAATACGCTATCTAACTTAGAGGTCCACGCATTAAAACTACAAAACAATATAGATATAACTGGTGGTATCGTATTTAGTCAACATGTACTATCTTTATTGATTGATAAAGGACTTACAAGAGATCATGCGTATGATTTGGTTCAAAAGATTGCGACTGATGCCATGAGCAATCAAAAAGATTTTAAAACAGAACTTTTAAAAAGTTCAGATATCATGAAGTTTATGACACCAGATGAACTGGATAAAGCGTTTGACTCAATCTATATATTAAGACATGTCGATACCATATACTTAAAAGTCTTTAAAACATAATAAAAGTCACATATCTATTTGATGTGTGACTTTTATTATCCCTTTACTTTAGGATTTTTTTGATTATATTTTCTTTGGACTTTGTATATGGTGGATAGACCAGTGGTAAATATAACCATGTGCAGCGTTTTATATAGGATTTTTTATGCGAGAATATTTCAAATGAGGCAAAATAATGATATGCACCCATCCCACTTTGACCAACACCGCCAAAGGGTAGGCAGGGATTACTCACATGCATGATAGTATCATTCATAGCTCCACCACCAAATGATAATTGGCTAAAGACTTTATGCTGTATATCTTTATTATTTGTAAATACATAAAGTGCCAAAGGTTTTTCTTTAGTTTTTAACAGTTTAATTAGTGTATCGATATCATCATAGATAAGTACTGGTAAAAGGGGCCCAAATATCTCTTCTTGCATGACTTTATCCGTCCAGGTTACACCCTTCATGATTGTAGGTGAAATTAAGCACATTTTGGCATCAATTACAGGTTTTTGAAGTACTTTATCTGCATCGATGAGATTCATTAATCGATCAAAATGTTTATCATTAATAATACGTCCAAACTGATGTAAATCATTATACATGGTATGCATCGTATCTGATAAAATCTTTATAAATGATTCTGCAATCGTTTGATGTACATAAATATAATCTGGTGCAATACATGTCTGTCCTGCATTTATAAATTTACCAAATATAATACGTTTGGCTGCAACTTTTAAATTGGCACTTTGATCAACAATCGTGGGACTTTTTCCACCCAGTTCTAATGTCACTGGTGTTAAATGCTTACTTGCTTGTTCATAAATGAGTTTTCCAACCCTTGTACTACCTGTGAAAAATATATGGTCAAATTTATTTTCAAGTAAATTTTCTGTTATCTTATGATCACCTGTTATAACATGTAGATAAGACGGCTCAAAGTGATCGTTTATTAAAGTTTGTAGTAACTGTTCTGTGTGGCTTGCATATTCAGAGGGTTTTATACTTGCAGTATTACCTGCTGCAATCGCACCAATAAGCGGTTCTAAGATTAATTGGAACGGATAATTATAAGGACCAATAATCAATATCACACCTTTAGGTTCATATGCGATATAGGAAGTAGTTGGGCGTAAGTAAATGGGTGTTTTAACCCGTTTAGGCTTCATCCATTTTTTGAGTGACTTTATCGTTTTTGTAATACTTTTTAAAACATACCCGATTTCTGTTGAATAACTTTCAAAAGCACTTTTGTGTAAATCTTCATAAATACTCTTATCATGATTCCGGTGTGTAGCCCCATATAACACGGTTGTCTGGATTAACCCAATCATCATGCCATCCATCTGGTTTTTCTAATACTTCTGCTTGAATTCTATTAAGCCTTGTCACATAAAATGCATTCGGCCCAATGGTGTGAACACTCAATGGAATCGTGATAGAATAAAATGTAGATCCATAAAATGCACTTGCTTCAATAACTTTAAGCATGCTATTTGCTTCAAATACAATATGATTAATAGACGCACTAAAAAAACTTGATTTCCCAATAGATTCGATTGTGTTTGGAATTGTTAACAAATCAATATTGGCGAAATGAAAGGCATACTTATAAATTTCAGTCACAGGTTTATCATCAATTGTTTTTTGTATAACAACCTTTGCCCTATTTGCTTGCCCAATATATTTTGCAAGTATAACTTTTTGGCTTTTTACTAAATAAATAATATTATCTTTTAAAATTGCTTTGGTACCGTTTGATAATAGATGTTTGATATTTTGATATGTATACTTTTTATCGTATGTCTCAATATCTAGGACTGAAGAATCTGTCATCTGATGTCTTAAATTTGTTTCTAATTCATCAATAGCATTTCTATTAGCTAATAGTGCGTATTTTGTGTACTCATTAAAATCAATTTCACCTTGTATCAATTCTAAATTGCTGTTTTCTGCAAACTTTGCATGCTCATTAAATATGTATTCATGCCATCGATAAGTATAGTGTTGTGGTACTTTAGATGCGCCTTTAAACGTAATAATCGCATGAAGTACATATTTAGTAGCTTCATCACCATTATAATATCTTGTTTGCTCATCACCTATATCTTTTAGATAGTAAGCGTGACCAAAAATATGAATATCTTTGATCATTTCAGATGCCTCGACATTTTGAACAGTTGAGTCTATCAAATAGTTATCCCAAAATAAATCTAAAATTGATTGATTATCTATTTCTAGTTTACTTATCGTTGTTGTGCAACCAAAGAGTAATGATAGACTAACTATACTTAAAAAAATTAGTTGTATATGCTTCATAATATATGCCCTCTTTTATATTTTTTTTGATGTTTGTATTATTTATATATTTTAATCATATCACATGTGTGATGTTTTTGATCGGTACTTCATAATCCAATAGTTTTTATATAATGAAAGAATATAAAGTCTTAATACGTCATTTATCGGTCTCATATTTTAAAGACATAATATTTAACTAATCATTTAAAACACTTCGTCGATACAACCCTAAAAGTGCAATGATTTTTTTATTACCTTTATCACAATTATCTTTGCAAGGTTTGGATCAAACTGTTTTTCTGCACATTCAATAATTTCTTTAACTGCTTCTTTTTTTGATTGTTACACTCGATAGATTCTTGAAGTTGTCATCACCTCTTAATCCAGCAAATAATCTAAAGGATCACTTTTTATATAAAAAACTCTTCCCATACGTGAGAAGAGTATTTCATTAATTAATGGTGACCCGTAGGGGTTCACGTTTTTTTCAGTGACTATCAGTTCAGACTGGCATGAAGATCAATATTTCAGGTATCGTTTTGGTAACCCTTTATATTTTTTTGCTGCCAGGGTAATCAATAATTAAAACAATTTCTTCAATAACTTGTCTTAAATCAGATTTCAAATGATCTAGATCGCTTTTCTTCGCTAAAAAACGCCTGTTATGCGCACTTAAATCTCCATATTTTTTTATTTGCATAATATTATTCTTTAAATTTCTACTATTGTTCCAAAATTTCGAATTAATAAACACTGGAATTAAATCGCTCAAGTATTTAAAGTTACCATTGTCATCCTTTATAAGATTATCACACTTGAATTTTTCAAATGTCTCAATAATTAAAGTCTCCAAGATTTTTCTTATTATAACAAGAGTAGCATCAAATAATCCGCTATCATAGCATTGATTCATTTGTTCAGCTATTTTTTTTATATAATATGGAGTTCCGTTAAAAATTTCCATTGATATTAAATTATTAGTAACTGGTACTTCTTTTATTATAGATAGCTTCTGACGTATATTTTCGATTGCATTTCTGTGCAAATAATAGCCATTTGTTTTTTTTCCGAAAGTTGCGTTTCTGCCTTTACTATTTTTCCCCAAATAATCGGGAATATTTGAATAAGGCTTTATAAGGAGAGTTTCATAGCATTCTAAAATATTCTTTGCCGTGAAATATGACTGCTCAAGTTCAATCAATAAAAAATACGAAAAATATTTGATTAATTTGCTTGATTGTAAATGATTAATGTCGGGAATTTTTGATGAAAACAATTCTAGCTTATCTTTCAACTTTGTCACCATTTATTATAAGATTTCTTTTGATATAATCTTCTCCCATATAATTAATTTTATAATATGATTTTTTATTTGATGATAACAAAAAATTCATTTTATGTTTTGCATTTGTGAGTGCTGAAACGATATTAAATGATATATTTTCATCTAAAATTCTTAATAAAGTGAAAATTTCATCTTTACCCATTTCATCTATTTTTTTGTGTTCTTTCATCCAATTAAAAAGTAGTATAATTTTATCGAGAGTTTTGTCATGCTTGTATGTTCCCCAATATGTTCTTAAATTTATTCTATCCTCCTCGTTCAAATTCAACTCCACTATATTATAAGAGGTTATAGCTGTTTTAGATTTCTTGTCACCTTTATTTTTTTTGATCTTTTCACGAGTGTTATAAATTATGCTTTTAGCTTCTTCGAGTCCCAAAGTTGTTATTTTGTAATCTGAATTATTAATAGCTTGAATAAACTTAGAAGTCACAAGTTTTGCTATATTGGTTTTAAAATTGCCCATGCGATTTGATGTGCTTCTTTTAGATTCATCGTATTTCAATTTCAAATCTTGTTCTGTAAATAATTTCTGTCCATTATCAGAACTATATAGCGCATACACTAATAGCCATTCTTTTTCAGATCTCGGATTCCCCTCTAAAACTATATTACCTAAAAACGGTAATTCAGTATTTTCTATAACTGCTTGTGATTGGTCGGTTTCCTCATTCATTTGTGCGCTAACTAAAGACTCTTTACTGTCTAATATCCTATTGTTACCTATCATGTTATGATTATCTACTTTTTTTGACATTAGAGATCCCAAACCATCTTCTTTTAATTCTTGAAAAATTGTTCTAACAATCTCGCCTTCCCCATCCAATTCAATTTCAATCTCGCCGATTCTAACTTTCAATCTTAACTGACTCATATTTTCCCCTCATATTCTAATGTATTGTTTATGCATAATACTCAAAATAGTAATATGCATACATAACTATCTTTTATTATATATAATTTAATCTGTTTTGTAAAATAAATCAAAGTTAGTTATAACCATGTAGTCTCAAAAGTTTCGTGTGAATTGAATTAGTTAAGATATTAAGACCTCTCATTTGTATCTCTAAAGTTTTTAATTGTCTGAATAAAAGCTCATTACATTCCATTAAATTGATATGATGATCTTATGGAATTTCACAATTCATATGGTTTGAGGAACGCACATTTCAAAATCACTCAAAACTTATATCAAAATAAGTTGCTTTTTTCGCAAAATTTTGAAACCTATAATATATCTTCAAGAATTGCTTTAATTTTTGTTTATGTACACATAAGTTTTAGGAGGTTTTCTAAGTTTGAATGAACTCTGACAAATTCAGTTTTTTCAACTTAGAACATCTGTTAATGAGTTTAAAACTCTACATAAATGTCTAGAAAAAAAACCTTCCCACGGGTGAGAAGAGTATTTCAATAATTAATGGTGACCCGTACGGGATTCGAACCCGTGAATGCATGCGTGAAAGGCATGTGAGTTAACCGTTTCTCCAACGGGCCAATGGCGGAGCGAGAGGGATTTGAACCCTCGCACGGGGTTAACCGTCTAACGCGTTAGCAGTGCGCCCTCTTCGGCCTCTTGAGTATCGCTCCATTGTAGGCATGAATTAAATCATGCCTTATTATATTAACTTATTTTATTCTAGTTGTCAATCACTAATTTGATGTATTTACCATGGTTAGCCCTACTTGACCTTTATCACGGTCAATATTGAGTACCCAGACAGTTACAATTTGCCCAACTGATACAACATCTTTGGGATGTTTCACAAATTTATTAGACAATTTAGAGATATGAACAAGTCCATCATTTTTAAGTCCTACGTCAACAAAAGCACCAAAGTCTGTTACGTTTCTTACAGTACCTTCTAATTCCATACCTACCTTTAAGTCTTCAATAGATAATACATCAGATTTTAAGATTGGTTGAGCATAGTCATCACGTGGATCTCTCATAGGTGCAACAAATGCATCTAGTATAAGATCTAGTGTATATTTATCGGTATGCAGTTCACGAGCTACTTGTTCTCTATCGATGTTATCTGTCCATAGTCTAATACTTGGTTTCCCAATATCTTCAGAACTGATATTTAATTTCTTCATCACTTCTCTTGCTAGTTGATAACTTTCAGGGTGAATAGATGTTTGGTCTAAGATTTCATCAGATTCTGGTATTCTTAAGAAACCAACTGCTTGTTCATAAGTTTTAGGTCCAAGACTTGGTACTTTTAATAAATCTTCACGAGATTTAAAACCACCAATTTTATTTCTGTAGTTGACTAAGTTTTCAGCAACATTTTTGCTTAAACCAGATACATAGGTTAGTAAAGATTTACTTGCAGTATTCGCGTTCACACCCACTTGGTTTACAACTTGTGTAACAACAAAGTTTAGAGAATCATCTAGCTTTTTAGGTGCAATATCGTGTTGGTATTGACCAACACCGATAGATTTTGGATCTATTTTAACAAGTTCAGATAGCGGATCTTGTAGTCTTCTTGCAATACTTGCAGCAGAACGCTCTTCCACTGAAAAATCAGGGAATTCTTCACGTGCAACATCACTTGCAGAATATACAGATGCACCTGCTTCATTGACGATAACGTATTTAGCATCCATATTTTGGTTCTTTATGACTTCAACAACAAACCTTTCGGTCTCTCTTGAAGCTGTACCATTACCGATTGCTACTAATTCAAACTTATATTTTTTGTATAAAACTTTTAATTGAAGTTCAGCTTGGAATACCTTTTCAGGATCTGGTCTACCACCTTGAGTTGTCTCATGTGGATAAATGACACCTTTTTCAAGTACTTGTCCAGTTTGATCAACAACAGTCCATTTACAACCTGTTCTAAATGCAGGGTCAATACCTAGAATCACTTTACCTTTTAAAGGTGGTTGTAATAATAGTTTAGATAAGTTGTCTGCAAAGACTTCAATCGCTTGTTCTTGACCTTTTTCAGAGAGTTCTGAGCGAATTTCTCTTTCAATCGAAGGAAAGATTAAACGTTTAAGTGAATCTTTAATTGCTTCTTCTAAATACATATCTGCATTAGATGGTTTTTTGATCACTTGTTTGATTAGATAGTTTTCCATGGCTTCTTTAGTACCATCTAATTTTACTGTGATAACTTTTTCATCTTCAGCACGGTTAATCGCTAAAATTTGATGTGGTTTAATTTTAGTAATCGATTGACTATAGTCATAGTAAATCTCATACACACCCTTTACATCTAATTCTTTACCATTTTTTCTTAAATTAGATACTAATACACCATGTCTAAATAAGTAATCTCTTAAATATTTACGATAGTTTGCATCATCACTAATAAGTTCTGAAATAATGAATCCAGCACCTTCAAGTGCATCTTTGGTAGTTAATACTTCATCATTAAGATATTTTTTTGCTTCTTCTACTACATCCGTTTTTGGAAATGTTAATAAGAATTTTGCAAGTGGTTCTAAACCTTTTGCAATTGCTTCTGTTGCTTTAGTCTTTTTCTTTTCTTTGTATGGTCTGTAAAGGTCTTCAACTTCCACGAGTTTAGTAGCACTTAAGATTTCATTCTTAAGTTCTTCAGTTAACATACCTTTTTCATCAATTAAACGGATAACATCTTCTTTACGTTTAAATAGGTTATTCGCATACTCAAACATTTGGTTAATTGCAAATATCTGTTCTTCATCCATACCACCAGTCATTTCCTTACGGTATCTAGCGATAAATGGAATGGTTGCACCATCTGCTAAAAGTTCAAGTACAACTTTAACTTTAGCTGTTGGTAATTTGAGTTCTTTTGATACACTCATTACTAATTGTTCGTTCATAGTTTCCTCCTAATACTGGTTCTATATAATAAATAAAGGGAAAAATTGATTTCCCTTTATGAATGGTTAATTTAATTCGTTTAATACGTCTGTTAATTTATCTTCAGCACGTTTGTTTTGGCCTACTTGGTCAAAAGGTCCGTACCAATTTAAGTCTTCACCATTAAATACGTGTAATAACACAGGGATTGTTGCTCTTGAAGCTTGTCCAGCAGAAACATCAACAACTGCTTGCCAGCTTTCATTTGCAGGATTATCCACATTCACAAAGAATAGAACATATTCATCGTTAATTACAGTGAATTCAAAATCGTCAAATTTTACCTTTTTAACAGTGTCTAAAGCCATGATATCATCAGCCACATCAAGTGCACCTGGTTGCCATGAGTTTGTATCTTTTTCTGAATAGAATAAGATATAAACATTAGCATATCTATCAAGTGTATATTTTAAACCTTTATGAGTAAGATTTTCAAAGTTTTCACGGTTTGATATTTTAGTAATATCATCTACTAATACATAGTTTGATCCTTCATAACGGAATGGATCTTTATTTTTTCCACTCGATATAATTGCATCAATTACAAAATATAGCACAACAGAGACCATTGCAACCGCCATAATAATTAATACAATTTTGAAAAATAATTCGCCTTTTTCTGATTCTTCTTTAATACCTGATAAGCTTTTTTCTACTTTTTCTTGTTTAACAGGTTTTTTAACATCTTTTTTATTTATTCTTGCCATGTTTTTCACATCCTTAAATTTTTACGCAATAATATTATACTTAAATATCATCAATTTTACAACCTAAACTTTAGTTTCTAATACAACAAATGCGATAGCATAAAGGTTTGTGTGACTTATTGTAATATGTACTACAAAATCACTTGTATGTTTAGATACAACATAAGGTGCCCCTACACTGTCATTTAGTACTGAAAAATCCTTATAATTAGCCGTTTTATCCCCTGCTTTAAAGCATTTAAATAAAGATTCTTTGACAGCAAATCTACCAGCTAAATAGGTTAGTTTTCTATTTTCATGGTTGATTTTGGCATATTCGTTCTTCTCATCTTCATTCAATATTTTATCTTTAAAGCGGTCGATGCCAATAGATTTAATTCTTTCCAATTCAACTAAATCTGTACCGATAGCATGTATCATGTTATCCCTCGTTTCTTAACTCATTTGCTAAATCTTTGATTTTTTTAAATCGGTGATTTAGTCCTGATTTTGTAATGGTTTCACCATAGAGTACTTCATACTCATCAATAAGTTCCATGAGTGATGCATCTGGATGTGTTTTTCTTAGGTGAATCACTTGAAGTAGTTTATCATTTAATCTCATGTGATACTTTTCGATGAATTCAATATCTTCTAACTGACTATTGGCTGCTACAATTGTTTTTTTCTCATTAGCAATCTCACAGTTTAATATACGGTTAATTGAGTTATTAAAATCTCTTTTAATACGTATATCTTCAAATTCAAATACAGTTTGAGATGCACCAATATATCTTAAGAAGTCTTCTATTTTATTGACGTCTTTTAAATACACGATAAACCCTTTACGTCGCTTCGTAATTTTAGCATCCATATCAATGAAGTTCATTAAACGTTGTATCTTTAATATCGTATCTGAGTTTTCAGAATATATTTCTAAATGATACTCGGCCTTTTTAGGATCATTTACAGAACCAGATACTAAGAATGCACCTCTTAAATAACTTAGTTGAGCTTCTTGAGAAACGGTTAAGAATTCAGAGGCGTCTTTATCACCTAAGATGCCGTGCTCTTGCATAATTTGTTTCAAGGATTCTTGAATGCCTAATCGAACTTGATGTCCTTTATTAAAACTACCTTGCTGTTTGGTAAGTAAGGTAGAATCAATTTTGTATTGTTGTTTGAGCAGTTTTAAAAACCTTCTTGCAACAGTAGGGTTATTTGATTTAAACCAAAGCGTTGGTACACCTTCTGAAATAGAAAGTTCCGTACCTAAATCGATCATCGCAGAGAGTTCAGCTAGTTGTTCTTCATTGGTTGTATTTAGTTGGATGAGTTCATTTTTAACTTCTTTAGCATAACTCAAATTTAATCATTTCCTTTAATTATAAATTTTCAATATATTTGATAATATTTTGTGTTGCAATTGCACCATCACTGACTGCAGTAACAATTTGTCTAATCTTTTTAACTGTTACATCGCCTGCAGCGAATATGCCCTTACAAGGCGTTTGGAAGTCTTCACCAGTTAGGATGTAGCCAAACTCGTTTAAGATGTTTAAATCCTTTAAAAACGATGTTGCAGGGATTAATCCAACGTACTCAAAGACACCATCCGTGTCAATAACTTGTTCTTTACCAGCAACCGATACTTTAACACCTTTTAAGTTATCATCACCAACAAATTCTTTTGTTTCTGCATTAAAGATAAAATCAACATTTTTAGCATGCATCAGTAAGTCTTGAGCTTTTTTATCCGCTGTTAAATATGGTAGGTTTTGTACCACTGTGACATGACTCGCAATATTAGATAAGAATAGTGCTTCTTCTACAGCGGAGTTTCCGCCACCAATAACAACCACTTTTTTATCTTTATATAATGGACCATCACAAATAGCACACCATGAAATACCTTGTGCAGTGTAATTCATTTCACCTGGTATGTCTAATCTTCTAGGTACTACACCTGTAGTAATTAAAATAGCTTTCGATTCAAATGTTTCATGTGCTGTAACTATTTGTTTTGTAGTGCCTAAATCTTTAATTTCAAGTACTTCTTCAAACTTAACTTCTACACCTAAATTTAATACATGTTCAAACATAGATGTTGCAAGTTCATAGCCCTTAGCTTTTGTAAATCCTGGGTAGTTTTCAACTTCTGCAGTATCGACTATTTGACCACCTGGTGCGCCTTTTTCAAACATCATGACTTTTAAATTCGCACGCTTTGCATAAATTGCTGCCGTCATACCTGCAGGACCTGAACCAATTATTAATACATCATAAATCATTTATTATTACCTCTTAAAATATATAGAGTAGTTTTTCTAAGTTATCAACTACAACGTCTGGTTTTGCACCCAAGAGTGCTTCATAATGCACGGAATAACCTACTCCGATAGATTTTACATTTGCAGCTTTGGCTGCTAGGATATCATTTGGATGATCCCCTACATAAGCAGCATTTGAAGGACTAACATTTAATCTTTCAAGTGCCATATTGATTGGTAGTGGATCCGGTTTATGTTTAGGCGATTCATCGGAACCAATAATCACATCCACATATTGCATTAAATCATTTTGTTCTAAGCCTAGTTTTACAAATTTGTGTATCTTACTACTTACAATACCTATGAGATAATCATGTTCTTTTAAAGTTTTTAAAACAGTAAGGGCATTTTCAAAACTCTCTACCTTAACTTTATGATTTACTTCATTAATTTCTCTATAGGTTTTAATCATTGCTTGTAGTTTTTTGTTATCTTTTTCATACCATCCAAACGATTCATCTAATGTTGGTCCAACAAATGCTTTTAATTCTTCATCGGTTAACTTCTTGTTTGGAAAATGGACTTTAAAAGTAGCTGTAATATTTTTGTAGATAAGATCTATGGTATCTAGTAAGGTACCATCTAAATCAAATAATACAGCTTTTCTACCGTAGTCATTATATGCAATACGGTTTTTAACTTTAAGTGTTCTGTATAAATAGATTGCTAACCCAGCAATGATAAGCCCTACTGAGGTTGCAATACTCGTTGGGATATTAAACATCATTAACGGTTCCGGTACACCACTATTCATTCTTAAGATTTCAGTTGGAATACGGCCAATGCCATACCATACTAAATAAAAGGAAATGATGTCACCAATTTTAACTTGTTTCTTTCTTCTAAATACTAAGATAAGTATAAGCCCTAAAAGATTCCAACTACTTTCATAAAGAAACGTTGGGTGTCTAAAGGCACCACCTATATTCATGTTATCTCTAATAAATGGTGGTAACCAGTTTAGATTATCAATTACTGGACCGTAAAGTTCACGGTTCATAAAGTTACCCCAACGGCCAAAGATTTGACCAATTAAGAAACCCGGTCCAACCATATCAAGCACAAAGAAATAGTCTATTTTCTTCTTTTTAGCAAATAAAATTAAACCTAGTACTACGACGATAATCGCTCCATGAATAGCTAATCCACCTTCTGTAACGTCTAACATGCGAAGGATATCCCCGTTATATTTATCTAAATTAAATAACACGTACCAAAGTCTTGCACCAATTACTGCAGAAGGTACAAAGACTAATAAACCGTCCCAAAGAATGTTAGGATCTTGGTGATATCTAGTAAGTTCTAAATAAGCTAAAACTGAAGCACTAATAATACCTGATAAAATAAATACTGCATACCACTGTACACTAAATGAACCAAGTTCAAATGCAGTGCCACTATAAGGGGCAGTACCAAAGGTAGCAATCAGTATAAGTAGTAGGAATAATAAGGTGATTCCACCATATACAATATAACCTTGGTATTTTTTAAATGTCGTCATCATCGTCTTCTGCTCCTTTTGCAGCTTTTGCTGCTACGTTTTGTATAAGTGTTTCTGCTGCGTTATAACCTAAATATTTTAACTTTTGATTCATTGCTGCAGATTCTACTAGGGTTGCGTTATTACGTCCTGGTAAAACTGGAATCGTAATCTTTGGTATTTCGGTACCAAAAATAGTATAGTTTTGAGTTTCAATACCTAGTCGGTCATAAGTTTTAGACTTATCCCAATGTTCTAATTCAATCACTAATCTAATTTTTTTGTTTTCTCTAAATGCTCCAGCACCTAACATTTGAACCACATCTACAATACCAATACCGCGTATTTCTATATAGCGCTCTAGTATTTTTGGTGCTTGACCAATAATCACACCTGGAGCTGTTTCATAAACATCCACTCGATCATCAGCAACTAAAATATGATTTCTTTTAATCAGTTCCAGAGCAGTTTCAGATTTACCTACACCGGATTTACCAATAATTAATGTACCCATGCCATAAATATCTAGTAACGTACCATGAATACTTTCACGTGGTGCAAGTGCACTACGTAAATAAGAATATAGTTTTGAGTTAATTGGTGTTGTACGTTCATTGGATTTATAAAGTGGTACATGATACTTATTACCTAAGTCCATAAAGTATTGTGGGATATCCACATTAATACTAAATATCACTGCAGGTGGTTGTAGTTTAAGTACTGCATCTACACGCTCAATTTGAACTTGTTCATCTAGTAACATCAAAAAGTGTGCTTCTTTTGAACCGATAAGTAAAATACGTTGTGGATCAAAAAAGTCTAAGAATCCAGCAAACTCAACACCGGGTCTGCTAAGCATTTCTACTTCTACACGTCTATCCTCTCCGTCAAAACCTGCCACTATTTTTAAATTTAAGTCATGTGCTATTTTTTTAAGTCTAATTGAATTTTTATAAGCCATGAGATGCCCCTTTCTGAATCCACTTGGATTTTCTTACATATGTTGTAAATAATAATCTAATCATCATAAAGATGAATGTAAATGCGAAAATGTTGGAACCATTATAAAGAAATGATATTTGGCTGATACTTAAGTCAACTAAATAAAAGGATAAGAGATTACTTAAGTAAAACATGAGACCAAATGTCATGAGTACAAATCTGTATAAGTATCTTACCATGAGTCCTTTGATAAATACTTCAATACTTGTAAATAATAACATAGCTACTACAAAGGATTCAATCGATTCAAATTGAATGATTGGATAAAATCTTGAGGATAGTCCTACGACTATACCACCTACTAAAAAGTTAATAATGGTAAGTAGTAATACATGGTAACCAAAATTCATGTGTAAAATAAGCCCTAATTGGTAACCAATAATCGCCTTTTTTTTACGAATGATTTTATCCTTATTGTCTTCATTTTTATTTGGATCGTTTGAATCATTTTGCATAAGTCATTTTTCCTTATAATAAATCTTTTAAATATCTTCCAGTATAACTATTCATATTTTTAGCTAACTCTTCTGGTGTACCCATACCTACAATATAACCACCTGCTTGACCACCATCTGGACCTAAGTCGATAATATGGTCTGCATTCTTGATCACATCTAAGTTATGCTCTATGACAACCATAGTTGCTCCTTGGTCTACAATTCTGTGTAATACGCTTACTAAGCGTTTTACGTCATCTGTATGTAGTCCGGTTGTAGGTTCATCTAGAATAAATAATGTTTTAGATGTAATACGTTTATAGAGTTCTGATGCAAGTTTCACACGTTGTGCCTCACCACCAGATAAGGTTGGTGCGGATTGTCCTAACCTAATGTAACCTAAACCTACATCTTGAATGGTCTTTAGTTTATCATAAATCTTAGGATGGTTTTCAAAGAAACTTACAGCTTCATCAATTGTCATATCTAATACATCAGCAACAGACTTACCACGGTATTTTATTTGAAGGGTTTCATGATTATATCTTGTGCCTCCACAAACCTCACATGGTACATAAACATCTGGTAAGAAGTGCATACTAATTTTAATCACACCATCACCGCTACAATGTTCACAACGTCCACCACGTACGTTAAATGAAAATCTGCCCTTTTTATAACCGCGCATCTTAGCTTCATTGGTAAGTGCGAAGACATCTCTAATGTCATCAAATACACCCGTATATGTTGCAGGGTTACTTCTTGGGTTATAGCCGATTGGGGATTGTGATATTTCTATAATTTTATCAATATAACCATAGTCTTGAATCATATCATGTCGTCCTGCTAATTCTTTAGAACGATATAATTTTTGTCGAAGTCCTTTTAATAAAATTTCATTCACTAATGTAGACTTACCACTACCAGATACTCCTGTAACAAGTGTTAACTTAGATAATGGTATAGCAACCGAAATATCTTTTAGATTATTTTCTTTAGCACCAATAATCATGATATCTTTTCCGTTACCTTTACGTCTTACCTTAGGTACTTCTACTTTAAGTTCACCTTTTAAATATTTACCAGTTAAACTGTTTGGATTATCCATAACTTCTTGTGGGGTTCCAGCAGCCATAATAAGTCCACCGTGTTCACCAGCATATGGTCCAATATCGACTAAATAATCAGATTCTAACATGGTGTCATGATCGTGTTCTACAACAATTAAAGTATTACCAAGATCTCTCATTTTTTTAAGTGAGTTGATAAGTCTTTCATTATCTTTTTGATGTAAACCAATACTTGGTTCATCTAAGACATATAATACACCTGAAAGTTTTGAACCAATTTGAGTAGCTAATCGAATACGTTGTGCCTCACCACCTGAAAGGGTGGCTGCACCACGTGCTAGATTTAAGTAGCCTAATCCTACATCATCTAAGAAGATAAGGCGGTGACCAATTTCTTCAAGTAATAGTTTTGAAATTTGTTGTTGTTCGTTGTTTAAATCGAGATTAAAAATTAAATCTTTGAGTTCTTCGACTGGTTTATCCATCATTTCGCTAATATTTAATTTTTTAATCTTTACAGATAATGCCGCTTCATTTAAACGGTGTCCCTTACATACAGGACAAGTAGATTCAGACATAAAGGATTCAATCCATTTACGAATCCAATCGGATGTGGTTTCAATATATCTTCTGTTTAAGTTTTCAATAATCCCTTCAAACTTAACACGTTTTTCATGACGTCTACCGCTATTAGATACTAAACTAAATTCAATTTTTTCTTTTGTACCATAAAGGATAATATCTAACTTATCTTCTGGTATTTCTCTAATTGGTTGGTAAGGATCAATACCATAGTGTGCACACACAGTTTCAATTTCTTGAATGTTTAAGTTATTTTCATCTGCGTGACGATAAGGAATAATACCACCATCAAGTAATCCTTTTTCAGGATTAACAACTAATTCTTTAGCAACTTCCATTTTTAGTCCTAAACCATTACAGTGTGGACAAGCACCAATTGGTGTATTAAATGAAAATAATCTAGGTTCTAGTTCAGGTATTGTAAAATCACTGCCCTCACAAAAGAAGCGCTCACTAAAATCAATTACTTCATGTTCGTTTACGATGATTCGAGTTTTACCTTCACCAAATTTAGCAGCCATCTCCATAGCATCATATACTCTAGATCTAATACCTTCTTTAATGACTAATCTATCAATGACTACTGCAATATCATGAAATTTATTTTTATCTAATGTTTCCATCTCTTCAATTAAGTGTACTTGACCATCGACCCAAACACGCGTAAAGCCTTCTTTTAACCAGCTAGCTAATTTTTCTTTATGTGTGCCTTTTTGTCTATTAATTGTAGGTGCTACAATAATTACCTTAGAATTTTCAGGTAGTTTTAAAACACGAAGTGTCATTTCTTCGATGGTTTGTTTGGTTACAGGTGTATCAGATCCCGGACAATACGGAACCCCTACACGAGCGTATAGTAATCTAAAGTAATCATAGATCTCAGTTACCGTACCAACTGTAGATCTTGGGTTATTAGACGTTGTTCTTTGGTCAATTGAAATACTTGGTGATAAACCTTCTATTGAGTCAACATCCGGTTTTTCATAGTTACCTAAAAACTGTCTAGCATAACTAGATAACGACTCCATATAGCGTCTTTGACCTTCTTGATAGATCGTGTCAAATGCTAAACTTGACTTACCACTACCAGAAACACCAGTCATAACAACCAGTTTGTTTTTAGGAATATCTAAGTCTATATTTTTTAAATTATTTTCTCTTGCGCCTTTAATGCGTAACCAATCATTATTCATTAATCTTCACCTTGAATGTAGCCTCATCCATAACTTCTATACCCAGTTCTAATGCTTTGGTCAGTTTAGAACCAGCCTCTTTACCTGCTAAAACATAATCTGTCTTTTTAGAAACAGATCCACTAACCTTGCCACCTAATTTTTCAATGATATCACTTGCCTCAGTTCTTGAAAAATCATCTAACGTACCTGTAACAACAAATGTCTTACCATTAAATGGATGTGTTGTAACAACATCTATTTTGTAAGTCATTTGTAGTCCTAAGTTTTTTAATTCTTCTAACATATGTTGGTTTGATTCATTAGAAAAATAAGTTGTTACACTATCTGCAATTTCTGGACCAATATCAGGTATTTGAATTAAATCCTCATACTTCGCATCAGCTAATAACGTGATGGATGGATAATGATTTAATAATGTTTTAGCTACTTTGGCACCTACATTCTTAATACCCAATCCAAAGATAAGTCTATCTAAGGTTTGCATCTTAGATGCTTCAATGGCATTAAGCAGTTTTTCTACCTTCTTTTTACCAAATCCAGGTAGTTCTTCTAATTGATCTTTAAAGGTATGTAATTTATAGATATCTGGTATGGTTTGAAGATAGGTTTGGTCATGTAAGAGTTCAACAACTTTTTCTCCTAATGTATCAATATCCATAGCAGCTCTACTTGCAAAATGAATAAGCCCAAATACATTTTTACCTGGACAATTATCATTTGCACAATAATAGTCTGCTTCACCTTGTTTTCTAACTAAATTAGATTCACAGGCTGGACAATGTTTAACCATTTCAAATGGTGCTTGATTGGTTCTACTACCTAGTACAACTTCAATCACCTCAGGTATAATTTCACCTGCTTTATGAACTAATACTTGATCATCAATTCGAATGTCTTTATTTAATATATAATCTTCGTTATGTAGTGTAGCTCTAGATACTAAAGAACCTGATATAAATACTGGTGTTAATACAGCCACCGGTGTAATTACACCAGTACGCCCTACTTGAAAGATAATATCTTCAACTTTAGTAATTTGTTTTTCAGCCTCAAACTTATATGCGCCTGCATACTTAGGATATTTAGCCGTGTAACCAATCGTTTCATAATGTTCAAACTGATTGACTTTAATAACTACACCATCTGTATCATAAGGTAATGTTTTTCTTAAAATGTCATAGTTATCAATAGCATCTGATAATGCATCTAAATTATCAACAAGTTTATAATGAGGATTTACTGGAAAACCTAGTTCTGATAAAAACTCTAAGGTTTCTTTTTGTGTGCTATTAAAATTACTTGCACCTACTACAGTGTAGGTAAAGAGATCCAACCTTCTTTTAGCAACCACTTTAGAATCTAGTTGTCTGACTGTACCGGCTGCTGCATTTCTAGGATTTACAAATAAATCTAGATTGCTATTAGCACGTTCTAAATTCACTTCTTTAAATGTCTTATGAGACATATAAATTTCACCACGTACTTCAATATCTAAAGGTTTAGATAATTGTAGTGGTAAGGTTTTAATGGTCTTAACATTTTCAGTAATATCTTCACCCACCACACCATTACCACGAGTCGCTGCCTTTTTAAATATACCTTTTTCATAAATAAGCGTTACTGCTAAACCATCTATTTTAAGCTCTGTTGTAAAACTAGTGTTTGGTATAACTTTTTGAATTCTATCATAAAAGACCTTTAACTCTTCTTTGTTAAAGATATTAGATAAACTCATCATTGGTACCGTATGTGTATGCTTTTTAAAGGCATCTAAAACAACACCACCAATTTTTTTAGTTGGAGATGTTTCATCATCATATTCTGGATATTTAGTTTCAAGTTCAATCAATTCACGCATTAATCCATCATAGACAAAATCACTAATAATCGGTTGATCTTTTGTATGATATAGGTAGTTTGCTTCATTGATTTGTTTTCTTAGCTCTTTGATTCTAGTCTGTATGTCCATAATTATCACCTTTAGATTATTATACCACGAGGCCGCCTGTGTCATGAATATTTTAGCAGGACAATACGGTAATTTTACACATACTTTATTTTCATATTTGTATTTCTTATAAATGTTGTTTTCATAGTTGAAAACATAAATAAGTAGTCCATAGCACGTGTCATACCAACAAACAATAACCTTCTTTCTTCTTCTGTATTTTTATAAATATTTATTTTATCATAAGGAAGGTCTTCTATTCCAACAATAAATACAGCCCTAAATTCAAGACCTTTAGATTCATGGAAGCTTAAAAATCTAACACTAAATAAATAATGTCTTTTAAGTAGTTGTTTTAAGTAAGCTATTTGATAATGATTTCTAAATAAAATAACTGCATCAAATAATTTATATTTTTTAATTAAATTGATAATCTCTTCATACAGTCTATCCTTGTTACCAACATAAGTTATAGGTACATGACTCTTATCTTTAATACCAATTAATCGCTTTTTATAGCGATTCATGTTTTTCTTGATGAGTTTGTTAGATACTTCTAGAATCCATGGATTTGACCGGTAATTCATTTCTAACTTCAGTAATTTTGCAGCGTAATCTTTGATATATTTACCGATAAGTTCTACTCTCGCACCCCTAAATGCATAAATAGATTGGTCAGGGTCTCCTACTGCAAATATATGTACACCTTCTTTAAACATCCTCTTTAGGAGTTCATATTGTAGTAGATTGGTATCTTGAAACTCATCTATAAATATATGTTTAAATGGATGATTACCCATATACGGAAATGCTTCAATCATTAGGTCATCAAAATCTAGTAAGTTACGTGTATTTAAGTACGCCTCATATGTATCATATATTTTGGGTTTCTTACTTGTTTTTAAACTATTTTTATAAGTTGCAACCTTAAGTACCTCATCCGGACTAAATTCATTATTATACTCAAATACTTGAAATATTTTATGACTACTTAAGACCTGGTAACAATACCCATGAAAGGTGTGCGTTGCTACATCATAGCCTTTAAGTCTTTCTTTCATCTCATCGGTTGCTTTATTGGTAAATGTAATACATAAGATTTCATTTGGATCCACTCCATTTAAAATCAACCGCTTAATTCTTTCCACAATAACTCTAGTTTTTCCACTACCAGCACCTGCAATTAAAAATATACATCTTTCATTAGATGTTACTGCAAGTTCTTGTTCTTTATTTAATAACACGTTTATACCTCCTTTAATTTTATAGTAGATATAACATGCTAAAAATACTTTTATAAAGTAAAAACCACAATCAAAATTAAAGATTGTGGCTTATGTTTAAATATTTATGCGACTGAAACTGTTAGAGTAACATTTTCAGAACTATTATTAAATAAGGATGCAACTGTTAAAGAAACGTTGATTTTACCACCTTGATTCCATGAGTAAGTATTTAAGTTTAATGTACCACTTGTAAGTAGGTCACTTTGCTTAATGGAACCATTACCTGGAATTGAGTTGTTTTTATCTGCTTCTAAGATTTGATTGATGAAACTTGAAGCACCTTCGTTATTATTTCTAAAGTATTCTCCCCAAAATACCGGGTTAGATGTAAGTCTTGCATCAATATGATACACTACAATACCCGCATTACTTGGAATATATTCTAATCCCGAATGTGCACTATATAATCCGTTTGGTGTATAGAACATAACAAGTAAATATTCGTCAAATGCATTACCATCATTTAAATCACTTGAGTTAAACGGAATTAATAATGTACTGTTTAAACCATCTGTATCTGTTGAGTAACTATCAAGTGTTACTTGATAAGTTCCTTTTTGAGCTACAAGTGGTTGTAACCAACCAAATACTAATTTATTAAATGGACCATGATCACCTGCATTATAATCCATCATGTCAAATCCACCCATTGGTCCATATTGGTTGTTGCCTTCATATGGATAGAAATCTACTATACCCATTAAGTGACCAAGTTCATGAATGTATGTTTCACTGTTTAATATGAGATCACTATTTCCTGGTAATGCATCATTCATGAAATCATAACTTGCCCAGAAATAGTATTCAAAGTTTTTACCATCTAATTCACTAACGCTACCAACGATATCTGGGTTAGATACATATACCCAAGCCCACCATGGATCCACATCATAATTGTAATCAGTTGAATAAATAAAGATGATTGAATCAATGACACCGTCATTATTAGAGTCATATTTACTAAAATCAATTGTACTATCAAGTGCTGTTAATGCATCTAAAATAGCATACTGATCACCATCTTGACCTTTACCTTCATAGAAGGCTTTCACATTGCTTGTTACGTGTTTATCTAAGATATCAAAATTTAAATCAAGTAAACCAAAACTACTCTTATAGTAATAACTTGAAACACTTTCCCAACCTGTATCTAGACTTGTACCATTAAATACTTTATCTAGTTTGGTTTTATAACTTGCTTCAAATGGTACATTTTGAATTTCAACTGGTACAACTAGCACATCATATGTACCAGTTGAAGGTAAACCTGACATACCAAATTGAGAAACTTCGTATTCATTAATGGATTGACGTTTTGAAAGTGTTTCTAAAACAACATCGTCCATTACCGCATCAAATTGGTAGATATACACTTCTAAACTTTCAGTACCTTTAATGATGTACATTGCATATGCTAAATCATCATTGACAACATATACATAAACATCATGTCCTCTTACTAAGGATAAGTCATCATTTTTTTCAAATGATTTGTTTAATATGAGGTTGATGTAGGATGTGTATAAAGTGTTTACATCTAAAGTTGTTGAACCAACAACTTTAAAGGATTTGTCACTTACTTTAGTTACTTTTAAATTAGTTAGATCTGCAAAATCAGGCATATAAGTATTGAAATCTAAATCATCAAACTTAGCTTCTAAATCAGTTACCACGTCACTCCATAATTCATAAACTGGAGCTGGTGCATTTCCCGTTAATAAATTCACATTAAAGATCATGAATTGACCACCGTTAGATGTAGCACCTGTACCTTGGAATAACAATCTAAACTTAGATGCATTAATACCAGAAATAGTAATTAGTGTTTTACTTGAAGCAATTTGGCTGTAGAAATTTCCACCAGCTAAATCTGTCCAAACACCATTATTAAATACTTGTAGTTTAGCACCTGCTAAGTTTGGACTAAAGCCTGTTCTTCCTTGTATTTCAAAACTCATTGTATCAATTAAGTTACCTAGTGCATCTATTTCTAGATATACTGTTGGGTTTGCA
This sequence comes from Acholeplasma laidlawii PG-8A, assembly GCF_000018785.1. Classification (NCBI taxonomy): domain Bacteria; kingdom Bacillati; phylum Mycoplasmatota; class Mollicutes; order Acholeplasmatales; family Acholeplasmataceae; genus Acholeplasma; species Acholeplasma laidlawii. The sequence goes on from NC_010163.1 coordinate 1,413,164, forward strand.
TTTCCACTTACATTAGCTGCAAAAATCTTACCCAATGATAAACCACCTGGTGCGGTTTGAGTAATATTTGCTATATGACTTGCTTTTACGATTACCTTATTTGTGTTGTTAGCAAAATTTAGTGTAACATCAATATTATTTCTATAACTTCCGTCTAAAGTACTTGTTGTATCTTGAACATTAAAGCTATAATACTCACCTATTTCAGGTTCAACTGGATCTACCGGTGTAGTACCTGCTTTATCCCCATAAATAGCTAAACCAAATACGGTTAGACCAGGATATGTTTCTTCATCAATGAAGATATATGCAAAATAGTCACCTAGTTTATACGCGTCTTCTGTTGCATCATATGCTAAACTACCGCTAAGTAGTGCATCATATGCATCAGCATCTGCATCTAACCATGTAAAGATATCCACATAGACTTCAACATATGTTTCATCACTTAAGTCAGTAATTAGTACATCTTCTGAAACAATTGCCGGTAATAATGCGTAAATATCAAATCCAAAAATGCCATTTAATTCATCTTTATCAAAAGGAGCTCCAACCGGATCGACTGGATCAACCGGTGTAGTACCTGCTTTATCCCCATAAATAGCTAAACCAAATACGGTTAGACCAGGATATGTTTCTTCATCAATGAAGATATATGCAAAATAGTCACCTAGTTTATACGCGTCTTCTGTTGCATCATATGCTAAACTACCGCTAAGTAGTGCATCATATGCATCAGCATCTGCATCTAACCATGTAAAGATATCCACATAGACTTCAATATATGTTTCATCACTTAAGTCAGTAATTAGTACATCCTCTGAAATAATTGCCGGTAATAAAGCGTAAATATCAAATCCAAAAATACCGTTTAATTCATCTTTATCAAAAGGAGCTCCAACCGGATCCACTGGATCAACTGGTGTTTCATCTTCTAAATATTGATATATTCCAATACCATAAATAATTGAACCAGGAACAATCTCATCATCTGCATAAAGATAAATAAATAGTTCTCCTAATATATATGCATCTTCTAAGGCATCATAAGTTAATAAATTTTCTAATAAGGCATCATAAGCCATTAAATCAGATTCTGTCCAATCAAAAACATCGATATAGACATCATTAAATAAGTCGTTTGAGTTATCAATCACTTCATAATCGCTTGTTACAATTTCAGGAATTAATGCATATACATCAAGTCCAAAAATACTGTTAAGTAATGCTGGATTAAAAGTTGTTCCAGAAGTAATTGGAACTTCTTTAAATTGTGCAACATAAACTATATCTGCTGTGGCTGCTACAACTGCCTTATCCCAACCAGTAAACTCAAATGTATGTGTAAGTGTTGCTTCCTTTGTTGGTGTTTGACCAGTATATGCAGGTACTACCCCTGATGCAACTTCTACCGTTTGTAAAACCGCGTTATCATGGTTTTTAAAGCTAATTTCGAAAGTTTCTACTTCCCCTAAATTTTCCCACTTAGCGTAAAAACTCTTATGTTCTGTAGAACCGACTTCTACTTTATCTACAAAACTTGCTTCAGTATTTGATATAGACCATCCTAAGAATTTAAATCCCTCTTTAGTAGGCGTTAATAAATTGACTTCATCTAGTATTGTAAACTTGGATACTTGTTCAGGATGAATCACACCACCATCTAGGTGTAATGTAATTGTATATTCAGTGATTGTCCATTTTGCATATAATGTCACTGAACTTGTAATATCAGTTGATAATTTAGAACCTTCATTTAAATCACTTTCTAAATACCAACTATTAAAAGTATATCCTGATTTTTCAGGTACTACTTTTTCAATCTCTGCTAAAGCATAACTTTTTTCAAACTCAATGGCTTGAATATCATTTCCACCATTGGTTTCAAAAACAATTTTATAAGCAGTTAATTCTGTACACGCTATTAACACGAGTGTCATCAATAACGTAAAGATGATGCTAATTTTCTTCATAAAATTCTCTCTTTCTTATGTAAATAATTTATGCGTAACAGTTATAATAGCATGTTTAATCGAACTTGTAAACGAAACTAATTTCAAACATACTTAAAAAGATAAAAATTCATAAAAATAAGCATGCGATTTTTTCTAATCGCATGCTTAATTTCAGTTTTTCTTAATACTTGGATGTGACTCTAATAATTGTTTAATACCATGAGGCATACTAAATGCGATTGTTGCAATATCTTTATCTACACTCACTACAATACCTTTACCAAATACTTGGTGTGTGACACTATCACCAGGTTTTAGGTAGTTACTACTTGTTGATTGTTGTGGTGTGTAGTTACCCTTTTTAGTAAAGACTTCTTGTTCAGGCATCATTTCTTTTAAGAACCTAGATGGTCTTGGATAAATTAATGCGCCATATAATAATCTTTTCTCACTACGGGTTAAGTAAAGTCTTTCTTTAGCTCTTGTAACACCTACATAGGCGATACGTCTTTCTTCTTCTAGTTCATTTAAGTCCATAAAGGATTGACTTGAAGGGAAAATTTGTTCTTCCATAACCGTCATAAATACCACTTTAAATTCTAAGCCTTTAACTTGGTGGAAGGTTGAGAGTACTACTGCATCACTGACCTTATTTCTATCAAGGTCACTATAAAGTGCAATTTGATCTAAAAGCTGCATGAGCTTTTCAAGGAAGGTTCCCTCATAATAGGCTTCAGCTTGAACAAATGGGTTCTTTAATTCTTTAATGTATTCAATACGTTCTTCTGAGTATTCATCTTTATCCGTTTCAAGCATTTGATTATAGCCTGTTTTATAGGCTACATAATCCACTACTTTGCCTAACTCAGTAAAGTTTTGAAAGTCAAATTTCATTTCTAAAATTAGGGTTTTAAACTCAAGTAGGGACTGTTTTGTTTTACCGGATATATCAAATGAATCAATGGCATCAAACATCGACATGTTATGTTCTTTCGCATAACTTTGAAGTTTGTTTAATGTAGTTGGTCCAATAGCTCTTCTTGGTGTATTAATAATACGCATTAAATAAAAGTCTAAGTTAGGATCTACAACTAATCTAATGTAGGCTAGAATATCTTTAATTTCTTTTCTTTGATAAAAAGATATACCACCATATAACACATAAGGAATATTGTATTTCATGAAGACGTCTTCAAAACTTCTACTTAAGGCATTATTTCTATATAAAATAGCAATATCAGAATATTTATAACCACCATCTTTGATAAGTGTTTCAATTTCATTGGCAATCATTTGAGCTTCGTTTAAATCGCTTTGTGCTGACCAGATAAATGGTTTTAAACCATTTCCCAAATCTGTTTCAAGTGATTTTGAAAAGGGTCTATTTTTATTGCTAGTAATTAACTTATTAGCAAACTTTAATATTTCTTTAGTTGATCTATAGTTTAAGTCTAGAACAATCTCTGCTTTACTACCGTCTTCATTTTTAAAGTCATTTAAAAAGAATTTGGCATTATCATAGTTTGCACCACGAAAGGCGTAGATTGATTGATCAGGGTCCCCTACCACAAATAGATTTTTTTGCTTTCCCGCAAGTAGTTTCATCATTTTATACTGTAGATGGTCTGTATCTTGGAACTCATCGACTAAAATAAAGTTAAATTTGTTTTGATAGTACTCTAATATATGTTGATGTTCATCAAATAACTTATAGGTAAGTATTTGAAGATCATCAAAATCTAGTAAATTATTGGTGATGAGCTCATGTGTATATTTTTCTAATACCAATCTTTCATTCGCATTATCAAAATAATCGATATTTAGATGCTTAAATAAAGATATTTTATGTCTTATAGCGTTTGCTTTATAAGATTTAGTGTCTAGGTTTAAATCTTTAATAATCTTTCTAACCATCGCTTTAGCATCATCTTCATCGATGATGTTAAAGTTAACGGTATAACCCATTTTTAGATGTTCAATATCTCTTCTTAAGACTTTGACGCCAAACGCGTGGAATGTATATATCCATGTATTTGTCGCATAAGGTCCAGCCATTTCAACGATACGTTCTTTCATTTCTCTGGCTGCTTTATTGGTAAATGTTACCGCTAAGATACTATCTGGGGCTACGCCTAGTTCTTCAATTAAATATGCAATTCTAGTGGTTAGTGTTCTAGTTTTACCGGTACCGGCACCTGCAACGACAAAAAGAGGGCCACTTATATGGGTGGCCGCCTTCTTTTGTTGTGGGTTTAATTGTTCTAACCAATTAGTCATCTTCATATTATTTATAACTTTTCTTAAGCGCTACAATTTCATTAAATATGTATTTATTATCGTTATTGTAGTAACAGTTGAAATATCCATTTCTAATGAATTGGAATTTTTCTTCATGTAATACATCTTTTAAGCTACCTTCAATAAAACCTTGTTTTACTGCTAAGGATTCTGTGTTAAATCTTTCTTCTAATGGTAGTGAACTATCATTTTTAAGTAGTTGACCAAAGAAGTTAAAAGTTGCAGGAATTGCTGTTGTTGCTTCTACAAAATGAATGGTCCCATCAGGTTTTCTTTCACTAAAACCAGAACCTGATAATGTCGCTACATCATAAGTTGCAAGTATTTCTGTAATATTACCTTCACTATCTTTAACTACATCATTTGCTTGAATAAAGTATGTATGGAATAATCTAACTTCTCTACCTAAAGATAGACGTTTGTACTTCTTATCAGGTCTTTCTTCTAAGAAGTCTTCTCTATCAATATAGATGTGTTTAGAAAATGCTATTTTTCTGCTACCTAGTGATTCATTTTCACTGTGGAACGGTACATCAAAATATTCAATTTTGTCTTCTGGATAGTTTGTAATTGTAACTTTAATCGGATCAATGACTGCAAATGCACGTTTAGCACGCATATTCAAATCATCTCTAACAAATGATTCAAGCATGTCCAGTTCGACTTCACTATTTACTTTACCTAATCCAGTTGCCAAAATAAACGCTCTAATAGCTTCTTTGGTATAACCTTTTTTACGTAAACCAGAAAGTGTTGGCATTCTAGGATCATCCCAACCAGTTACTAGTTTAGAATCTACAAGTTGTTTTAAATATCTTTTTGACATGACTGTATTTTCAATACCTAAACGTCCAAACTCGATTTGTCTAGGAACTAAAGGCATTTCAGTTTCTTTAACAACCCAGTCATATAATGGTCTATGGTCTTCAAACTCTAAAGAACATAAAGAGTGTGTAATACCCTCAATGGCATCCTCAATCGGATGAGCATAGTCATACATAGGATAAATCTTCCATTTATCTTTAGTATTATGATGTGTTGCAAAATTGATTCTGTATAAAACAGGATCACGCATATTCATGTTTGAACTTGTCATATCAATTTTTGCACGAAGTACTTTGGAACCTTCTGGATATTTTCCTTCTTCCATTTCTTCAAATAATTTCAAGTTTTCTTCAACAGTTCTATTTCTATAAGGAGACTCAATACCCGGTGTGACAACATCGCCTCTTGTTTTAGATATTTCTTCAGCAGTTTGATCATCTACGTAAGCTAAACCTTTTTTAATTAGTAACTTAGCACGTTCAAACATTTCTGTAAAATAATCACTTGCAAAATAAATAGCTGAAGGTTCATAACCTAACCATCTAACATCACGTTCGATTGCTTCTACATATATCGAATCTTCCTTAGATGGATTCGTATCATCATATCTAAGATTTGTTTTTCCGTTAAACACTTTAGCGAGTTCAAAGTTAGTAATAATTGCTCTAGCATGACCAATATGTAAAAAACCATTTGGTTCTGGCGGAAAGCGTGTGATAATCTCTTTATGTTTGCCCGTTTCTAAATCATTTTCCATAATTGTTTTTATAAAATTTGATTGATTTTCCATATATTTCACCTCTTCATAATCTTCAAGTTCATGCATCATTCTAAATCTTTTAATTTATTAATTTTGTTAATTTAAATCGTCATTTAATACATCATCATTTATATCTATTCTAAATAGAATATTTACAACATGATTATACTTATTATATCATATCAAATGGTATAAATTAGTATGTTATCAAGGAAATATTTGAATATTTTAAAGCCTTTATAAATAAAGTGAAGGAACATGTTTTAAAGTCATGTCCCTTCATTTTTTAAATTATTTATTATGGTAGTAATTATGGTAGTAAACTATCTACATCAACTGAAGTGCCTAGTGTTAAATAAAGTGAATTATAGAATGCTTGTTGTTCTTGTGGTGTTAGTGTATTTAATGCATCTAGTAAACCTTCTGTATCGGTTGGATCATTTGTATAAACATCTTCTAATGCAGCATAATCAGGATTTAATAATATTGTAGTTAATGCTGCATCAATTGCATCTTGTAGTTCTGCTAGGATAGCTGCATTAGCGCCTGTAGGCGTTACAACAAATCTTAAGTATTTACCAGAAACAGCTACACTATCCACTGTAGTGGATTGTCCTGCAAAGTTACCCATAAAATCTTTAAGAATAATTTGATTACCAACAATCATTTCGTTTTCACCAACTAGATTTAGTATGGTTGCTACTTTATTGTTTGTAACGGTTGTATCATCGCCAATATGAATCACATCAATTGTAAATACTAAATCTTGTTTATCATCAGATATTGAAGGTATAGATACTAATGTGAAATCTGTTTGGAATACTTTAGATGGATCAGTTTGATTGTAAAGTTTCATAATAATTGTAAAGTGTACTCTATTATCAATAAATCTAGCATATAAAGGTAGTGTTTCTAATACATAGATATTTTCATCAAATTCAAAAGTTTGTGACATATCCATGGATTCACCCACATAGTACTCAATTAATTGATTAAATGTTTCTTCATGCATATCATAATTTAATGAAGATCCACCTGTAATAGATGACAACAACAATGTAGTAAGCTGAGACTCAAACATATTATTTAATTCTGTTTCATCACTGATTTGGTTTGTTGTTTGATAAGGTGTTTCAGTTGAACGCATCTTACCGAGTGCGATACCAATACCACCGACATCTTCACCAAATCCTGAAACTAATAATTCTTCTTCATCTACAAAACCAAGTAGTGCTTCTATCATGAGTCTGTTGGGATCATCTTCTTTGGATATTAAGTTAATTAAGTCTTTTGTGTTGACCCAAATAGATTTTGTTTTTAAATCATAGTTACCAAAACCAGATACTGCGTTTTGAATTAAACCGTTAAGCCCATCTTCTGTAAAACGGCTTACTATAAAGTCAGCTGCATCATACATCCATAAAATTGGCATGTTACCAAACTTAATTTCTTTGATAGTTAATTTATATTGTGTAATCAGTTCGTTATCAACTTCAACTTGTTCGATATTAATATCTAAGTCTAAATAAAGTGTTGTTTGATAATAGATATTAGAAAAACCTGCATCAAGTCCGGCTTCTATTGTAAGACCAGTTTCATTAAACGCTAAGGTTACACCTTTAAAACCACCATTGTTGTTACCAAAGGCAATTGCATATTTTCTAGCATTTAAATCAATGGTTTCATCTGTTTTACCAAAGTCAGGATTTTCAGCTGCATAGATATCTTTTAATGCTGCATTCGCCTCACTACTTGTTAAAACAAAGTCAAATGATAAGGCATTTTCATCAGCAATGAACTCATCTAGTTTGTTGCTGGCAATATCATTAAATGATAAGCCTTCATTTGCACTAAAATCATCTACTGGTGCACTGTATCCTTTGTACATAACTACAAGTACAATCACTGGTGTTAAGACTATGAGTAACAATGCTAACTTAATAACTCTTTTAATCCATTTAAACATATAAATCCCCCCTTAGGTGATTCTATTATATGCGTTTTTTACGTAAATAATATATATATTGCTTATATATTTAGATAAAATTGATTGCAGAACTTCCCTTTAAATAATAATCTTTTAATGCACCCTGTTTCTTAAATTGATAATAGGCTGCAATACCAATCATTGCAGCTTGATCTGTACAATATTTAATACTTGGAGTAAGTATTTCTAAGTCTGTAATACGTTCTTTCATTTTAGTTCTTAAACCCTTATTTGCTGCAACACCGCCTGCAACAACTATTTGTTTAACACCTAAATTATTAGCTGCGTCTTTTGTTTTTTGAACTAATACTTCAGTAACAGATTCTTGGAAAGATGCACAAACATCTTCCACTTTAAAAGGCTCATTTCTTTGTTTCATATTATGTACTAAATTAAGTACAGAACTCTTTAAACCTGAAAATGAGAAATTAAATGGTTCGTTTTTTAAGAAAGGTTTCGGTAAATTATAGATTGCCTCACCTTGATGCGCTAATCTATCAACAACCGGTCCGCCTGGATAACCTAGACCTAACATACGTGCTACCTTATCATAGGCCTCACCTACTGCATCATCTAAAGTTGTACCAAGTAGTTCAATCTCTAAATGATCTTTAACTAATAAAAGTTCTGTATGCCCACCACTAACAAGTAGTGTTAATAAAGGAAACTTCATTTCGCCTTCAATTTGTGCCGCATATATATGTCCTAATAAGTGGTTTACACCCATTAAAGGAATTTGATTAGCATAAGCAAAAGTGGTTGCTGCATTTATTCCAACAAGTAGAGAACCAATTAATCCAGGGCCTTGTGTCACAGCAACTAAATCAATGTCTGATACTTTAATACCTGCATCTTTTATTGCTTTATCAAACATATATAACATAGACTCAATATGCGCACGTGAAGCGATTTCAGGTACTACACCACCGTATGGTTGGTGTATTTTTATTTGTGATAAAACTGCATTAGATAAAACAGTCTTACCGTCTTTTGTAATTGCAACACTTGTTTCATCACAAGATGTTTCAACAGATAAAATTATCATTATTTAACCTCCATGTGCATCATATAGCCATCTTCTTTATCATAATAATTTGGTATAACAGTCACTATTACAGCACCATATTTTTCATAGAAAGCAATTGCTTTTTGGTTACTTACTCTAACCTCTAAGACAAGTGAGTTAACACCACTTGACTTCATTTCTAGTAAAGCATGTTCAAACAGTTGACTACCTATACCTTGTCCTTGATACGGAATATCCACCAAGAAATTTAGGATATCCGCATTTGTATCTATCTGTCTAAAGCTTAAATAACCAATAACTTCGTTGTTTAATGTATAGACATAGATATGTGAAAATTCATTTTCTAATAATTCACTTTTTAGAAAAGAATAACCTAAAGAAGCACCAAATACTTTTTCTTCTAACTGAACTATCTTTTCTAAATCATGAATGACTGCGGTTCTTATCAAGATTCTTCTCCGCTTCTGTTTGTCTTAAGTAATTTGGGATAAGTGAAAATATATCTTCTACTTCTTCTTTTTTATCAATAACAACTCTACCATCAAGCTTAATAGTATCAGGACTTAAAAGAATAAGCATTTCTTTTTCTTCATCAGATAATTCATCTAAATGTCTTACTTTTTCTTCATCTAAAATGATACCTTTTTCAATCGTAGCACTAAAGCCTTGATCATTTCTTGCATCATGCCAAATAAGTGCTTTTTGTTGGTACCCTGAGCTTAAAAATACTAGACTACTTACCTTATAAAGTTTAACACCAGTTGCATAACTTAGCATTTTAGCAGTCATTACACCTACTCTTAAACCTGTATAAGAACCAGGTCCAACACCTACAATAATGCCAGATAAATCTTGCACCTTTAAGTTGTGTGCGTGAAGCACGTGTTCAATCATTGGTACGATATGTGCTTGATGATCTTGTTTACCAAATCTAATATGTTCATCTAGCTTTACTTGGTTATCATAAAGCATAATAATTAAAGCATTTGTTGATGTATCTATAAGTAAGTATTTCATATCTTTTTTATCCAATCTGAGTTTCCATCACTAGTTGATATCTTAATTTCTCTGTCTGTTTCATTTAACCATTTAAGTTCCACTAAGACATGCTTTTGTGGTATTAACTCTTCTACTTGACTCGGCCATTCAATCACTGAAATAGCATCCTCATCTAATATATAATCTTCAAGATCAAAATCTAAACCTATACCGTCCATACGGTATAGGTCTAGATGATTTAGAGTTTTAGTACCTTGATACGTTTTTAAAATCGTAAACGTTGGTGAATTAATGACACTTGTAATACCTAGTGCTTTACCAATACCTTTTGTAAAGGTTGTCTTACCACTAGATAAGTCACCGTTTAAAAGGATTACGTGATACGATTTTGGTAAGTTATCTATTAATTTCTTACCTAATTGAATTGTTTCATTTGCAGATTTGCTTATAAATTGTCTCATTTTTTCCCTAATAATCTAAACATATTTTTCTTGTAAGCTTCAACACCTGGTTGGTCAAATGGGTTTACCTCTAAAAGGTAAGCACTCATAGCACATGCAATTTCAAAGAAATATACTAAATAACCAAAGTGATATGCATCCATTTTATCGATCGTGATAACAATATTTGGTACGCCGCCATCAATATGAGCTTCCTTAGTACCTAAGAATGCTTGTTCATTCACATAAGATATTTCTTTTCCAGCAATGTAATTTAATTTATCTAAATCTTCTTCTACAAAAGGAATAGATAGTTTATCTGTCTTTTTAACATTTAAAACTGTTTCAAAAATGATACGATTACCATCTTGAATTTGTTGACCTAAAGAGTGTAGGTCTGTAGTAAAGGATGCAGAGTGTACTAATAAACCTTTTCCACCTTTACCTTCGGATTCACCAAATAATTGTTTCCACCATTCAGCAAAAAATGCTAAACGTGGTTCATAGTTAATTAAATACTCCACATCTTTACCAGATTGATTTAATAAAAATCTAGTCACTGCATAAAGATATGCTTTGTTTTTCTTTAAACTTGGATCTTGAGCATCATGATATGCATCCTGTGCACCCTTGATCATTTTTTCAACATCTATACCTACAAAAACAAAAGGTAGTAAACCAACAGCGGATAATACAGAAAAACGTCCACCCACATTATCTTCAATCACAAATCTTTCATAACCCTCATTGATTGCTAATTGGTATAAAGAACCACGTGCCTTATCTGTTGTTGCAAAAATTCTTTTTCTAGCTTCTTTGACACCATATTTATTTTCAATATGTGCCTTTAGTAATCTAAATGCTACTGCTGGTTCTGTTGTTGTACCTGATTTTGAAATCACGTTAATGACATAGTTTTTCTTGTTTAAGTATTTAAGTAAATGTTTTAAGTAATTTGCAGATAAATGATGTCCTGCAAAAATGAGTTCTGGTTTTTGTTTTTTAAATGGTGTCTTTAAAAATTCATATCCAGCTTTAGCGCCTAAATAAGAACCACCAATCCCAATAACAACAATCGCGTCAACATTTTTATGTTGTTCTTTTAACTTATAAATACGATCTAATTCTTCTTTATCATACGTTAAAGGTAAATCTAACCATCCTAAAAAATCATTACCTAACCCAGACTTATTTTGAATGACATCATGTAATTCATTCACTTGATCTTGTAAACTAAAAACATTCGTTTTAAGAAATTTCTTAGCATCTTTTATATCTAATTTAATCATTTTTTAACGCCTCTTTCTTTGCTTTAACCCATTCATCTAATTTTTCTTCTATTGATCTAAATCCAATTTTAATATCTACTTTTTCCATCACTTTAGAGTTCACTAAAAGTGCACGCTTATACGACAGTTGTAACTTTTGATTTTTATCATCAAAATCTAAAATAACTGCATATATTTCATCACCGATATTAAATAGTTTAGTTATATCTTGAACAAACCTGTCTGATATCTCAGAGATGTGTATAAGTCCTTGATAGTTCTCATATTCTACAAAGACACCATAGGGTTGTATTCCAGTAACTTTACATAAGATACGTTCATTTTTTTGCATAAAATAACCCCTAATATTTTCAGTTTATTATATCATTATTATGCTTTTACATAAAGTAATGATGATGTGAAAACGTATGATTATTTCAATTATGTTAATTTTTAAAGAAAAAGGTAGAAGATAACGCCCTTTATGGTTTATCTTCTACCTTTATTATATTTAAATATAAATACTGAGTTATTCTATATTTTTATGTCGTAACCATGTATAGGTTAGAATCGCTAACGGAATAATCATTTTGGATATAAATCCAATGAAAACATAAGTAATCTCAAGTGGATTTCCAATTAACGGTAACTTTAAATATAAATAGAGTTGATAACCAACCATTAAGATCGTTGGAATCACTAATATAGATACTAATATATTTTCATTTCTTCTATAAAAATTACCTTGGTAATACATCATTGAAAACTTATATATACCTACATAAAGTAAGATAACAACAGCCACATCAAACATTAAGTCTGTATTAAAATTAGAAATTAATACAGGAAAGACCTGAATCATCGAAAATATCATATTTACAATAAGCCAAACCCCTGCAAGTAACAACATACGCTTTGAGTTGTAGTTATGTTCTAAATAAAGTGCACCTAAAAATAAAAGTGTTGATAAACTACTAGAAATAACTAAGAGACTTCCTACAAGTGCTGATGTAAAAAGTACATAAGAAAGTTCTATGATAAATAATGTAAACATTATCCATTGTCTTTTAGTAAGTGTCATAAATCCATCTCCTCATAATAACCTAAATATACACCATACATATCATCACCAAAATAAGTCGTCACCTGAGAACTTACCTCTCCATATAAAGTGATATTTAAATCTTTGTTTTTTGTATAGAGTTCATGTTGTAAAAGCTTTGCTTTTGCACCGTATTTACCACTATATACAAATATATTGATTTTATCTTTAAAACCTTTAAATCCTAATATTTGATGATATAAAATATCGATGATATGTTTTTGCTTATACATTACTTGTTTAACTTCATAGTTGTTTGATGATACAACAAGGTAGCCTACTACCCACGGGCTCAGTAAATTTTGAAACCAGGATCTAGTTTCTTTGTATCTAGGGTTTGTTGTTACTACTATGGTCATACCTTTATCTACTTGTACTTTAAGTAGTTCTTTAATTTTTTGGTATGTATAATTTTTACTGATCCAAATTTTAATACACATCGATAAATAATAGATACCTGGACCAAAGGTATGTGCATCGATAATATCTACTTTAATATCTTTAAGTATATCTTTGGCAAGTATGGCATTTTCATAACTTCTAGTCATCTTCTTACTAGAAGTTATAATGAGTATATTATAAATACCTGAATCATTCAATGCTTTTATTTTATCAATGTAATCTTTAGGGTTTGCTAACTTTTGAATACCCATATTGGATATATTTAGGTCAATTTTAATCACTTCGGTCTCAATAAAAGATAAAGACACGTCAGACGCATCTTTAAAAATGTTTTGTATTTTTTGCTTATCTAAAATTGAGTCTAAAATTATCCCTATTTTGCTCATATTACTTAAATATAAAGAAGCCAATCACACCAATAAATGCACCTAGTAAGATGCCCACTAAAACTTCTTTTGGTTTGTGACCAAGTTTTTCTTTTAGCTTCTTTTCTTCAATATCGATATTTTCAATCATGTTTAATCTATATTTAATAATATTTAACTCCATAGCGTGTTTACTTGCTTCTAGTCTGATACCCATGGAATCATGAATAACAACTAATGCTATGACAAATGAAATAGCAAAGCCAATACTTAATGTACCTTGGTTATGATAATCAAACATACCAATCGATACAAATAAAGCTGTAACAAGTGCGCTATGACTAGATGGCATACCGCCAGTAGAAATTAAAATACTTTCATTTAATTTTCTATTTATTAAGCCATCAATAAAAAACTTACTCACCTGAGCAATTAACATGGCTGATATGGATATAATTAGAACTGCTTCAGGTACTGTAAACATATTATACTGTCACCACTGCAATAATACCGGGAACATTTTCCAGCATCATTGTTTCTATACCTTGTTTCAAGGTAATATCAATTGCAGCACATCCGTCGCATGCGCCACCCATTTTAACGTAGACGATACCATCTTCTATATTGACGAGTTCAATATCGCCGCCGTCTCTTTGAATATATGGTCTTACTCTTTTAATAATTTGACCTACTTGTTCAGTCATTACTTCTATACTCATTCTACAATGCTCCTTTTTTTAAACTACACAACTATTATACTTTAGTTTCAACCGGTTTTACTCTTTTAAGAACGAAAAAAGGGCAATTATGGTTACAAGATTCATTAATATAGTCTGGGATTTTTTTATAACCATTTGTTCCTTTAGGATCTTGGCTAAAACCTCTAAGTCTTAATTTATCACTTGCAATATCTCCAACGATATATGTATAACGATCAAATGCGACATCTACATAACGTTCTTGAAATTTAACGATGTCAAATGCATCTCTGTAATTTTTAAGTAGTTCGAAATTTCCTACTTCTGTTTCAATCATCATTTTTATTTTCTTCCTAACCCTTAAAGTAGGTATCTAATGGCACATCATGAGCTTGTGGTTCAAAAGATACTTCTTCTTGTTCATAAATTATACCAATTTTATATGGATTTTGATAAACTTTGAAAAATTTATCATAATATCCTTTTCCATAACCTAATCTGTAATTGGTTTTAGTCATACCAAGTGCAGGAACGATGATCACTTCAAGTTTTGAAGTGATATCAAATCCATAACTTGGTTCTGATACACCAAAGTGTGATTTTTTGAGTTCTATTGTTTTGTCTACTTGTAAAAACTGTATTTTATCATTTACTATTTTTGGATAGGCAAATATTTTGTCAGGATATTTTTCTATTAACGGTGTTAAATCCATTTCATTTTGAGTTGGATAAAAAATACCTACAAAATCAGCCTTTAAGAAGTGTTCTTCTTCGCTTAGCATATCCATTACTTTTTTACTTGATTGTAATCTTTGTTCTTGACTTATCCCAAGTCGTGCTTCAATGATTTGTTTTCTTAGTACTTTTTTCATATACGCTACTTGATGTCATTAAAATAACATCCTTGCCCCCTATACTGTGGTAATTGAGCAGTTTTTAATGCTAAAGATGCATTTTGGAATAGATCCTGTGCATTAACTGCATCATCATACATCTGTGCTACACCTACAAATACTTCAAGCTCTGCAGTAATTGAACCATATTCAATGGTCATGTTTAAATGGTTTTCTTCTGCCTTGATACCTTTATAAAGTGAAGCCATTTTTCTTTGGTCTGTAATGGTTAAAACAAATTCTAATCCGGATAATCTGTAAAGATCTGAACTTTCTGTAACAAAGGTTTGTTTAAGTTTAGAGATATATTGTCCCATCAACATATTTCCCACTTCTCTGCCATACATCTCATTGATTTTAGGTATATTTTTTAGGTTAATAATTGCTAGTTGGAAAGGTCTTGTTGTTTTAATTAATGCTTTTAGATCGGGTAGTATATAGTTTTCATCTTTTATGGTATCAAGTATTTCAATACCGGTTTTTCTAAAGTGTTTAGAATGCATCGGTGTCATAATACCCATGATCACTGCATTTTGTTTATCTTCAAATAAACGTTTACCTTTTTCTTTAATCCACATAGATTGACCATCTACTAATAATCTATAGCTTACGGAGTAGCTTGCTTTATTAGGTGTAAGGTCATTTGTAACTTGTAGGTATTTTTTGATATCATCTGCATCAATTAAAGCTCTATAGTCATCTACATTTAAAATGTTAGATGGTAGTTTCAATTGATCTCTTACGATATCATTAACCCAAATTGTTTTTTCATCTAAATCTATATAGAATAGACCATCTTCTGATAACTCTAGCGTTGCTATAAATTTATGTCTAATACTTTCAAGTTCGTAGTCTACTTTTTTAAGCTCTCTTTCAACAACCATTAATGCTTCATCGGTTTTCTTTTCACCCACACACATACGTCCTCTATATTTACCGAGTGCAAAGAGTGGTTGCATATTTAAATGAAGTATGACGGTTTCTCCGTTGAAGTTTAAGAAGTGTAGTTCTTGATCTTCACTATCGTTTGCTTTAACAGTTTTTTTGTAATCATTATAATATTTTTCAATGGTTCGATTATTAACATCTTCGCCATTTAGTTTGGTAAAACGGATTTTTGTACCAAATACGGAAAACAACTTTTTACCAACAACATCTGCTTTATCTAAATTAAGTTCTCTTAGAAGTGATATGGATATATCTTTAATACGTTCTTTATGGTCGACTACATAATAGACATTCCATTTGGTATTTTTAACACCCTTTATAAAGAGTTGATATTGACTTGCATTTGTAATTGCATTTCTAAATGTATTGTAAAGAGAAATTAAAAAGACGAAATACGTAAAGTATAGGTAGATGACATAACCCAATAACCAATCTTCATTGGTAACAATGCGCGTTTCATAAATAAAGAATAAAACAATAAAGATTGCAATATTAATAAACGAGAAGGTTAATCTATTTTTTAATACATTTTCTTTTAATATCGATTCAGTTACTACAAATACCACAATGAAAAATGCGATAATAAGGCCAAATATTGGATGTTGTGCGTATGCTAACATAATCTTTACCTATAATACTGGTTGAACATATATCATGAACATAATAAAGACTGTTACGATAAATGCTACAACGTAAATTAGCCACTCATGGCGGTCAAAGAATTTAACAACTGTTTCTGCAAATCCTCTAGATCCTAGATATCTAATTGGTTCTACTAAGAATTTTAAAAATGATTTCATTAGATCATCCCCCTACTTCATGAATAATGATAAGTATTCATTTAAAGTACTTTCATCTTTCATTTTTGTCATGACACCGTTAATCGCTAAAGAAATAGAGCCGGTTTCCTCTGATACTACAACTGTAAGTGAGTCCGTAATTTCTGATATGCCTAATGCTGCACGGTGTCTTGAACCTGTGGTCTTCTCAAAATTTTCATTACTAGATAAAATAAAGTAAGCACCCGCACAGACAATTTTATCTCCACGTACGATCACTGCACCATCATGTAGTGGTGTGTTTGGTGTAAATACATTGATCAGTAGTTCATGTGAAACTTCAGAGTTTAAGGTAATAGCTCTTTGAGCATATTGGTCTAAGTTATTATGTTTTTCAATTGTAATTAAACCACCAATACTTTGTTTAGATAATGAAAGTGCTGCTTTAATGATTTCAGATTTGGTGCGCTCACTACCCATAATGACTGCACCTTGTCTTATTGTCTCTTTCCATAAGGATTCAAGTGTTAATCTAAAGTCTGGCGCACCTACAACAATAATAAATATTAGTAATAATACCGGTAATTGATCATATGCACCGCTTGCCATTTTTAGTCCTAAGAAATCTGCTAAACCAAATAGAAGCCAAATAATAATATAAAGCAGGAACATCGAAAAAACACGTTTATTATATAAAACGAATTTAAGTATTAATACAATTAATATATAGATTAAATAGAAGTCTAATATACTCCACCAATCTAAATTTACAGCCCAATCTGGCATATAATCACCTTCTTATTATTGTCAAGTTCAATTATGATTATATCATAATACCTTATGTTTTCTTATATATACTTTGTATTAATGACTGATTTATGCAAGTTAAAAGATTATCTTCTACTTATCTTGATTCTATATAATGTCACATATTCATTTAGATTACTATGTATTGATAAATGTGCGTGATATAATCAAGGTGTCAAAAAGATACTATCTTACTAATGTAAACTATGGAGGTGTCATATGCAAAGTTGTTCAGTAGAACGTGCAGTCAACTTATTTGGAGATAAATGGAAGTTTTTAATTATACGTGATCTTATGGATGGTAAGATGCGTTTTTCAGAACTTAAAAACTCTATAGGAAATATCTCTCAAAAAGTATTAACTCAAAATTTAAGAGCTCTTGAAAGTAATGGATTACTTACAAGAACTGTTTACCCAGTTGTACCACCCAAAGTAGAATATGAATTAACTGAATTAGGTTATAGTTTAAAACTTGTGATAGACGCACTTAGAAAATGGGGAGAATTATATGCAAAAGCTTGATAGAGCTATTTTAGTTGCACTTAATTATCAAGGTAATTATGAATCATGTAAGCTGTCACTTGATGAATTAGAAGAGTTAGCAAAAGCTGTTCAAATTAAGACTGTAGATAAAGTTATTCAATCCAATGATAAAATTGAACCTAAATTTTTTATTGGTAGTGGAAAAGTTTTAGAAATCAAACAAATGATAGATATCTTAAATGTTGATATGGTTATTTTTGATGATACCTTATCCCCTGCCCAAATCAGAAACTTAGAAGAGGCTTTAGATGTTCAAATATTTGACCGTGCCTTTTTAATTTTACAGATTTTTGCATTAAGAGCTCAAACCAAGCAGGCTATGCTTGAAGTTGCACTTGCTCAAAAACTTTATATGCTACCACGTTTAGCTGGTATGGGTAAATCTCTATCTAGACAAGGTGGTGGTTCATTTAACGCTAAAGGGCCTGGTGAAACCAAATTGGAAACAGATAGACGTCGATTAAATATGGAAATCACACGTTTAAGAGTATCGCTTGAAGGTATTAAAAAAGAGCGTGGTGAATCTCGAAAACGTCGCTTTAAAAATAGTATTCCAGTTGTAGCACTTGTTGGTTATACCAATGCCGGTAAGTCTTCTTTAATGAATCATTTATCTAATCTATATGGTACAAATAAAACTGAAGTATTTGAAAAGGATATGTTATTTGCTACACTAGACACGAAATCTAAACGTATTCAAAAAGACAATCAACCACCTTTTATCTTAATTGATACCGTAGGTTTTATATCTAAACTACCACCAGAGTTAATTAAATCTTTTGAATCTACTCTAGCAGATATTGCTTCAGCTGATCTTATCTTACATATTGTTGATGGTAAAAACTATAGTCCGCTACAAATAAACTTCACTAAACAAGTCATTAAAGATCTTGGTTTAGAAGAAACACCTAGATTACTTGTAGTGACTAAGAAAGATTTATTAGTACATCAACCAAATATATTAGAAGATTATTTATTAATCTCTAATAAAACTGGTGAAGGCATGAATGACTTATATCAAGCAATTAGTGCACATATCTATAAAGACTCAAGAATATTTAAACTACTACTTCCTTTTGATAAGGGTTCTATTTATGAACGTCTAAAATCAGATACAACCATTATTGAAACAAACTACACTGCTGATGGTATGTTTGTTAAGGTTGTACTCACACCTTATCTTTATAATTTATATAAACCTTATATCATGAATTAATTTTTACAAAATTTACACATTCTATACAATTGATTTATTGCAAATTTGATCTTCACATGATATACTTTTTCCATGTTTGATAGTTTTGTCGTATAATTGGCTAAATATGGTGGCCAGAGTTTCTACCGCAATACCGTAAATATTGCGACTACGATGAGCAACTTTTCTTTTTTAAGTTGTCATGTAGATAGAAACCCTTTGTACCTTCAGCAAGTTCAAATGGTTTTTTTTGTTTTTGACATCCTTTCAAACAAAAAAGAAAAAGGAGAATCATAAATGAATCAAATTAAAAAGTTCTTCAAGTTTGAAGAACGCGGCGCGTCTTTCCGTGCAGAAATTATTGGTGGCATTGTCACATTCTTAGCGATGAGCTATATTTTAGTCGTAAATCCTGGTATTGCATCTGGATTATGGTCTGGAGAGGCTGGTATTCCTTATGGTGGTGTATTCTTTGCAACTGTAGTTGGTGCATTTATCGCAACCATGGTGATGGCTTTACTAGCAAACCTACCCATTGGTTTAGCACCTGGTATGGGTGTGAATGCATTCTTTGTAGGTGTCATTATTGGCCAATATGGCTACACATGGCAAGAAGCACTTGCATTGAGTTTTATTGGTGGACTTTTATTCTTACTTATCTCATTAACACCATTAAGACGTACCCTTATACAAGCAATCCCACAAGATCTTAAAGCTGCAATTGGTGTGGGTATTGGTTTCTTTATTGCTTTTGTAGGTTTACGTTTATCCGGTGTTTTTGTTTGGAATGGTCAATTACAGTTAGGTGATCTTACAAGCCCTTCTGTCTTACTTGGACTATTTAGTGTTGTTTTAATCTTCATTGTACACTCTTTAAAACACGGTATTTCTAAATTCTCATTTATTATATCTATCGTTGTTACAGCACTTGTTGGGTTACTCTTAGGTCAACTTGGTGTTCAAAATATGCCATCCTTTGGTGAATTCAATTATGATGCATTTGCAGATATTCCCAATGTTGCTTTTGTTGGTGTATTTGAAGGCTTTAAAACTGTATTTACACAACCAGTATTTACTACACTATTCTTAGTATTTGCTCTCTTATTTGTGGATATTTTCGATACTGCTGGTACTTTAGTAGCTGTTGGTAAATCTGCTGGTTTAGAAGATAGTGAAGGTAATATTCCTAATTTAGATAAAGCACTACTTGCTGACTCTATTGGTACACTTGTTTCTTCTACACTAGGTACACCTGAAATTACTTCTTATGTAGAATCTACAACAGGGGTTGAAGCTGGTGCTAAAACAGGATTCTCATCTGTTGTGGTTGCACTATTATTCTTATTATCTTTAGCATTATTTCCAATCTTTAATATCTTTACACACTCTTCTGTAACACTAGGTGCACTTGTTTTAGTTGGTGTGTTAATGTCTCAACAATTAAAAGAAATTGATTGGTCAAACATGACTTCTGCTATTACAGCATTTGTTGTGATTGTTGGTATGATTTTTACATCAAGTATTGCTGATGGTATCGCATTTGGATTTATCGTCTATACTTTAATTAAACTTGTTCGTGGTGAGTATAAAGATGTTCACCCAATTATCTATGGATCAAGCGTATTATTTGTTGTATACTTCATCTTAACTGCAAACCTCATTTAATACATAAATTATTTAATTAATTAAACAAAAGAGTTCACTTAGCTGGAAGTGAACTCTTTTTGTATGTTAGTAAGATGTTTGAATCATCTAAGAATATGAATTAAATATCGTTTCATGTTGTTTTTTACATAATCATCCATTAGATTTCTATCCGTAATAAAAATGACTCTAAGTTTTATGCACACTTAGAGTCATTTTATTTAAGTTTTTATGAAATATTATTTTATAAGAAGAATAACATTGATAATAAGAACATAAATATGACACCGGCAACCATTGGGACCCAAGTACGTTTTACGATACTAAATGGTGTTTGTTTCGTTGAACCAGCGACAATAACTATCACTGCTGAAACCGGTGAAACAGCTCTTAGTAAGTTACCTGCTAAGCCCATTGGGACTGTAATAGCAAAAGCACTAATACCTGCTGCAAGTGCTAATGGTGCCATTAATGGTACCATCGCATAGAATAAAGCTGTACCTGAACCAGATAGAATAACAATAACTGCTGTTAAGATTACTAAAATTAGTGGCAATGTGAAGCCCGGAACATTAGTTGTGGTCATAACTTCTTGAAGATGTGAAATAATACCTACTGATTTTAAACCTTCAACAAAGACACCTGCTGCAACTAATAATGCAACAATACCCATTGCATTACCCATACCCTTGAAGAATGATTCTGTACCATCTAGTACTTGACGTGGGTTTCTACTTCTAATAATTTCAGCAACGACTGCAATCAAGAAGGATACTAGTGTAACCAATTCAACAGACATAGAAATATCGGTTGTACCTGGAATTAAGTTATAACCATATAAGGCTAATAATAGCACGATTGGTAATAAAGGCAATAGTGTATAAACTGTTTTATAAAGTGCACTACCTTTAACTTCTTTGATTTCTTGTAATTGTAGTTCTTCTACTTGTACAACACCCTTTGTTGTGTCTTTTTTATCTGAATATTTTTGCCAGAAGTAGTGAACAACCGCCATGAATAATAAGGTTGGTACAGATACAATTGCATGGTAGCTAAACACATAAGTTGCAACATCCATACCTAATTCGGCAGCTATTGCAACGTTATCGCCACCAAGTGGTGTTGGCATAACTGTAGCTGTGGTTGCAATTACAGCGGCTGCTGTTAATGTTGACATACCTGATTTCTTTAATACCGGATATAAAGTTGCCAACAATATAATAGCTAGGTTTGATGCACTTGGAATAACTAGAGATAATACGTTACCTAGTAAAAAGACAATTGGTACTAAGATCCAAGCAGATTTGATCCCTTTTAGTGGTTTGGTCAATGTGTTAACAGTGACTTCATTCGCACCAATTGCGCTCATATAAGCCGTGTAACCACCTTATATTAAAATGATGAATCCGGCACGTGGTAGGACAGCTTTAAATTGATCAATAATCAAATTAAATGGTGCCATAAATTCTGAAAACTGTGTGGTTGGTAGATTACCCATAAACATAGCAACTACAACCAATAACATCCCTACAACGAGCAATGTAACCTTGATGTCTAATTTCTTTAACAGCATATAAATAACTGCTGCAACAGCTAATATACTAGCCGCATACATTAAGAATAAATTCATATTTTATCTCCTGTTTTTTTAGTTGCACTTAGAAAGTGCATTTAATAACCATTCACTAAACATACTCGCATTGATATCTAGACAAACAGTTGCATTTGGTTCTTTCTTCAAATAGCCTTTTAAGTCTACTAAAGTAGTACCTGCTGTATATTCACCTTGAGTTTCTATTGAAACATGTGTATAAACTGTTTCATACATTTCTTTTTTAAGTAAGTATGCTATTGCACAAGAATCATACATTTTTAAACCAGTTTTCAAAGAACCACCACGGTATTTTTGGAATAATGAATAAATCATTTCACCAGTTTTATTTTGTGCTTTGATTTTAAGTGAGTCTTCATGGAAAACAAGTGCTTTCCACCCAACATCTAAACCAGCCATCACAATCTTTACCCCTGATTCAAATACAATCTTGGCTGCTTCGGGATCAAAACCTATATTAAACTCAGAATATACCCCATAATTACCCCTAATTGAAGAACCACCCATCAAAACAATCTCTTCTATATGAGGTTTCACTTCTGGGTAGGTTGATAACAATAAAGCAATATTTGTTAATGGTCCAATCGGTACTAATGTTATTTTTTCACTAGATGCTAAAATAGTACGTCTCATTGCCTCAACTGCGTGTTCTTCTAGTAAGACACTTGTATCTGGTGCTTCAAAATCATAACCATCCATACCAGACTCACCATGAACACCTGAAGCATCTTCGTTTTGTCTAAGCAGTGGTTTCTTAGCACCTTTTGCTACCGGTACACGCTTATTCCAAAAAGTTAATAACTTGAGTAAATTGTTAGTAACTTTATCTAGACTCACATTACCTGATACAGTGGTCAATAATTTTACATCTAATTCTTCTGAGAATAATGCAATTGCAATTGCAACAGCATCATCAATACCGGGATCGGTATCAATTATGATTGGTTTTTTACTCATTTTGATTCCTCCATTAATTTTTCTATATCACTGTAGGTGCCCATTGCATCTTCGACACCTTCTTTTAAGCAAGCATATGCGCCAGCTGCTGATGCAATCTTTAAGCATGTTGTTATAGGTTCATGCATTGCTAATCCATAAGCAAATGCTCCTATGTAAGCATCACCAGCACCAGTTGTATCTACTGTTTTAATCTTATAGGCTTTGGATTCATATAACTCATCTTTAGACATGTAGACAGAACCTTTAGAGCCCATTGTAACTATTAATCTTGTGATACCTTTTTTAAATAAATATGATGCTGCTTTTTTAACATCTTGTTCGTGTGTTGGGTATACACCTGATAAAATCTCACATTCTGTTTGATTTAAAATAATGTAATCCACATAAGGATAAATATCTTCCTCTAAATATCTAGAAGGCGCAGGATTTAGAATCGTAATCATATTTAATGACTTCGCCTTCTTAAACGCACTCTTTACAATTTCATACGGAATTTCATATTGAGATACCAATATATCACCTGGATTTCCTTGAACTGCCTCTAGTACTTTATCTTGTTCTATTTTATGGTTTGCACCCTCATGTAATATAATTCGATTATCACGATTAGTTCGTGTAATAAAGGCCATTCCAGTATGGCTGTCTGCTAATGATACGTATCTAGTATCAACACCATTTTTTTCGATGGATATTAATGCTTCTTTGCCAAAAATATCTTTACCAACAGCAGCAATCAAATAAGTTTTAGCGCCAAGTTTTGCTGCTGAGACAGCCTGATTTGCTCCCTTATCCCCAATATTTTTGATAAATTCATGACCACTTTTAGTTTCCCCTTCAAGTGGTATTTTGTCAACTGAAATTGACATATCAACATTAATACTACCTAATACATATACTTTATTTTTTTGGTTCATAAAACATCACCATTCCACTTCCAAAACCTTCACTAGGTCTTTCAATAAAACCATATTTAGTATAAAACTTTTCTTTTCCCGGTGTAGACATCAGACCAACATATGCACCTTTTGCTGCGTGTTGATCTAGGTACTCAAATATGCTTAACATCAATAAATGACCAATACTCTTATTCTGGTACGCAGGAATTGTTACAACATCTTTGATAAAAAATGCTATTCTATTATCTCCAACAATACGAGCAATTCCAACTGCCTTTTCTCCATCATATGCAACAACTGTGTACAAGGAGTGCTTAATTGCTTCATCAATATCCCCATCTTCATAGGATTTGAAACCCACTGTATCTCTAATTTTTTTATACAGTTCTACAGTTAACCCATTTTTTACAATATTTATATTCATAATTGCTCCTTTGGTAAAACGTTTTACCTAGTTACACCTACATCATATCAAAAGATGAAAACGCTGTCAAGTATTTTATTAAAAAAAATAAAAGGCACTACGTGCCTAATATTTTTTAAATGTTGGTTTTAATTCTATTACTGTATCTACAGGGTGATTATTTATGATATTCAATAGAAGTTCTACTGATTTCTTGCCAAGATCGGAAATATTCTGTTCAATGGATGGTAATTCCAATCCAAGCATTCTTGAAAACTCCAAATTATCATATCCTACGACTTCAATATCATTAGGTACATTTTTCCCCAGTTCTCTTAGCCTTTTAATCACACCATAAGCCATTAAGTCATTTCCTGCAAAAAGAGCATCACAATTTTCTAATATCAGTTTATCTGCAATCTCATAACCACTTTGAAATCTATAATCACCAGAAAATACAATAGATTGGTCAATGTTATATCCTGCTTGTTCTAATGCTTTAACATAACCTTCATAACGATAAAGTCCATTTACCGAGATATCCTTAGTCGATAAACACGCTATTTTTTTATAACCTTTTTCAATTAAATATTGAGTTGCCATGTACCCACCTAACTTATTATCAAAAAATACTTGTGGATGATTTGGATTACCTATGTTTCTATCTACCATAACAAATGGTGTGTTCAGTCTTTTTAATAATGATTCATATGAGGATTTGTGTTTAATACTATCGTTTGCTACTGTTAATAATAACCCATCTACTCCTCTATTTACTAAGTTTTTCAGAAGAGATAAATCTTGCTTATAGTCATCATTGCTATTAACAAAAATCAGACTATACCCTTCTTGTCTGAGTTCATCTTCTACTTTTTTAGCTAATGCACTAAAGAATAAGTTTTCTATATCAGGAATTAATAACCCAATGGTTTTAGATTGCTTCATCACTAAGTTTATAGCACTAAAATTCGGTTCATAATCATGCAATTGTGCTAACTCTTTTATTTCTGATTTTTTTGATTCGGAAATTCTAGAAGGTTTATTGTTTAATACTAAAGAAACCGTCGTAGCTGATACATTGGCTAGTTTTGCAAGTTTTTTGATCGACATTTTCATTAAGATTCCCTCCTATTTATATCCTACAACAAAGTAACACTTTAATCAAATTGTTTTACATATTTAATAAAATAAAGCATTTTAAGCACATCATATATAAGTTATAATCTTATTTTTATAATATCAAAAAATGTCGCTTCCGTAGAAACGACATTTTATATTTATATCTATATGAATATTGTCTATACTATGCTTTAGGTTGATCTTTTGATTTTGCTTTCTTATCTAATAAATTTAAGCCTATATTTAGTAGGATACCACCTAACGCTGCAACACCAATACCTGGTAAGACAAAGCTTGATGTTACAGGTATAGAGTCCACACCTAGACCTACAATACCAATAAATGCCATAACTGCAACAACTTTTGAATCAAAGATATCTACCTTCTTTTCAATCATTAATGCAATGCCTTGAACTGCGATTGCCCCAAATAAGTAAAGTGATACACCTTGAACCACAGGATTTGTTAGTATTAAACTCAAATTACCCAAATTTAACACCTCTAGTAATAGACCCACTATGATTGCTAGAATACCAGTTATTAAGAACACATAACTTGAAAAGTTTTTAGTGACTGCGGATGCACTGACGTTTTCACCATAATTGGTTCCAGCAGGTCCACCACTTAATACAGCTACAATATCACCAATACCATCACCAATAAGATTTGTATCAAGCATCTCTCTAATCTTGTAATCTTTACCATCTTTTTGGTTTGATAAGTTATTCACATATAAATCTATTTGATTTACGTGCGCTGCAGATTCAGGGATGGTTGCAAATGCAATTGGGAAGATTGCAATAAGCGCTACACCAATGAGTTCTGGTAATTGAAATGCTGCTGGAATTGTAACCCATGGCATGACATCTAACATGGATACTGTTTGAGTATTCATGATTCCGTCAAAATATACTGATAAGTTATTAAATGACCAGCTACCACCTAAACTTGGTACCCAAACCATGTAAGAAACTACAACACCTACAAGAACACCAATTAAGATTGGGATTTGTGATACAAATCCTTTCTTTAATATAACTGTCATGATAGCAATTGTTAAGAATGTTACCATAGATACTAATACACTTAACCAATCCACACCATTTGGTCCTGTATTTAATATACCATTCATAACGTTTTCTGATAAGACAAGGCCGATGATCATAGCAATCATACCTGTGATATGACCAGGTAAAATCTTATCAATCTTGTCTTTGCCAAAATGCCTAATTAAAAGGCCCGCTCCAATTGACATTAATCCGCTCAAGACGGAAGCAATTAAAACAGACCCTAAAACTGTAGATGATGAAGCTAGATTGTCAACACCATATGTTACGACAATAGCAACAGCTCCAATATATGAAAATGATGAACCATAATATAATGGGATTTTAAAATTTGTTACCAATAGGAAGGTAATTGTAGCAATCCCGCTTGCTAATATTGCTGCTGGTATGGAATAGAGTTCTAATCCAAAACCATTCATTATGATTGCCGCTAATACGGTTGCTGGTAACATAACCAGAAACTGCTGTAGGGCAAATACAATTGATTTACCTAATGTTGGTTTATCATCAGGTAAGTATCCAACGATGTCTCTTTCTTTCATATGTATCTTCTCCTTTGTTTAAAATGTAATTTTTCCTAAAAAAAAGACACTTTATCAAGTGCCTAATTAGAAGGTGTGTTCTGTTTCGACCTTAAAGTGCTCTCTTTAGGACTTACATTTCATCCAAGTATATCAAAGCTTAAAACCAAATGCAAGTAATTTAATCAAAAGAAATATTTAATTTTAAAATAGAGGATATTTTTATGACTCAGTTATCTCAATAACGTTACCATGTGTGCTCATTACATCATCAAAATACATTTCTAAGTTTTCCATATACTCTGCTCTATTGGTTGTACGTGCTAATTTTGCACGTACTTGACTAGCCTTTGGTAAGCCTTTTAAATACCAAGGACCATGTGAACGCATTTCTAAACATGCGGTATGTTCACCTTTGAGTTTTGCTAGATCATCAAAATGTCTAATCATTAAAGTTTTAACTTCTTCATATGTACGCACAGGTGTTTCTTCA
Source organism: Acholeplasma laidlawii PG-8A (assembly GCF_000018785.1). Lineage (NCBI taxonomy): Bacteria > Bacillati > Mycoplasmatota > Mollicutes > Acholeplasmatales > Acholeplasmataceae > Acholeplasma > Acholeplasma laidlawii. The sequence continues at coordinate 1,441,170 of NC_010163.1, forward strand.
CCATTTAAATATGCATTAATTTCTCTAAATATCCATGGGTTACCAAGAGATGCTCTACCAATCATCACGGCGTCACAACCTGTATACTCTAACATATGCTTAGCACTTTTACCATCCACAATATTCCCATTACCAATAACTGGAATAGATACTGCTTCTTTAACCGCTTTAATAACATCTAAATCAGGTTCACCTGAATAACCTTGTGCACGCGTACGTGCGTGTACAGTAATTAATGATGCGCCTGCTTTTTCAATCATTTTAGCAACCTCAACAGCATTAACAGATTCACTATCCCAACCACTTCTGATTTTTACAGTGACAGGTTTAGATACTTTTTCTTTAATAGCTTTTACAATATCATATATTTTTTGAGGATCTTTCATTAAAGATGCACCTGCTTGAGCACCAATTGCTACCTTTGGTACAGGGCATCCCATATTAATATCAATAAAATCACAATTCGAATTTTTATCAATAAACATGGCTGCCTCAACCATTGTTTCTAAATCACTACCAAAGATTTGTTGAGCTGCTGGTTTTTCTTCAACCGTCATATAAAGCATTTGAAGTGTTTTAGGATTTTGAAAAAAGATAGCCTTATCAGATACCATCTCTGCAAAAACAACCCCTGCACCTAATTGACGCGCCATTAATCTAAAAGGATGGTTAGATACTCCAGCCATAGGCGCTAAGATTAATTTGTTTTCTACAACATAATTTCCCAATTTGAAACTCATATTTATCACCGAGTGTTATTTTAACATACAATATAGGTTATAATAGGATTTGAGGATTATTATATGAAAGATTACACATTAATTGCATTAGCTTACAATCAAGAAATAAGAATTTATACATCTGTTTCAACAAACTTAGTTGAAAAATCTAGGAAGTTACATAAAACACTCCCAACCGCATCTGCTGCAATGGGCAGATTTTTAACAGCTTCTGCCATGATGTCTTTAATGTATAAAGACGGTGAAAGACTTACCCTAAAAATAGATGGTGATGGTCCGATTGGACAAATGACAGTTGAGGCGAAAAATGGGGTAGTTCGTTCTACAATTTTAAATCCAAATGTCTACCTAGTCTACGGTGAAGGACCTAAGATGGGTAAACTTAATGTTGGTGCTGCAGTTGGTGCAGGCACATTAAGTGTTACCAAAGACTGGAAAGAAAATTATTTCACCTCAAGTTCTCCACTTCAAACAGGAGAAATTGGAGATGATTTCACTTACTACTATGCAACCAGTGAACAAACACCATCAGCAGTTGGTTTAGGTGTTTTGGTATCTCGTGGTAAAAAGGTGATTCAAGCTGGTGGTTTTATTATTCAAGTACTTCCACACGCTAGTGAAAAAACACTCAACCAACTAGAATCAATTATTTCAAAAATCAATTCAGTTACCGATTTATTAAAAAGTAACCACACACCGGAAGATATGATTAATATTCTATCTGATAACACTGGTGAAATTTTAGAAAAACATGAACTCAAATACCACTGTGGTTGTAGCCGTAAAAAATACTTCGATGCACTTTCAAGATTAAACAAACAAGCACTTGAAGATATCTTACACGAAGATGGACAAGCTGAAGTGGTTTGTCAGTACTGTAATAAAAAGTACATTTATACAAGTGAAGATTTAACTAAGATGATTGCTTCAAAATAGCATTAAAAAGGGATGAAAAATTTCATCCCTTTTTTGTTAGTTTGTATAAATATTTATATTGCCTGCACTTGTTATAACATCAACTAAACTACCTGTTCCACTTTGATATGTATTAGATACCTTAGACCCATTAATTCGTGCATCCCCTGCACTTGTTGAAAGTTTAAACTGATAACTACTTATATTGCTATTTAGCCTTAATAGGACATTTCCAGCAGATGATTTTAATGTATAACTTAAAGCATTCGTCTTTTCTACTGTTACATTACCAGCACTTACAGTAGCTGTTAAAGTATCAGTTATCTCTACTTGATTTAAATTGATATTACCGCTTTGTCCGGTTAAACTCACTACCCCTGTTGATACGAGATCAACTAGTTTAATATTACCAGCTGAGACCTTGATATTTATATCACCATAACTACCTTTAATTTCTACATTACCAAACTGCGCTATGATGTCTAGTTTTCCTAAAGCCGCATCTACTTCGACATTACCTGCAGCTGTAGATATGTTCATGTCACCTACATAACTTACCGGTAACTGTATAGATAGTAGTCCATACTCACTTGGTCTAATCCCAAATGAAAACCAGTTGAAGAATTGATTATCTTGACTTAGTATCATATTTAATCTGCCAGCACCATCTACTGTGATAGACATTTCTTCTGTTTCTTTTAAGTAATATGTAATATGTGGTTTATCAATAGTATCTGATACTGTGATATCAATATTTCTATATTCTGTTGATACATAAATACTATCAAATGTTAAATCAATATCCTCTTCGTAAAGTGTATAGGATGCTTGATCAGTCAGTGAATTTTGAACAGACTCAATACTTGCACCTGTTAAAAAGCCTGAAATGATTAAACCAATACCAACAATCAGTAAGATATATAAAACTCTAATAACTATTTTCATGCTTTATGTCCTCCACTTACTAAACGGCTAATAATCTTAACAGATCCCTTTAATAAATACGTAAATAGATAAGAAATATAGTATAAGATAATCATCGCAAGCGATATTGCTGTAACGTATGCACCAATCACCGCAAGTATCGTACCTACATTAGATCCTGATTGTAGCATTTGATACATCAATACAATAAATCCTAAGATACCTGATATACCCACTGCAATACTAGAAATAATTAAAGCAAAGACAACTATAATAAACGCTAAGTAAATAATACCTAAAGGTATAAGAATTGGCATTGAAAATAAGAAAATTAATAGTGAACCAATATTCTTACTTACTTCCTTTTTATTTTCAGGTTCTCTTTTTGAAAGTGCCTGTGGAAAAGCCATACGACTAATCATGCGAATATCATAGCTTTCTATAATACGATCCATCGCCTCACCATTTTCATAGCGATCTGAAATAATTTCTTCATAATACGCTAGAATCTCATCAATTTCATGTTGATACAATTTTTTTGATTTAAGTTCTTTTTCTAAATCTTTTAAGAATTTTTCCATTGTCTTCCCCCATTAACCCATGATAATGTCATAGATTTTTTTAATGTCTTTCCACTCTTCTAAGTAACTATCTATATAGCGTTTGCCGCTCATTGTAATTTTGTAGTATTTTCTATTCCTACCTTGATATATCTCATTATAAGTAGATAATCTACCATCTTTTTCTAGTCGTCTTAAAACAGGATAAAGTGTAGACTCACTCATTTGAACATATTCATTTAAATCAGACACTAATTTATATCCATAACTTGGTCCCTTGGTTAATAAGGCAAGTACAAATAATTCTATAACGTGTTTTTTTAGATCTACTGGCATATGTACCTCTAACTTTCAACTATATTATATGTCGCATAGTATTATGTGTCAAGTAATATAATAAATAAAAATAAAAACCTATAAATCAGTTATCGAATTGATTTATAGGTTTTAGTTAATTTCATTTTAATTTTGGCACTATATTAAAGTCTTTTAGTTTTTCTAAAACTAATTTTAACGGTAAGCCCATGATCGTATGAAAATCACCATCATATTGTTTAATTAATTTAGCACCAATACCTTGAATAGCGTAGGCACCGGCTTTATCCATTGGTTCTTTGGTTTGTATGTAACTTTCAATATCTAAAGTACTTAGTTTATTAAAGGTCACACTTGCAGATTCTACAAATACTTCTTTTTTATCCTTACTTACGATACAAACACCTGTGTAAACATGATGTGTTTTATCGTTAAGTAATTGAAGCATTTTCTGTGCATCTTCTATATCTTTGGGTTTACCTAAAATTTCTCCATCCACTTCTACAACAGTATCTGCAGTTAGAATAACATCAAGAGGATATTTATGAAGTAGTGCCTTTGCTTTATTTTCTGCAATAGTTTCTACATATTTAAGTGTATCACCTTCAAATGCTACTTGGCTTTCATTATAGTCACTTGGCACCAATAAAAAGTCAATACTTGCACTTTCAAGTAGTTCTTTTCTTCTGGCTGAGCCAGAACCTAATATTAACATAATAATCTCTCCCTATACATGATATAATATTTAGTATATAAATTTGAAAAATGTGGTGAAAAAATGGCTTTAAAACTGAAACTTGATTCAACAAAATTATATGTTCTTGCAGTATCTGGAGGAGTTGACTCCATGGTATTGTTTGATTTATTTGTTAAACATAATCTAAATTTTGTTGTTGTGCATTTTAATCACCAAAAGCGCGCTGAATCTATTTTAGATCACGAACTGGTTGAATCCATGTGTACACTTCATCATATTCCTTACCATTATATCAAATTAAAAATTAAAAATGGTAATTTTCAGGAAGTGTCACGAAATGCTAGATATAAAAATCTAGAGTTTATTGCAGAACAATATCATACACCATATATCGTTACAGCACATCATTTAGATGATTTAGCTGAAACTATTATGATGAAGCTTATTAGAGGTTCTAATCTCTTAGGTTATGCTGCGATGCAAGAAGTAACCCATATCGATAAATTCATCTATTTAAAACCTTTATTGAACTATAGTAAAGAAGAAATTAGTCTTTATCAACAAACACATCAAATTAAATTCTATGAAGATCATACAAACTTAGAAGATACTTACTCAAGAAATCGAGTAAGGCATCATCTCATCCCTTTATTAAAGGAAGAAAACGATGTTTTAACACATTTAAAAAACTTTTCTAAACAAAGTTATTTAGCAGCATCCTACATTAGGAAGGAGTCCAATAACTTCTTAAGTAAGGATTTATCTTTTCATTTATCGAGTTTTGATGCACTACATGATGCTGTTAAAATGGACGTTATTTCCTTAATATTTGAGTCTTTAAAAATCGATAAAACATTTAAGAAAATTGAAACTATTTTAGCACAATTAAAGTCAATAAAGCCTAATATTAATATCACGCTTAATAAGCACTATCATATGATAAAAGCCTATGATTTTGTCTACATAGAGCATATTGATAAAAATAAGACTCGAAATGATGAGAATTGTCTCATGATTTCCCACAATAAAGTAGACCTCCCGAAGATTTGGGTAGAATTATGTTATAATAAACTGGATTTTCCTATTCAATTAAGGAAGCGTAAACCGGGGGATCGTTTATCCTTTACCTACGGTAGTAAGAAATTAAAGGACTATTTAATTGATAAGAAGATTGCAATTAGTGATAGAAATAATCTAAATGTCGTTGTGGATAGTTCCGGTACCATTTTATGGATACCTGGACTTTATTTAAATGAGACCCTAGGGTCAGAACATAAAATTTACTTATCTATAAAGGAGTAACTAAATATGCATCAAGATATTCTAGAAGTACTTGTAAGTGAATCACAGATTAAAGAGATTACAGAAAAGTTAGGCAAGCAACTCACTCATGATTATGCTGGTAAGAACGCATTATTTGTAGGACTATTAAATGGTTGTGTACCATTTATGTCTGAACTTGTCTTAAAAATTGATACGCATATTGAAATTCAGTTCATGGCAGTATCTAGTTATCACGGTGGTATTAAGTCTTCTGGAGATGTTAAAATCAAATATGATTTAAACAGTCCAGTTCAAGATAGAGATGTTGTCATCGTAGAAGATATTGTTGATACCGGTGCAACTTTAAAAACAGTTACTGAATTATTAAAATACCGTGGTGCAAAATCAGTAAAGGTTGTTACTTTATTAGATAAACCTTCTGGTAGAAAAGTTGATTTTATACCAGATTATATTGGAGTTACTATCCCTAAGAAGTTTGTTGTGGGATATGGACTAGACTACAATGAATATTATAGAAACTTACCATACATCGGGGTATTAAAACCCGAAGTATATACAAAATAGGAAGGAAACAATATGAATAAACAACAAAAACCTAAAAGAAGCCCGCTTCGTCCGGACTATCTTGTAATTGTAATTATTATACTTTTAGCAATTGGTATGTACTTCTTCTTTACAGAGATGATGGCACCAAAAGTTAAACAGTTTGACGAATTTGAATTTATAGCAGCAATCGAATCAGGACAGATTGCAACTGTACGAAGTGAATATGTCGGTGGAGATAACTTTAACCTATGGGAAGTTACCGGTACATTTACAACAGGTAACGCTCCAGAAGGTGTCGGAAGTTATGTCATTATACTTTATGGTGATAGGTTAAACAACATCCAAGACATCATCATTACTTATAATGAGTTAAACCCAAGTACACCAATCACAGTATCATTTGTTCCACACGTAAGTGTTGATTTCTGGAATATTATCTCAACCCTTCTCTTGATTGCAGCACCTATTGTTTTAGTCGTTATTATGTTTAGATCGATGAGTTCTCAATCTAATAAAGCTCAAGATTTTACAAAAAACCGTGCCAAATTATCTCAAGGTAGAAAAGTTAAGTTTTCTGACATTGCTGGTGCTGATGAAGAAAAAGCTGAAATGGCTGAATTAATCGACTTCTTAAAAAATCCTAAGAAATATGCTGATATGGGTGCTCGTGTACCAAAGGGTGTCTTATTAGTAGGTCAACCTGGTACAGGTAAAACCTTATTAGCTAAAGCAGTTGCTGGTGAAGCACAAGTACCATTCTTCTCAATTTCAGGTTCTGATTTCGTTGAACTTTATGTTGGGGTTGGTGCAAGCCGTGTTAGAGATTTATTTAAAGTTGCAAAACAAAGTGCACCTTGTATTATATTTATTGATGAAATCGATGCTGTAGGTCGCCAACGTGGTGCTGGTATGGGTGGCGGAAATGATGAAAGAGAACAAACATTAAACCAACTACTTGTTGAAATGGATGGTTTTAGTGCAAACTTAGGTATCATCATTATGGCTGCAACAAACAGACCAGACGTATTAGACCCTGCATTATTAAGACCAGGCCGTTTTGATAGACAAATTACAATGCAAGTACCTGATCAAAAATCACGTGAAGAAATCTTAAAAGTTCATGCACGTAGTAAAAAATTAGATCCTACGATTAAATTTAGTGAAGTTGCAATGCGTATCCCAGGATTTACTGGTGCTGATATTGAAAACTTACTAAACGAAGCAGCATTATTAGCAGCAAGAGAATCTAGAACAGTCATTTCAATGCAAGACATTGATGAGGCAGCTGACCGTGTAACTATGGGACCTGCTAAGAAATCTAGAAAATACTCACCAAATGAAAAGAAAATGGTTGCCTACCATGAAGCCGGTCATGCGGTTATTGGATTAAAGGTTAACTTAGCTTCTACTGTTCAAAAAGTAACAATTGTCCCACGAGGACGTGCTGGTGGTTATGCACTTTATACACCAGTTGAAGAAAAATTCAACTATGCTAAAAGTGAGTTACTAGCAATGATTACTTCTGCCTTAGGTGGACGTGTTGCTGAAGAAATTATGTTTGATGATGTTACAACCGGAGCATATGATGACTTTAAACGTGCAACCAAGTTAGCACGTAGTATGGTTACAGAATACGGTATGTCTGATCTTGGACCTATCCAATATGAATCAGATAGTGGAAACGTCTTCTTAGGTAGAGATTACTTAAAAGATAAAAACTTCTCTGATGCAGTTGCACTTGAAATCGATAGAGAAGTTCGTGCAATTATTACTGAGTGTTACGAACATGCTAGAAAAGTCATTAATGAAAATAAAAATTTACTAGATAATATCGCTAAATACTTAATCGCTGTAGAAACACTTACTAAAACTGATATTGATGAAATAGCAGCTACTGGACAACTTCAATGGTGGGATAACCGTGAAGTTGAAGAAGATTCTAAGAAAAGCGAATAAATACTTTGAGAATCGATAAATTTTTAAAAGTATCACGCTTAATTAAACGACGTAGCGTGGCTAAAGATGTTGCAGATGCTGATCGTATTTATGTAAATGGCCAACTAGCAAAACCTGGTAAAACAGTTAAAGTCGGTGACCAAGTTCAACTGCATCTTGGTTTAAAAATTATTACTATTGAAATAACTTCACTCACTTTACTCAAAGACCAAGACATGTATACACTCATTTCCGAAGAAAAACGGTCTTTATGATCGTTTTTTAATGGAAATTATAATATAATAAGTAAGAATAAGGAGGAAATCAAATATGTTTCCTGATGATTTAAATGAACAACAAAAAATAAGACTTCAAAAAGTTGAAGACTTAAGAAAATTAGGTGTTGATCCTTTCGGACACCGTTTTGACCGCACACATTTATCTAATGAGATTCATACTACATATGGTAGTTTAACCCGCGAGGAATTAGAAGCTAAAGAAGTACATGTTATTATTGCAGGTCGTATTGTCTTAAGACGTACCCAAGGTAAAGCTGGTTTTATCCAACTACAAGATAAAGAAGGCCGTATTCAAGTATATGTACGCCTAGATGCAGTTGGTGAATTCCAATTCGAATTATTTAAACACTCCGATTTAGGTGATATCGTTGGTATTAAAGGTGTTTTATTTAGAACTAAAACAGATGAACTTACTGTTAAAGCAAGTGAATTTGTTCACTTAACTAAAGCCATTACACCACTTCCTGATAAATTCCATGGTCTACAAGACAAGGAAGAAGCAAGACGTCGCCGTTATGTAGATTTAATTGTTAACGAAGATTCTATGCGTGTTGCAAGAACACGTCCAAGAATTATTCGTGCATTTCAACACTATTTTGATTCTAACGGTTTTATTGAAGTTGAAACACCAGTACTACATCCAATCTTAGGTGGTGCTGCTGCTAGACCGTTTGTTACACACCATAACACACTGGATATGGACTTCTACTTACGTATTGCTACAGAGTTACCGCTAAAAAGATTAATTGTTGGTGGTATGGAACGTGTTTACGAAATTGGTCGTCTATTTAGAAACGAAGGCATTAGTGCTAAACATAACCCAGAGTTTACAACTGTTGAAGCTTACCAAGCATTTGGTGATGTTACGGATATGATGAAACTTGTTGAAGACTGTTTATCTAGTGTAGCTTTTGAAGTAAATGGTTCATATGATGTCGTATTTAATGATCAAACCATTCATTTAAAAGACTTTAAACGTGCACATATGGTCGATTTAATTAAAGAACAAACAGGTGAAGACTTCTTTAATCAATATAGTCTAGAAGAAGCTAAACAAATTGCTAAAAAGCATAACGTACAAGTGGAACCTCACTTTACAGTAGGACACATCATTGAAGCATTCTTTAATGACTATGTTGAAAAAACAATCATCCAACCTACAATCGTATTTGGACATCCAGTAGAAATCTCACCACTGGCAAAATCAAATGATAAAGACCCTAGATTTACAGATCGTTTTGAATTATTTATCATGGGTTCTGAATATGCAAATGCATTTTCAGAGTTAAATGATCCAGTGGATCAAAAAAATAGATTCTTAGACCAATTAAAACAAAAAGAAAAAGGCGATGACGAAGCATCCGAAATGGATATTGACTTTGTTGAGGCACTTGAATATGGTATGCCTCCAACCGGTGGTATTGGTATTGGTATTGATAGATTCATTATGCTCCTTACAAATACACCCAATATTCGTGATGTTATCTTATTTCCTCACGCTAGAATTAAAACTAAATAATATATCAAAAAACCTCCAATATTTTGGAGGTTTTTATTTGCATGACGTATTAAATTAAGATATTTGTCCAATAGTTTCCGCGAGCATATAAATAAACATGACTGTATAAGAAAGCGATACTATGGATAAGGTAAATGTTATACCACTTCTTTTACTTCTTCTAATAATAAATACTATGAGAGAAATTAAAAACATGATAATCGGTATTCTAAAGTCATAAGTAAAAATAAAGCGAGACATAAAATTCATATGTATAGGATCATTATTCTCAATAGGCTTATTCATAAATATAAATAATACCCCAATCATCGATAAAAAAAGTACTAATATGTTTAATGCTGTATATATCTTACCTAGTGTTTTCTTCATTTTCAAACCCCCATTTAATAACTTATTATATATATGATTTGTCAAATGACGGGTTTATTAATCTGTTACTCACATTATATTTCGATATAACTTCTATAACCCCTTGATTGATAATAGCTATCTGCGCCATTATGAAATATAAATGCGCGTCCATATCTTTTTTCAGCATTTAATGCACCACCTAAATCTCTTATAGATTTTGGTGTTGCAATCCATGATGAAGTCTTAAGATCGAAATCTTCTAGTGTTTGCATATATAGATACATGGCTTCTGTGACTAATTTTGAACCGAGATTATTAATATCTTTTTCAACACTTGATTCTGGTTTAAACTTCTTTCTGTCATGCCAAGCTTTCTCGTCATAACAAAAACTTCTTCTATTTGGAGACTCTTTAGAAAAATCTACATAATAAAGTTTTCCTTCGAATGCTATAATATCAATTTCTCCACCACTATCTTCCATCTTTTGCAGGATGGTGAGTTTGTTTGGATCTTGATTTATTTTTTGAAAAACACTATCCCAAGTGACACCCTCATGTCTATGTGGGTGTTTCTTAAATCTTAATTCTAATATATCTAATAACTTCATATAAGTTACCTCCTTAGAGTTTTTGAAGTACAACACCTATGTTTGTATGTTTTCCATACATAATCTTATATTTTTTATTAATTTCAACATTTGTTACAATAATCATTTTTTCTTCATTGGTATCTAAATCTAAGAATACTTGTCCAGTATATACGATTTCTTTATTATCTTTTGGTGAAATGCCTCGTCTATTATATTTTGTAAATAAAGCATTGATAACTGGTAGTTTATCTTTTTTAAGCGCACTTATATCTAGTGTTGCACCTACTGCAATATATACACCAAATAACGCGAGTAATCCAGTAACACCGATAATGATCCAATTAAATACCACCATCGACTGATCATTTGCATTAACATTCATATCAAATATGGTAAACCCACATACGACACATGCTGCTAAAAAGATAAAGAGTGCGTAACGTCTTCTTGAACTAAATTTAATTTTTAATATATCTTTTACAATCATTATTTATTCTCCTTGGATACTTTAACCCATTTATTCAAACTTTGAGATTGATAAATTGCTTCTATGAGTTGCATAGAGTGTAGTCCATCTTCAAAGTTTGCATAATCTGATGCAAAGTTTTTATTTTCTATTTCATGGTAAAACTGTCTAAAGCCTTCGGCAAACGATTCTACAAACGTCACTGCTTGGTGTAGGTTGCTATTTTTAAGTGTATCTATTTGCGTTATCTCAATACCTTTAAATTGCTCATTTAAGGTGGCATAGAGTATGCTTGATGTCTTATCGCCATTTGACTTAAAAGAGCCATTTAACCCTGATAGTGTGTAACTAAGCAGGTTATCATTACCAATGAGTGATTGACTAATGATTGCAGATCCAATCGCGTTTTTGTCTGTCTTATATATGACGACACCAATATCTTCTGTATCTACAACGTTTCCACCTCTTTTTGGGTGTACTTGTTTAAATAATGCAGATACTTCTGTAATTTTATGCCCGGATAAAAATTCTACTAAATCAAAATAGTGTGTACCAACATCAGCAATGACTCTTGTTAAACCACCATACTTTTGGTTGTCACGCCAGTTATACACATCAGGACTAGCTGCCCAACCTTGGGTGTATTCACCATGTATCGATATAATCGGTCCAATATCTTTTATATGTGTTTTAACAAATTGGTTGTTTGCATAAAACCTATTATGGAAGTGTATTTTAGCAACCAGACCTTTAGATTTTGCTAATTGATATAACTTAATTGCTTCATCAACATTCATCGTCATTGGTTTTTCAAGTATGACATGAAGGTTATGATTTAAAGCGTAAGATGCTATTTCATAGTGTACATCATTGGATGTACAAATGTGTACAGCATCTAACGTCTCTTTATCTATCATTTCTTTATAATCCGTATAATAAGACTTAATACCTAGTCTTTTACTCTTTTCTTCTGCTTGATGTCTAGAACTAATGGAGACCACATCAACATTATCTAATTGTCTTAATGCTTCTATATGTACTAAAGAGATTCTTCCAATTCCGATGATACCTACTTTATATGTTTTCATCTATACACCTATATGTCAAACTTTTCTAATTTATTTAAAATATTTTGAGCATCTTCTTTATACCAATCAGGATATTTTGGATCAATAATAGTTTGTCTAATCAAGTCGTTATATGCTACATTTTTTTGTCTAAGTAAGATGGTCAGTGCGTTTCTTAAAAGTAATGTTTTACCACGCCATGTATAGGCATGTTTTCCGTATTTCTCCATAAACTCTTTATTCGTCAAATCAAACAAATCTTGGATGATGACATAAGATGTTGGCTTTTCTCTAAATGCCTCTACTCTAGTAGAATTGACACCTTTATTATAAGGACATACGCGTTGACATATATCACATCCCATTAAAAGTGCGTTCTTACTGATTTCATAATCAGTTAGCGCGCGTTTTTCTTGGTTATACCCACTAATACAGGTTGGCCAATCAAAACCGTTATCTAGTGCACCTACTGGGCATGCTTTAATACATATCGTACAATCCCCACAAGATAGTTTATTTTCTTCAATCACTTCCGGATATTTTTCTTTAGTAAGAACAAGCCCAATAAAGAAAAAACTACCTAAGTCTTTATGTATCATTAAATTGTTTTTACCATGAAAGGCTAAGCCTGTCATTTCTAAACACTTACGCTCGTTAATTGTATGATTATCTACTAACGCCTTATAATCAACATTTAGTTCTTTTAAGGCTTCGTGCATCATAGAACGCATAACATCATGATAATCATAACCATAAGTATACATCGATGCAGTTAGCTTATCATTCTCATGTTTTAGGTATGTATTTGGATAACCTAAGCCTACAACAAAAATGGATTCATATCCTACGAGGTTATAATCAAATTTAATTGATTGGTATCTATCTGCATCAATAGTACCAACAAAATCAAATGCTTCTTTTAATTTTTCATACACCATTTAAAATCACCTAAAAGTTTATATATATGATTATAACATTATATAAGGTACCAGGTTTCAATTTAAGTCCTTTTTAAGGTAAGAAAAAGGAATGATTTCTCATTCCTTTATAATTCCTAATTCATCTGCAATTTCTAAGAAGATGCTGTCAATTGGATAATACTCAATATTGAGTCTCTTAAATATTTGTAAACTCATATCATCTAGTTGCTTATAGAGTGTTTCATCTATTTTTTCTTTGTTTGTAAGTTTTGATATGATGAGTGTTTCAAAATTTAATAATTGTTCCATACTTTGTGCATCATAATTTTCTAAATCCAGAAGTTCATGTTGGAAATCAATTGTGTTTAACAATAAATTAACTTTTTTAGCATCAACATTCATTGCTAAGTAGTCATTGTTATATAAGTTAACCAATATTTTCTTGATTTCTTCCACTTGAGTATGAAGATAATGAAATCCAAATGAAAAGTTATCATGATCATCTTCATTATATGTAGGATCATCAATTAACTTGTTATATAGATGATCTACTACATTTAACACATTCTCAAATCTAAATAGCAATAATGAATCTAATTGTTTTAGTTTTGAGAGTAGTTCTTCATGTTCAAGTAGCCATCCAGCATATTCATTGTAGATTAATTCATGTTCCATGTTCATACCTCACTTAATAATTTATGAAGTTATAAGAATGAAATTAAGCTTTATTTACTGAACCAAACATTGTTAATTTATCTTTAATAACTTGTTTCATTGCTACATAACCAGGATTTAATAATTTTCTTGGGTCAAATCCTTTAGATTCTAGGTCTTTACCTTCTTCAATGTATTTTCTAGTTGCAGCAGCAAATGCTAATTGTAACTCAGTGTTTACGTTGATTTTTGCAATACCTAATGAAATTGCTTTAGTAATTTGGTCTGCAGGAATACCTGTACCACCATGTAATACTAAAGGTACACCATTTGTAACTTCACTTACAGTTTTTAATACGCCAAAGTCTAAACCTTTCCAGTTTGCTGGGTATTTACCATGAATATTACCAATACCAGCAGCGAATAGATCTACACCAGTAGCTGCAATAATACGGCATTCTTCTGGATCAGCTAATTCACCTGTACCAACAACACCGTCTTCTTCCCCACCAATTGAACCCACTTCAGCTTCTACAGATACACCAACAGCGTGTGCAACTGCTACAACTTCTTGCGTTTTCTTTAAGTTTTCTTCAAATGGATAGTGTGAACCATCAAACATTACTGAAGTAAAACCAGCGCGGATTGCTTTAAAAGCACCTTCATAAGTACCATGGTCTAGATGAACTGCAACTGGAACACTAATGTTCATTGCTTTGTCTAATGTAGATACCATAGCCATAACGTTTTCATAACCACCCATGTATTTAGCTGCACCTTCTGATACACCTAAAATCACTGGTGATTTTAATTCTTCAACAGTAGATAATACTGCTTTAATCCATTCAAGGTTGTTGATGTTGATTTGTGCAACAGCATAACCTTCAGCCTTAGCTTTTTGTAACATTTCTTTTGCGGAAACTAACATTTTTTGAATCCTCCTTATCGTTTTGCCAATAGATATTATATATCTAATTGTATTTTTTTACAAACATTTAGGGTAATTATTGCTTAATTTTGTTATTTTTAAGAGACATTTCTATAAATCTTCTAAATAACGGGTGTGGGCGTAGTGGTCTTGATAAAAACTCAGGGTGATATTGTACGCCTACAAACCAAACATGGTTTTTAAGTTCAATAATTTCCACTAAATTTCGCTCAGGATTTATACCACTAAATATAAAATTATTATCGTTAAATAACGCCTTATATTGATTGTTAAATTCATAACGATGTCTATGACGTTCCTTAATTAGAGCATGCCCATAAGACTTAGATGCAACAGTATTTGGTTCAATCTTACAATCATATAAACCTAATCTTAATGTACCACCTAAATCAGTGCCTGGTGCTTCTAGTGTATGGATAAGTGGCATAGATGTATTCGGATCAATTTCTGTGGTTTCAGCTTCTTTATAACCTAATACATTTCTAGCATATTCAATGGTTGCTAGTTGCATACCATAACATATACCAAAGAAGGGTATGTTATGTTCTCTAGCATACTGAATCGCTAATAGTTTACCTGAGGTTGCTCTTTTACCAAATCCACCAGGTACTAAAATACCATCACAAGACTCTAAGGTATCTTCATAGTTATCATTGGTTAGCTTTTCAGCATTTAACCATTTAATTTTAACTTCACAGCGGTGATAAAATCCTGCGTGTTTTAGTGATTCTGATACAGATAAATATGCATCTTGTAGTGTCACATACTTACCAACTAAACCAATCGTAATACGGTGTTGTGGGGTTTTAATACGTTCAATTAAATCTTCCCAAGAAGACATATCTGGTATAACTTCATTATCTATTTGGAAATGCTTTAAGATATAGTCATCAATTTTTTGTTTTCTAAAATTTAAAATAGATTCATATATAACGTTAACATCAAGAGATTCAAACACTGCTTCTTTATCAACATCACAAAATAACGCAATCTTTTCCTTTACATCACTACTAATATTTACTTCACTTCTTAATATAATAATATCTGGTTGAATACCAAGTGATCTTAACTCTTTAACAGAGTGTTGGGTTGGTTTTGTTTTGATCTCATTAGATGCTTTTAAAAAAGGTACTAGAGTATTATGTATATAAAGCGTGTTTTTATAGCCAAAATCACGTCTTGCTTGACGAATTGCTTCTAAGTATGGAAGAGATTCAATATCGCCTACTGTGCCGCCAGTTTCAGTGATAATAACGTCTGCACCGGATATTTGTGCTGCTTCTTTTAACTTTAATTTGATTTCATCTGTAACATGAGGAATAACTTGTACAGTTGCACCTAAATAATCCCCTCTACGTTCTTTATTAATAACGTTTTGATATATCTTACCTGTTGTAATCGAGGATTCCTTTGTCAAATTAATATCAATAAAACGTTCATAATGCCCTAAATCTAAGTCTGTTTCTGCACCATCATCTGTAACAAAAACCTCTCCATGTTGAAAAGGACTCATGGTACCTGGATCCACATTAATATAAGGATCAAACTTTTGGGTAAACACCTTTAACCCTCTAGATTTTAAAATTTGACCGATTGCAGATGCTGATATACCTTTACCTAAAGATGATACAACGCCGCCTGTAACAAATATAAATTTTGTAGCCATAATAGATTCCTTACCTTTCTTAAAATAAATAAAAAGTCTCCTAAAAAGGAGACTTCTTTGAATTGTCGAATTATGGTGTGCCCTTATTAATTGTATCAAAGACGCTTTAAAGTTTCAACACTTATATGAAATAATTGTCTACTTAATTTTTTAATGCACTTAAGGTTGCATCGCACCAAATAAAACTAACCAAGCAAGAATTGATTTAGCAACAAGTGATAAGACGATATAAACTCTTTCACCATATAGATAATCTTTCCATTTACCCACCTTAAGGTATTGTAAAATCATATTAAACGGGAATGTATTAAATGCAACAAAGTAAGTACCTACAATTGCCCAAACAAACCAAGGTACTTGATCAAGTGCTGGATTACCTGTCATGTAAACAATAATCACTATCCATGGTGCAATCCCTGCAATAGAACCCCAAATAAATGGACCCCAGTTCACCTTAGATTTAGCTTCGTTAAGTTGTTCCATAACAAGCCCAAAGAGATTCATGGCGGCATTTACAATAAAGATTAAGATTAAAGACCCAATATCTGTAATACCAAATAATGTAGATATTAAAACAATCATAATAGAACTACTTAATGCATATTCAAACCATCTAAATCTATTGATACCTTTTTCTAAATCTTTAGCATAGATATCAAATAGGTTATTGGGTACAGAGATTAATGCATGTGCAAGTGCTGAAATGATTAAAAAACTTGCAACTAATATACCAAATGGTAAGATAAACAAGTCTTTACTTGCAACAACAAGACCATTAATCGGTCCATCATAGGTGATATAAAGTTGTACAATTTGAGGTTGAAATTCTGCAATTTTTTCTATGACAAAAATTGCTAGAAAAACCATTGCTATCCCTTGGATTAAATGAAGGAATCCCATAATAAAGTTGAATCGTCTAAGACGTTCTAACTTATTTTGACCTTTTAAAAACTGAAAATAATTACCCATGTTTTTACCCCTTTTCTTTTATTATATATCTAATAATATATTTTATACTCAACATCAATAATAAAAAGAAAAAGATAGATATTATACATAACTATCTATCTTTGATATTTGGGCGCTTCATGATTTCGATACCAGCACTACCAGATGTGCCTTCAAATATGACAATCCCTTTTTTCATTAACTTTAACTTAACAAAACCTGATAAGCCTTCTTTAATCGTATGGTCCATCTTACCAAACTTAGGGGATGCTAGTGTAACAAAATCATCAATTTTGGCTTCAACTTCTAATGTGTATTTTCTCTTTCTAAAGCTATATCTTACTTCTTTTTGTCCGATATCTTCAACTTTGATTTTAGATCCGTTGTAGGTTGCAAAACGGTAATGTTTTAAATTGTGATAAAAGTTTACGATAAATCCGTTAAATGTAATACCTAAATAAGGTATTGCAGCAACCGATAAGAAAAGTGAGGTGTCTGCCTTTTCAAAGTGGTTTGTTTGAACCCAAACATAACCTTTTGGAAATGACTTTCCATAGTCTTTCTCAATATATCCTCTACCCTCATTAAAGTCTATTGCTATGTCATTGTAATATATGGTACCAGATATGGTGTGATTCATTGATAAAATACCGTGGTAACACTCCATGAGTGGTAGGTAGGAAAAAGGTCCCATGATTGTAGGTTGTAGTAGCGATTGAGGAAGTTTTACTGGATTTGAGATTTGGTAATTTCCACGAATCACTGTATCTTCATCTTCTAGATTTAATGTAATACCTTCTAAAGAAAATTTATTATCTTTAATGGATACTTCGAATTTATGCTTGTCTGCTTTAAAATCATTTATATCAAATCTAAAGTAATAATTATGAACGGATTTTTCTAGTGTGTTATTCGTATATACAAATACTTGAATAAAGGCGTGTCTATCATCTATGGCAAGTGAAACGCCTGGAATGACTGCAATACTAATATTTTGATTTGATGTGACAGATTTAAAATACCATCCTTCAAAGTAATTCTTTTTTTGTAGTCCTTGATACTTATCATCTTTAAATACATTTCTCATGTAATTTACCCTTTGTGTATAGTTTAATTTATTGTAGCATTTTTCTTATGTATTCAAATAAAAATGCGCCTATTTAAGGCGCATAATTTAAGAATTTATTAAATAAACAAAAAAGAGGTTTCCCTCTTAGTTGTCATACATATCTTCATAGTCATCCATGATGTCGTTGTAGTCATCTTCATCATAGTCATCATCCAAGTCTAGATCAACATCATCTAAGCCTTCATCTTCATCCGTTGAAACTAAGTCTAGTCCAACGTCTACGTATGCTTTTTCTTCAATGATTTCTTCATCTAGATCTTCTTCATCTTCGTCATCTAAGTCATCTTCGTTGTCTTCATCAACTAAGTCAACTTCTAAGTCTTCAATATCTGCTAAGTTAAAATCTGAAAAGTCAATTTCATCATCAGAAATGTCTTCAATTTCTTCTGGAGAAATGAATGCGTAACCATCTTTATCCCAATATTCTAAATGTCCATCTTTTAGCGTCCATTTATCATCCCCTACAAAAACAAATTTACCGGATAAAGTGATATCCATGTATAGTTGTGTCATTGCATCTACGTCTTCAATATCCATACCACTTTGTTTAGCAGTAGCTTCAATTAGATCGTAAATAGACATAGGTTCTTTGTTTTCTTTAAGAATATATGTGATGGTATCTAATAAAGATAATTCATTTAATTTTTTGTCAGCCATTTTGTGCCCTCCTAAAAACCGCTTATATTGTATATTAAACACTTCAATAATGCAACAACTTTTTGCAATTAAGATAAATTTTAATACTTTTGTCGGTTTTCTACAGCTTTAGTTAGTGTTAGTTGGTCTGCGTATTTTAAATCTGCGCCTACCGGTAAGCCATATCCTAATCTAGATATTGTAAGATCTAGGTCTTTATATAGTGATTTAATGTATTGAGCGGTGAGTTCACCCTCAACATTGGAGTTCGTCGCAATGATGATTTCTTTGATATCTTTAACTCTATTGGTTAACTTATCAAAGTTTAAATCTTTGGGTTCTATACCTTTAGAAAAATCGATGAGTCCATTTAATACATGGTAGTTACCATGGAATGTTTTAGTTTTTTCAATAGCAAAAACATCTTTAGAATCAGATACCACCATAATTTGGGTTTTATCTTTTGTTTCATCTTTACAGATAGAACATATATGGTCATCTGTTAGAAGACCGCATATATCACAAAATGATATGTTGGTTTTTAATTCTATAAGATGTGTTCCAAAATGCTTTAAGTCTTCACTATCCCAATTGGTTAAGTGTAGCGCTAAGCGTTCTGCAGTTTTTTCGCCAATGCCTGGTAACTTTTTCAAGTCATCAATAAGTTCTAGTATAATTGTTGGATACATTAAAATCCTAATCCACCCATGCCACCTGAGAATTGTCCCATGGTTTCTTCTTGAGTTTTATCAATTTGTCCAAGTGCATCATTTACAGCAAGTAAAATAGCATCTTGTAGTAATTCTACTTCTTCAAGTAAAGCTTCATCAATTTTTACATCGATAACTTGTCTAGTGCCTTGCATAATGACAGTGACACCACTTGCTTTACCTGTAAATTCAGATGATTCAATTTGCTCTTGAGCATCTTGAATTTGTTTTTGCATTTTCTTTAATTTATTTAACATATTCGGATTCATATTTATTCCTCTACTTTCACTTTTTCTTTTCCAAAATATTCTACAGCAAATTCCACTATTTCAGGTACTTTTTGTTCTGATTTGGTTTCATTTATTAGCGTTTCATATAAATGGAGATCTATTTCTTTAAGTTTAGGTTTTGAAGTACCTGCATTGTATTGTGCTGCATAATCAGCTTTTAAAATCATCCAGTCTGGTTTAAACAGTACTGTATAATCTCTAACTAATTTTTGTTTTTGATTTAATATTTCTAAAACCTTTTGTTTAATCTCTGGATTCAACATGGTTTTAGCAGTATATAAATCATCATATACTAGAAGCATGACATCCTCATTACCTACAGCTTCTAATGTGCCTTCACTTAAGAGTTCAGCAACAGGTTTTAGGCTTGGATTATCATAATCTTTTAATACTGGCCAACCTCTATTTAATAAACTACGTTTTTGCCTATCTGCGTGGTTTAATATATCTTCTATTTCCTTAACAGTAACTAAAGCTTTAAGATTGGTTGGTCTAGAGGCGGGTATGTTTTGTACTGGTGTTTTGACTGCTTCTTGGCTAACTTGAGCCTTATTTACAAGTTCCTTTAATTTTACGATATCACTTTCTAGATGTGTAATTTTATCTTCTAGTGAAACCATTTCAATGGATTCATGGTTAATCATCTTAATTAAAGCAAGTTCTAAGTATGCACGTTTTGAGGTTGTGAACTTTAGTTCTTGTTGTAAGTCATTTAGAATATCTAAGTATGCATAGATTAAGTTTGGTTTGATATCTTTAAGATCTGGATATTTCTTATCTGGTCTTATTTTATCTAATAACACATCACGTAAAGCTAAGATAATATCTGAGACCATACGTGCAATGTCTTTACCATCTTTAATAATTTGGTTTAATAGATCTAATGCCTTTTGGGGTTGTTTAAGATATATCACTTTTAACAGTTCATTAATATATCTTCTAGATAAACCACCTGATACGGTATAGATATCTTCTTCAGTGATTTCATCATTTGTAAATGAGACCACTTGGTCAAGTAAGCTTAATGCATCACGCATACCACCTTCTGCAGTACGTGCGATTGCAGTTAAAGCTTCCGGTGTGATTTTTAAATTTTCTTTGTTGATAATTTGTTTTAAATTTTCCTCAATTTGATCCATTTCAATATTCTTGAAATCAAATCGTTGACAGCGACTTAAAATCGTTGCTGGTACTTTATGAGGTTCTGTTGTTGCTAAAATAAAGACAACATACTTCGGTGGTTCTTCGAGTGTTTTTAAGAGTGCATTAAATGCTGCTGTTGTAAGCATATGGACCTCATCGATAATATAGACTTTATATTTACCGATACTTGGTGCATATTTTACTTTATCTCTTAAATCTCTAATCTCATCTACACCATTATTGGATGCAGCATCAATTTCTATAATATCTGGTACATCACCGCGATCAACACCTAAACACACATCACATTTGCCACAAGGCTCTTTTGCTGGTGCTTCTAAACAGTTTAGTGCTTTAGCAACGATTTTAGCAACCGAAGTTTTTCCGGTGCCACGAGGACCAGAGAAAATATAAGCATGTCCAATCTTTTCATTTAAGAGTGCATTTTGAAGGGTTTGAACAATAACTTTTTGTCCAAAAACATCTTTAAAAAACTTTGGTCTATAGGTACGATAAAGTGCTACATAACTCATTTTTTAAACACCCCTTCTAATGATACTTCTTTTAGTCGCCTAATTATATCATATATAAGTTTGAAACTTAACTATTTTCCAAGACAGAATTTAGAAAATAATTCCGTCAATAAATCACCATATTGATGATTCCCTAGTATTTCACCTAAGCGGTTCCAAGCAGTTGTAAGATCCACTGCATAGATATCCACAGGCATATCATGGTGGATAGCGTTTATAACGCTTTCTAGTGATGTTTTAGCCTCTTTTAGCTTTTGTATATGGCGGACATTAGATAAGTAATTAAAGTCCTTATCTACAAGGTTATCAAGTTTTAAAGTTTTAAGAATTTCTGACTCTAAAACACTTAATCCTTCTTTTTCTAATGTAGATATTTGAACATTTGTATCTATTTCTAAATATGACGGTAAATCTTTTTTATTTCCAATAATAATTCTATTTTTATGTTCAGTTAATGTTAGAAGCATCTCATCTTCTTTAGTTAGTTTTTGACTTAAGTCTAAAACCAATAAAACAAGTTCTGCTTCATGAATTGCTTTTCTACTTCGATCTACACCAATCTTTTCGATGGTATCTAGTGCATCTCTAATACCTGCAGTATCAATTAACTGTAAGGTGACACCATCAAGGTTTACAAATGCATCAATCGTATCTCTTGTAGTACCAGCAATATCTGAGACAATGGCGCGCTCTTCATTAAGAAGTGCGTTTAATAAACTTGATTTACCTACATTAGGGCGTCCAACGATAACCGTTTTAACACCTTCTCTAATGTACTGAGTACGTTTAGATTTGGTTAGAATATCATTAATCTCATCTAACAAATCGTTGACTCTTGGATAAATAAGTTCTTTACTCATGATGATAGCATCATCATATTCTGGATAATCAATGTTCACTTCAATTTGTGCAATTAAAGTTAATACTTTGGATTTTAAATTATCAATCATGGATGAAGTTGCTTTATTTAAAGCTTTATTGGCAACCTTAATCGCATTTTCGTTTGTAGCATGAATAATGTCCATAATCGCTTCTGCTTGAACAAGGTCAATTCGACCATTTAAAAATGCTCTTTTTGAAAACTCACCCGGTTGTGCAAGTTCAATACCTGTTTCTAAAATACGCTCCAATACTTTTTGAGTGATTAATATACCACCGTGTGTAGATATTTCTACAACATCTTCTTTTGTAAAAGACTTAGGTGCGATAAAAACAGAGATCATAACTTCATCTAATATAGACCCATCTTCATTTAAGATGTGTCCATAATGAATGGTATGACTCTTAACCTTGTTTAAGTTCTTACCCTTAAATATTTGATTTACTTTTGAAATTGCTTCATCACCAGATACCCTAATTACAGAAATACCTGCAGTCCCTAATGGGGTTGCGATTGCAGCAATGGTTTGAAATTGCATACTTCACCTTTTAAATTTATTTCTTTGTTCTATCGTCTATAATTTTGGGCGCGCTTTTCATATCTTCAATGACTGGTACAAACGGGTTTACACCACGTCTAAAGTCTCTTAGAATAATAAAACCAGCTACAAACACACCAAATGCGATACCTTCATATAAAAAGCCCATACCTAAAACGATACCAAGTAATGCACTAAACCAAATGGTTGATGCAGTTGTAATACCATGGATAATATTATTAGAGTCCTTCATAATAACACCAGCTCCAATAAAACCAATCCCTGTAACAACTTGTGCAATCACTCTTTGTGATTGCGGTGATTCAATACCATTGGTAATTTCTTGGAAGAATATCATACGTTGCATAATCGCAATCATGAGTGCTGATATACCTACCAATACGTGACTTGAAATACCTGCTGCTTTTCCTACGTTTTGTCTTTCTAGACCAATTAAAAATGTAATTGTTATAACTACTAATGCTGGGATAATGATCATAAATAACCATTGTTCCCACGTCAGAAACGATTCAATCAAATTGAATCCTTCCGGTAACTCGAAAAATACATTCATTTGTTAAAATCCCCCCTTTAGAAATTTTATAATATTGCGTGTACTGCCTTGATGAAATCATCAAGTTCGTCCCAACTATTTAATGCTGCACCACTTGCTTTTGCATGTCCGCCACCATTAAATAAGTTAGCAACTTTATCAATGTCTGGTCCACTTGAACGTAATCTTACACGTACTAAGTCACCATCTTCTATGAATATAGCCCAAACATCAAATCCTTTAATACCTGATAGCATGTTCACTACTGAACTTGCTTCTTCATATGTAAGGTTAAATTCTTGTCTAATTTTATCTGTAATCTTTAAATAAATAAATCCCTTGTCTGTCGTTACAAAGTTTTGGTAAACAAAACCTTTGAAACGTAGCATATCTAATGTTTCATTAGACATTGCACGGTCAATTTCTTCAACATCTGCACCTTTAGTTAATAACATACCAGCCATTTGGTGCGTTAATTCGGATACACCACGATATTTAAATCTACCTGTATCTGTTAAGATACCTGTATACATTGCAACCGCACCTGGTTTTGTTACTTCAAATTCTTTAACTTGTGTAGACATATATGCAATCATTTGAGCACAGGATGGGAAGTTTGTATCTACCCATTCTACATCACCATAACTATCTACTGGGATGTGGTGATCAATTTTAATAATTTCTTGACCTAACATATATTTTTGATTAGAAATTCTTAATTTGTTTGCTGTATCTACTACAATTGATAAACTATCTTGATAGAAACTATCTTCTAAATTAGATTCACCTACGATAATATCTGGTGTACCTACGAAACTTACAAAATCAGAAGTTTCACCTGTTACAAATACATCCTTTTCAGGGAATGCATTTTTAATGATGTTTTGTAACCCGAATTGCGCACCATAACAGTCACCATCTGGTCTCACATGTCCATAAATTATAATTCTTTGGTATTTTTTAATTTTCTTTAATATTTCTTTAAACATTACTTTCTACCATCCTTTCATCAAAACATTGTACGACCTCTAATGCTTGTTCCCAGCTATGAAGTGTTGCGCCACATGCATTAGCATGACCACCACCACCAAATTTTTTAGCAATGTCTACAATTGAGACGTCTTTACTTCTAAATTCACCAATGATTTCGCCTTTTTCGTTTTCACTGAAATTTGCCCAAATACGCACTTCTTTAATACCAGCCATAATGTTTACCGTACCACGGGAAACATCTTGGAAGGTTAAACCTGATTCGCTAATTGATTTAAAATCATTAAATCTATACGCTACATTGTGATCTGATAAACTAAAACTTCTAAACTTTTCTTTAGCCATGCGTTTTGCAAGTGTTTCAAGTTGTTGAAAATCACTTAAACTTTGTAGATCAATATCGTATTCCATTAAGCGAGCTACGACATCAAATGTATGCTTCGCATTTTGTTTGCTGATATATTGGAAACGACCACTATCACCAACAATACCTGCATAAATATGAGATGCAGCCATATCGTTAAATCTTAGATTACCTTTAATCGCAATCTCGCCAATCATTTGACTACATGAAATTAAATCTGGCCTATGGTAAAACAGATCAGGATTGATATTTGAGTCATTTCTATGATGATCTATATTAATAAGTGTTTTGCCTAATTTGTAACGTGTATCGGATATCAGCGCCTCTGCAGCTGTATCTAAAACAAATACGAGTGCGCCTTCATAGACTGAATCATCAATGACATCCATTGTATGTTCGTATGGGTATTGCTGTGTATCACCTACAACATAAACCGTTTTGTCTTTAAAGTTTTCTCTGATAATTTCTTTCAAACCGAGTTGTGATCCATAAGCATCTAGATCTGGTTGTTTGTGTCTGTGAATAATAATTGTTGAGTGGTTCTGTATTTCTTTTATAATTTGATTTTCCATATAATCCTACCTAAATTTAGAATAGTATAGTATAACATATATTGACTAATATTACGATATAAAAACGCTAATTTGATAATAAAAACCACTTAATACTACAATTTAATTTTAAGTGGTTTCATTGTGTTAAAATAATGTTATTTTTACCAAGGTAATGGATTATGTGGTTCCCAAGTTGGGTTTGTCGTTGCTAATCCACCAGTACCATTGTTTGCTTGATAATTCCAGTCTGGAGATTTTTCTCCATCTGGATTTCCTGGATATCCATGCATAGCCCATCCTTGAGATCTTGCATATTCTTCTGCAAACTTTAAGAATGTTAGATATGGAACATCTTTGTATGTTAAAAGGGTATCATAATTGCTAAATGTAAGAGGGACATCGTCTGATAAACCTTCTTTAACAATCAAGAATTGTGATAAGTGACCATTAATCCATACTAAACCTAGATTACGTCCATTGCCCTCTTGTAGTGCATAGCCCGGAATAGATTGAACAATGATTTCTTTACTTGTTGCATCATTTAACAGATATTCTTTATTGAATTTACTTGCAACATATCCCCATGGTGCAGCAATTACATAAGCACCATTAACTTCTGGTGTATCAATATAAAAGTATCTCATTGAACCACCAGGATAGCCATTTCCAGCACGAAATGTTGCTGTATCACCATCAGCAATACTTTGAAGTGTAACAAGTGCAGTACCACCTCCACCTACAGTTGGGTTTGTAGGATCAACATAATCTAGATCATGATATCTTTCTTCTAGTCTTGGTCCTTCAAGTAATTGTTCTAATGTTTTAATTTGGTATAACTCATTTTTTAGATAATTAAAAGCTTCTGGTTTGTAACTAATAAATTTGTACGCTGTGTAGCTTGCATCTGGTTTAAATTCTGCAGGATTACCAAGTCTAATCATGGTTTGATTTCTTGAAAAATCTAGATCCATTCCAATGGTACCTACTAAGTCATGTGCCTTACCAGATACTCTTAATTCGATTGCGTCATTACCGTTAAACGGTAATGGACCATCTTCATAAGTAAAATCAATTAGTGGTTTTACTGAAGATATGGTTTGTTGATTACTTCCAATAACGAAATATCCTTTGGCTGCGATTTCACCAGTTAATTTAATTTTTACAGATACTTCTTCAGAACCATTTGAATAAAAATATAATTCATGATTGCTTAACTTAACTACTTCTTCACTTGGGTTATATAATTCAAGTAAATTATCGCTTTGATAAGCCGTTGTATATACTTTTGAAATCACTACATCAGATGTTGCGCTATCACATGATACAAGTATGAATGCTGCAAATACTAATATAAATATACTTAATTTTTTTAACATATATTGCTTCCCCTTACATTTCTTTGTTATGTTTTATTGCTTCTATTTCCTGTCTTTGAAGTTCTTTTTTTGCGCTACGCTTTAGTTTATATCTTGTATATACTTCTTTATGGAAAAAGATAAAGTATGTTAGTGGTATCACTACAAGTAGCAGTAATGAAATATTTATTAGATATAAACTGTTTAATTTGTTTAGTTTACTGATTAAAGTAGCATCATAATATAAATTTATATTATTTTTGATATCACTAAGCGATTCATCTGATAAAAATTTAATTTCATCGGATGTAATAAACTTGATATCTCTTTGATAAGTGTTGCTAAATTTATCAGGGATTTGATTTACTAAATCAGAATTATATAAAGTGACTAACTCTCTACTAAAATAATTAATATCATCATATGCAATGTGAATGGATTCAAATGAAATAGTTGATTCCGCTTTTAGTCTATCAAAATTAATAAGCAATAACTTTGAAGTATCATCATAGAGTGTGATGAAGGTTTCTTCAAATGTTTGTTTATTCGTTTGTCCAATAGTGATTTCTTGATTAAATTTGATAGTTGCACGAATTGTGCTATAGTCATCTTCATCTTTTAACAGTGATGTATCTGTTATATTTAGATCCCTTATTAAGATAGCTAGAGAATGCTCATAGGATCTTAAATTTTCAGCAACTTTATAAATGTATAGACCCACTTCATCTTCACCATCTATAAAATGTTGTTCATAAAGCGGCTCTTTAAAGATAATAGCATTGGTTCCATCACCTCTATTAGCAACCAGTGTTGCAGCAAGTAACTTTACATTGTTATCTTCTACCTCACTTTGTAGTGATTGTAGAAACTCTACACGTTTTTGCGCTTCTGTATATAAAGAAACCATGAATGTTGCCATACCAATAAAAATGATGTATAGAATTATAAAAAACCAGTTTTTTGTCATAGATTTATCCTTAAATGTAAGCTACTTAATGTCTTTTAATTATATAATAAATTACGTATTTTTTCAATTTATTATATGTTTTATAACTAATATGTTTGAATTTCTATATTTTAGAAAAGAAAAGCCTATGCTTCATTCTTAAAGAAGCATAGGCTCTAATTTTTTATCACTTTATACTTACTATATTACTATGAAATATAAATAATTAATTAAGTACGTAAATCTTTAGGTTATCTACACCAATAGCATAAGCTGTGTTTGAAGTTGATGATGCAGCTGGTGCTTCATATACTAATCTATATGTTCCGCCACCTGTAATTTCGATAGATACGTTTGTTAATGCGTCTTTAGTTAATTGACCAAATACGTTATCACCAACTGTTACCCAATTTTCACCTTCAAGTTTTTCAACTCTTACTGATGAACCTGCTAATCCTACAGTTTGATCAAAGTTATTTTGATTCCATGCAGCAAAGTCAAATTCTATCTTTGATGCGTTTGCATAAGCTGCTGCAGTTAAGTCGAATTCAACATAAGATAGTTTAAATGTAGAAATTGGTGCTAATACTAGGAATGCTGCACTGTCAGCCCAAGGAGCAAAAGTACTTGTGTTAATTTGTACTCTATCTTTGTCTAGTGTAAATGCATCACCATTTGTATTAGAGAATGCTAATGTTCCAGCCGCATAACCTGTAACAGGTGATGGACCAAAATCAAATGTGTAAGCTACAGTTTCAACTGCTGCTTCAGCTTTTACAGTGATTTCAAACACTTTAGTGTCTGTTGCTTCACCATTTGTTAAAGCTGCTGTTAATGTAACTACAGTATCAGCTGCTGGTTTAGTGTATGTACCATCGTTGCCTAAAACTTCTGGATGTGATGATGTCCATACTACAGTTGTACCGTTTGCTAGTGTAACAGGTAATGATAATGATTCTAGTGTTGTTGCCGGTAATTCTAATAATAGTTTGTCTAATGCTAATTCTTCTGCATCAGTTAAGATTGGTGATTCACCTTCAGTAACTTGAGCTGCAGCATGAATACCAATTGCACCATTATTTGATCTCCAAGTTAATAAAGCATTAGTAAATGACACATAATCACCAACTTTTAAGCCCTTAATAAAGTCAGATGAACCAACTAGTGGTTGTCTTGAATCCCAGTAGAATCTAATTGTCTTTAATGTTACTTCATCTTCTAAGATTAATTCAACGTTACCGTAATCATTAGCGATAACTTCTTTTACCTTTAAGTTAGCAACTGAAACTAGATTTGATTGGAATGGTAATAGACTTTCTGCATCCCATAAAGTGATTGTTCTTAGGTCTGTAGCTTCTGGCATTGTACCATCTAATTCTAAATCAGTAACTTCTGGACTACCTAATTGAATTAATCCACTAAATACTGTTCTAGTACCAATGATTTGAACTTGTTTACCAACTAATAATGCTAGGTCAGCTGCTGCCCCTACTGAAGCATATACAGTGATTGCACCAGTACCATCAGCGATAGAAATTTGTCTATGAGCGTTGTAACCTAATACAGTACCAGTAATCATAAATTTATAAGTATTAACTGTAGCTTCTAAAACTTCTGCAATTGTAGATGGAGCAACTTCGCCCACTCTAATTGTGAATTCTTTAGTAGCTGAAGCCTCGCCTAATGTTAATGTAGCAACTAATTTAACATCTTTTTGACCAGATGTTGGAAGTGTTACCTTACCATCAGCTAAGTTAATTAATGCGTTGTTTGCATCTTCTGCATCTTTGAATGACCAAGCGATATTTACTTCATCAGATTTATTAGCTAATGTTAATGTTTGATCTGCTTTGTAAACTTCAACTGGTAATTTAAGTGCGTTTTTAGCAACGTCAACTTTTTGTGATTCATTTAAGTTTGCAGTAATACCTGATGGTCCACCTACATAGTAAACAGCAAATGCTAAGTTATTTGATCTGTATGTATAAATCACTACATCCATTTCAACTTCAAAGCCTGCAAAACTACGTACGTAAGGGAAATCAGCTGTTCCGTAATAGAACATAAAGCCGCTTGCAGGAACACCTGGTTCACCTAATACTAATGCAGATTTAGCTGCATCAATAATGTAAGTATTGTAGTTACCTGAATCGCCTTCAATCATGAAGATATTACCTTTAACAGTTGCATAAATTGGTTCAAAGTTTCCATCAGAAACAGCTGGATAATTATGTTCGCCTGCTGTTGTTAATTCACTGATCTTAGAATCAACACTGTTAACAGTTTCTTTAGTTGGATATTGTGGCGTTGCAGATGCTTTTTCAACACCTGTAGATTTCACTAATTCCCAAATACCGAAGTACCATTCTAAAGCACCAGTAACATCGTATACTTTACCAACTTCGAAAGTTGTTTGGCTGTTGAATAATTGAATAATACCTGTTCCATCATAACCAAAGTAAACATCACCTTTTGCAAAGATTGTTACATTTGGAATAGTTACAGTATATTCGCCACCATCATAAGCTTCATCTCTGATCGCTAGGATATCAGCAATTGTTTCAATTTCGATTTCTTCAACTGTATTTTCTTTAATTGTTAATGTTTTTTCCCATTTCTTCTCTAAGATTTCATCAGAAATTTCTGATTTTAATTTTAAAGTAGCTGTGATTTTAACAGTTGCATCGCCTTGACCTTTAGCTGGACGGTTAACAGTTGCAGTAACTTCATTGTTAACAGCAGTTCCAAATGATACAACACCTGGATTATCTGATGTCCATACAGCTTCGATCCCACCAGCAAGCATGCTTGGTACAACGAAGTTTGATGTAATATTAGATGGATCACTGATTAAAATGTCCATACCTGCATGGGCTGTATCTAATTTAGCTATAGCCCCATCTTCCTTAGCTGTTGGTCCACAAGCCACTAGGACTAAACCAACAAGTAAGATTGCAATAAAACTTAATATTTTTTTCATGTATTTTCTCTCCTTTTAGATTTTTGTAAATAGCATGAATAAATCAATTGGTAATAAAGTTATAAGTGTTTTGGTATTCTCTATCAATATATGTATTTAAATCTTCTGCACTTGTTGCTTTATAAGAGAATATTTTTACTAATAATGGACCAACTTCAGTTCTTGTTTTGGAACTTAAATTGAATACTGCCGAAGTAAAGAAGATGTCACCATTATTTCTAAACATATCAATTGCTTCTTTAACAAGTTTGTTTTGTGCTTCTGCTAATGTAGTTGGGTTTTCTTTAATACCTGCTACATACTTTGTCCATGTTTCTGTTTCATAAGCAGAATAACGGATTGGTGCATACCCTGAAGGGATAGCATACTCAGCTGTTTTCTCTGCTGAAATCATATATTTAGCAAATAACCAAGCAGCGATCATACGTTGTTCATTATCTTGTTTGAATAAGTTAATGTTAGGTCCTTGTTGAATTTGAGCACGTTCTTTACCTTCAAAGTGAGGAAGTGGTGCAACTCCAACGCGAACACCTTTATTAAATGATGATGCATCATATGCATATCTTGTACCACCAGTTGAACCTACATACATGTATAGTTTTTCACCATTCTTGAAGATGTCAGATGTAAATGCTTCAGCATTTAATGTTCTAGTTAACATTAGGTTTTTATCTACTTTATCTTTAAAGTATTTGATCATTTCTTTAGATTGAGCATTGTTAAATAATACTTCGCCACGTCCGGTTTCTGCATTATAACCTGTGTATGGAGCACCCCATTGTTTTGATCCAGTGATAAACATGTTATCTTCTGAGTCATAACCAAATGGAATAGCTTCTGGTTCACGGGATTTAATATCTTGTGCAATCTCAAATAGTGTTTCCCATGTTAGACCAGCTTCTACAAGTTCTGTATATGTTTTACCATTTAATGAATGTTGGTCAAAGTATGTCTTGTTATAGAAGAAACCTTCACTTGATTTTGTAAATGGTAAAGATAATATTGTACCTTCATTATCATATGAAGTACCTTCAGCCCATAGAGATGGTAAGAAGTCTTCTAATTCCTCTTCAGAGTATCCTAGTGTTGGATGGCTAATGAAGTTGTTTAATGCTAGAGGTGCTTTAGCAATCGCGTAACGAGAAATGTGGTCTGGATAACTCTCTGCAATATCTGGTGTGTTACCAGCAGGAATTGATAAACTCACTTTCTCAGCTAATTGATTGTAGTCTGCTCCAGCTTTTGTTAGTACAACAGTAATATTTGGATACATTTCTTTAAATTCTGCAACCCACTTGGTCACCATTTCTTCATTTGCTGCACCCATTCTGTGCCAGAAATGAATTGTTACTGGTGTTTCGGTATCAAACTCTGTATCTGGTGATAATTCATACCACTCAACAAGTTTTCCACCACCACCTTGTCCACGTTCACCACCAATACAAGCTACTAAGGTGAATGTGAAAGCAACCATGATAATGCTTAGTAATATTTTTTTCATGTCTTTCTCCTTTTAAAAATTAATTTGGCTTTTAACCTTTTACTCCCGATCTAGAAACACCACTCATAATATACTTTCTAAAGAAAATAAATAAGAGTAATAATGGTACTGTAACAATTACTGTTGCAGCCATTTGATAGTTTAATAATGGGCGACCTACACCTGATTCTGCTTGGTCAATAAATGAACCTCTTAACCATGTAGTTACTAAACGGTATTCCTCGTGAGCAACTAAGTTTGGCCAAATATAAGCATTCCATGTTCCCATTAACTTTAAGATAACAATAGTAATGATAGATGATTTAGCCATAGGTACCATAACACGTACTAAGTATTTGAAATCACCACAACCATCTACTTTTGCTGCATAATATAATTCGTTAGGTATTTGCTTAAATGTCTGTCTTAATAAATAAATATGGAAGATTGAGACCATAAATGGCACAATCATCGCTAAGTAGGAGCCAACGCCTTGGGCATCTACCCACCCAAATTTGGCTACTGTTACAAAGTTAGAAATAACCATCATTTCGCCAGGGATCATCATTGTTGCAAGTAAGATCGTGAAGATTAAGTCTTTACCTTTAAAGTTTAATCTTGCAAGCGCGAACGCAACGATAATCGAGAATATTGTTCCACCAACAGTTGAGAATACTGCGACTACAAGTGTGTTGGTTAAATATCTAGGGAAATTAATGTTGGTTGTGCTTGATGTATAAAAGAATACGTTGATATAGTTTTTAGGTGAGAAATCTTTAGGGAATAAACTCACGTTAAGGGAGTTTAATACCTCATCAGTGCCTTGTAACGATACGTTTAACATCCAATAGAATGGGATGATTACTATAATTGACATAATTGCCAAGAATAAGTATATACCGAATTTACCTAAGAAGGTTGCTGATTTTTGAGCTTTAAGTTTTTGGTTGACTTTATAATCAACTTTAAAATTTGCGTTTGCTGTCATTTTTGTCCTCCTTAGTAATGAACACGTTTTTTACTTACGTATAAGTTCACAATTGTAAATACTAATATGATTAAGAATAGTATTACCGCACCTGCTGCACCTCTAGAATAGTAAGATATACCATTTCCATCTAGACCATATTGGTTGATTTTGTCATAAACATAAGCAACCGATGTCCATCTTTCAGCTGGTAATCTAGCGCCAGTACCTGCAACCGCAAATACAGATTCATACGCTTTAAATGCACCAATGAATGAAGTAATTAAAATATAACTAATTAATGGTGATAATAAAGGGATTGTAATTCTTGTTAGTACTCTACGTTTAGGTGTACCATCAATTTTAGCTGCATCATAGTATTGTTTAGAAATATTTTGTAAACCACCGATAAATACTAAGATTTTAAATGGCAATGCACTCCAAATTGTATAAATTAATACTACAAACATCCAGTTATTATAAGTAGCTGTAGGCCCAATCCAGTCCGTTGTCATTTCAAATAATGTATTGATAAGACCTTCTGCAACCACACCTTGTGTTAATGGGTGTGAGAACATTACAGCGAATACCATACCAATAGCTAGTGTATTGGTTACATATGGAATGAAGAATATTGTTTGGAATATTCTTTGTAGTGGCTTAATTGAATTTAATGCTACAGCAATAAGTATTGCTAATATAGTTGAAATTGGAACCGATACAAAGACGAGTAACATCGTATTTTTTAAAGCACCAATGTAATATGGGTCTTTAAATAATGCCATGTATGCTGCAGCGTCAAAGTATGTACCAAAGTCATCAGCAATGGAGTTATAGCCGGAGAAAAATGATATTAAGACTGTCTTGATCAAAGGATAGAACGTAAACAGTGATAATAAGATCAACGGCAAGGCTATATACAACCACGCTTTATAATCTTTTTTATTTTCTAACATTACGCTAATCTCCTACCACTAACCTTATCAAAAATATAAGTTTTATTTGGTTTAAGATTGAACTTAATTTCTTTCTTGTTTTTTAAGTCTAAATTTTCATTTGTTAAAATGATTCTCATAGATTCAGCTTGTAGGTTTTTATGTTTAGAAACTAATGCTAAGTCTCTACCAATGGTTTCTACGAATAGTGGTTCAACTGATAATGAACCATTATCTGATAGTTCATAACCTTCCGGTCTTACCCCTACAACCACTTCACCTTTAAGATCTTTATCTAACTTCTTAGATTCGAAGACAACTTTTCCGTCAATTAAAACTTTTTGGTTTTCAATTGTTGCGTTATAAACACTAATAGGAGGTGTTCCTAAGAATTTAGCACTAAATAGATTACCTGGTTCGTTATAAACTTCTTGTGGAACTCCAGTTTGTTGTTCTTCACCGAAGTTCATCAACATAATTTCATCAGAAATTGACATTGCTTCTTCTTGGTCATGGGTAACGAATACGGTTGTAATACCAGTTTCTCTTTGGATACGTTTGATTTCTTCTCTTGTTTGAAGTCTTAATCTAGCGTCTAAGTTTGAAAGTGGTTCGTCAAGTAGTAAAACTTTAGGTTTTTTAACGAGTGCTCTAGCAATCGCAACACGTTGTTGTTGACCACCTGATAATTGAGCAGGTGTTTTATCTAGTTGATCTTCAATACCAACTAATTTCGCCATTGCTACAGCATCATCATTCATTTGTTTCTTGTAGTTGATTGCTTTAGCTTTTTTAACAATACTTACAGACTTAGGAATGATTGTTTCAATTTCAACTTCATATTTAGCTTGAAATTCATTTTTATTTGTATAAGTTGAACTTAATTCTTTTTTAATTGCTTTTGCTTTAGTTTCAAAGTCTTTTTCAACTTCGGCATAAGTTGTATTAATAATGTCTTTTAATTCTTTTAAATTTGCTGGTGTAATCTTAGCTTTTTCTTCTAAATATTTGTTCTCAAATTCTTTAATTTTAGCATTTAAGTCTAATTTAAGATTTGCTAAGTTATTTTTTAGCGCTTGTTTTAATTCTGGTGTTTTAACTTGTACTTCTTTAAATTCTTTTTCGAATGCTAGTTTAGCACTTTGGTATTGTGCTTTTAACTCAGATTCATGTCTTCTATATTTGTTTTTTAAAGATTCTGATTTATCTTCATACTCATATAAAATTTTAGCTTCAGTTGGTGTTTCAATCAAATGTGCTTTCTTATATGCTTCTTCAATTGATCTCTTACGAATGTTCATATTTTCTAAAGGAAATAGTATGTTCTTTCGTACAGTCATATGAGGATATAATGCATAGTTTTGGAAAACTAATCCAATACCTCTTTTTTCTGGTGATAATTCAGTAACGTCTTCGTCACCAAAAAAGATTCTACCTTCAGTTGGGTAAAGTAATCCGGAAATCATATATAATGTTGTTGATTTTCCACATCCTGATGGACCTAGAAGACCAACTAGTTTGCCTGACGGAATCACAATATCTAAATTAGATACAGCTCTAGTTTCAGTCTTTGCTTTTAAATCTGTAAATACCTTGGTTAAACCCTCGAGTTTAATTTCCATTGTGTTGTACACTCCTTTTGATTTATAACAATATTAAAAAAAAGCAAAACTACACACCCGTGTGTTTTACGCAATAAATAGGTTTAGATAAAAAAATGAAGTCTGTTCGTGTTGTCTCATACATATTAGCATTCTTTGAAGCAGCACAATAAAATATCATTTTAATACCTCCGACATTTGTTATTATACTTCATACGCCAAATAATTTCAAGAATTCAAGACCTATTTGCGTAAACAAAGGGTATATTTTTTAGTCATATTTTTCCGGATTTTAGGTAAACGCTTACATCTTTGATGTAATAATATACCCAATTGACTAAGTATTTATACTCATGTTTGAACACCCAAAGATCCAATAACCTATCCTTTATTGGGTTGAAGTGCCATAGATATTTATATTCGTTTTGTCCATGACTATTCATTGTATCACACTTTATATTTGTTGTATAGTAGAAAATGTAAAACGTTTACATTCTTATCTATAAGGACATATATTTAGATGACCAACAATAGGTAAGTTACAACCGAAATCGTAAGGACCATAATGAAATTTACAGTACTGTTATTAATAAACTTTTTACCTGATATAAGTATAAATTGCTCAGTATTTGATATCATTTCCGCTATTTTTCCACTTTTTATGTCTTTGTATTTTGCTTGTAAAAAGACGCCTAAATAACTATCTAAAATACTTCCCAAAAACCCTGAAATTGTAATAATTACACTAAATTCTGTGAGTAAATTTAGACTAAATTCTTCTGTTAAAAAGTATAGTGCAGAAAACATTAAACTAATCACTAACGCGCCTAAAAATGAAGCAACTACACCAAGCATACTCACAGCACCGGATAGACCTTTTTCCATAGCCTTAAAGGTGAGTATAGAGTAGGTTTTACCTTTACTTAAACTACCAATTTCAGAAGCCCAAGTGTCGGCTGTGGATGCTGCAATAGCAACCACAGCGACAACAAGATATGTTAAATCGTGTAAAAAATAATAGAGTGTTAAGAAAAATAAGGAAACGATAGAGTTAGAAATCACTTGAATATAGTCTCTACCATACTTTTCTTTTTCGTTTTTATTAAACTTTGAAATAATACTTGAACTAATAAAGAAGAAGATAAGTATACTCCAAGCAATAAAGGTTCCGAAAACATAAAATAGCATACCAACGATACTCGCAGTGATAAAACCACTCACTGTCAGTGATCTTTTTTTATATGCAACAAATGCTACCGATAAACTTAGTAATAGACCGATGATGTATGGTACAAACATATGCTCATTCATGCTCCTTAGTGTACATTACTTATAAATACTTAAAACAATTTCTTTTTTTCTTTCATCAGATACAACACTTCTGATGTTATAGACATCATAGTTGTTTAATCTAATGGTATGAATAATTTCTTCATACATCTTGGATGCTAGTAAGAGTGGCTTTCTAGCATCTGGTTTAAATAGATGTAGTTTTTCTAATGCAATTTCATATTTCTTATGTGCATAGTTTGCAAGGTATTCAAACATTTGAGTGAATCCGTGATTGATAACACCTGTTTCTAAATCTTCTTGGGTGTAATTAAATTGCTGCATGACATCCTTGGGTATATAGATGCGGTTTCTTTTACGATCTTCACCAATATCTCTTAAGATATTTGTAATTTGCATCGCTTCCCCTAAATTTGTAGCTACATACTTTAATTCACCAATTGCCTCTTTAGGTGCTAGTACATAACTTAACATCTCACCTACAACACCCGCTACATGATAACAATACTTTAGTAAATCATCAAGTGTTATGGGTTGTATAAACAAGAAGTCTTGTCTCTGGCCTTCAATTAAGTCGAAATATGGTTTAAAATCATAATCTTTAGGATAATAATACTTAATAACTTCATTTAGACTTCTGAAGATAAAATCCGTTGGTGGATTTCCTTTAATCATGTTCATTAATTTAGCTTCATAACTATTTAATAAGTCAATATCTTTATATTCATCAATGGCATCATCAACAACTCTACAATAGGCATAAATTGCATAGATCGCTTGGCGATCTTGCTTGGCTTTTAGCATACTAAAAGCCTTATAAAAAGTTTTAGAGTTTTCTTTTATAATTGCTTCACACTTATTAAAATCTTCTTTGAGTTGTTTAGATAATTTCATCATTATTTAAGATCCTTATGCAGTTCATTAACTGCTAATTTTGCACTATTTAAAACAATTGGAACTCCAGCACCTGGGTGATTACTACTACCAGCTGAATATAAATTCTTTAGATATCTAAATTTATTTTGTGGTCTATAGTAGTTGGATTGTAATAAGGTTGGACGAAGACCAAAGGTTGCACCAAATTGTAGATTGAATTTAGATTCGAAATCATTTGGACTATAGACCTTAAGATATTCTATATTATCTTTGATATCTTTAAATACTTCATGCTCAGACATCATATCTAATATTTTATTTTTATACGCCTCTACTGCTTTATCATCCCATTTTTCAGGACTATCTGATTTGTTAGGTACCGGTACTAGGACATACATAGCCTCTTTACCTTCTGGTGCCATGGAACTATCAATACGACTTGGTGTGTATACATAGTATGATGGATCTTTAGGTGTATTACCTTCAAATATGTCATTAATGTTACCATTAAAGTCATTGGTAAAGAAGAATGTATGAGTTTTTAAGTCATAACGTTTTTTAGTACCTATGTATAGTATAAATGATGAAGAAGAATATAACATTTTATTGACTTTCTTTTCGCTATATTTTCCTTTGTTTTTCTTTTCTTTAATTAAATTGTTCATAACCCACGGGAAATCCGCATTGGTTAACACAGCATCATAGTTTTCAGTCACTTTACCATCAACCTTTAATGCTTTAATTTGTTTTTTCTCAATAAGCAGTTCTTCTACACTTTGATTTAGTAAGATTTTTCCACCCATCTCTATAAATCTTTTCTCCATTGCTTTAGCCATACTGTACATTCCACCTTTAATATAATGAACACCGTATAGTAATTCAATCATTGGAATAATTGTATAAATTGATGGTCCATTATATGGTGATATACCTATATATAGTGTTTGGAATGCTAAAGATTGTCTTAATTTTTCATTCTTAACAAATTTAGCAATAGATTTATAAGCTGAGCTAAAGGTTTTTAGTTTCAAACCTTGATAAAGCATTTTAGGGTTGTAAAAGTCGGTTGGTTTTCTAAAACTACGATCAATAAAGTGATTTTTAGCAACTAAATAGCGTTTATAAACGTCTGCTAAATAAGCTAAGTAACCTTGAGCATCTTCTTCACTAATCTTTTCGTTTTCTATCGTCATTTCAACTAAATCGTTGGTTGCGATTAAGTTTGTCTTGTCACGATATTTGATTTCAAACATCGGATCAAGACGTACCATATCAATATAGTCCTTATAATCTACACCACTAACTCTAAATACTTCTTTATAGATCTCTGGCATCATAACGATTGTTGGTCCTACATCAAATGTAAAACCTTCTTCTTTAATTTGATACATTCTTCCACCTACTTTTTCATTCTTTTCATAGATGGTTACATCATATCCTAGTGCCTTAAGACGAATAGCTGAAGCTAAGCCTGCTGTTCCAGCACCAATTATAGCAACTTTTTTCATTTCAAATCCTCTTTCTTAAATCAATAGTAATACATAATACAAGAATGAAGTACCTAGTGGTACAGATAAGTTATCTAATCCTTTAGGTGTTATATATTCTGTTAGGGTTGCAAATACTGCAACTGCTAATGCAATCCAGAGTCTGGTTACACTATTTGAATAAATGATAATTAGGCTAGATGCAAGTAGTGATACAACAAACATTGTAACTACACCTACAACTGTTTTACCATGTCCAATGTCTTTGGTACCATACTTTTTACCAAGTACAGCAGCAAGTCCATCACCATAGCCCATCAGCATAACACCTAATAAACCAATATAGGCGTTACCTAGTACATAAAACGAGACAAATACGAGTATTGTAAGGGAAATTGGGTAATAAACTGTGCCTAAGTTTCCCTTACCATTACGTTCCATAGACTTAATGAGATTCGTCTTATAAGATATATAGTTTAAGATAATAAATGATACGGGTGGAATTAAAGTAAAGAGTATATCGTTAGGATCTTGCATAAAGGTGAGGGCTATAAAATACCAATTCGATACACCAATATGAATAAATTTTCTACTACCTTCTTCACCAATGATTCCTTTTTTACTTAAGATAGTTGATAACCCAATCATTAAAGCAATAAAGCCGTATGATGATAATAAATAATAAAGAATATGCATAGACACCTCTTATGATTTTTTTCTTAAGGTTAATACACCATCAACGATGACATATACCTTATCACAATACTCTAATAAGCGTTCATCATGGGTTACCATGATAGTAGCTTTTTTCTGTGCTTTTGTTTCTCTTGCAAGTAGTTTAATCACTTGAAATGCTTTGGTTGTATCTAAACTTGCAGTTGGTTCATCAGCAAAGATAACGTTTGGTTGGTGATACAACGCTTTAGCAATTGCAGCACGTTGACGTTCCCCACCTGATAATGCACTTGGATATTTATTTCTTAATTTATCGACATCTAACTTTTCAAATAACTCATTCATCCATTCGTTATTGACTTTAGTTTTAGTGATCTTGTTATACAAAACCATTTGTTCTTTAACTGTTAAGAATGGAATTAAGTTAGATGCTTGTAAGATAAAGCCAATTTGGTCTAATCTAATTTTTGATTTTTGATCATTAGTGAGTTCACTAAACGGTTTTCCGTTAATTAATACTTTACCAGTCGTTGGTTTTTGTAGTCCGCCAAGGATAGTTAAAAATGTAGATTTACCGGATCCAGAAGGTCCTATAATACCAATCAGTTCACCTTCATATGCTGTAAAGTTTGTTGGCTTTAATGCTGAAATTACATTATCACCCTGTAAAAAGTCCTTGGATACATTAATCATTTCAATGAGTGCTTTCATATTAGCCTCCTATAGCCTTTAATGGATCTATCTTAAGTACTGCACGTACTGAGAAGAGTGCACCTAAGAATCCAAATAAGAAAAATGCAACTGTGATCACACCGTAAAATAAGATGTTGATAGCAAAAGGTATGATATCACCTAAGAAGATACCAGATACAATGGTTAATATTAACCCAACAAATATACCAAATAAGACGAGTAAGAATGTTTGAGTAACCACAGAGTTTGCGATATAAAAATTAGAAATACCTTGAGCTTTCATCACACCAAACATTGGTGTTTTTTGAATGGTAAGTACATAAATAAAGATACCTAATACAAACGCTACAATGATAATTAAGAAAATAATCATTGTACCAAAAGTTAAGACTTGTGCAGTATAACCTGGTAGTGTTGCAATATAGTCAGCTGTTGTGTATGTAGCTAACTTAGTATCTAAATTACCAGTTGAACCTCGTACAATAATGCCACTATATAAATCCGGTGGTGTTTCTGTACTGTATCTATATTTTTGCCATGTTTCCATCGCCATATAGATTACAGGTGCTGTTTGATACGTACTTTTTGTAGAAAATCCAATGATTGTAAATACAGTATCAGTTCCTGATACAGCAATTGTACTTCCAATCTCATAACCTTCTTTTTTAAGTGATTCATCTACAACAACTTCATTTTGTTGAATGGTTAAATTACTTGCCTCTGTAGGTTTTAAGAAAGAATCATTATCTATACCGAAAAAATATACATTTAATCTTGAATCTACATTAGCTTCTGCATCCGGATTATTAATAACTGCTGGAAATAATCCAATTCTAGCTTTTGTTCCATCAACTTCTACAGATTCAAAATCATTGTTTGTCATGAATGACATCATAATCGAATCATTAGAATCTACTGTAATAACAACCTCATCTGAACCCCATTTGTTCACTGCATTAGTATAAGACGATGCTAAACCATATGCGAGTGATGTTAAAAAGTATACTAAGTAACTAATTAATACAATCACAGAGATAATTAATGCGAATTTACCCTTGGTGTACTTTAATTCTTTTATTGCTAAAAACATATAAATTACCTCCTTATTTATCTTTATTTAATAGTTTTTCAATGTCTTTTGCTATTTTTTCTGGTTTTACAAGTGGTGCATAACGTTTGATAACGCGGCCATTTTGGTCTACTAAAAACTTAGTAAAGTTCCACTTAATTTTTTTATTAAATAAGCCTTTTTGATGTCTTTTTAAATAGGTGTATAAAATAGACTCATCTGGCCCATTCACCTCTATTTTAGTAAATCTTCTAAAATCGGTTTTATAGTTTTTCACACAAAACTCATCAATTGTTTCTACACTATCTTTAGCATCTTTAAATTGATTACTTGGGAAATCTAAGATTTCAAACCCCTGATTTTTATATGTTTCATATAATTTTTGTAGCCCATCATACTGTGGTGTGAAAAAACAAGTTGTTGCTGTGTTAACAATTAATAACACTTTACCTTTATATGAATCTAAGGTAACAATATTATTGTGCATATCTTCAACGCGTATTTGATAGATACTCATTTTTTAATTCCTTCCTTTTTTATAATTTTTAATTCTTTTAATTATAGTATAATTATTATACGAACCACATCTATGGGGGATGCCATGATTTCTATAGCTATATGTGATAATGAACAAGTATTTCTAGATTATTACCAATCAAAACTTGAATCTGTTGCAAGAAAACTTAAGATTGATTTAGATATTCACCGCTTTTCTAGCGGTGAAGCTTTACTGTTTCATTTAGACGATTATCCTAACCAATTTCAAATTATCTATTTAGATATTGTAATGGGTGGTATTAACGGTATTGAAACTGCTTTAAAGGTTCGTAAATTAAACAGTGTTGTTAAAATCATATTCTTAACTTCTTCTACAGACTATGTCTTTAATGCATTTGATGCAAATGCATCTCATTACTTAATTAAAGATTTACACGATGATAAGTTTGATGATGTCTTCGCTCATGTATACAATCAAGTCAAAGCCAATATCAGTGAACCTTTATTTTCTATTACAACTCAACAAGAAAATTATTTAATTCCTTTCAGTGAGATTGCTTATTTTGAAAGTTTTAAACGTTTAGTGATTTGTCATAAATCAAACAAAGAACGCATAGAGTATTATTATAAGATTAGTGACTTAGTAACAGAACTTGAAGATAAACCTTTTATTCTGATTCACCGTTCATTTTTAGTAAATATGCAATATATTTTAAAACTTTCTAAGACAGATGTTTATTTAAAAAATGGTGTTGTGCTTCCTGTTTCTAGAAACAATTATGAAGAAGTCAAAGATAAACTGTTTAACTATAACAACCAAAATCGTTTGAAGTGAGGGTAGATTATCATGGATATACTTTATATTAGTTTTGCTATTTTAATATCAACCATATTTTCTTACTTTTATATTCGAATTTATTCGAAATATTTTGTCTTAAGATCTCACTACTATATAGGTTTTATTATTTTTCTACTAACTATATTTATTCAATTTATTACTGTTTTACCTTTTGGACTAAGTGTTGGTTATTTAGGTTTGTTATCGTTTATAACTTATCCACTTGCCTTATCACTGGTCTATAAAACCAATATCTTTAATATCACTTTTCTATCTTTAAATGCAATCCTTAAAATCTATGTAGACTTTATATTCTTTGCAGCTTTATTTGCACTTATTGAGCAAAATCAGTTAACACTTACTTGGATTTACGGTTCTAATTACTATCACTTAAGTCAAGCACTTGCATATACAGTATCCTTAATTTTACTTTTACTGTTTGATGCTAAACTTTTAGCTGATAAGCTTAAAGACTTCTTTTCTCAGCGTAGCAATTTATTACTTATTATTTCTATCCAAGCAATTTTAACGATTAACCTTATTTGGATGAGTGCTACCACTGAAGTACTTCCATTTAGATGGTATAACGTCATCTTATTATTACTTGCATTTAGTGTGGATGGTATTTATTTACTGCTTAGATTATTTACTGCAAATTCTACTTACTTTAGTGTGTTTAAAACTCATACAGATACGTTAAAGAAACAACTAAGCTATCAACTAGATCACTATAAAGTCTTTGAAAGTCAAACTCAAGAACTGTTACGCTTTAAGCATGACTACAATAAAGTGTTAAACTCTATTGCATCACTTGCTGATAGAGGCGACTTAGACTCCATTAA
The DNA here is from genome assembly GCF_000018785.1 of Acholeplasma laidlawii PG-8A. NCBI lineage: Bacteria > Bacillati > Mycoplasmatota > Mollicutes > Acholeplasmatales > Acholeplasmataceae > Acholeplasma > Acholeplasma laidlawii. The sequence continues at coordinate 1,485,367 of NC_010163.1, forward strand.
ACATATTGTAAATGATTCTAATAAAGAACTTGATAGTCTCCAAATCAACTACAGTCGATATTCTAATAACCTTGTGTATGACGCACTACTAAATGACTATAGAAAGCGATTTGTAGGCATAGGTGCTAGTTTTGAATCTGTTGTATATATTAACTTTAATTTAGATATCTCTGAAATCAATATGATCAAACTATTTTATAATATTTTAGAAAACGCTTATGAAGCACTACTTCACGTGGAAGATGCATCTAAGCGTTTAATCAAGATTGATAGTGAACGCATGGATGCATACATTAAAGTGTCTTTTGTAAATACTATGAATATTGAATATTCAAGTCTTACCTTAAACTCTACAAAACCCGATAAACTTCAACACGGATTTGGTGCTTCTATCATTGATAAGATTTTAATTCAATATAACGGTTTTTCTAATCGTTATGCCACTAATGATGAAGGCATAGATTATTATCACTTGGAGATATTCTTACCTGTTATGAACTAACCTTACTTTTTAGGAGGTAGTGGAAAGAAAATAGATGTTTTACTTGCGTATGCTTGATATGCCAAATTCGTTTTATATTTCTTTTCAAGTAATGGAACGCCTGTTACATAAAGTAATAAATATGTAATGATTAACGGACTTATAAGTCCTATGAAACTTATAATATTCATTGTTCCTAATGTAGCAATACCAATTCCCCACCAAAGAGTAGCTTCCCCAAAATAATTAGGGTGTCTGGAAAACTTCCAGACATTTTTTTGCATAATTTTTCCTTTGTTTGAAGGATCTTTTTTAAATCTTTGTAGTGAGTGATCCGCGAGCACTTCAAAGATAAAACCAATAAAGAAAATCAGTGCGCCTAGTGATACAAGTATGATGCTTACCATGTCAAATGTTTTGTTAGATATTAAGTTTGTTAAGATGATTGGTAATGCTATGATATAACTAAATATAGACTGTGTCAAGAAAACATATAATAGGGCTTTTAACTTCACATGTGTTTTCCATTTATTTCTAAAGTTTTGATATCTAAAGTCTTCTTCTTTATTAAAGTTTCTCTTAAATAAATATAAAGATAATCTTAGACCCCAAATGATAGTTAATCCTGTAACGATTAAACCAGTGATCGTATATTGATCACCAAGTATGAGTGAAGATACTGCACTCACTACCACACCCATACCCCAAGCTATATCTACTAAACCGTTATTCTTTTTAATTTGAGCAATGACATACCAAATAAGAAAGTATGCTAGTAAGATAAGATAAATATATAAATAATTCATTATGATTCCTTTCTAATCAATCCAACCGCTACAGAGTTTAACCCTGAGTTCATAGCAATAATAGATGATATCTCCCCTACATATACCGGTGCTTTACCAGTCTTTTTAATAATCTCTGTTTTTAATTTTTCTGCTAATTTTAAATTGGATACATGGACAATTGCGTAATTTTCAATGCCTGCTGTTTTATGAATATGGCTTACCATATTGACTAGTTTTTTAAAATTTCGTTTTTGACCAATCGTCTTTGATAATACAACACCTTCACCCGCATCATTAATAGATACAATAGGTTTTAATCTTAATAACTTACCTAAGGTGCCAAGACTTTTTTTGATTCTACCACTTCTTACCATATTATCTAAGGTATCTACGTGAACTAGAATTTGAGTCTTTTGAACTAGTGTATTGATTGCTAGTTTGATGTTTTCAAAAGGTACTTTTTGTTCAATCATTTTAGCTACTTCATAAACAATTAATCCTTCTGAGACGCTGTTTTGTTTGGTATCAACAAGTAATACATCTTTATCTTTATAACCTTCAAGTGCCTTAGTAAATAAGTTGTGTATACCACTCATTTTTGAAGATACGGTTAAGATGATTAACTTTTTATAGTGTTTTAATAAAAAGTTAATCTGCGCATCGATTGATTTTATACTCGGTGTAAATGATGTGGGAAACTTTTCATGCTTATCGATGTAGTGGAAGAGTTGGTGGTTATTGATTGTTAACTTATCGTAATAGACTATATCATTAAAGTTGATACCAATTGGATGCACATGTATTGGATGACTATCTACAAATATTTTAGGTAGATCAGCAATTGAATCAGTTAGTATACAAATCTCATTATCCTTTGCCTGTGTAGCTTGGTATTGCTTTCTCATATCGTCAACTTTAGATTCTAGTATTTGACCAAGTCCACTTAGTTTTTCTACGATTACTTCTGGTTGGTTGGTGTGAAGATGCACACGTTTAAGTCTTTTTGTTTCTCCAATGACAAGTGAGTCACCAAAATTATCAAGTAGCTTTGTTAGTGATTGTTTATCCGTTGTTGTTTGAAGTAGTACTTCTGTACAATAGCGGTATGTAATATCTATGTGATCATGTTCGATGGTTTCAGGTTCTTCAAAACTATGTTGTTGCGCTACATCATCAGTTGTAGATCTTTTAATAATGCTTTGTAGAAAACCTTCAACAAATAATGTAAATCCAAGTGCACCTGCATCTACTACACCAAATGTTTTTAGAACTTCAAGTTCAGACTTGGTTTGTTCAAGTGCTTTGTTTAACTCTACGATGATATAGTCTACATAAGTTTCTATATTATCAATTGGTTGATTTGTGTTTTTCAGTGTTTCACTTAGTTTACGCATCAACGTTACCATGGTGCCTTCAACAGGATGACTTATGGCGTTGTATGCATGTATCACGCCTGATTCAATTCTTCTGATGAATTCAGGATAATCTATACTTTGATGTGTCTTTGTAAGGCTATATAAGAATTGAGAAAAGATTAATCCAGAGTTTCCACGTGACCCGATTAATGCTGCATCTGCTAAAGATTCTAGTGTTTCATCAATCGTGTTACCTAATTTGGTTTGTTCTATGATTGCTTTCATTAAGGCACTTAAGTTATTACCTGTATCTTGATCTTGTACAGGGAAAACATTTAATTGATTCAGTGTATCCTTTTTTTCAATTACTCTTTTAGCACCATGAATTAAAGCATCATACATACTCTTATTTTCAATCATTTGAAATTCATTCATTTTTCGAAGAACCTCCTATAGACGACATAGGTTATTATGGTTGTTACAAGTGTTAGGGATGTACCCCAAATTAGATCAATAACAACAATGAGTAATGGAAAGTCTTGCATGGTTGCATAATTGGTTAAATCATATGCACCGTATGTAGCAAACCCATAAATGAGTGCATAGAGGATGGTTTGCTTAAATGACTTTTCTTTAAGTCCTGGTTTTAACACCAGTACGAGTAGTCCTGTAACAAATGCTACATAAAATATAACTGCTGGAATGAGTTTAAACTCGTTACTGATTAAGTGTCCTAACTGTTCTTGATATAAGTCTTTTGAAAGTACACCTAACCATAGTAGGTCAATTAATAAAAATACAATCGTTGCAATCATAAATAAAATAACATTCTTTTTCATGTGGATACTCCTTTTCATTACTTGACTAAAGTATACGCTTTTACATTTTATAAAGTTTATGGATGTCACAAAATGTCGTTTTTTTGTAATGAGATGTAAAAAAGACCACTTCATGAAGTGATCTTTATAGTGTATTGACGTAATCTAGGTAAGTTTTCATATCAAATTTTCGAATCAGACCTTGTTCGTTCATATATCTTAATTTACCAAATATAGCTCGCTCTTGCCAAGCTCTATCATGTTTACCAAAGTTCCATGCGATATTACCATAAGAGTTTGGATTTCTGCCATCGATAAAGTATTTATTATTTAAGTAGACTATGATTTGGTAGGCATCTTTCATAGACCCTGACCACTCCATAATCTTTTTAGCCCAATACATTCTTAAGTAGTTTGCCATAAACCCTGTAATACGTGCTTCTTTCATCGCTGCATTAAAGTGTATATCATGGGTTTTACTAAATTCTATATCTTCTAAACTATAGATATGTGTTCTTAAATCTCTTTCATGCTCATACATTGTTTCATATGCCCAAGACTCTGTCATAAATTCAAACACATCATAATCTTTAATATATGTAACAAAGTTATACGCTAGAGACCTTCTCACCACTAATTGTTCAATAAAACCTTCTGACATTTCAGGATAGATCTTATAGAATGGATGATCATAGAGCATACGCAATATTTCTTGATCGGATACTTGCCCGAATTGTAGATACATCGACATATAAGATTGAATATGTAGTGCAGGATCAGATCTTTTATCATAATCTTTAAGTAGTTGGTTAAAGAAATATTCTAAATGTTTATAGGCTTCTTTTCTACCACCTTTAAATTTATGATATGGTTTCACACTCATATCAATTGGTAGGTTTTTTACTACTTCGTCTATGTTTGAAAGATCAAGTGGTTCATAGACTTTAGTCTTTTCAATATTATCTAACCTAGATAATTCTCTATAATCCATATATTGAGGTAATTTTTCCATCACTTTGGGTCTAATTACATAGGCACCATAAGCAGCTTTTGGATAAAGTACTTCAACAGGTATGATAAGATCGGTTTCTACTTGAATAATATCTATAGCATGTGTATCTTTAACGATTTTATAGACTTCATTTCTCATCTGTCTTTGAGGTTTTAAATAGCCTCTATCCATAATGATGGTATCAACATCATCCAAATAAGGTTTGATGTTTTCTGTTAGTTTACCAATACTTAATTCAAAGTGAATGTTTTCTTTAACGAAATCTTGTTGAAGTTCTTTTAGACCCTCTAACATAAAGGTGTAGTGTCTAAGGTTCGCTTCAGGGTAGTTTGGTAGTATGTTGAACCAGACAATTAACGGTAGTTTTTTCTTATTAGCAAGTTCAATCGCGTAATTTAAGGCATGGTTATACTGGATGCGCATGGATTGCTGCATCCAGTATAAAATGAATTTACCTTGTTTATTTGTGTTGTGTTCTAAAAACTTTTTAACTCGATCGTTATGTATCATATTTTGAATTAAAATAAAATGTTTTTAGGTGTTCTAGGGAATGGAATAACGTCTCTAATATTTTCTACACCAGTTACATAGATTAAGTATCTTTCAAAACCTAATCCAAAACCAGATGTTTGAACACCACCATAACGTCTAAGATCTAAATACCAATCAAGGTCTTTAACCGGTACATGCATATCTTCCATACGTTTAAGTAAAACATCTAATCTTTCTTCTCTTTGAGATCCACCCACTAATTCGCCTGAACCAGGTACTAATAGGTCTACTGCAGCAACTGTTTTTTGATCGTCATTTAATCTCATATAGAATGCTTTAATATCTTTTGGCCAGTCTTTTACAAACACTGGACCATGGAATGCTTTTTCTGTTAGATATCTTTCATGTTCTTTAGCTAAGTCTTCACCATGTTTTGGTTGGTTTTCAAATTTGTGGTTGGATTTTAGTAAGATATTAATTGCTTCTTCATGAGTAATACGTTTAAATGATGATTTTAGTAGGTTATCTAACTTGGTTAATAATCCTTTTTCTACAAATTTATCAAAAAATGCCATTTCTTCTTTTGCATGTTCTAAGACATAAGATGTAACATATTTCACCATACGTTCAATAAGTTCCATATTGTCATTTAAGTCTGCAAATGCAATCTCTGGTTCAATCATCCAAAACTCTGATGCATGGGTTGTAGTATTAGAGTTTTCTGCTCTAAATGTTGGACCAAATGTATAGATATTTCTAAATGCGTGTGCATAAGCTTCTCCTTCGAGTTGTCCTGTAACAGTAAGGTTAGCTTCTCTACCAAAGAAATCTTTACTATAGTCAATACTTGAGTCTTCATTTCTAGGTGGCTTATTCATGTCTAGTGTAGTAACTTTAAACATAGCGCCTGCGCCTTCACCATCGTTTGCAGTTAAAATTGGTGTGTGTACATAGACAAAGTCTTGTTCCTGAAAGAATTTATGTATTGCATAAGCAGCTATACTTCTAACTCTAAATACTGCAGAAAATAAATTCGTTCTTGGACGAAGGTGTGCAACCTCTCTTAAAAACTCTCTTGTGTGGCGTTTTGGTTGGATTGGATAGTTTTCACCTGAATCCCCTATTAGTCTCACTTCTAGTGCCTTAATTTCAAATGGTTGGCTTCTATCTGGTGTTAAAACAAGCGTACCTATAACTTCAATGGATGCACCTACAGATAAACGTGTCACTGCATCAAAGTCTTTTGTTGTTGCCCTTTCATATACTACTTGGATGTTTTCAAAAAAACTACCATCATTTAGGTTAATAAACCCAAATTCTTTTTGATCACGGTGGTTTCTAATCCACCCCTTTAATATAACTTCTTGACCTGCATACCTTGCAGGATCTTTATATATTGTTCTAATTGTTAAATCCATAAGTTTTCTCCTTTTAATATAATAAAGTCCTTAGACTAAAATTTAGTCTAAGGACGAATAATCGCGGTACCACCTTAGTTCTAGATTAACATAGCTAATCTAGCGCTCAACTTGCTTATATAACGGATAAGCGATCCGTACAGTTCTACTAACATTTATATGTGTTCTTCTGTCTCTAAAAAGTGTTATTTCAAATCAGCATATGTGTTAATTTTCACCAACCATTAACTCTCTTAAACATATCATCTGTTTTACTCTTCTTTTTTATGATGTATATGAAGTTTCTATTACTATTGTATCACTAATTTATAAAATTAGTCATCAGTATTTATATTTTTAAAGTCGGAATGTTCAATTTTGTAGACATTCTTATTTAAACGGTTCATTGGTATCATTAAAGTCCTAATACTTTCTGATAACCTTTGAATATCTTTTTCTAAGGTATTAAAACGTTCAAATACTAGTCTAAAATCATTATAGAGTTTGTTGATTTCATCAAGCATTTTTTCGGCATTCTTTTCTTTTTCTAGATCTTGATTGATGACTAGTATCATTGTAAGCATATAAACTAATGTAGTAGGAGATGTGATCCACACCTTCTTTTTAGATGCATACTCTACTAAATGAATATAGTTTGCTTGAATCTCTGAGAATACTGCCTCACTTGGTATAAACATTAAAGCATAGTCAGTTGTTTCATTTTTGATGATATATCTACTAGCAATATCATCAATATGTTTTTTAATATTTTGTTCAAAAAGTTTTGATGCATTTTTTCTTTCACTATCTTCTAAGTTTGAATCATACATCCTAATATAATTTTCTAGTGAAAACTTTGAGTCAATTGGAATATTTAGAGCATCACCACTACCATAGACTATAGCATCCACTACTGTTTGATTAGATAGTTTATGTTGTTTAGTAAATAAAGTTTTATTGTTTTCACCAAAGACATTTTCTAGTATTTGGTATAACTGTAACTCACCATACATACCTCTTAGTTTTTTATCTGACAAATAAGATTTTAAATCATTTACATGCCCAGATAGGTTTTCAATATTCTTTTGTGTGGTATCAATAATAGTTAGTTTTTCAAGCATAGAACTAAAGAGTTTATCACTTGATTGAAAACCTTCTTTCAGTCTTGTTTCTACCTTATCATTCATCGATTGTAAATCGACATTCAGTTTGGTTGAAATGGCTTCTTTAAAGTAATTAATGGTTCTTTCTAATTCCAGTTGGCTTTGCAAATTTTGTTTATCTAGTTCTGTTTTAAAATCCGTTTTTAGATACTCAATTTTAGATAGAATTTCTTGTTGCTGTCTACCTTTTACTTCATCATTAGGAGACTTTTTACCCTTAATAAATACAATCATTAGAATCATTAAAAAGACTATAATAACACTCATACCGGTGAGTAAAATAATTTCTGTAGTAGTCACTTTATACCTCCACATCTTCTAAGTAATAAACATGTATACCATCTGATTTAGTTTCTTTATAAATGGTCATATAGGTATCACTTGATAGTAAGATATCATACATGCTAGGAAATATGCCATCACGGTCTAATGTGTAATTAGTACCTAGATCTTTATTAATTTGACCAAAGGCGCGTGTGACTAAATCTGTACAATAATATTTGTATTTGGTATCAAATATGAATAGGTAATTATATAGACCTCTGTTTGTTTTATCTTTAGCGTAATTTACTGCAACATCCAGTTCAGCATCAAAGGTTTCTATGTCTTTACTTTTTAACCTAAGTGACATAATTTCATCTCTATAAAATCTACCATAATAAGGATACTCTGAATGTGTTTCATTTCTAAATGGAGTCATCCAATAATTTGATACAGATTGAACACTTAAACCATATTTATCCGTCTCATCATACCCACGGTGCATGATTACATTAAATATGGTAGTAAAATCTAAGGTGCCATTATCACCAATTCCGGTGGACTGATAAATTTGATTATTGTCCCCTACTAATGCAGCATGTCCACCAAGCCAGTAACCATAGATTTGATCTACAACTGGTATATATGGAAAAGGAGATTCAAAGGTTAATAGGATATCACCTTTTTGTCCTGGATTTACCTTACTAGCATCAAAGAATACTGAGCGTGTATCACTTAGTTCATACTCATAGGTTCGTTTGATTTTATGATAAAAATAGGTGGTGTCATGTTGACTCACCTCAACTGTTTCATATGCTCTACTTTTAAAGTCATTAATGATCTGAGTTTTCTTAATATTTTCATAGGTTGATTCCCCTATAAAGTAAGCTATCAGTAAGATAAATGCTAAAGCTATATATTTAATTGTTTTTCTAAGTACTTTAGTTATTTTCTTTTTATTTTTCATAAGTAAATTATAACATTAAATGATTATTTTCATGTGCTTTGATTTAGGTGTAAAAAAAATATCTCCAATCATGGGAGATATTTTATAATTTAAGTATTTATTTTTTTGGTCTGATGATGATTGCGCGTTCTTCGCCTTCACCTTCAGAATATGTTTCAACATCACGCCACTCAGTTAATTTAGAGTGAACAATACGACGATCGAATGCATTCATTGGGTCAAGTTTGACTGCAATACCACTTCTTGCTACATCTTTAGCGGTTTTAGTTGCCATAATTTCTAATTGGCGTTTTCTTGATGCATGGTAGTTTCCAATATCTAATGTAACTAGTATTGGTTCTTCAACAAATGTTGACAAATGGTTTCTTAATAATGTTTGGAAAGCTAATAAAGTCTTACCTTCTTTACCGATTAATAAAGCATTTTCTGAAGTTTGAAGGCGGTACGTAATTGTGGATTCATCTGGTGATTGAATTTCCATTTTTACATCAATACCTAATGCAGTTACCATATTTTCTAAGTATTGTTTACCTTCAATAGCTAAATCGATATTAGGGCTTGCTTTATAAAGTGTGCTTCCACCAACGCCAAGAAAGCCTTTTTTCTCTTTTAATACTTCTAATTTAATTTTAGCTTCTGATATTTTTAGTATATCTGACGCTTTTTTAGTTGCTTCTTGAAGCGTTTTAGCTTCGATTTCAATAACTTTTAGCATGTCTAACCCCTTTCTTAGATGATGCTTTGTGAAGCTCTAGTTTTTTCGTATTTCTTTTCAGATAATTTTCTATTAATGAATGATTGACCAATTGAGAACAGGTTACCAATGATCCAGTAGAATCCTAACGCATTTACTGATGTGATTGTAGTTAATACCATCATACCAATCATAACGTTTGATACTGTCTTCATTGTTTTAGCTTGTTGTTCTGCTTGTTCCGTCTTCACTTGAGTTCCTGTATTTTTAGCATAACTTGGTTTCTTTTGAGATAGATGTTGTAATAACCACATAGTCACACCAACGATTGCAGCTAAGACATAACTTGTTACATCATTAAATCCACCTGCAGATAAATCAATTAATCCGAATAAGATTTTATGATTGTTTACGTTTGCAGCATACATACCACCAGGTACTGTAATACGGTAAACAGTTTGGAACATTGCTAAGAAGATTGGCATTTGAAGAATTGGTGTAAAACATCCTAATACTGAAATACCATGTTTCTTATATAGTTGCATCATTTCCATTTGCATTTTTTGTTGTGAAGCAGGGTCTTTTTTGAGTGCATATTTATTTTGTAATTTAGTTAACTCTGGTTGTGCAACAGCCATTTTAATTGACATATCATTTGCTTTGGCATAAATTGGCCATGCAATTGTACGAACAATAATGGTTGCAAATAAGATACCTAAACCAAAACTATTTAATCCAAATAAGGATGCAAAGAATTGCATTAAAAATGAAATTGGGATAATGAAAACCCAGTCCCATACATAGCCTAACCATGTATTTTCCATTTTAGTGTTAATTGGTAGTTGGTTATCCGCTGGTTTATAAGATAAATTCTTAATGACTTGGACTGTGTCGTTTAGATCATGGAATTCAAATGATAAAACGTTATTTGAATTGATCTTAAACACATTATCTTCATAGTTTTCTGGTGTTGCCAAATACTTTTGAGCATTAGCTCCAGTTTCTTTAATAACTTCCGTGTTTGCTTTTGTATTAAACTGAGCAGAAATTACTTGAACTTTTTCTAAATCAATTTGGTTTGTAATTACTGTAAAGAATAATGCATTAACGTTTTTGATTTTGTCTGCATCGTTTTCAACACCATAAGTTGGACTTAAAGCAGATACAACAATATCATTTGGATTACTTACTGTACCTTCATACCCTGTTTGGTACACATATACATTATATTTATGACCACGAACAGTGATTTCATAGATATTATTACCTAATGATACGCTTGTTACTTCTGTAGATGCAACATCTACTCTAGATGAAGTCTTGTTTTTTTGGATGGAGTAAAATTCGAAATCTCCTGTTTCAATGATTGGACCATTTGCATTGGTTTCATCCATTGTATAAACAATTTTATTTGGTGATAGGAAAGTATCAATTTCAGATGTATCAGGTGAACATGCAACCAACACTAATCCAAACACTAACACCGTAAGTACTGCTAATATTTTACGCATTAATTTTGAGCCTCTTTTTCTATAAGTTTTGCTTTAATAAGCAATTTAGTTATGTTTTCTTTTATTAAATCATAAGGTAAAAGATTTGATTGTGGTCGTACCACAATAACAAATCTGTACTTAGGATTTATATAGTTTGAATAGTTTGAAACGATATATCGAAGTCGACGCTTAGCTTGGTTTCTTTCTACTGCGTTTCCGAATTTCTTGCCGATCGATATCGCATACTTAAAGTGAGGTGTTTCATGAGGTATAAAGTATATAACAAAATATCCGTTACCCACGGATTTTTTTTCTTTAAAAACTAAATCCAATTCGTTTTTACTTTTTATAGAATATACTCTCTTCACTACAAACCTCAAATTAAAAAATAAAGGACTACCTAAAACAAATAAACAATATTTGTTAATGATCTGGTAGTCCTGGTATTTATTAACTTTTATATAATTTTATTAAACAGTTAAAGATTGGCGACCCTTAGCTCTTCTTCTTGCTAATACTTTACGTCCATTAGCAGTAGCCATACGAGCTCTAAATCCGTGCCTTCTTTGATGTTTGATTTTACTTGGTTGATATGTTCTTTTCATAATCAAAAAACCACCTTTCTTATGAAACCTTGCTTTTCTTATTATAAATAAAGTGTTCTTAAAAGTCAAACATAAAATGGTCTTTCTTTTATTTATTTAT